>JBGRQA010000005.1:0-257446 GCA_041725895.1 Marinifilaceae bacterium
CCCTCCAGTATACCTTGGATCGCTTTTTCCTTAAACGAATCATAGTTGAATTTCTTTGTCATGGTGCTAAGATATATGCTTTATCAATTCACCCTGACACAGAGTTATGAACAGTCTCGGGAGAGAAGAAGGAACGCATTCGAAAAGACCTGGAACAAATACTTTCCTGCATGGAAAAACTTCAGGAAGTTGATACTACGGGGCTGGAACCTCTCACCCAGTTGGCCGATCAGAAGTCCCCTCTACGAAAAGATAAATCCCAACTGCTTTTAGATCGGGAACAGGCTCTTTCCAATGCGCCCCATACGGATGGTGAACATTTTCTGGTGCCCAAGGTAATTCAGAAGTAAAGATTCCACGCAAGGGGATCCTCATTCAATGCTTCGAGTTCCTTGCTCCGGAGCCAAGGCCCGGGTAATGAGTTTTAAATTCAATCCTCCCCAAAAAAATTAAATTACTTGCAGAGTCAGCCAGGCCCAAACAAGGTAGCGTAAGATTTTACCAAGCAGCATAAAAAAAGCCACCCATACAGGATGCGACCGCAACAAGCCAAGCCCCAATGGAATAACATCCCCAATAAAAGGCAACCAGGCGAAAAAGGCCAATACACTCCCCTTTCGGAACAAGTATTTCCTGGTTCGCTCCACCCTCTCTTTTTTTATCCGCAGGTATTTCTCAATCCATTCCCATTTCCCCAGATACCCCAGGTAATAGGTTGACATTCCTCCCAACCAATTGCCCAAAGAAGCAGCTCCTATTGCTACTTTAAAATCGTAATCGGAATAGAGAAACATACTCAGAATTGCTTCGGAACTAAACGGAAGTAAAGTAGCCGATAAAAAGCCGGCCAGGAAAAGGCCCAGATATCCATATTCAAAAAGCTCTGTCATAAGTAGGTGCAAAAATAACAATCCCTGCTAATTATTTTCCAAATCTTACAGCCCACTTCTCCTCTGCCAAAAATAAAAAACGAAAGACCGTACCATTTGTTCTTTTAGCCATTAAAAGTAGGCTTCGAAAAAGCTTAGTTATTGTACTTCTTTTATCTTCACTGATATTCTGTTATCTTTGCATAAAATTATGCCCGCCTGACAATCAGTTGAATTGGTCTGATTTCAGGAATAAGGACATTCTTTGGGTTGCCAGGCTTACCTCCCTTGCGAATTTATCAATACATAAGATTCCTCTGCGAATGTTTCGGCAACTTTAATTAATACTTGTAATAGATTCAATTTCAAAACAACAGATATTCTTTATGGAATCAACCAGACAAAGTAAGATTGCGCGATTGATACAAAAGGACATGGGAGAAATCTTTCAGATGGAATCCCGTAACCTTTTTGGTGGGAAAATGATTTCGGTAACCGTTGTGCGGGTAAGCCCCGACCTGGGACTTGCCAAAGTATATTTAAGTATTTTTCCGTCAGATAAAAGCGAAGATACTCTAGAACTAATTCGAATGAGTGCCAAAAAACTCCGTTACACCTTAGCCCAGAGAGTTAGACATCAGTTACGAGTGGTTCCCGAACTCGCCTTTTTTATCGACGATTCGCTTGACTATATCGAAAACATCGACAATCTTTTGGAATAAAATTGCTCCTGAACCCACCAGTTTGTTCAGGATTTGTAAAGACCTAAGGGTGCTTCGGAAATGGAGCACCACTTTTGCCCTTCATTACAAAAAGACCTAATTTGAACTTAGCTTTTCATATTGCCAAACGATATCTGCTCTCTAAAAAAAAGCAGAATGTAATCAACATTATCTCCATGATCTCGGTGATTGGAGTAGCCGTTGGAACAATGGCCCTGGTGGTTGTTCTTTCGGTTTTCAACGGATTTGACGGTCTTCTTCGCTCCCTGTTCGGGAGTTTTGATCCCGACTTAAAAATTCTACCGGCAAAAGGGAAAACCTTTGTTCCCGATTCCACAATCTTTGGCCCAATCAAAAAGATGGACGGATTGGCCTTCTATTCGGAAGTTATTGAAGAGAATGCCCTCCTGAAATATGGCAACCGCCAACGTCCGGCCATTGTAAAAGGAGTAGATGAATCGTTTACCCTTATGACCGGCATTGATACCATGATGGTGGAAGGCAAATTCTTACTGGAAACGCCAAAACGGGATTTTGCGGTACTGGGTTTTGTGGTTGCGCAAAACCTTGGGGTAGGCCTTACTTTTGTAGATCCCATTAAATTTTACGTTCCCAAACGAAATGCCAGTATCAGCACCAACCCATTAAATGCATTCAACACCAAACATCTGTATCCATCGGGCTATTTCATCATTCAAAACGATTTTGATTCTCAGTATGTTTTAGTGCCTCTGCATTTTGCCCGGGATCTTTTCAACTATCCCGAAGAAGTAAGTGCTATTGAACTAAAGCTAAAGGATCCGGATCAAATGGATGCCGTCCAAAGCCAGATCCAGGAAATACTGGGGGACAATTACCTTGTAAAAAACCGTTTCCAGCTGCATGATCTTCTCTTCAAGATGATGCAAAGTGAGAAAACCTACATCTATCTCATCCTTACCTTTATCCTGATCATTGCCTCATTCAATGTAATTGGATCGCTAACGATGCTGATCATCGACAAAAAGAACGATATTGCCACTCTTACCAGCATGGGAGCCAATCAGAAAACTATCCAAAACATCTTTCTCTTGGAGGGTTGGCTAATCTCCTTTTCAGGAGCTGTAATTGGAATCGTATTGGGAGTTATTCTGGCTTTACTTCAGGATCATTTCGGATTTATCAAATTGCAGGGAGATTTCATTTTTAACTCCTATCCCGTTCAGGTACGAGCACTGGATATCTTTATTATCTTTATCACTGTATTGCTCATCGGATATCTAGCGTCCCGCTTTCCGGTAAGATACATCACCAAACGATTCTTAAAATTTAATTGATATGCATAAATTCACTCTATTTCTTCTGCTCGCCATGGGATTTGCTTTCACCAGTCAGGCCCAACAGGAAGCAGTTACAAAGGATGGGAAGGTAGTCCTCCTGTTCGATAATGGAACCTGGAAATACGCAGAAAGCAGTATCCCGAATGCGAAAGATGTTACTCCATCTGTTAAGGAAATTGCTCCTGATACACCGGTAGATATTAAGGACATCCAACTGGAGAAATCAACTGTTATTGAAGGTCCCAGTGCCAAACTAAAAAAGTATTTTAAGAGCAAAAACATCGTACGGGCTGATTTTACCCTTTCAGGGAAAGAAGGGAAAGCCTACCTGAAGATGAATTGGAAGGTGCAAACACCTGAAGCCTTCTCCTACTTTGGATTCATAAAGAAAGGCGAAAATCTAACGCTGGAATTGTTGGGTGGAAAAACCATAGAGCTTGTTTTTACAAAAGAGGCAGAACCAACAGAATACGCAAAATATGGGTTTTCAACCTACCAGGTAGAAGTACCCCTAAACCCCGAACAAATCAATTTATTGCAAACCGGAATAGTGCAAAAAGCAATTATGAACTGGGGCCGACGAAGCGAGGAATACCTTGTAAAGAATCCCACCTATTTCGTTAATCAATTACCTAAGATCTTAAAATAAGCACAATAGCATACTAAAAAAGGCCATTCTTTCACAGGAATGGCCTTTTTCGTTCAATTGTATTTTGATTACTCTTCAATCAGATGCTCACCATATTCCATGGCAACACTGTTTAGAATCTCCATCAAATCATCGTAATAATCAGCTCGCAGCATGCTGATTCGGGTCTGTTTAAAATTGGGAAGCCCCTTAAACATTCCTGCCATGTGACGACGCATGTGAAGAATCCCTCGGCGCTCATCAATCCAGTCAATAGCCGCATCAATCTGCTCCTTAAGCATCTCAACCTGCTGGGCTACGGTAGCCGGAGGCAACAACTCTCCTGTTTGCAAGTAATGTTTCACATCACGGAAAATCCACGGCTTGCCAACGGCAGCACGTCCAATCATCACTGCATCCACACCGTACTTGTCAAAAGCCTCCTTCGCTCCTTGGGGGGTAGTAATATCACCATTCCCAATGATAGGAATATGCATTCGCGGGTTGTTCTTCACCTCTCCAATCAGACTCCAGTCCGCATCTCCCTTGTACATCTGGCAGCGGGTGCGACCATGAATGGTCAAAGCCTGAATCCCCGTATCCTGCAACTGTTCAGCCAACTCTACAATAATTTTGGAATCGGCATCCCACCCCAGACGGGTTTTTACGGTTACCGGTACATTTACAGCTTTTACAACGGCTTCGGTAATCTTCAGCATCTGGGGAATATTCCTGAGCATACCGGCACCTGCTCCCTTGGTAGCGACTTTTCGTACCGGACAACCAAAGTTGATATCAATCAGTTCCGGACCAGCTTGTTCCGAGATTTTGGCAGCTCCTACCATTGCCTCCACTTCCTTCCCGTAGATTTGAATGGCAACAGGGCGCTCTTCCTCCAGTATGGTTAATTTTTTCATGGTACGGTTCACCGATCGAATCAATGCATCCGAAGAAACAAATTCTGTATACATTAAATCGGCACCATATTTTTTACACAATACCCTAAAAGGCGGGTTGGTAACATCCTCCATTGGAGCCAGAAGAACCGGCCGTTCCCCCAAATCTAAATTTCCTATCTTCACGCAATTATACTTTTCAAACGTAAATTAATAATTCCTTCCAACCGAAAAGAAACATCCGGAAAAGGAATGAAATCCTACCATGCTTTTCCTCTTGCAAAAAGTCAGGTCCTCTTCCTAAATGTATTAACGGCCACAAATATAAAAGATTATCCTCAAATTCTTTCCGTTACCTTTGGTGATAATGGTAGATTTTTGAATTTAAAACATTTAATGAATGTCCACTTATCTTTAGAAATGGCAAGGAAAGTTGTAAGTCTCAAGGACAAAAGCTTGAAAAAACTACTATTTTTGTGTTAGAAAAAACACACTATCATGTTAAAAGCTTCGTTCAAAGACAGTTCTCCTGCAAACCAAATGTTACTTTCCGGATGTACTATGGTTCTTAGTTTTCTGGTAATGCTTTTTATTACAAGCATTGGAGCCTACCTATTTTTTGGCGTAAACATTTTTACCCAGCCCGAAGCTTTAAATACCATGAACAAGGATGTAAATCTCCCCTTGTTAAAATACTACCAGGTAATGTATTCACTGGGACTGTTTGTGATCCCACCTTTTCTGCTGGCCTACCTTTTTCACCATAGAATCTCCGAATACCTCTGCCTGAATGTATCCGCTAAAAGAACTAAATATGTTTTAGCTGCTTTACTAACGATTTTGGCACTCCCTCTGATCAACCTTATGGCGGAGTTCAATTCCCATCTTTCCTTGCCGGATTTCTTATCGGGAGTGGAAGAATGGATGAGAAATTCAGAGGAGAATGTAAAAGTTATTACAGAAAAGTTTTTAGAGATGAAAACCACTGGAGACCTGATGATCAATCTGTTTATGATTGCTTTGATTCCGGCTTTGGGAGAAGAATTGCTTTTCAGGGGAATATTTCAAAAACTGATCACCAAATGGACCAATAACAAACACGCGGGAATTATTCTGGCCGCCATGGCATTTTCGGCACTTCACCTTCAATTCTTTGGTTTTTTGCCTCGCATGATGATGGGCATCCTGTTTGGTTACCTCCTGATCTGGACCGGAAGTCTGTGGATTCCGATTGTTGCGCACTTCATTAACAACAGTATGGCTGTTATCTTCTACTTTCTGGTTGCCCGGGGGTATTTTCCGGAGGAAGTCAACAATATTGGATCAACCGATAATGGTTGGGCTGCCAGTATCATTTCGTTGGCTTTAACGGGTTACCTGGTTTTCTTCTTCTACCGCACTCGCAAAAGGTAATTTCATGGTGTCTTTTTCGGCCTCTTTCTTCTTTTGAAGACGCTCTCGTTCCCCTTTCCGGTAAACATAGACCAATCCGTACTCCTGGCATCGTTCGCGTCTTAAATCGTCGGAATAGCCACTAAAGCTCTCTTCCACCTCGTTCCAAATGTGGAGGATAATTTTATCGGCCTCTTTCCGAAGTTGTGCCACACTTTCAGAGAAACGATGGGTGTTATTCTGAAGCGTTTTCTGGAAATTACTTGCCTGCTTAAAATTTTCATAATTAACCCGAACCAAGGCTATGGACGGACTGTAAATAGGATTTCCCCCTCGCATGGTTCGCTCCTGTTCTCCTTTTATCACCTGTTCACCCCACTTAAGAACATCAGAATCATTTATCAGCGAGGGCACAGCCTTATCCTTGATATCAATTCCATAAAACTCCCTGACTTCGGGCTTCAGTTCCCCTCGAATAATCGAAAAATTCAATACTTGAATAAAATGGGATATGTAAAGCCGGGCTTTTCGGCCTAACTCCGTGAACTTCTTATTTTTTGCAGCCTGACTGGCAAGGGCTTTCCGTTGGTTAGAGATAGCCATCTCAAAGCGAGGGAGGAAAAATTCCAACTTCTGAAGGGTTACCATTGAAAAAGCCAGAGAGCGGCGATCTAATTTTTTACACATGGCAAGAGCGGATTTCATGGCACGTACTCTTGCAGAATCGGTATTGGGCAACCTTCTGTATGGCATGAACTCGGAATTTTAGATTAGTAATTGATTGGCCTGTAAGGGTCTTTTGCGAATATACAAAAATCCTCTCCAATAGTAAACAATATTTTTCGGGTTCATTAAAAAATAATGAGTCGAGGGAAAAAATTTTGTAAAATCAGGTATCAAAAACCAACCCAAATCAGTAGTGAAGCCTCATTTATCAAATGATATTTTATCAACCAATAAAAAAGGGCAACCTTACGATTGCCCTTACATTACTACTCTTTAACAATTTACTATTTATCCATTACTCTACCTGTTCCGTAAAAAATATCATTTACAACAACTTGTCCCTGATGAAGTTCAAAACGGGATAAGCCTCCATTTGAATATTGATGTCTTACATTAACATTCGTGGTATACCCTTCACCTCTTTCTACAATTTCAATATTCTCAACCTGACCAGCAGCATTCACCTTTGCTTCCAAAACAGCACCAGATCCTTTTCCAGCCAAAGTTGTAACAGTTACAACAGGTGGGTTCAATGGATCATAGCCATTTCCTCGAATTAAATTGAAATAACCAGCAACTTCTCCTTCATTAATATGTAATTTGACTTCCGCCTGATCAACAATGGTTTTACAAGTAAACATTGGGGCTTCAGCAAAATATTCTGTTCTAGCCAAAACATCGCTTTCGCCACCATTTACATTTTTATAAATAGATCCTTCCACAATGGTACACCTAGCCAAAAGATCATTATAACCAAACAATTGTCTAAACTCTGAAGTACCGTAGGATACTTTCTTCATGGCCTTTTCTCCTACACCACGGTAGTTCATCTCTATTTGGGGATTGGTCAAATATTCGGTTCCATGATTCTTGATCAATACATCATATCGAAGAGAAAAATCAAAATCAATTTTGATTCCTTTCCCATTTGGAGCCTCGTTTATCTTTGTAAGATCAATAGTTGGTTTAGAGTCATACATTGCGTCAGCTCCTCCTTTGTAATTGTTTGATGCCCACGCATACATCAAACCTCCATCTTTAAAGGTTAGTCTCAATGAAGCCTGATTTCCATCCGCATCTTTGGAAAATGGTACAATTACATTGAAATATTCATCCTTAGCTATCCCTTCCTTGAAATAATTGCTTCCTCGATCAATTATTTTTACTCTATCATTAAGATCCAAAGTTCTTTTTACTGGTTTTGCCTCCAGCTCGAAGCCTTTTCCTTTTGCAACAGGTTCTGCAATACTTACAATAGCACTTGGAACCTCAGCAATATAGGTAGGCTCAGAACTATCTATCATATACAAAGCTTTCCGTTCCACAACACTTGCTTCACCATCTTCTACCAAAGCCACCTTCTGATTCAGTTCCAAAGTAGGACAGTCCACTTGATATCTGAAAGTATTACCAGAAGAAACCGGCACTTTTACTTCATAATTTCCGTTGGCATCAGTTTTTCCTACAAAAATATTGGAATTCCCTTCGGGCAAATCGTTTGTAGTAAGTAGAATTTCGGTTCCTTCAGGAACGGCTTCTCTTTCTTCGGTAGTCAAATCGGACTGAACAGACATACGACCTTTTACAACTGCCATTTTATCATCTGCTAAAGAATAGACTGCAACAGTCTCACCTACCTGCACTTCACGAGCAGAATTAGTTGAAAGAGTAATCGCCTTAAAAGTAGTCGTAAACCCTTCTTTTGAAACATAAACAGGCATCTCACTTCCAACTTTTACATCAGAAAACAAAGCTATCCCAGCTGCATCTGTAGTAGCCTCCAGAATGCTTTCTCCATCAACCATTTTTACGGTAGCTCCCTCAACCAATTCATAGTTGCTTGATGCATCCGTAACAGAAATCACCACATTAATTTTTTGCAAATCATTCAAGGCATCCTCTTCTGTATAACTATCATCATCACAAGACGAGACCAAACCACCTACAAGGAACAAGCCCATAAGCAGGGAAAGTAATTTTTTCATAATTCTAACAAATTAAATTTTACTTATTATTTCATACTATTCTTAAAATCCAAAACCAATGGTAAAATACATGGAGTGACTCTTCAAATCTCCCTGTACCTTGGGGTTTCTGATATAACTGTAACCATTATACACAGAGGTTAATGAATAACGATAACGAGCATCAATCAGAAGATAATTCTTTGGGGAAATCGGAATTTCGAATCCAATACCAGATGTAATTCCATAGGAAAAATCCTCAATCTTGCCGGAGATGTTTTCCTCATCCGAAAAAGTGATAATATCAACTTCTGTAGGAATTGCCGACACTTCCCTATCTATGCCTGCATTGAAATTATAGCTAACAGAAGGTCCAACAACCAGCGATAACCTGTTAGCTCCCAAATTAAACATCCCCTTCATTAGTAAAGGAACCTCAAGATTGTGAAGACGTACATTCTCTTCATTTACTTTTAACTTCCACACCGAAGCATCCTGTAATCCAAAACTGGCAGGATCATAAAAATTGATCAAATTTCCCCCCTGCTGTAGATACATAGCTTCCAACTGTGCACCCAATTGAAAGGATTTGCCTGTATTGAAATTATAAGAAAGAAATCCTCCTGCCACCAATCCTTGGTTTACAGAAGTATGTGGCTGTTGATTACTAAATTTATTGATGGAGGTACCGAATTTAAATCCGAAATTAAATCTACTATTCGACTCCAGTGGGGAGATATCCTGGGCTACCAGGCCAAAGGGTAACATAATAATAAAAGACATCATATAAAACGCCCCTAATATTTTCCCTCTCCCTTCTCCCAATAAACGAGTTGATATTTTCATAACACAACACTTAAATATTTGATTATACAATAAGTTTCCATGATATAATAAGCTTTTCAGTACAAAATAAAGCATTGCAACCTCTTTATTTAATCATGGTACAAACCTAACTCCTATTTTACATATACCAACCTGTCAAACCTGTCAAATTGCGAACATATTTTTTTCTTGTGTAAATCGACATTAAGAATCCATGAATAACTACTTTTTGTCACTTTCAAATGGGGAAAAACATTATGATGTCAACTTTGACACCCTTTTGACATGTAGTAGAACAGAATTTCAGAAGTCATGTAAGTGGAATTTCAAAGATTACCACATCATGTTACATGAGTGTATTCTGAAATCTTAAAGAGGAAGTCGTATAAAGTGTTCATTTATTAATAGTATTAATTTGGGGAAATACCCCCAAAAAAAACCAAGCTGTCGAAAAAATCGACAGCCCCTAATAATTTTAATCGGCCTTAAGTAATTCGTATCGTTGAAACTTATCCCAAAATATTCTGGAGGAAGCCTTGTCTCCGCCCATAGCTGCTGCAGCTGCGGCATAGTTCTCCGAATTCAATTCCCTCTCCTCAAATGGATAGGGAAAACGCAACAGAATATCATTGTAAGTCATCTCTTCCGAAACATTTAGAATAGGATAATTCACTCCATTCCGCCCAGGTTTCGATTCCTCTATCGTTCAACGGTTATCCATTCTCACCCTGATTTCCATAAACACTAAAGACTATAGCATCCTCATTGATTATGTCGAATTCACCTAAACTTCCAATACTACCATCTTAAAGATGGAACAACTCAAATAGGTTGTATCGAAGAAATAATAAAAAAATAAATGGATGCATTTTGGGGAAAATCAGCGGAAAAAATGTTAGTCAATAAGCAATAAAAAAGGAGATCCTATATTTTGAAAGTATTATCCTAAAAAAGAACCGATAGTAGTAAAGATTTAAGCTTCTTTAACTTCTGTTTGCATGCCTTAACGGGAAAGCAGAGTACATTTGTATCATAGTTAGTAAGAAACACACAAGTAATAGTTTTTCATAGATAGAGATTTAAGTTAAAATTAGGGTTAGAGAAAGGGCCGAAGCAACTGCTTCGGCCCTTTTCGTTTTAGGCAGCGGAAAACAACACTAATAAAATATTATCATTCCCGTCAATTCGGATGTCCTCCTCTATCTGGGATAATCCAATCCGCCTGCTTTCTTTAATACATCCAACTTCTCATCAATTGACATCAAGGGTGTTGTTTTAACAGTTTTTAGATGTCCCGAAGCGGCTCCAGCAATTGCAAACGCTGCCTGACTAACATTATCGGGCATCTGTAGAATTGCAACAATGTCATACTCCCCGAACGACAACCAGGCACCAACAATGCTTCCACCCAATTTCTCCACCACCGGGCGAACCAATTCCACCCGATTTTGAGGCCTCTTCACCTGCTCAGCCCATGCTTTTGATGTGTAGGCCACCTGAAATAAATAGTAAGCCATATTATACCTCCTTCCAATAAAATTATCAACAAAATCTGGAAGGAACGAGAATCCTATCTTCAGGCCTCCCAACCCAAACGAATAACTCATCCCTCCAGTAATTTTTCCCGAGTACCAGGAGTTTATGATCCGAGTACACGAGTAATCTGCTCATCTTCTAGAACAGGAATTACCTCGAATGTCAGTAGATCAGCCCACAAATGGCACCATTTGGCTACAGACTCTGCATCATTTGCTTCTGCTAGAGTAAACCCCTGGTTCATGCTGGCTGCATGCCATCTTCCCATCATCTCAACGCCTTCCGGTGGCGGACCTCCTGTTTTCATAAAGCGTTGGGTAGCCGCCTCCCGATTCTCGGGTCTAAACGAATAAATCACCATAAAAAGCATAACCAAATTCCTCCTAATTTCATCAATTTTACTAGCTCCTCATCCAATAATTCTCAAATGGCCACAAGATGCTCATATTATCCCCTTAATAGCACTACTTTCCAATCCTGGGGCCACCATGATCCCCGATCAACATCCATTTTCCACCCTGCTTCATAAGAATATCGGTCCATCGTCCTTCCTCATGATGCTTTTTCTCTGGTTTGTATTGCACCACCTGGGAGTAATAATAGTGAATAACGGCCACATCTCCATAAACCGAAATTGCAACCGGTTTAATTTCGTAAAGCACGACCTTTTTGGTTTCAAACATTTCCTTCAGCCATTTCCGAAGCGAATCCTTATCCCCTGGCATCGCACTCCGATTATACCAACCGATATAATCTGCATGGAAATAGTTAAGAAATCCCTCTAAATCGCCTTTGGCATGCAGATCCCAATAGCTCTCTACTTCTGTCCAAACCTTTTTTTGAACATCGGACCATTCCTGTGCAACAGCTGAAAATGGTGAATAACTCATGCATCCGAAAGCAGCGATAACAATAAAAATCCTGAACAATTTCTTCATCTCTTTTTCCTCCTTTACAATTACTTTACAACCTTCACTTCCTTCTCTTCGTTATTTTCAACGAAAACAGTCAAAAAAACTATTTACAACCAAGAGTACCAAAGCATAACAACGAACATTTGAATCAAATTGTCAATACTTAAGGAATAACATTCTTATGAAACCACTCCCTCCTTACACTTCTTCATATACAGAAGTTTATGCAAGCTTAAACAAACCTATTATCAACTTCCGATTTATGTATTTAAAACACCGAAAAACATGGGTATTACTTCAAAGAAAAAATTTGACAAAAATTCACAACAAAACAGAGCTTCACATACCTCTGAAATAACTCTATCTGCAAATTTTTATCGAGCTTCTTACAATCAAATCAGCAATACAAAAAAGTGAATTCCCTAAAAGCTGGGGATATTTTCCACAAGATTGTGGCAATTCCTATACATACCGGGAAATAAACAACTTAGCTCTTTATTAACAAAAGAAGTAAACTTTCACCTTTTGGTAAACTTCTCTTTTTCAACCCCTATCCTCATTGCCTTTTTACATAGCACACTGACCTTGATGAAAAAGCCGGAAAATGGTATCTTTTTTGATTTACTCCCACCAAAAATAAAAGACACTCTTGGGGAAGTCTTTAGCTCTTTTCAAAACAAATTTTTATTTATAAATTTTAAATCAGAAACTATGAAAATGAAGTTGGTGGGATACGGTTTACTAACCACATTCTCAATGGGAGTTTGGAGCTGTTCTGATAGCTCAGACGATTCGATAAACGAAAACAAACTCACTCTAAAGGAATCGATCGCTGAAAAAACCATGGTATTGGATGAAGCTGTGGCAGAAATATCCTCCTCAAAGGGATATCAAATCTTAAGCCTGAATGACAAAACAACCGCTAAGTCGGGTATAGAAAATTCCGAAGAGGACAATTCCCTGTTTTCAGCCAGTATCACATTGGAAAATCTGAAAGGAGTATACGACTATTCACCTTCGAATGAAGATACAGAACAAATTGGTGGTGGAATTACCAAGTTCTTTACCCAAACTGATAGCAGTGAACAATTCATCGTTCGCTTGCCCAAAGAAAAGGCAACCAACTACCGAACTCTATTTCAGGTCTCTGAAGCCGATTCGGCTTTGGTAAACGACTTTGTTATTACAACATCCGACTTTCTTTACAGCTATACCGGAGGAATGGGCTTTAGCTATCTTTTGGACACTCGTATTGACGTAGAGGAAGAATTTGCCGGCGCTTTAAAAATCAACTGGGAATTGGGCTCTCAAGAAGGTATGAGCTATTCTTCGTCCTACACCTTCACCAATGATTTGACCATGGGAATAGAGTTCACAACCGGCGATACCACAAGCTACATCTATGGCCTAACCCAAGGAGAAGAAACTCTTTATTCCGAACGAATTTCATTTCTGAAATCGGAAGATTCCTATGGAAGGGAGCGTGAATATTCTCTAACCATTGGCAATATCGAGATTATTAGAAGTTCTGCATCGGATGAGATACAGGTTTTCAAAGATGGTGTTCTACAAGAAAATGCTATAGTTGAGGTCCTGTCCGAAACCAATGGAGACACAGAACTAACTGCATTCTGTCGAAAAGGACGTGATCTTCAAATCACCTTTGACGATGGAACTACAGTTGTTCTATCCGAGCTCGTGGGAGACTCTCTGGAAACACTTGATGAAATGTTTAGTTCTCTACGAAATGTTTATTTTGCCACTCATTTGGTGAACCATATGGCTCTTAACATATACAACACACAAAAATAAGTTGTTAGTTTCATTGTATATTCAAATTCAACAATTCGGTCGAAAGGCCGGATTGTTTTGTTTCTGTACAAAAGTTATGTGGCTAAAAACATAATTGATAAAAGGGTGCCCCCCTAGGGCAGCGCTTTTTAAACAACTATTAAAGCTCACAATTGAGTAAAAACAGTTTAAAAATAGGATCTTATTCCACGTTCAATATATTCTTTTTGCCAAATTTTAAAAAGAAGCTCATCGGTTGGGATTTGAAAGGGCTCCCGTTCCACCAATTGATCCACCTCAAACTGTAAACCAGCAGGAACATTTAATTTTTCGGAAGCCAGGTACCGGGTCAATTTGTATTTCTTAAAGCTCAACGCAAATCCACGATTGGGCTTTATATCGGAATCCTCATCTGCCAACACCAACTTTTCATAATGTATTCTATCGGCAGCTTTTTTTCTGATAAAACCATTTTCGGTAAGTTGATCGTCGGGATTCCCCAACTTCGCGGCAATCATCTTTCGATAACCTGCTTTTTGAAAGCGGTTCTTAAAGTGAAACGAACAGTAGTTCACCCCAATGGGTAAACAATTGTTTTTTACATGAGTAAGTACTTCCAGTGCGGTCAGTTCCGATTCCATTACCAATGGCCGTTCCGCAGGAATATAGGTGTAATCCTTTTGCAACAAACGGTGGTAATTATATTTGGTCAATCGCAATTGATGCAGGTTTAAATTGCTTACACCTGCATCAATCAACTTTGGCAATAACAGAATTAACCGATCTCGTTCTTCAGGTACAGCAGGAATTTCAACAGTAATATTATTTATTAATCCTTTTGCCCTTTGAATAGCCTCTATTGAATAGTTAGTAGCACCAATATTAAACCGAATCTCATCCAACCCACACTCGGCCAAACGCCGTAATTTATACGTATCGGCCAATATGCCATTGGTATACATCCAAATGTAAATATCGGGAGAACAGCTTTTGCGCAAAGCCTTGAGGTAATCCACTACCCGGTCGAAATAAAGAAGTGGTTCTCCCCCGCTAAAGCTAACCCCTTTAAATCCAAAATAATTGATGTACTCCGCATAAGCTTCAGGAGTGCTAAAGCTAAGATTCTGCGTGTTCGGCACTTCATCATTCTTCTGCTCCGTGGGACAATAAAAACAGTTTGCATTGCATTTATTGGTAATAAACAGACAACTCCACAGGCCTTTGCCACACAATTGGCAGCCCTCTGAAATCTGATTACAATAAGGTTTGGTCTCCTTAAAAAGTATCTGACCAGAAAATTGCTGCACCAGGGCACTTCTTTTTTCCTCTTGCTCAGATGCCAAATAGGAGTTTAGCCATTGTACTTGAAATTCGCCTGAATAATCTTGTTTGTTCTTGTTCACAAGGTCATTCAAAAACACATAGAATGCTTCCATAAAAAATAATAATTAGTACAGGAAAAAGTGTAAATAAAAGACATAGGTAAGACGAACTGTCAGATCAAGTCTTATCTTACACTCTTTATTATTATCTTTCTTTTCTATCCTCCGGAAATAGTTTTTTTATCATGCTTCTCTTTTCCTGAGGTCGCCCCAAAAGAATGTTAAGGTTATTCTTCGCAGTCAGATTTTCCTTCCATAACTTCATTGCCTTCACATAGCAATCACCTGCTTCCTGATATTTTTCCTTATGACGTAAAATAATACCCCAATTGGTATAACAGACCGATAATCTTCTGGAAATTTCAAATTGGGCATCCAAAATCTCTTCAACTCGCTTGTCTAATATTTTTTCTTTCATCTGATCTGATAAATCAAAAGACTCAAGAGCAAAATCGGCGCTGATCTTAGTTTTTACTTCACTAGTATTTAAGCTTCCAAACTCCTTTATCCAACCATTATATATCGCAATACTTTTGTTGGCATATTCATTGGCTGTATCAATGTTTTTCTTCCTTAAAATGCTGTCCTCACATTTATGAATAGCATGATGAAGGAAAATAGCACACCTGTTGTTATGGATCACTCCCATTTCATAGGAGTCTGCATAATGATCAACAGATTTGTAAATAGCTTGAATTGAATCAAGACTTGAAATCATCCCACCAAAATCCTCTGCTTCGCTAAAGCGGGAGTAGTTAGCATATATCCTTTTCGCCTCTATAACTCTTGGATCCTCTGATGAATTTATTCCAGAATAATAAAACCAGGCAAAAATTACTGCAACGATAGTCAGAAGAGTCATTACCGCAATGACTCTTCCTGTTTGTATACGGATTTTGACCATTTTAATTATGAACTTGTTCCATTAAAAATTCTCTAATTACTTCAGGAGTTTCCTGAGTTAGCCTCGAAACTACAATGTTTGTCAATATAGAAAGTGGAGCACCAATCAATCCAAAGTGCCATGGCCCCATCCATTCAGTAATCCATGCGCTACCTGCAGGCCCAAGTAAACTATTGGTTAAAGCCACTGTTGAAATTGCAACACCAGCAATTAAACCGGCCACAGCTCCCGAACGATTTGACCCACTCCACCAAATACCTAACAGGAACATTGGAAACATGGTACATGCTGCCAATGAAAAGGCAACAGCAACCAATTGTCCAATCAAGGCCAACTCTAGTAAGGCAAGACTAGTAACAGTACCTGCCATTGCGATTGTTCCCAAACGAGCAACCATCAATTGCTTTTGGGGCGAAGCATCAGGATTAAAAACTTTAACATATAAATCGTGAGAGAAAGCGGATGCCCCCGAAACAAACAAACCCGAAACTGTTGAAAAAGCAGCTGAAACCCCTCCTGCAGCAAGAAGTCCAACAATAAGTGGGTGTAATCCGCCTAACTGGGCTGTATAAACAACAATAGCATCTTTTGCTAATTTTCCAACCTGTGGATCGGCAGATAAAATTCCGCCAAGGGTGGAATAAACAGGCGCAAACCAGTAAAGAAGACAGATGAAGAACAGCCCCCAAACAACAGACCATCTTGCATCGCTGGCTTTAGGCACAACATAAAATCGCTGAAGTACATGAGGCAAACCGGCTGTTCCAATCATCAGCGAAAACGCAATAGCCATCCACATATAAAAACTTTTCCCCGTTACCTGATCCCATGGCATTGCAAATTCCGGGGATGGCAATATAGCATATGCATTACCAAAATTATTTACTAGATCGACAGCTGGCAAACCATTAACAACATCATTTACAGCTTGTCCGTACCCGATTGGAGGAACCAGCCATAAATAATCATACTTAAAGGTAAGCATGAAAGCGGGAATCATGAACGATACAATAATAATTACATACTGTATCTGTTGGTTTTTGGTAACACCAAGCATACCTGAAATAAGGGTATAAGTCAACACAATGGCACCACCAATAATAACCGACCATGTATAATTCACACCCAATATCCATTTAAACATTAAACCGATACCTCCAAATTGCCCAACACAATATGCTATTGAAATAACAAGTACAAGTAAAGCACTAACAGCACGTAAACTTCGAGAGTAAAACCTATCTCCGATAAAGTCGGGTGCCGTATATTTTCCATACTTCCGAATTTGACCAGCCATTAGTACAAGAAGTAGCACATAACCTCCTGTCCAGCCTACAACAAATGCTAATCCGTGATAACCGAAGCCATACATCAATGCGGCCATCCCAAGAAATGATGCTGCACTCATCCAATTCGAGGCAATAGCCATCCCCGAGCCTACTTTTGAAATACTTCGTCCGGCTGCATAAAAATCACCTGTGTTTTTTGCTTTAAAAACGATTCCTACAAGAATAAAGAGAATCAACATGGAAATAAGAATAATAGCAGGTCCTGTTTTAAAACTTCCTTCCAGAGATGTTGTTGCATGTGAGAACAATGGTAGAGCGACAAAGCTTCCCAATATTGCTAGTTTTTTAAATATATTTTGAGTCATAATAGTTTGCAGTTTTTAGTCTTCAATGCCAAATTTCTTATTAATTCTCTCCGTGTTGAATGCATATACCCAACAAATGGCAATAAATAGAGCTAATAGTAGGATTGCTGTATAGAAGTAATGAAAAGGAAATCCAAAAAATGTGTAATCCGTTATCGCTGAGCGATTATGGACAAGATAAAAATCCATTGCCTTATCGATGGTAGTGATATACTCCTGAGGCAATTGATCTTGATACTCACAAGTGGTTTGTGAATAAACTACTGTTTTTCGGACATCTCCCATAACAGGATCAACAATAATTTGATCAATATAGGGAGCCATCTCAACAATAAGTGCCTTCTTTTTTACGATGATGACTTGCTCTAATTCGCCCATTCTACGTTCAAACGCCAATTGCTTAAGCATCCTACCCGGAGTTTTTTGATTTGTTAAAAGGGTATTTAACTCCTTTTTGGAATGATTATATGCATCAACCGCACTCTTAAAACCGGTTTTGTTCTCGGCGGGAATAATATCATAAATCACCCAGCCCAGAGTATTTTTAAGCATTGGGTAGTAGGTCGCATTTTGTTTGTTTAATCCCAGATCGCGTAAATATTGTTTCCCCAGTACCGAGGTTAATGACTGTATGAAGACTTGTTTTTGTTCTAGACTAGCCTGCCCGGATAAAACCGCTTCGTTAACCTGATAATATTCCGTAAGAGCGGGTTCTGGAACGGGTTTTTCCATTACCCGCAATAGAAATTGAAATCCAAATACAGCAACAGCCCATATTGTTAGTAATATGAGTACCATGTTGCGATTAGCTTTTGCATGGTCGTTGGTAGGTCTAAAAAAACTGACCCTAAAATCATTTTTTTTATTCACTTTTGCCTCCTTTGGTTATAGTTAGATTTTGCAACATAAAATTGGTTACATCTAATATAAACTAATCACCCTTAATAAACAAAAGCTCAATCCACTATAAAACAAATAGATAAACGTATAAAACAAATACCCAATTATTATTAATAATAGATTTTTTTAGATATATATCATTATATCTAAAGTCTGTTAGTTTTTTATTTCTATTATTGACAAAAAATGCCCCTGCTATTTTTTTTCCTTCTTCACATTATTATAATTATTGTATCATATGAAGATTTCTCCTTCGACTATAACTGCCTAAACATCAACAGAAACACAAACCATTTTATATAATTGGATCGTTATTTGATTTTTCTGTATCGAAATAAAAACCAATAAGTAAAAAAAGAAGCTACCTTTTCTAGTAACCCTAATTATTCAGATTTTGCTCTATTCCCTCCAAAATAGAACACTAAACTATAGCATATTAACAATCACTGCTTGTACTTCAAAACACTAGGATTTTTAGAAGTACATACCTTTATATCACATACAGATACAAAAAAAGCGCTACCGAAAGGCAGCGCTTTTTACATATAGATTAAAGTCTAATTAGCTTTTGATTTTCGCAGCCAAAAACTCACGGTTCAAACGAGCAATGTTTGCAATAGAAATTCCCTTAGGACATTCTACTTCACAAGCACCGGTATTAGTACAGTTACCGAATCCCAGTTCGTCCATTTTTGCCACCATGTTTTTAGCACGACGAGCAGCTTCCACCTTACCTTGAGGCAACTTAGCCAGGTGAGATACCTTCGCTGACACAAATAGCATCGCAGAAGAGTTCTTACAGGTAGCTACACAAGCACCACAACCGATACAAGCAGCAGCATCCATCGCTTCCTCAGCATCATCGTAAGAAATTGGAATTGCATTACCGTCAGGTACACCACCTGTATTTACGGAAATGTAACCACCCGACTGAAGAATCTTTTCGAAAGCATTACGATCAACCATCAGGTCTTTGATTACAGGAAATGCACCCGATCTCCAAGGCTCAATAGTAATAGTTTCACCTTCTTTGAACTTACGCATGTGCAACTGACAAGTGGTAATGTCATTGTCTGGTCCATGAGCACGTCCATTCACGAACAAGCTACACATACCACAAATACCTTCTCTACAGTCGTGATCGAAAGCTACAGGCTCTACTCCTTCGTTGATCAACTGCTCATTCAAAATGTCCAGCATTTCAAGGAAAGAAGTACCACCTGAAATATTGTTGATTTTATAGGTTTCAAATTGTCCTTTTGATTTAGCATTCTTCTGACGCCAAATCTTCAATGTTAACTCTTTTAAAATTTTATCTGCCATGGCTTACTTGTATGAGCGTTGAGTCAATTTAACATTTTCGAATACTAGATCTTCCTTGTGCATTACAGGCTCTTTACCTTCTCCCTGGTATTCCCAGGCAGCAACGTACAGGAAGTTTTCATCATCACGTTTAGCTTCACCTTCCTCAGTGGTAGATTCCTCACGATAGTGACCACCACAAGATTCGTTACGGTTCAGTGCATCACGAGCCATCAACTCACCCAGTTCAAGGAAGTCTGCTACGCGACCAGCTTTCTCCAATTCAATATTCATTGCATCGAATTCACCAGGGATACGAACATTCTTGTAGAAATCTTCGCGAATCTTCTGAATTTCAGCAATTGCATATTTCAAACCTTTCTCGTTACGGGCCATACCAACGTAATCCCACATGATTGCACCCAATGCTTTGTGGAAAGAGTCAACTGACTTATCACCTTTCACATTGTACAAACGCTTCAGACGATCGGTAACTGCTTTCTCTTTCTTCTCAAACTCAGGATGGTTCAAATCGATACGTGGAGTCTGAATTTCGTCAGCCAGGTAATCACCAATAGTGTATGGCAATACGAAATATCCGTCAGCCAAACCTTGCATCAAAGCAGAAGCACCCAAACGGTTACCACCGTGATCAGAGAAGTTAGCTTCACCAATAGCATACAAACCAGGAATGTTGGTCATCAGGTTGTAGTCAACCCAGGTACCACCCATTGAATAGTGAATAGCAGGATAGATCTGCATTGGCTCGTTGTATGGGTTCACATCGGTAATTTTCTCATACATCTGGAACAAGTTACCGTAGCGAGCTTCAATAACATCACGACCTAAACGTTCGATAGAATATTTAAAGTCAAGGTATACGGCTTTACCAGTCTCGTTTACACCGAAACCAGCATCACAACGCTCCTTGGCTGCACGTGATGCAACGTCACGAGGCACCAGGTTACCATACGAAGGATATCTTCTTTCCAGGTAGAAATCACGATCCTCATCAGCGATATCGTTAGGACCCATTTCACCTTTTTGCAACTTAATTGCGTCTTCTTTCTTCTTAGGAGTCCAAACGCGACCATCGTTACGAAGTGATTCAGACATCAAAGTCAGTTTTGACTGCTGCTCTCCGTGTACTGGAATACAAGTAGGGTGAATCTGTACGAAACATGGGTTTCCGAAATAAGCACCGTTCTTGTAGGCTTGCCATGCAGCACCACCGTTACAACCCATTGCATTGGTTGAAAGGAAGAATACGTTACCGTATCCACCGGTAGCAATAACTACTGCGTGAGCACCGTGACGCTCAATCTCACCTGTTACCAGGTTGCGGGTAATGATACCACGAGCCTTACCGTCAACAATTACAAGATCAAGCAATTCGTTACGCTCGTGCATTTCGATTTTTCCCTGACCGATCATACGGTTCATAGAAGCGTAACATCCTAACAACAACTGCTGTCCGGTTTGACCACGAGCATAGAAAGTACGGCTTACCAATACACCACCAAATGAACGGTTGGAAAGAGTTCCACCATATTCACGAGCGAAAGGTACACCCTGAGCAACACACTGGTCGATGATTTCACCACTTACTTCAGCCAAACGATAAACGTTTCCTTCACGTGAACGGTAGTCACCTCCCTTAATTGTATCATAGAACAAACGATAAATCGAGTCATTATCGTTCTGATAGTTTTTTGCAGCGTTAATACCACCCTGAGCAGCGATAGAGTGAGCTCTACGACCTGAATCCTGGTAGCAAAATGCTTTTACATTGTAGCCCATCTCTGCCAAAGAAGCGGCAGCAGATCCACCGGCCAAACCGGTACCTACAACGATAATATCTAATTTTCTCTTATTCGCAGGACTAACTACCTTAATAGCAGCTTTATGTTTTGACCACTTTTCAGCTAATGGTCCGGCTGGAATTTTTGAATTTAATACTGTCATAACCGTTTAAATTTTAGCAATTAAGCAAAAAAGTGTAAGTACAAAGGAATGATTGTGAAGCCGGCAGCAACAAAAATTGCGTAGATGTATCCAGCTTTTTCTAATCTGCTTCTCCAAAGCTTGTTGCTAAATCCAATAGATTGGAAAGCTGACCAGAATCCATGAGCCAGGTGCAGCCCCAAAAGAATAGCACCAACAATATACAGTCCTGTATAAACCAAGCCCATAGAACCATTCGTAAACAGGTTCTTCACCAATTGGTAGTCATCATGTACGTTTCCTTCAATCTGAATTGGTACGAAGAAGTGCATCAAGTGCATTGCAATAAATACCAATACCAATCCACCCAAAACATACATGTTACGAGAAGACCAGGTACTGCTGTTACCCAAACTCTGAGAAGCGTACTTGGAAGGACGAGCCTTCTGGTTCTGCAATGTAAGAATACTTGCCCAGATAATGTGGATAATAAAACCAGCGAATAGAACCGGTTGTAATCCAAATCGAATTACTGGCATTGACATAAAATGTGCTCCGGCATTAAATAACTCTCCTGTTGCATCAAACATCAGGAACGAGTTCAATATCAAGTGCACCAGCACAAAAATGATAAGGAAAAGGCCGGATAAACTCATTATCACCTTTTTCCCAATAGATGAACTAAAAAAACTGCTCATAAGTTAAAAGATTTAATTAGACTGTTATATTGTAAGCTTTAACTAAATTCACTCGCAAATGTAGATGCAAACCCTACGTGAAACAATATTTAGGAACATATTCAAATTAATTTAAACCGGTTCTAACTTAGCCTTATAGCCCACTAACTGAGGAAATTAGAAAAACCAAACGCAGCTATAAATCTATGTATAAACTAATTATCGAAATATTTCTTTAATCATTTAAAATAAAACACCCAAAGGTATGAATTAAATATATGTTGTAGAACAATGTTTGCCGATAAAATTCTAAATTAGAACGCGTGGAAATACTCACCCCTTGGGGTAATATTTTCTCCCTAACTTTCGAACGCCAGAAATAGATGGTATTCATTTCAAGGAAGAAACGGACGCAAACGATATAAATTGAAAAAAGTATGAATACAGAATTAAAATACAAAGGAGGAACCTTACACTATTCCGATCAAGGCAAAGGAAAAACAGTCCTGCTACTGCATGGCTACCTGGAATCCCTTGAAGTATTCGAAAGTTTTGCGAAAGATCTTGCCCGATTGGCACGAGTCATCACCATTGACCTTCCGGGGCATGGCCAATCGGAACTGATCAATGGAGGCTGTAGTATGGAACTAATGGCTGATGCAATAAACAGCATTCTGGAGCACCTGGAACTGGATAAAATAACCCTTTATGGCCATTCTATGGGTGGATATGCTGCCCTGGCCTTTGCCGAAAAATACCCGGAAAAACTGGAAGGTTTTTGCCTCTTCCACTCCACTCCCAACCCCGATACGGAAGAAAAACAAAGAAACCGACAACGGGAAATAGAACTGGTGAAACAGGGAAAAAAGGAGATTATTTGCAAAACCAGTATACCCAATACCTTTGCCAATCGAAATCTAAAAAAGTTTGCCCACGAAGTGGAACGTGTGACCCAAATTGCCTGCAAGACCAAAGAGGAAGGTATGGTAGCAGCCCTGGAAAGCATGATGACGCGCAAAGACCAAAACGAAATGCTACGACAGTTGAAAGTCCCCAAAGTAAGCATTATTGGAAAGGAGGATAATTTTATCCCCTACGAAACCGCACTCGGAATTGCTGAAAGAACAGGAATGGAAACCTGCATTCTCGAAACCTCCGGTCATATGGGATTTATTGAACAGCGCCAGGAAAGTCTAAAGGAAGTATTTCGCCTGTTGTATGAGTGCTAAAAGTGGAATTCCCAACATTAGCGATTTAATAACTTGAAATGCTATTGTCCTTTAAATTTCAAAAATTGTGGAATCGGGGCTAAGACAAAAGTTACCCAATCGATTAACATGCTACAAGAAAAAGAAAACGCCACGTTTAATCGCAGCGGTTTTCTTTTTCTTACTAATCTAATGGGCTCCGTATAGCAATTGATAATCCTTGCTCTTCCCGGCTTGCCACCATTCCTTTGGGATCACCTTCCAGTTGGAATCACATTGGGGAATCACTACGCCCTGTTGCTCAACCCATTTCATAAGGTAGTATCTTAAGTCCTTCGTTGTGGAGTGAACAATTCGATTCGTCAATTCTTTTTTAGGGATACCAGCCCCCTGGGTCAAATGGCCTCCACCCCCATTTCCTCGGTATGAGTTTAAAGCAACGCGGTAGGTTTTGTGCAAATCAAAAACTGTTCCGTCAGTCATTCTTGAAATAACAATACGCTCGCCCTTGCCTCTTTTTACATCTACGGTATAATTCAAGCCGGCAGCAGCATCAAAATTAAAGAAGGGCTCAACCAGTCGCACTCCTTTTGCCAATTCTTTCATCTTTAATAGATGATCCGATTCCTTTTTCATTTGGTTGAACCAAAGATCAACTGAATACTCCAGAAAATCTTTCACCTCCTGCCCTGACAATTCCATTGTATAGAGCAAATTCTCGTAACGGTAGAGCTTAAACAAATCGCGAACCTGCAATTGACCCGCCTTAATCTCCGCATTAAATGACAAAGGTGCTGCAAAGGAAATGTCTGCACCGGTAATTTCCATTTGAATCTGGTGAATCAGATCCACAAAAGCCGCATCCCCAAACAGAGCATCTCGTGTAGTTATGGTCCGGGCAAAATTCCCCACATCCCTTGAAACATAACTTTTCACCTCATCAAAAGCAGATTGAAACTGAACCAAAAAGTCTTCCGAAACAGGAAGATCCTTCACCGGAACCAACTGAGGTTTCAATTCTTTCTTATAGCATTTTTGCTCTGCATCCCACGAAAGTTCCACTTCCACATCAGCTATTAGCATAGCCGAATTGTTAGGATTTATAACTAAAACATCCTTCCCTTCCGGGTTCTTTTCCCAGATCAGATTCGCCTGATGATCATGACCACAAACAATCATATCCAGCCCGGATACCTTTCGGGCGATCAAACGGGAAGCCTGTTCTACAATTTTTCCTTCGGAAGCAATTCCATCGCCTACTCCTGAATGGAAAAGCCCAATCACCAGATCGGGATTTTCTTTTTCCCGAATAACCTTCATCCATTTCCGAGCGGAAGCAATCATCGGTTCAAAATGCATTCCTTCCCAAATATTTTCTGGCAGCCATTGAGGAATTGCAGGAGTAATCATTCCCAATACCGCAATCCGCACCCCTCTCCTTTCAATGATGGTATAGGGCTCAAAGTAGGGTGCACCATCCTCATTGCAAACAGCATTGGCCCCCAACCAGGGAAATTCAAACTCTTTTCGAATCTTGTCATACACCGCATGACCTGGCTCTATATCATGATTCCCCACCGTTCCAGCATCATAACCCATATAGTTCATCACCCGGGAACAGATATGGGCCTCCTCCGTTTTCTCAAAATTGTAGTAGTACACCAGGGGTTGTCCTTGCAAAATATCACCATTGTCCAGTAATACAACTTCTTGATCCGGATCTTCCTGCTCTTTCCGAATATAGGAAAAAGCCTGAGCCAACGACGATTTGGCCTCTTTGTCTTTTACAAAATCATAGGGAAAAATTGCTCCGTGCACGTCTGTAGTAGCTAGCACCTTCAGTTTCATCTTCAATGGCTTCTTCTCCGTGCAAGCCGAAAATAGTAGAAGCAGCAACGAAAAAACCAATAAAATCTTCTTACTCATGTTAATGTGTTTGGTATGAAAAATCCTTTCTTTCAAGAAAAAAAGGATTGCAAATTTAACTTTTGTCTATGAAAGTCAAAAGTATTCATACTTTTCATGATAAGCTTTTTCAAAGGCTTTCCGCCCCACCTCAATTAATTCATCGGAACGATAGAAATCAAAAGTACTGGCTTCTTTTCTGGATACCGACACCACCAAATCAGGCTGGTATTTTTCGATCGTCATAGAACACAACCGAATTTGAGCTATTTCGAAGGATTTACTGATCATCTCAAAATATCCAAGACGGGCTTTGGCCTCTTTGGTTACGGATACTTCTCGTCCCCACTTCCTCTTCCATTGCTGTAGTAAACCTTCAGAAACCGTTTCATCCTGATTGGGATGAACAATCGTTTTCGGAATTCGTGCATTGAGATTCACCACCACCAGCAGATCCTCTTCGTTTCTTTTAACATGCTCAATGGGCAAAGGGTTGATCACTCCTCCATCCACCAAATCCCAACCATTAATACGATAGGGTTGCACAACCGAGGGCAGAGCAATGGATGCCCGCAATGCGTCAAACAAGCTCCCCTTACGAAAGATCACCTCTTTGTTCTGCGCCATATCGGTAGCAACCGCGACAAAAGGAATGGGAAGCTCCTCAATTTTCTGATCCCAGGCAAACTCTCGCATTTCCTGGAAAACTCGATCCCCCTTCACAAAGCCCTGGCTGCTAAGCGTAAAATCCATCAAACGAAACACATCCAAGCGATCCAAACCACAAACCCATTTCTTGAATCTGGGAAGACCACCCTGTGCGAATATTCCTCCCACAACGGCACCGATAGAAGAACCTGCGATAGAGCTAATGGTATAACCACGCTCGAGGAGCTGTTCAATTACTCCTATATGGGCCATTCCTCTGGCTCCACCACTTGAAAGAACCAATGCTACCTTTTTGCTCATGGACGAATATTTTTAGGGCATGATGCTGCTTCCAATAAGTTAATCAAATTCAAACACTCCTCAAAAAAAACATAGGGAGAACCTACTGGATTCTCCCTATGAAATATCGCGTTTTAAAATTTACCTGTATCTTCTACCGAAATGATGTACTCTTTCATTTCCCTTTCTATGACCTCGTGCATTCCAGAGAGCTCTTTGATCTTCTGTAAGAATTTTCTGAACCTCTAGTTGATGATTCACTTTCTGTTTCATTAGTTGGTTCTGCAAATCAGACATCGCTTCAACATTTGCCATTAAGAGCTTTTTACTGGTCTTTTCCGCAGATAGCAAACTGTGCTGCTTTGCCTTCAATTCCCGCATTTTATTCTGCATTGGTTGCACCTCCCTCAAATGAGCAATACGCAATTCCTTCATCTCTTCCTTCTGGTTCGCGGTAAGTTTTAGCATCCCATTGCACCCTTTGGCTTCTCCACAATGCAAATTCATTCTCTTGCCTTTTTGACCAACCCCTTTTCCTTTCTTCCCATGCATTCTTTGCCCATGACACTTACCTCTCTCCTGTGCCATTTTCCCATGCCCTTCACGACCAAAATGCCCAAAAGACCTACTGGAACGCAACAATTTCTGTTCATCGGTCAGAAAGGAATTTATTTCAATCTGCATATCCACTTTTCTTTTCATCAATTCCTCTTTCTTGGCCGACATTCTATCCACATTCGATAAAATTGTTTTTCGATCGGGATTGGAAACGGTCATTAAGCTTCGTTGATGCACTCTTAATTCCGCCAATTCATTCCGAAGTTCCTGGGTCTCCTTCAGAAACTTAACCCGAACCGTTTTCATCTGCTCCCGTTGATTTTCCGTAAGATTCATGCATTGGTTTCCATAGCCTCTTTTTTGTCTCCCGGGATAATCCTCAACCTGAGTAAAACTACAAAGCATAAGTAAACCTCCTGCCAAACCTAAAACCATCATTCTGTTTTTCAAAGTCTTCATAATATATTGTTTTAAATTGTTTTGATCTGTTTATTATTTTCTCATTTAAGTTCTCCCGATGGTTTTCGGGAGGAACTAACCATTCGCAAACAGTCATTACCATCGGTGAGCTTACAGGCTCGATTGTGTGTCTATGGAATAACTATTGACTCATGGACATTTCACCTACTTAGATGGAAAACAACACTTGAGGTTTAATGGAGATCAAAATTTAGATGTAAAAAAAAACGAATGGATACAAAAAAAGGGCATTCCATTCTTCATGAAATGCCCTTCCTATATCGGTGTCAACTTTTACTGCATCAATGTATAGGCCTTTTCAAGCGTACTATCCAAATCCCGGATAATGGGGAAATACCCATCGTCATCAATCAAATCACGAGCAATGTAAGCCATTAGTTGAGTTTGTATAATTTTTCTGGAATCACGAAGCCCCTTATCATCGCGTTTAATACCTTCTTTTTGAGCATAAGAAATCAGCTGTCCCAAAATATTCACCTCATTCAAATACTTCACAATTGCCTTGTGATCCTTCAAATTAGCAAGCTCCTTGCGATGATTGTCAACGTAAGTAAAAGCAAACTGATAGATTAAACTTTTTCGACGAAGCTTCTCCAGGTATTTGGAGTAACCCGAAGTATCGGCAGGAACAAATATATCTGGCATGATTCCACCGCCACCATAAACAATCTTTCCTCCGGGAGTTACAAATTTTAGAGAATCATTAAAATGGATACTATCGGCCTGGGAAAATTCTCCGTGCATAAAGCGAGTATTCAAATCATTGTAGTAATCGTCTTTGCCATTGCTGTATGATTTCTGAATACACCGGCCGGTAGGGGTATAGTAACGAGCAACCGTCAACCTTAGAGCAGAACCATCAGGCAAAAGACGCTGTTCCTGTACCAATCCCTTTCCAAATGAACGACGACCTATGATCTGTCCCCTGTCGTTGTCCTGAATGGCTCCGGCAAAAATTTCACTTGCCGAAGCAGATCCCTCATCAATCAGAATGGAGATAGGCAACTCTTTACAAGCCCCTTTTCCATTGGACATATAATCTGTTTTGGGTTGGGATTTCCCTTGAGTATAGACAATCATTTTCCGTTCAGGCAAAAATTCATTGATCATTTGAGTGGCTTCGGAAAGAAATCCCCCCTGATTCCCTCTCAAATCAATAATTAACTTCTGCAAACCTTGTTGCTTCAGTTTATCCAACCCCTTAGAAAACTCATAGAAAGTAGTAGCAGCAAATCTGTTAACTTTTATATACCCTACACGATCATCAAGCATATAGGCAACATCTACACTAGGCATAGGAATTTGGCCGCGAACAATATTAAAATGCATCAAATCCTTCACTCCCTTTCGGGCGATGCTTACTTTCACCGGCGAACCACTCGGTCCTTTGAGTCGTTTCATTATGTCGGTGTCCTTCATCTTTACTCCAGCAATCAGAGAATCGTCTACCGAAACAATACGGTCTCCTGCAATAATGCCGGCTCTTTCAGAAGGTCCTCCCGGAATTACCCGCACAACAGCAACGGTATCCTGAAATTTTATGAACTGAACACCAATTCCACCAAAATTCCCTTGTAAATCATCATTTACTTTTTGAAGATCCTTAGCTGGAATATAAACAGTATGAGGGTCCAAATCCTTAAGAATAGCAGGAATCGCCTCTTCTACCAACCGATTTTTGGAGACAGTATCCACATAATCCTCATCAATCATGTCCAAAACTGTTTCCAGTTTGTTGGGTTGGTTTACAACAAACAACCCCTTATCCACCTTTGTTCCACCCTGAAACAGAGAATTCAAAAACATCCCCAAAACCACAGCCAGGGCTAAGAGGACGGGAAAATAAACTGATTTTTTTTGATTATTGTTACTCATGAAAACAGGTTGTTTTTTTATTTATGTTATATTATTGATATCCCTCTGACTTTATTCTGCAACATCAAGATACTTCACCTCTATTCCTGCTCTTTCCAATAATTCCATTCCGTCGGTACTGTGATAAGGTTCCGAATAAACAACTCTGGAAATACCAGCCTGAATAATTAACTTCGAACATTCTATGCAAGGGGAAGCGGTAACGTAAAGAGTTGCACCATCGCTACTGTTACTCGATTTGGCAACTTTTGTAATTGCATTGGCCTCTGCATGTAGTACGTAAGGTTTGGTTTTAAAGTTTTCATCCTCACAAACATTCTCAAAACCAGAAGGAGTACCATTGTAGCCATCCGAAATAATCATTTTATCCTTTACCAGGATTGCTCCAACCTGACGACGCTTGCAATAGGAGTTTTCTGCCCAAATGCGCGCCATTCTCAAATAGCGAATATCAAGTTTTTCTTGCTTCTCAAGAATTTCTGCATTATTCGTTTCGATCATTCTTATTGTATGATTTTAATTGACTTTTAACAAATGTAGCAAAAATTATTCAGGCATAGACAAGAACAACCAAAAGCAGTTATTCAATACTTTAGATTCATTTACTGATAAAATTTATTACTTTATCATCAAATTTAGCAACTTAGTCAAATTTCATCCGTAAGCCTAAACATAAATGTAATTAACTAAACGGAAATCTATTGTATGAGTAAAACTTTACACAAGCATCAAAACCAAGTCACAACTTCACCTGTTCATCTTGTTTCTAACAACACGGACCCTCAACTTCTTACCCTCATCTATCTCCTTACTGCAACATAAATTCATTTTAATTCTCTAATCAAAATACTATGAAACAACACTTGGGGTTTAACGTTTTTTAACCTTTTTTGGGATGTTCGGAACAAACTTTCTCAATTTCTGAAGGTGTAATTAGAGGTCTCATAATTCCATCTGTGTGATGACACAACCACAAGGACACACCTATATAGAGATGAAATTCACATAAGCTTTCTATTATGGACTGTAAGAAACTGCTTTTTAAAATTATACTACTCTGGGGAATAACAACTTTGGCCTCCTCACTAACTGCAAAAGCTGCTATTGATCCAAATCTTCACGTTTGGCCAAGTTATTCGAAAATCTGCACCGACGAATCGATTGTAGTTTATATCGATGCTAGTGAAGTTGGTGTTGATTATGAATTGTTTGATATCACATCCGGCACTCCAATATCTGCCTCAGATAAAGTTCCGGGCAATGGAGGACGAATTCAAATCGCCCCTTCGACTGTTTTTACTGAAGGAACCTATATTTTTCAGGTAACTGCAACCAAACTTCCGGAACAGGCAAACCTGACCGAGACAGTTTCGATTACTGTTTCCACTCCTCCAAATTTAGGCTTAACTGTAGATGCAGATGATTATGATATTTGCGCCAACGAGGAAGTGATAATCACCCTTCACAACAGCGAAAACAATGTTAAGTATTATCTCACAGATGGTTCGTTTGAGAGTGATCTTGTCGATGGAAATGGAAACGACATCGAATTCGCTCCCGTTATACCTGAAAACAACACCACCTATGTTGTAAAAACGAAAAGTGAAAACTGTGCACTTGAAAAAAACATTGTGGACGACGCCGTAATTAATTTCCACAAACAACCCGACAATACAATTGCCATAGAGGCAACACCCGGAAGAATTTGTCCCGGAGAGGATGTGAGTATATCAATCGAATCCAGTGAAACAGGGGTAACCTACCAGTTAAACGACGGAACAAGTGATATCCCTCCTGCCCAAAACGGAACAGGTTTCGCTATTACTTTTGCAACAGTCAACCCTTTAACTACAACCATGTATAGGGTATTGGCACTGGGAGAACATTGCGAATCTTCAATAGAGCTGAATACCCGTAAAATTGTTCTGGTCAATCCCGCTCCGGACAACACAATGTCCTTTAGTGCCGATCCTGAAACTGTATGCTTGGGAGAAAGCACCAAATTAACACTGGCATCCAGCGAAGAGAACATTGATTACCAACTCTACAAAGATGGTGTAAAAGAAGGACCGGTCATACCCGGGGACGGAAACCCCATCGTATTCCCGGAACAATTTCCCAATGCCCTTACCGTTTATTCTGTAAAAGCCCAAAGTCCTGACTGCGCTGGAGAAACAGACATTACTGCCACTGCAACGGTTACCTACTTTGACCTCCCCAACAAAAACATGGCTGTTACACCAACACCTGCAATAATTTGTGAAGGAGAAACCATTAACATTTCAATTGAAAGCAGTGAATCCAATGTTAGCTATCAACTCATTAACGGAGACACAGGTGAAGAAATTGGCTCCCCATTAGATGGAAATAACGGTACCATCAACATAGCGGATGCTCCTTCGAAAGATATTACCTACCAGGTTCGGGCCACCAGAAAAGGATGTTCTACTGCAGTGCTCCTGGATGATGACGCATTCGTACAAGTAACCCCTAAACCTGATCTAAACTTAAACCTAAGCATCACTCCTTCCGAAATCTGTGAGGGAGAAACAGCCGTAGTATCCCTGGAAGGGAGCATTACGGGTGAAAGCTATCAACTCAAAGAGGATGGACTAGATATTGGCCCCGCTCAAACAGGAAACGGAAACACCCTTAACTTTCCTATTGGAACACCAGTTGCCAAAAACCACACCTATACCATGGAAGTAACAGGTGCCGACTGCAATGGCCCCTTACCATTAACGAAAACGGCGAATCTTACCGTTCACCCAAAACCAGATTTGAGCCTCGCCATCGCAATTGTTCCCTTGGAAATATGTGTTGGCGAGGATGCAGAACTCACCATTTCCAATGCAAAAAAGGGATTGGATTATGAACTTCTGGATATTGATAACAACTCTATAGCCATTCAGTCAGGAAATGATGAAGATCTCAAGTTTTCGATTTCCCCTACCAAAGGGCAAACCTATACCGTAAAAGTATTAAGCACCGGCTGTTTTGCTTCCCAGGAACTGGATACACATCCATCCATCACTGTAAACCCGGGTCCGAACCTGGATTTGGAAGTAAACATCGACAAAAATCGTTTGTGCGATGGCAAAAATGAAGAAGCCATAATCTCGGTTGAGAATCCTCAAAATGGGCTGGACTACACTCTCAATGATGGCACCTCGGATATCGAAACCCTAAATAGCACAGGAGTTACACTTAATTTCAACAAAGTAGCTCCCACCAATACTACCACATACACCATCTACACCACAATAACAGGAGCCTGTCACGGAAAAGTCCCCCTAAACAACCAGGCTCTTATAACTGTAATTCCTGAACCTGCAGACAACATCGCAGTGAATGTTACCAACCCCCAATTATGTAGAGGTGAATCCACCCAGATCTCCATACAATCCAGTGAAACAGGTGTTAGTTATCAATTAAATGATGGCTCTAATGATATAGGCACTCCCATTTCCGGCACCGGTGACCCAATTTATTTTCCTGAACTTACTCCGATTTTATCTTCAACGTATATTGTAAAGGCTACAAACGATGAATGTAAAACCATGGTTCCCCTTCAGCAAACAATTCCCCTTGATATTGGAATTCCCCCGGAAACACTACTACACCCAACGGTTGACAAAGACAGAATCTGTGAAGGAGAAGAAATTATCATTTCACTGACCCCAACTGACGCCACGGCAACCTACCAACTATTCGAGAACAATAATTTATTGGGGGCTGCCTTACCGGGAAATGGAAAGGACCTAAATTTTCCACCACATACCCCTACTCAAAATACAATCTACAAAATTGAAGCATTGGGAGAGAAATGCATAAGCTCAGTTCAGATTCCTTTTTCAGAAGAAGTTGAGGTTCATCATCCACCTTTAACCAATCTTACCTTACGTCTCGATCATCCCAGAATTTGTATTGGAGAAGAAGTGAACGTAAGTCTGGAAAAAAGCCAGGATGGTATTTTCTATGAGCTATTTGATGGCTCTCAATTCATTGAGGCCCCTGTAGTTGGCAATGGAAACACAATCCATTTCCCTCATCTCCACCCCAACACAAACACAACCTACACCATCTTTGCACACGAAGCAGTTTGCACCCAAAAACAGGAATTGATCAACCCAATCCAAGTGGAAGTTTTAGATCCAAATCCTCTTCCCATTGAGGCAATCTGCACTCCTTCCGAAATATGTGCAGGTCAAAACATACAGATAGAACTCCCTACTACCATAAATGGGATGAAGTATTCTCTCTCTCAAAAGAAAAAATCTCTGGGGATCATACAAACCGGAGATGGTAATCCTCTTCAGTTTCCGGAACAAACACCCACCGAATCGACAACCTACCAGGTAATGCTCAACTCATGCGTGGAACCCACAGAGGCCTGCTCTCTTCCAATTACAGTGCACCCTACTCCGGAACTGGAAATCACTACCCAACAAGTCACCGATGGATACAACGGAAGCCTTGTAGTAGGCGTAAACCAGGGAACACCTCCTTTCGAATACAATGTTACACCTCTTGATATTATTACTACGGACAAGAGCCTACTCGAATTCAACAATCTAAAAACAGGCAAATACCTGGTGAGCGTACGCGACGGCAATGGTTGCCTTACTGCAGATGAACCTACCCTGGTAGAAATTACCGTTTCGGACGAAGAAAAGGTGGTTGTAAACAATACGATTACTCCTAATGGAGACGGAATAAACGATGCCTGGATCATCCATCTACATTCCGAAGTACAAAATCCAGAAGTATTCATCTATAATATTTATGGTCAGGAAATTTTTCACTCCAGCCATTATGAAAACGACTGGAAAGGAACCTACAACGGATCTTCTTTACCCAACGGAGCCTACTACTATCTGATCAAGTTCAAGGAAGCGGACATGAAACCAATGAAAGGAACCATATCCATCCTCGGAAAATACTAACCAGACCCCGATGACAATGAACAAAGCCCCTAAATACATATCGACACAATGGCTACTAGGCCTCCTTCTACTGTTTTGTCTTCCCCTTCAAACCAAGGCACAACAGGTTCCTTTATTGGATCAATACTACATCAACCCATTGGTGTACAATCCTGCCATGGCCGGTCACAAAAACCTGTTCAACGGTTACCTAATGCGAAACCAGAAATTTCAGGGATTCGATGGGGGACAAATCATTCACCTTCTCACCCTGGATGCAGCACTAAAAGAGGGGAAGTATGGTGTAGGACTAAACCTCATGAGCGATGATGTAGGAATTTTCAACAATACCCAGGCAATGCTTTCCTATTCCTACCGATTAAAATTTGCCAACGATCACATTCTTCGCCTGGGGCTTTCAGCCGGAATGGCCGACTTCAGAATCAACATGAATCAAATTAATGCCGATCCAAGTGATCCTTATTTAATCAACAACAACTATAAAAGAACAAAATTTTCAGCCAATCTTGGAGTTAACTACAATTACAAAAACTTCCGGTTGGGATTCACTGTCCCACAGTTGCTAAACAATTCCCTCCAGGAAGATGAAGCTCAAAACACAACAAGCTACCAACTAAGCAGGCATTTTCTTCTTTCGGGAGGCTATCGGTACCTTCTAAGCGAGAACCACAAACTTGCAGTTACCCCTTACGTTTTGATGCGATATGCAAAAAACTCTCCGGTTCAATACGATTTCAACGCGATCGTCGAAATGGAAAACAAAGGCTGGTTCGCCCTTAGCTACCGCAACCAATACGCACTTGGCTTAAACCTGGGGCTCCATGTACTCAAAAACTTTAAAATTGGCTATTCCTACGACATTGGGATTCAATCTTCAGGTAGATATAGCTCCAACCATCATGAAATCTTACTGGGTTATACCTTTAAGAAAAAGAAATTCTCTTCTGAACCCGATCGTATCATGGACAAGGATGTTAGCATGCTGCGAAGCCTATTGGCAGAGAAGTACAAGAAAATTGACCGCCTGCGTGAAGAACTTGAAAAAATGGAGCAGGAAGAGAAATTAGCCGACGAAGACAGGGATGGAATACCAGACACAGAGGATGAATGTCCCCAAACACCGCCTTTCTACATCGTAGATCAACAGGGATGCCCAATTGACACCGACGGAGATGGCATAGTAGATAGCGAAGACTACTGTCCCGACACACCTGGTTTAGCAGGAAACAGCGGTTGCCCGGAACAAAAAGAGGAAAAAATTGAAATGCCCGAGCGTCTCGAAAATGTCTATTTTGCCTTTGGAAAATACTACCTAACGGAGTATTCAAGGGGCAAACTGGAAACAATCATTCACCTGATGAAGAATAATGATGATTACATTCTAAAGATGCACGGTCACACCGATGATATTGGAAACGATAAAACCAATGACCAACTGGCCTACAAACGCCTGATAACAGTCAAAAACTATCTCACCCTAAATGGTGTTCCCGAAAATAGAATTGTAATCGTTCCACACGGCGAACGCTTGCCGGTAGTTGCCAACACCGATAGCAAGAGCCGGGCCATCAACCGCCGAGTCGCCTTTGAAATCTACTCCTACAGATAAGCCAACAAACACATGTCATCCTTTTCTCTTCAACCGAAAAGGATGACATTATCATAGCTACTCCTTCTTTAAAAATCATCAAAACCCATATCGAGCTACTAGCTTATCCACCTATAAACAAACAGGATAAATTCAGACAATCGTAGCTTTATGTGATTTTAACAGAAAAAGAACCTATATTTGTGGTCGAAAGCGCGTTGTGCCGATAATGAATGAGACGGCAAGAACTTCCAGCTGGAATCTTCTATCCAAATCCCACTCCTCACATAACAATGACTTCAAAAACGGAGGTATCAATGGATTCCCTCCTGTCCTTGATTTGCTTTCCGCAACATTTACTTCAATCCCTTTTCTGGGTTGTTGGATGTTAGAGAATGACACTTATTTTTTTGAAAACAAGAAAGCATGAAGTATGCAGACTGAAAAGTCATTCATCAGTTGCAATCCTTCATAATCCGTCGCAATCAGCGACTTTTATAGAATATTAAAATATGACATTTACTTCACTCGGCTTGTCCGAACCCCTTTTGCTTGCTGTTAAAGCAAAAGGTTATGAAACCCCATCTCCCATTCAAGCCAGAGCCATACCTGCAGTACTAACCGGAAAAGATGTATTGGCAACAGCACAAACCGGAACAGGCAAAACAGCTGGTTTTACTCTTCCACTACTACAACAACTGGAAGATGCTCCTCTTTTGAAACGTCGTCCTGTACGAGCTTTGATATTAACACCAACACGAGAATTGGCCGCACAGGTAGGCGAAAGTGTAACCGACTACGGCAAACACCTCCCTCTGCGATCAACAGTCGTTTTTGGTGGAGTAAAAATCAATCCTCAAATTGAAAAACTGCGACAAGGAGTCGATATCCTTGTAGCCACTCCCGGACGCCTGCTCGATCTTCACGGCCAGGGGGCCGTTAACCTTTCAAAGGTAGAAATTCTGGTTCTGGACGAAGCTGACCGAATGCTGGACATGGGATTCATTCACGATATAAAAAGAGTGCTTGCCATTCTGCCAAAAAAACGTCAGAACCTTTTGTTCTCCGCAACCTTTTCACCGGAGATTCGCCACCTGACCAATAGCCTTCTTCGAAATCCAATTCATATCGATATCGCACGACGCAATACAGCCGCCGAAACGGTAAATCAGAAAGCCTATAAGGTGGACCGTCGTAACAAGGCACCCCTTTTGATCCATCTAATCAAAAACGAGAACTGGCAACAAGTTCTGGTCTTTACACGAACCAAACATCGCGCAAACGACCTGGCCAAAAAACTAACCCGAAAGGGAATCAACGCGGCCGCAATTCATGGAAACAAGAGCCAAAATGCACGCACAGCAACTCTTGCAGGATTTAAAAAGGGGGAAATTCGTGTTCTGGTTGCCACTGATATTGCTGCACGGGGATTGGACATCGAACAGTTACCCCAGGTGGTAAACTTTGAGCTCCCCAATGTTCCGGAGGATTACGTACACCGTATTGGTCGTACCGGACGTGCCGGAGCCAGCGGACACGCCGTATCACTGGTTAGCGACGAAGAGGTAAAATTGATCAAAGCAATAGAAAAACTGCTTCAAAAGGCCATTCCAAACGAAATTATGGAAGGATTTGAGCCGGGAACTGCCCCTGCCCTTGCCCCCAATGCAAAACCCCAGCAAAGATCGGCAAACAACAGACCCAAACGTAAAAGCAGCACCAAAACCTCTTCTGACGATTCAAAACCCAAACCCAAAGGCAACTGGCAGCGCCGAAGGAAAAAACGCCCCATCAAGGCTGCCTAACAATCAAAAAGTCAAGAAAAATCCGGAACTAAAATTCCGGATTTTTTGTACATATATTTTGACTTCAATTCAAACATTTAAAAAGTAGTCCCTGTAATCGTAATCCCCTTTCCTTCCCCCCAAAAAAAGATTTTCTCTTTACCAGAAAGGGAATTGCTTCGTATCAACTCCGTATTAAGTCCGTATTTTTACGGAGATGATACGGACTTAATACAAAGAAAGTACGGAGAAGATTCATTTCATCCTCTCCCACATTACCGCTCCATTTTCAAGGTTGAGAAGTATTACAACCAAAATTTCTCACAAGAGTTATACAAATTCTTTCTGGAACAACAATAAGTTGTCATTCCTTAACTGCAATTCACAAAAGAACCAACAGAATGAATAGCAACTACAGACAAGGAGATATTTCAATCAACTGACAAATAAGAGCATAAAAAAATCCCTCCGGAAATTCCGAAGGGATTCTTGTTGCGGTACCCAGGGCCGGGATCGAACCGGCACGGGTTGCCCCACTGGTGTTTGAGACCAGCGCGTCTACCAATTCCGCCACCTGGGCAATTTTCAATTGCGATGCAAATATAGGATATTGTTTCAATCCTGCAAAACAAAAATTACTCTTCCCTAACTTTTTCGTCAGATCTTTAGTTTAGAGGATAAAAAAATCCCCCCGGAAATTCCGAAGGGATTCTTGTCGCGGTACCCAGGGCCGGGATCGAACCGGCACGGGTTGCCCCACTGGTGTTTGAGACCAGCGCGTCTACCAATTCCGCCACCTGGGCATTTGTTTTCGATTGCGATGCAAATATAGAGCATTGTTTCAATCCTGCAAAACAAAAACTATATTTTTTTGAAAAAAAATTACAAACAAAAAGGTCAGCCTCATGAGCTGAAAGCACCACAAAAACTGACCTTCATGTCTTTATCCTTTATTTCGGCATTACATATTCTAATCCTGCCCCAGGTCCCAAAGGAAGACCAAAACTTAGCCAGATGATCAAAAGTATTGTCCAGATCACAAAAAAAGCAATGGAGTACGGCAACATTGTTGCAATAATGGTTCCGATTCCAGCATTCTTATCGTATTTCTGAATAAAAGCAATAATCAGGGCGAAGAAACTCATCATAGGTGAAATTACATTGGTCACGCTATCCCCGATTCGGTAAACCACCTGAGACAGCTCAGGAGAATACCCCATCAGCATAAACATTGGGATAAATATTGGTGCCATAATCGCCCATTTGGCCGAAGCAGAACCCATCAACATATTAATCAATGCCGAGAGAAGCACAAACAATAGCATTAAAGGAATTACACCAATATCGGCAGCCATTAGCACATTGGCACCCTTAATGGCCATTATCACACCCAAATTGGACCATTTGAAGTAGGCCACAAACTGAGCTGCAAAAAATACCAATACATAGTATCCTGCCAGTGATTCCATCGATTTGGTCATCCCTTTCATAATATCCACATCGCTCTTGAATGTTTTGGATCCAAATCCATAGGCAATTCCACAAAGGGCTGTTCCCAGGAACAGAATTGCAACCACTCCTTTTATCAATGGAGAAGTTAAAAATCCGCCATCGGGTCCACGGAAGAATCCATCCTCGGGAATTAATCCCCACAAGGTAATTGCCGTTAGGAAAACCACAACGCCCATTGCCCATCGAAGGCCTCGACGCTCCAAATCGTTCAGTTGATGAATTTCTTCCTTATGCTCATCGGCTGCTTCGTATTTTCCCAGTCTCGGTTCAATCAACTTCTCTGTAACAAAGGTTCCGGCAAAGGCAATAACAAAGGTTGAAACCACCATAAAGTAGTAATTGGCGGTAGGATTTACCGATACCGAAGGATCTACGATACGTGCCGCTTCCTCTGACAATCCGGCCAAAAGCGGATCAATGGTTCCCAGGATAAGATTGGCAGAGAATCCACCGGAAACCCCTGCAAAAGCAGCAGCCATACCGGCCACAGGATGGCGGTCTACTGCAATAAAAATAATCCCGGCAAGAGGAATCAGCAGAACGTACCCCACATCCGAAGCAGTATTGGACAAAATACCTGCCAAAACAATAACAAATGTGAGCAATTTACTCGGTGCCGAAAGTACCAGCATACGGATTAAAGTGCCAATCAGACCACTGCTCTCGGCAATCCCAATCCCCAGCATGGCCACCATCACGATCCCCAGCGGGGCGAAATCGGTAAAATTGGTAACCATATCACGCAGTATACGGTGCAAACCATCGACTGAAAGCAGGTTAACCACCTTAATGGTTTCCTTGGTTCCGGGATGAATGGCTTGCCAGTCGAAATAGGCAGCAAGCCCTGAAAGCAATACGGCAGATAGTGCAAAAATGGCAAACAGGGTTGCCGGGTGAGGTAATGCATTCCCAAATTTTTCCGTGACCGTTAGGAATCGATCGGTCCAGCCTCTTTTTTTACGAATTGAATTCTCCATGTTAGGTTATAAGGTTGAGTTGGTTTAAATTTCAATCTCCTTATGTTTCAATAAACGAAAACATTTAAGAAGAAAGAAATGAGCTACAAATATAAAAGTAGGATTCAAATACTCCCCTTTTTGCAATCGTTTTAACACTTTTCGACGACAAAGTCCTTTCAACAACCAACCATTTAATTCCTAATTTATTACATCAAACACTAGTAGTTTAAATAAGGATTATCTATATTAGTATAAAGATTATTGATTTGATTTATATGACTTCTACTGTTAAATTTGTTTCTATCAAAAATGAAATAACATAAACAAAAACTATACGCCATGTTAAATCTTGCAACAAACTACCTTGGGTTGGATCTGAAAAACCCAATCATCGTGGCCAGCTCCGGACTGACCGATTCTGTAGAAAAAATTAAAGAACTGGAAGCCAATGGTGCCGGTGCCGTGATACTGAAATCTCTATTTGAGGAAGAAATTATCATGGAAATGGAAGAGATGATGCACAATATGACAAGTCGTCCCTACATTTACCCGGAGACCTTTGACTACATGGACGAAGAAAACAAAGAGGACAGTGTACGCAAATACCTTCGTCTGATCCAGGAGGCCAAAGCAGCGGTTTCCATTCCAATTATTGCAAGTATCAACTGCGTTAGTGCTCAAAAGTGGACCTACTTCTCCCGCGAAGTGGAAAAAGCTGGTGCCGATGCTCTTGAAATCAACCTTTTCGTTTTGCCAACAGATATGAATCGGACCAGCCAGGAAAACGAACAAATCTATTTTGATGTAATAGAGAACGTAAAAAAGCAGGTAGCACTGCCTATTGCCCTCAAAATAAGTCCTTATCTATCGAATCTGGCCAATATGATCAAGCGAATGGACGATTTGGATGTGGAAGGTGTTGTAATGTTTAATCGATTCTACAGTCCAGATTTTGATATTCACAACATGGAAATTTCCAGCGGACAAGTTCTCTCTCACTCGGATGACTACAAGAACTCCCTGAGATGGATCGGCATTATGTCTGAAAGGGTAAACTGCTCTTTAGCTGCCACCACCGGACTTCATACTTCGGAATCCATCATTAAGCAGATTCTAGCAGGTGCAGATGCTGTGCAACTGGCTTCCGTCATCTATAAGGAGGGACCGGAATACATCGATATTCTTTTGAAGGAGATTTATGCATGGATGACAGATCATGGCTACGAAAATATTCGTGATTTCAGGGGGAAAATGAGTCAATCCAAAGCAAATGACCCAGCTGCATTTGAACGGGTTCAATTCATGAAACATTTCAGGAATTTTACCATGTAGAAAAAATTAAATAATCTGTGAGAACTAATTTTTCATTCTCTTTTAATTTTCAAAATAACAACAATATCTGTTTTACAGCGAAATTCAAAAGTGCTTCTTCGGAGGCACTTTTTTTCCTCCCTACAAATCCCGTGCTCCGAAAACAGAAACAGCACCATAATCCACTCTGCTATAAGCTACATGATAAAAATCATACCCAAACTGCAAAACAATCATTATCTTATACTTTGATACATTAAAAACATTTTCGAATTAACCTTAATTATTAACCATTTTCAGTTTACTAATCCCTGATAGTACTGAAAAACAACCCGGAAATCTTATGAATGTTCAAGTAGCAGACACCATGAAAGGTTATGAAGTACAAGAGACTCTAAAACGTCTGGGCATTGAGGAGATCAATCAAGGTGTAACCTCCGGAACCGAATGGTTCGATTGTAAAGGAGCAGTAACCACATCCATCTCCCCCATTGACGGATCTGTGATAGCCCAGGTAAAAAATGCAGACAAAGAGGATTACGAGAGAGTGATCGGTAAAGCTCAGGAAGCATTTAAAGTATGGAGAACCATGCCTGCTCCAAAACGTGGCGAAATCGTTCGTCAGATCGGGAATGCATTGCGCGAGTCCAAAGATGATTTGGGTAAACTGGTAACACTGGAAATGGGAAAAATCTACCAGGAGGGCTTGGGTGAAGTTCAGGAAATGATCGACATCTGCGACTTTGCAGTAGGGCAATCCCGGCAGCTATACGGGTTTACCATGCACTCCGAACGTCCCGATCACAAAATGATGGACCAATACCATCCTCTTGGAATTGTAGGTGTTATCTCAGCCTTTAATTTCCCTGTAGCAGTTTGGGCCTGGAATGCAATGATAGCAGCTATTTGCGGAGATGTGGTAATCTGGAAACCCAGTTCCAAAGTTCCCCTGTGTGCCATCGCCTGTCATAAAATAATTCAAAAAGTACTCCAGGAAAATCAGGTTCCGGAAGGGGTATTCAACCTGGTAATTGCAAAATCTTCCGTAATGGGCGACAATTTCATCGAAGACAAACGCGTTCCCCTGGTTTCTGTTACCGGCTCCACAGCCATAGGAAAGCGGGTAGCCGAAAAAGTTGGTGCACGTTTGGGAAGGGTAATTTGTGAATTGGGAGGTAACAATGCCATTATCATGACCCCTTCAGCTGATATCGAAATGTCGATCCCGGCCATCGTATTTGGTTCGGTAGGAACAGCAGGGCAACGCTGTACATCAACCCGCCGCTTAATTATTCACGACAGTATTTATGAAGATGTAAAAAAACGATTGACCAATGCCTACAAGCAAGTAGAAACCAAAATTGGAAATCCGCTGGATGAATCCACTCTGGTTGGCCCCGTTATTGACAATGGTGCAGTGAAGATTTACAACCAAGCCATTGAAGAGGTAAAAAAGGCCGGTGGAAATGTAGTTTACGGAGATAAAGTTCTTGAAGGCAATTATGTGGTGCCAACCCTCTGCGAAGTAGAGAATCACTGGCAGATTGTTCAGGATGAATCTTTTGTTCCCGTTCTGTATCTCATCAAATACAGTGAATTCGAGGAAGCCCTGGAACTCCACAATGATGTTCCCCAAGGGCTGTCTTCTTCCATTTTCACGCTGAATATACGCGAGGCCCAAACCTTCCTCTCCCATGTGGGTAGCGACTGTGGTATTGCCAATGTTAACATTGGTACCTCCGGAGCTGAAATTGGCGGGGCATTTGGTGGTGAAAAAGAAACCGGTGGTGGTCGTGAATCCGGCTCGGATGCTTGGAAAACCTACATGCGACGTCAAACCAACACTATTAACTACGGAACTGAATTACCACTGGCCCAAGGCATTAAATTTGAACTCTAAAACAACCTTTAATCGTTCAGTAACCAACATTTATTTTGTACCCCGACAATGTCGGGGTATTTTTTTGTTCCTGTCAATTTATTAATTTTAAAGAAGATCCCATTCGTTTATCTTAATTTTTCAGGACTAATAATAATTTTATAATTTTGCTCAATGCATGCCCTTTAATTCCAGATCTGCTATGATAAAAAAAATACTCCTATCTCTATTTACTCTGCTAATTTTGTCTGCAATTGTCCTGGGATATTTGTTCCTAAAAAAACAGGAACAATACAAGGAAACGGATGCACTTAAGGCCATCCCGGTAAATTCAGAGATAATTGTACAGTTTCAGGATGCAGCTCTTCTACAATCGAAACTGAATGAAGAACAGGGAATGTGGAAGGCAATGAGTCAATTTGAAGCTGTTAAAAATATCAATCAGACTCTGGAGCAATTGCATCAATTGTTGAGCTCATCTCCGGAAGGGAGAAACCTGAATCTAAACCGTAAACTAACCATTGCAAGCCATATTGTTGGCAAAAACGGAATCGATTTTCTTTTCCTTTTCCCGTTGCAGGATTACCTTGAAGAGAAACAAATAAAACTATTTATGGAATCCCTTTCCCGTGGGGAAATCCATTCTAAAACCTATAACAACACCTCCCTGTACAGCCTCTCCCTGGAAGGAGGCAAAAAAAGTAAATTACATTATGCTTTTTCTCAGGGATTGTTTCTAATCAGTAAATCGTCCCTTCTGCTGGAAGAATCCATCCGCCAGCTAGGGGCTTCGACCAACGTTACACAAAGTAACGGCTTTGCCAGAATTCAAAAAACCATAGGAAAAAAAGTAGATGCCAATATCTACGTAAACCTTAAAACCTTTCCTAAACTACTCTCAACCAAACTTGATCCGCAATACAGGAATTTTGTCAAGAATTTTAAAGATTTTGCCAATTGGACAGAACTGGATTTAACCCTTCGGGACAATATTTTGTTCCTTAATGGTTTTTCGTACAGTGATACTCAACAAGCCAATTACCTTAACTTGTTTTTGGATCAAAAACCAGTGAGAATGGAAATGGAGTCCATTCTTCCCTCAAGTACTAGCATGGTTGCTATACTCGGCATACAGGATCCCCTTCAGTTTAAGAAACAATACAGAAACTACCTCGAAAAGAAGGGGGAATTACTTAACTATGAGAAAAACCTGAACCTTCTGAATCAAAAAACAAATTCCAATCCTGAAAACATCATTTATTCAATACTTCACAAGGAATTGGCTCTTGTTTTTACCGGCAAAAACAAGGACAACCAATTTGGGGTAATCCGAACCAAAAGTCCAAGTGTGGCTAAAGATAAGATGCTACAGATCATCAAGGGATTTGCCGATAAAAACAAGCACCCTCTCTCCTTCTACATTCACAATTATAGCCTGGACCGGGAAACACAATTTCAGATCTACAAATTACCCGGAAACCATTTGCTGCATCAAATTTTTGGTAGCCTCTTCAGTGACCTGGAAAGCGCCTACTTCACTTTTATTGGCAACTACATGGTACTGGGTCCTTCCGTAAGCAAACTCTCTGAGTTCATTCACGAATCAATCCTTGGCAAAACCCTTTCGAACTCCCCTAAATACGAACAGTACAGTGAGTACCTGTCGGCCAAATCCAATTTTTACTTCTATACCAGCATGGTCAAATCGACTCCTATTATCTCGACCTTCCTGAATCAAGATTTAAAAAAACGGCTAAAAAACAGCAGGGAAACAATAAACAAGTTCCAATCCATCGGCTATCAATTTAGCTCAAGCCAGGGCTTGGTTTACAACAATCTATTCGTAAACTACGACCCAATTGTTGATATCCCTCCACAAACCGATTGGGAATCAAAATTAGACACCTGCTTTCGACACAAACCCTACCTGGTAAAGAATCATTATACCAAAGAAAAGGAAATATTGGTGCAGGATGTAAAAAACAAACTCTACCTGATTAACCCCTCCGGAAGAATACTGTGGTACAAGAAGCTGGACGAACCCATTGTTGGACAGATTCAACAAATCGATTACTACCGGAACAATAAGCTTCAGTACCTGTTTACCACCCGCAATTCCATTCACCTGGTAGACAGAAATGGGAACAATGTGGCAAATTTCCCGGTCAGACTGAGAGCTAACACCACTCTGGGACTTTCACTTTTCGATTACGAAGGAAGGGGAAAATTTCGAATTTTCGTTCCTTGCGACAACAAGGCAATCTATTGCTACGATAAAACCGGAAAAATCCTCCCCGGCTGGAAATTTGGAAAAGCCGAAAATGAAATTACAGGAACCATGCAACACTTTCGGGTGGGAGCAAAAGACTACCTGGTTTTTGCGGACAAGTACAGAATCTATATCCTGAACCGGAAAGGGCAAGAGCGAGTGAAACTAAAACATCAATTCTCCAAATCGAAATTCAACCCCTTCGTTCTGGAAAAAGCAACCCAATCGCATCCTGCCCGATTGGTGTGTACCGATCAAGCGGGCACAATTCACTACTGCTACTTTGACGGCAGAGTAGAAGAAAAAGCACTTGCCAAATTCTCTGACAAACACTATTTTCTGATTAACGATATTAATGCGGACGGCCAAAAGGAATACCTATTCTCCGACAACCAAAGCTTTAAAATATACAATGAAAAAGGCAGTCCTCTACTACAAAAGGAATTCAATTCTCCAATTAGTTATCGCCCAAGCATCTACACCTTCTCTCACAACAGAAAAGAAATAGGTCTTTGCCTGGCACAGGAGAATCAGATCTACCTCATTAACAACCGGGGAGATAACCACAAGGGATTCCCTCTTGCAGGTAACAGTCCATTTACCATCGGATTTACCAGGGGGAAGCAAAAGGGATTCAACCTTTTTGTAGGAAGCAGTCGAAACTTCCTCCTCAACTACTCCGTACAATAAAACTGTTCGTGTAAGAAAAAAGACCTTTAAGAATAGATTACTACTCTTTCACCAATATTAAATTTTTAACTGCAAAACACTCTATTTTACAGAATAAAAAAATAATTTTGCATTTCACCACGAAAATAATTTTAACTTAAGTTTCTATGAAAAAACTGATTCATCCTACTTTGATCTTCACCATACTGGGCAGTCTGCTTCTGACGATTCCCTCCTGCGTTGATGAAGACGACTTTGACATGGACAAGCTCTCCGAAAAGGTGGACTGGACTCCCAATATGATTGTCCCAGCCGGAACGGGAACCTACACCTTGTGGGGGCTTTTGGACCAACATGAGGAAAATAAAGAAGACGCAACCATAGTACTGGGAGCTGATGGTATGCTTCATATCATGCATACCGAAAAAGATATCTTTTCCTACGATGTAAACGAGATTCTAAATTTCCCGGCCCAAAATCCGGACAACATTTTGATTACCATCCCCGACGAGATAATCAATGCCCCTGTAACTCCACCTGCAGGAAAAAATTTGATTTTCCCTTCAGTTACGGATATCTTTCGCATGGAAGCTCAAACCTCGGTCAATACTCCCATCCTGTCGGAAATCCAAATCAACACAGGTTTGAACTTTAGAATAACCAACCCCATCAGTGAGGATATCACCGTTAAGGTCATTATTCCACAAGCCACACTGGCCGGAGTAAGCCCTGCTCTTTTCACAATCAATGTACCCGGCGGTAGCATTAACGATGCATCGAGCTGGAATTTAGAAGATTTCACCATTAATTTTCCAACCCCATCAGTCGATAATGAAATTGAAATTAGATTCGATGCAGAAATTACAGCCAGTGGAAATCCAATTACCAATACCGGAAACCAACTGGCAATCGACTACAACTTCGACGCAATTGATTTCCAATTGGCCAAAGGCGATTTCAGACAACAAACTATCGATCTGGGGTCCGATGAATTTGATTTGGATGTGGATTTCTGGGAAGATGTTGATGGTGAATTTAAATTCTACGATCCCCGCATTAATCTAACCTTCCGTAACGGCATTGGTGTTCCTTTCGATATTAATTTGGCGCTGGAAGGATTCAACACGGATGGAAATTCAGTAGCAATTAATCCGGATCCATTGGCTCCTGACTATCCAAAAACAGAAGAGAAAATTGACGAACTTGTTGTTAGCACTTTAACCTACGACAAAACTCAGGGTATAGATAAACTATTGAATCTCCCTCCCGATGACAGAATCAATTACTCCGGTTCCATCAACATCAATCCTAAGGGTGCTGTTGATCTGAACACTGAACCCAATATCGTAAAATCGACCTCCAGCATTGCGGTAGACATGGAAATTGACATTCCCCTGGAATTCTCCGCCACTGAATTGGCCATCCAGGATACCATTGACGATCTGGACATCTCTGATGCTGAAAAAATCACCAATGGGAAGCTGGTTATTGTTACACAAAACGGAATTCCTTTGGATGTTGTCCTGAAAAAGATTTCGCTTACCGATGCGGATTTTAATGAAATCGCCTCTGTTGATGAAACGAAAGTATTTAAAGCTGCAGAAGTGTTCCCTGCCGGGCATGAAAAAGCCGGTCAAGTGGATCCAAGCAAAATCGTTGAGCAATCGGCAGAAGTAATTTTCAAACAGGAAACCATTGCTAAACTGAACGATGCGGAAAATATCATCATCAAAGCAGCGATTAGCACAACCAATGACGGGAACAAGCCTGTGAAAATAATGGGAAGTGATCAAATCGTGTTCAAATTGGCGGTACAAGCCCAATTAGACTTTAACAAGTAAACAACCTTACACACTGAAAGAAATATGAAATACTTTCTACCAAAATATCTTCAAATAGGATTGGTTTGCTGCCTGTTATTCAGCGCCATCCTTGCATCGGGGCAAAAAATGAACAATACCCTCTACCTGATGCAGAACGTACCGCAATCCAACCAACTGAATCCGGCCATTCAACCTGAATGCAAAGTATTTGTTGGATTTCCGGCACTAAGCTCCATCTATTTTAACTACAGCAACAACAGTTTCGCTTACAATGATATTATCCACAAAGGGACCGGAATACGAAAGGATTCCCTGATTGTTGATATCAATAAGTTTCATGATGCATTAAAATCAACCAACTTTATCACCCAACAAATTGATCTGAGTCTTTTCGCTTTAGGAATTCGTGCCAAAAACTTTTATTTCACATTCGATATAATTGAGAAAAACGATTTTCACACTAGCGCCGACAAGGAGATTATCTCTTTTCTTAAAGACGGAAACTACAACTACCGTGGTAAAACCGCCGATTTTGGAGGTCTGGGACTAGACGCGAATCATTACCGCGAATTCGCCCTGGGGGTATCCAAAAAAATCAACGACAAATGGACCGTTGGTGTAAAAGGGAAACTTCTTTTTGGGATCGCCAATCTGAACATGGAAAAATCGGATGTATCCATAACAACCTCTTTGACCGGTGATCAAATCGATTTAAGATCCCGTCAGCTGTTGAATGTTTCCCTGCCAATCAATCAGATTGGGTTTAACGACAACGGATTCGTAGATGATATAAATTTCGACGGGGATGATTTCGACCAGGACTTTGCCCTGAATACAGACAACAAAGGTTTGGCTATTGATCTGGGAGCAACCTACCAAATGGATGAGAAAACAACACTTTATGCAAGTATCGTTGATCTGGGCTATATTAACTGGAAAACAGACGTTCATCAGTTTACCCAGGATGCTACCTTTAAGTATACCGGAGCAGACCTGACCCAGTCGGGCAACTCCAATGCACCGGACTACAAAGAAGCGGAAGATGCTTTTGATGATTTAGTGGATGACCTGAAAGATGAGTTCATGATCAGCGATGATGCCAAGTCCTATCGTACCGCTTTACCAACCCGTCTTTACATGGGTGGTAGCTACAAAATCAACAAGCGATTAAATTTTGGAGCTCTGAGCAGAACGGAAATTTATAACAGTAAAATCCACTCCTCTCTTACTTTGTCGGCCAATGCCAGGGTAATCCGAAATGTTAGTACTTCGGTAAGCTACTCCATGGTAAACAACACCTACAACAACATTGGTGTGGGTCTGGCAACCAAACTGGGACCATTCCAACTCTACATGGTAAGCGATAATATTTTGGCACCAATCAACCCAAAAAATTTCCAGAATTTCAGTTTCCGCTTTGGTCTGAATATGCTTTTTGGATGTCGCGACAAAACCCGCCAAAAGAATTCATGCTCTTTTGAGGAGGAACAGAACAAGAAAAAGCCACTGTACAAGTGAAACCGAAAGAGACGAAAATATAATTAGTGTAAACTCCCCTGCAAACTTCACTGCAGGGGAGTTTTTTTTCACCTTCCTTTTTCTGGAATCCTTGCTTCAAGAAAAATGGATCAGCCACAGCCCAACTCTGATAATCACCTGACTATCTGTTAACAAATGCTAAAAACCAACTTTCTCACTGGGCTTTCATCAGATAATGGTTATCTTTACCTTCCCAAAAGAAAGAATTATGGCATTTATAAAGTTTTTAATCGTTGTTTTTGGAGTTTACTATCTTCTTAAACTGATCATTAGAGCACTGTTTCCCTTTTTGGTTCAAAAAACTTTTGACAAGATGCAGAACCAGGCTCAACAACAATACGACCAAGGAAATAGAGATAGCTCACATGAAGGGGATGTTACAATCCAAAACGATGGAAATCGAAAAGAGACTCCTAACAAAAAAGATTTCGGAGAATACGTAGACTACGAAGAAGTAGATTAATCTCCATAATCGACAAAAATAGCATTGGGGAAAATGAGCAGAAGAATCAAAATAGAATTTCTTCCCGCTGATTTTCCTCTTTTTTATGCTCTTTCGGTAATTCTTCGAAATCAAATCTCTTTTGCCAAAACCATTATTTCCAATTTTTTGTATTTTTGCTTTTTATTAATCTAAGCTTATCCATAACTTAGATTAAGGCAAGCGAAATTTTTGCCCGTTTCGATCAAAAAAAATTATATAAAAACTCAAATAACAAATTTTATGGCTCAGGAAGACATTTTCAAGAAACTGGTAGCCCATTGCAAAGAGTATGGTTACGTATTCCAATCCTCAGAGATTTACGACGGACTAAGTGCGGTTTATGATTATGGGCAATTGGGTGTTGAATTGAAAAACAACATCAAGAAGTACTGGTGGGATTCCATGGTGAAACTGCACGAAAATGTAGTAGGAATCGATTCTGCTATTTTCATGCACCCAACCATCTGGAAGGCTTCCGGCCACGTTGATGCCTTTAACGATCCATTGATCGACAACAAGGACTCCAAGAAGCGCTATCGTGCCGATGTGCTGATTGAAGACTTGATGGGCAAATTCGAAGCGAAAATCGACAAGGAAGTTGCCAAGGCCAAAAAGAAATTTGGTGAAAGCTTCGACGAGGAGCAATTTCGTGCTACCAATCCTCGTGTAAAGGCTAATCAGGAGAAAATTGAAGCTGTTCACAAACGATTTGTAGACGCTTTAGAGGATAACAACCTTGACGAGCTAAGACAAATCATCGAAGATTACAACATTGTTTGTCCAATCTCAGGAACTAAGAACTGGACTGAAGTTCGTCAGTTCAACCTGATGTTCTCTACCGAGATGGGATCCACTGCCGACGGAAGTAGCAAAATCTATCTTCGTCCTGAAACTGCGCAGGGAATTTTCGTAAACTACCTGAACGTTCAAAAAACCGGTAGAATGAAGCTTCCGTTTGGTATTGCCCAGATCGGGAAAGCTTTCCGTAACGAGATCGTGGCCCGTCAATTCATCTTCCGCATGCGTGAATTTGAACAGATGGAATTGCAATTCTTCGTTCGTCCGGGTGAAGAAATGAAATGGTTCGACAAGTGGAAGGAAACTCGTATGAGCTGGCACAAGGCACTTGGTTTCTCTGATGACAAGTACCGTTTCCACGATCACGATAAGTTGGCCCACTACGCCAATGCCGCAACCGATGTGGAATTCAAATTCCCATTTGGTTTCAAAGAGGTGGAAGGAATTCACTCTCGTACCGATTTCGACCTGAATCAGCACCAGGAATTTTGCGGTAAAAAAATTCAGTACTTCGATCCTGAGCTGAACAAGAGCTACGTACCTTACGTTGTTGAAACCTCTATCGGGGTAGACCGTATGTTCCTGCAGATTATCTCTGAAGCTTATACCGAAGAGAAAATCACCAAGGACGATGGTAAAGTTGATGAGCGCGTAGTTTTAAAACTACCACCTGCATTGGCTCCGGTAAAACTGGCCGTACTTCCGTTAGTGAAGAAAGACGGACTGCCTGACAAGGCCCGTGAGATCATCAACGAACTGAAGTTTGACTTCAACTGTCAGTACGACGAGAAGGACTCTATTGGTAAGCGTTACCGCAGACAGGATGCCATTGGTACTCCATACTGTATCACCCTTGACCACCAGTCACTGGAAGACAATACCGTTACCATTCGTCACCGCGACACCATGGAGCAGGAAAGAGTTGCCATCTCCGATTTGTATTCAATTCTGAACGAGAAGGTGAACATGAAATCACTATTTAAGAAGCTTAAGTAAGCTTACTTACGATAATTTTAAAAGCGCAGGACAAATTTGTTCTGCGCTTTTTGTATTTTAGGGGCTTATTACATCAAGACAAAAGCTGGTTTTGAACTTTCGACCCGGGATCCTACAATTTCCCCGGCGCCAAACATGAAAATCACAGACTCATGAACTATAAAGACTTACTTAAAAAGATTTTCCCTCATTTTACAGCAATCATTGTTTTCCTGCTTATCGGATTTATCTACTTTCAACCCGTATTGGATGGAAAGCAATTGCGAAAAGGTGACACTCTAAATGCACAGGGGTACAAAAAGGAAATTGTTGATTACCGAAAAACGAGTGGCGAAGATCCATTGTGGACCAATTCCCTGTTTGGGGGAATGCCAGCTTATCAGATCCTGGTGGGCTATAAAGCCAACGCTGTTCTTCACAAAGTAAAGAAGACTCTGGAATTGGCTACGCCTGAACCCGTTAAATGGATTTTCCTCTATCTCATCGGATTTTATATCCTCATGATTTCACTGGGAATAAATCCCTGGCTCAGCATCATAGGCTCCATAGCCTACACGTTTTCAACCTACTTTTTGATTATTATTGGTGCCGGACACATTTGGAAAGTTCACGCCCTTGCTTTTATGCCACCTGCCCTGGCGGGAATTCTGCTCTGCTTTCGCGGAAAATACAAAACAGGCGGTTTACTAACTGCTTTCTTCCTCATCCTGAACCTCTACTCCAACCACATTCAGATGACCTACTACTTTATGCTGGCTGTCATCATTATTGGAATATTTGAGTTCTACTACCGCTTCAAGCAGAAAGATCTTGCTCATTTCTTCAAGGCCGTGGGCACCTTAACCATCGCCTCTCTTATTGCTTTGAGTGTAAACATCAGTAACCTTTACAATTCCTACCAATACAGCAAGGAAACCATCCGTGGTAAATCTGAGCTCACCCTGGGCGACAAAGGCAATCAAACCAGTGGTTTGGATAAAGATTATGCTACAGCCTGGAGCTACGGTGTACAGGAAACCCTGACACTTCTGATTCCCAATGCCAAGGGAGGTGCCGGATCTCCCCAGGAAGCCCTGAGTATATTAAACTACATCCAAAATGGCCAAATGGACGGTGTAGAATCCTACTATAACATTCCACAGGTGGAGAACCACCACTACTGGGGCAATCAACCCTTTACGGCAGGTCCCGTTTATGTGGGAGCAATTATCCTCTTCCTCTTTTTCCTGGGACTGTTTATTGTTCGCGGGGCTCTGAAATGGGGACTTCTTACGGCTACCATTCTTTCTATTATGCTTTCCTGGGGCCACAACTTTATGCCTCTCACCAATTTTTTCCTGGATTATATTCCTCTGTACAACAAGTTTAGAGTGGTTTCCTCCATCCTTATTGTTGCGGAACTGTGCATTCCCTTGTTGGCAATTCTGGCAGTGAAACAAATTCTCGACAATCCCGAAGTACTGAAGGAAAAACTGGAACTCTTCGGGAAAAAACTGAATATTTTGGCCTTGCCTTTGGCCTTAACGGCCGGAGTTGCATTGGTTCTGTATCTTATTCCCACCAGTTTTCTGGATTTCCAGTCTCAACAGGAAATGGCCACCCTTTCCAATATCCGTCAGGCCAATCCTCAGGCAGCATCCTTCCTGAAAGAATTTACAGCCAATTTGGAGCTGGCCCGTATCGATATCTTCAAAGCAGATGCACTACGTACCGTTATCCTGATCCTTTTGGCCGGTAGTTTACTACTTCTATTCGACCGAAAGATTATCAAACAGCCGGTGTTTATCGTAGCTTTGATGGCATTAATCCTGGTGGATCTTTGGCCGGTTAACAAACGCTTCCTGAACAACGACAGTTTTGTGCCCCGCAAAGAGCTGAACGTAGCCTTTCCTCCAACCGCTGCCGATTTCCAGATCCTGCAAATGGAAGTACAAAACAGACCCGGATTGCAGGACAAAATTGACAATGCAATGGCTGATTTCAAAAGGGAAAATCGAAGAGCTAGTAAATTGGAACAAAGCATTGTTCCCTTTTCCGTTTTGAACCAGAACAGCGATTACCGCGTTTTAAATACTACAGTTAATACATTCAACAACGCAAGTACCTCCTACCTTCACAAATCCATTGGGGGATACCATGGTGCGAAATTGCGTCGCTACCAGGAGCTAATCGAGTTCCATATTGCCAAGAACAACATGAAAGTGTTGAACATGCTGAACACACGCTACATTATTCAGCCAAACAAACAACATGGTACAGTGGCTCAATTGAACCCCGGAGCACTTGGAAATGTTTGGCTGGCAAACAATTTCAAGCTGGTAGAGAATGCAAACCAGGAGATTCTGGAACTAAATGATTTCGATCCGGCCCAAACGGCTATTGTAGATCAACGTTTTGCCAGTCAACTGGAAGGTTTTCAGCCGGCAAAGGATACCCTGGCAAGCATCCGGCAAACCCTATATGCTCCAAATCGCCTGCAATATGAGTTTCACAGCAACAGCGAACAAATTGCTGTTTTCTCTGAAATCTTCTACCAACCAGGTTGGCAAGCCTATATTGATGGAAAAAAAGCACCCCATTTCAGAACCAATTACGTCTTAAGAGGCATGCGCATTCCTGCTGGAAGCCATAAAATTGAATTTAAGTTTGAACCTGCCTCTTTCTACATTTGCGAGAAGATATCAGTTGCCAGTATGATCCTTTTCTTTCTGGCCGCGGTTGCAATCATCGTTCAAGGCCTCAGGAGCTATTTAAAGAACAAAAAAAGCACAATTAATGAGTAAGCTATCACGAAGAGAGAAACTGGCGCAATTCCTGCAAAAAATCGTTTTTCTGCACATTGCCCTGTTTTTCCTCCGGAACCTATATTTTATAGTGGAGAAGTGCTTTCGGAAAGACCGTAGCACTCTCCTCTACTTCCTGACGGAGAAATTCTATTACGATAACTCGAAATACCTTTTCGAGCACCTGCGAAACAAAAAGGACTTCAACAGCATATTGTTTACCCCACATCGGGAATTGTATGAAAAAATCAACCAAATCTACCCGGGCGAGGTGGTTTATGCCAATTCCCTACGTGGTTTTCTCCTCTTTTTTCGCACAAAAAATGTAATCATATCGTATGGCACTAGCGCTGCGGCATTTAAACCCTTTTACCTCCACGAAAGATGTAAAAATATTATCTACATGGGGCACGGTACTCCAGTGAAAAGAATTGGTTTACAAACCCCGGTTTGGAGAAAGCACGGAAAAAAATTTCAACTTCAGAAATACAGCTATCTTACGGCTTGTTCCGATGTGGAATGTCTCATGCTGGCATCCGGTTTTGATGTGGAGCTGGACCGAATCTGGATTACGGGTCTCCCAAGAACCGACTACCTTTTAAACCCTAAAATCCAGAATCCTGAAATCCTCAAAAATCATCCCTACCTGGAAAAGAAAATAATATTGTATGCGCCAACCTGGCGAGAGTATGGCTACAAAACCCAATTCTTCCCTTTCAAGGATTTCGATGCCAAAAAAATTGAAGATTTTTTGGAACAAAACGATGCTTACATATTGATCAGAGGACATAAGGAGGACATTAAACGCAACAGTTTGAACAAGGAATTTGATATCTTTTCCATTGAAAGGGTTCTACCCGCAGAGCAGGCTCAATTCCCTGATGTGAATCAGCTCCTCCCCTTTGTTGATCAGCTGGTGACCGATTACTCCTCCATCCTGGTCGATTTTCTACTGCTGAACCGTCCTGTTTGCTTTCTTCCTTACGATCTTGAGCAATACAACAGCTACAAAGGAATTCTGTTGGACTATGAAAAAACCACCCCGGGAGCAAAGGCATTTACACAAAAAGATTTTCTGAATCACTTGAAGATCTACATGGATAAGCCCCAAACCGATAAGAAATGGCGACAGGAAGTATGCGACATGTACCATCATCACCAGGATGGGAAAAGCTGTGAGAGAATCTATCAAAGGCTAAAGGAAATCTGCCTGTAACATCTTTTACGACCAATGCATCAGGCTATTTCAGAATGAACTTCTCCCGTAAAAAACGGTAGAGTTTCAGAGGCATCAAAGCAGCCATGAAGGTTGCCAGCCAAAGGAAACGAAAATGCCTGGTCTTTTTTGATCTCCACAACAGGGCTAAGGCTTCCTTCTTTAGATTCATGCGAATGCAAAAGTTCGCCTTTATTATAGACCATTTGTATACGTATTGCCAGAAGCTATCGCGGGGTTTCCCAGCCAGTTGGTACTTTTCCTGATAATCTGAAGCCTTGTCCAAAAAGGGCAACTCCCGGTATCCGGCCTGGAAAACCACATTGTCCGCATCCCGGTCGTAACACATCCCTACATAATTGGTAAAAACCAAGGGGTACTCCATGGCGATTCTAGTCCAAATCTCCTGATCCTCTCCGTAGCGAATGCCCTCCATAAATCCCCCCAGCCGATCGAAAACTTTTTTCTTTACAACTACTGCAGAACAGGAGACCAACATGTCCTGAAGGGAATGGTAAAAGAAATCGTCGATAATCCCCTCCCATGGCTCCTTGGCCTTGGGAATTCCCAGATGGACAGCCTCCAGGACTTCACCGCTCCGCTCTTTTTTCTCAAATGAAGTGGCAAAAAAGGAGTTTTCCGGATTTTTTTCCATAAGATTACGAACAACTTCCAAAAAATCCGGCTTCCAGATATCATCACCATCCAAAAAGGCAACATTTTCATAACGGGCAAGTTCGATCCCCTTGTTACGGGCAGCCGACACCCCTTTGTTCTCCTGGGAGAATACACGAATTCGGGGATCCTGAAAACTCTTCACCCTTTCCAGTCCCTTATCCAAGGAGCCATCATCCACCACAATAATTTCAAAATCGGCAACACTCTGATCCAACACCGATTGGATTGTGCGCTGAATATAGGGCTCCTTGTTGTAAAGAGGAATAACTACAGAAAACTGAATCATATCTGAAAAAAGCTTTTAATTCTGAACATCTATTATCTTTGTATACTAAACCGATGTATCCATTCATCCATCGGGACTTTGGCTTTTCATTCTAACAAAAATAAGCAATTATGACTATACGCGGTTTTTCTTCCAACCAAAAACAACAACGCAAATCATCCAACCAGTCTAATTCTCTATTTTTTGATATTGTTAAAACAAGCCTATACGCCTTCCTTGGTTGGGTATTTATTGCTCCTCTTGCATTTCTGATTCCCAAAAAAAGAAACCGGGTAATTATAATCGGTCGTAACAAGGGCGAATACCTCGACAACACCAAATATCTTCATCTCTACCTTTCGGAAAACGAAACCAAACTTGAATACTATTGGTTGACCGAACAGAAATCCACTTACAATGAACTCAGCAAACACTACCCAAACATTTTGTACCATGTCTCCATGGACAGTATTACAAAACTACTAACGGCCAACATCGTGGTAGTTGACGCAATGGACTGGCAGTACAAATTAAAATACCATCTTCTGATCCGTGCAAAAAAGGTACAATTATGGCATGGAGTGGGCTTTAAGAAAATCTTATCCCTAAATAAAAATTTCAGAGCCGATCTCACCAATTTCTATCAAAACCTTCGGGCGAAACTTGTTGGGAGAACTCCCACATACGACCTTTTCATCTCCACATCGGATTTCTACTCCAAAAACACCTTTGGACCTGCATTTTGCCCCAAAAGAATGGAAGACCTGGGCTACCCGCGTAACGATTACTTGATTCGTCAATCAGAAAAACAAAACATTAATATTTTCATGGAAGATCATCAGCTAATCCTAGCTGTCAAGAAACAGGGCGCGAAAATAATTACCTATATGCCAACATTCAGAGATCAAAACAGCAAAATGGACAATGCCTTTGATTTGGATCACCTGAATGATTTTGCCAAACAACATCACTTTCATTTCATTATAAAAGGACACATCCTTTCAGGTGGAACCAAACAAGAACTATCTAATATTCATTTCTACCCTAATGATAAAGATATCTATCCCCTGCTTCCCCAAACGGATCTACTCATTACCGATTACTCCTCCATCTATATGGATTTTCTGTTTCTGAATCGTCCTGTACTGTTCTTCCCCTACGACTACGAACAATATATGGAGGAGGACAACATCCAGTTCGATTACAATTGGATTACCCCTGGGGAAAAATGCAAAACTCAGGCCACACTGCAGGAACAGATGGTAAAAATTCTCATCGAAGGAAGAGACACGCACAAACAAGAAAGACAAGAAATTTTCAATCTTGCTTTCAAGTATAAGGATGCCAATGCTGCTAAAAGGATTACTAAAATTTTAGAAGAACTTTGCTAACTGACTCTTTAAAAAGGCATTCAAATCAGGCACCAGCTTGCTCAGCAGGACAAAACCTACAAAAATAGTCCCGATCAATGCCGAACGAACAATAATATCAAAAATAAAGTTATCAAATTGGGGTAGTAACAGATTGGCAGTATAGCTTACAATGGCTATTCCCAGAGCCCCCAAATACCTTCTATCAAACTGCTTCAAACCGAAAACCTTAAGTAGATAAAGGTATTTAATTGTGTGAAAAACCACTACTGAAACCAGTGAAGCTACTGCAGCGCCCGTCATTCCCCAAATAGGAATAAACAGTAGATTGGAAAATACAATACAAGAAATTAAAATCAGAAGAAACAAGGTTTGCATCCTGAATTTAGGGGAATTCAACACAATCACAGAACTAACCCCAGCCATCATATCCAAAACATTTACCAAACCGATGAAAAGGATAACATATTTTCCGGCAGAATACTCCGGGGGCAAAAAGGTAAAGATGTTCCCAACATTGGCCCATATCCCCACAAAGAGCAAAAAAGCAAGTAAGGATTGGTTGAATCCTGTTTCACGGTAAACCTTCTGAATCGTAACCATATCCTTACGCTTCCAGGCTTCGGCAATCACAGTGGTGGCTATTTTTTTCAGAGCCCTGCTGGGCAAAATTATTAAGGTTCCAAAATAGAAGGCTATGGAGTACACTCCTGTAGAGCTCAAACCAAGCATATCGTTAACCATGATCTTATCAATGGTAATCACCGCCATATTCCCCATTCCGGCAAGCAGACCATAAATGGCCACACTAACAATAATTTTCAGAAAGCGGCGACCGATAAATCCCCATTCGGCCCCAAGCGAAACCTGATTTCGTTTCAATAGTGTAGCTATCATGAGAATCGCAGGAGAACACAAGGCCATCACGTACAGGAATACAAACCCGGAGAAGTTAACGACTCCAACTCCGAAAGCAACTACGGCCAAAAAAATCAGAATCCGGGTGAAAAACTCTTTAAACAAGATACCTGAAACTGCATCGAAAAGAGCTTTGTTGTAATTGTCCCACAAACCAAAAAACAGGGTCGCCAAAATAATTAAAGGAAGATAGTAGATGTAATCAACCAAGAGAGCAGATTGTTCGGAATAACGATCCACAAGAAAAGATTGCGTAGAAAAAAAGCCCACCAGAGATATTAAAAAGCCAACGGTTCCCACCAAAATCAGAAGCAAGAAAAAACCATGATGCTTCTCCTTTTCACTTCTAAAATAAGGGAATAGCCGATTGATTACACTGTTAAATCCCAGCGAAGAAAACTGGGCAAAAAGGTTGGATATGGCCACCAAAATACTGGTTAAACCATACTGATCGGTAGTGAGTAACTTGGGCATTAAAATCCCCACATTTATAAATCCCAAAACAGCCCCTAAATATGAGTATACGGAGCCTTTTATGGTCTGTTGACGAATAATTCCCAAAGCAATGCTATTTTGTATGATACAGTACGAGCTACAAATTTATTCATAAATTTAACAAAATTGGTGTATGCAAAGCATTTAGAGTCTCTAAAATCTTTTTGTAGGATGTTCCCATCTTCTAGAAATCATTCTGCAAGGGAAAAGATTCTCTGATTCGTTTAAAACCAAAGGCTATTGATCCACCAAATTAGAATCCCCAGACACAAATCACAAATCCGTCAATTCAACTAGTAATAGAGTAAATATTATTGAATTACACTGGAAAATTGTATTTTCGCATAAATCAAATTCAAATCATGGCACAAAAGGAAAAAGCAAGTAAACATCGACTTCGTTCTTCATACGTAATTTCCGTAATCAGTATTTCCCTGGTACTGTTCATGCTTGGGGTAATGGGATTGTTGGTACTTAATGCCAATCGACTCTCCAACTACGTTAAAGAAAATATTGGCTTCTCGGTAATCCTGAAAGACAATGTTAAAGAAGTGGAAATCCGGCGCTTGCAGAAACTCCTTGATGCCACGGATTACGTAAAATCAACCGAATTTATCGACAAGGAAACGGCCGCCAGAGAACTGGAAGCCGAACTAGGGGAAGATTTCATCGATTTTTTGGGGTACAATCCCTTGTTGGCCTCCATTGACGTAAAACTCTACGCGCAATATGCCAATACCGACAGCATTGCAGTTATCGAGAAAGACATTAAACATCATTCACAGGTTAAAGAAATTTTCTACCAAAAATCACTGGTACACCTGGTAAATGAAAACGTAAAGCGCATCAGCTTTATCTTTCTAATTTTTGGGGCCTTGCTGTTCCTCATTTCCTTTACTCTGATCAACAATACCATTCGACTCTCAATCTATTCGCAACGATTCTTAATCAATACAATGCAACTGGTTGGAGCCACACGAAGTTTTATCCGAAAACCATTTGTTTACAAAAGCTTCCTGCATGGAATCCTGGGAGGGCTAATCGCCAACGCATTACTAACAGGAGTCATCTTTATTTCCCAAAAAGAATTAAAGGAAGTGATCAGCTTCAACAACGTTGAAATTGTAGGAATCCTGTTTCTGATGATTGTTCTTTGCGGTATAATTATCACCTGGTTTTCCACTACTCTGGCAGTAAACAAATACCTTCGACTCCAAAGCAAAGACCTGTATTAACAGGCTTTGTATCTACAAATTCCTGATTTTAATTATTATTGTTTACTTTTGCAGAGGCGGTGTTTCGCCCGATTTTTAAAATGATTTTTTATCACAGAATTCCTTTCCCTCCGGAAATGGTTTCTGCTAAATAATTCGCATGAAGAAACTACAACACAAACTTGATTTCGCTCTGGCCAAAGAGAATTACCTTCTTTTACTAATTGGTTTTGTAATCATTATTATTGGTTTCCTATTGATGATGGGAGGCGGATCTGATGATCCCAACGTGTTCGATGAAAGTATTTTTAGTTTTAGACGAATTACTCTGGCTCCCATGGTAGTTTTGTTTGGATTTGCCTTTGAAATCTGGGCCATCATGAAAAAGCCCAAAGAAAAACAAGACTAATACACAACCTACTGATTATTTACTAGTTGATCTTTCCCCTACAGATCAGCTCAATATTGCTGTATAAAAAATGAATTGGATTGATGCTTTTATTTTGGGCCTGCTTCAAGGCCTTACTGAATTTTTACCTGTGAGTAGCAGCGGACACCTGGAAATAGGAAAAGCACTGTTGGGCATACAAGCAGAAAACAACCTTACCTTTACAGTAGTGGTTCATGGTGCAACTGTTTTGAGTACTCTGGTTGTCTTTCGTAAAGATATCCTGGAATTACTATCAGGTAGTCTACAATTCAAATGGAATTCCTCAACCCAATACATCGCCAAGATTGCCCTATCCATGCTGCCCATCGGTATTGTTGGTGTTTTCTTCAAGGATGAAGTAGAGGCCATTTTCAATGGGGACAACATTCTCCTTCTGGTCGGTTGTATGTTGCTGATAACTGCTACCCTTCTGGGCTTTACCTACTACTCCCGGCAAAAGGATAAAGACATTGACTTTAAAGATGCCTTGATGATTGGTATGGCGCAAACCTTCGCCATTCTTCCTGGTATTTCCCGGTCCGGATCAACAATTGCAACCGGATTATTGCTGGGAAATAAAAAGGAACACATTGCAAAATTCTCCTTTTTAATGGTACTGGTCCCAATTATCGGGGAAAACATATTGGGCCTAATTAAGGGAGATTTTACGCAGGGCTCCATCGGAATTCTTCCTTTAATCGTTGGTTTCATCACCGCTTTTATCTCCGGATTACTGGCTTGCAAATGGATGATTAATATCGTAAAGCGCGGAAAACTAATCTATTTTGCAATTTATTGCCTTATTATCGGAGTAATTGCTATTTTTGCAGCCTAATTTCCGGAAGTAACCCGAAAAACGCAATAAATTGTCAATGATTCAATTCGAAGAAGAAAACGACTTTCAGCAGGGCTCAGTCATATTAATTAACAAACCCCTGAAATGGACCTCGTTTGATTTGGTCAATAAGGTAAAATTCAAAATAAAGCACAAGTTCCGCTACAAAAAAATTAAAGTAGGACATGCGGGAACTTTGGATCCATTGGCCACTGGCTTAATGATCATCTGTACAGGCAAGTACACCAAACGAATCGAAAGCTATCAGGCTCAGGTCAAGGAGTATATTGCCACTTTGCAATTGGGCGCAACCACTCCCTCTTTTGATCTGGAAACAGAAATCGACGGAGAATACCCTACCGATCACATAACAAAAGATTTGGTGGAAGAGTGCCTTGAAGGTTTCCTGGGGGAAATCAAACAAAGACCTCCTGATTTTTCGGCCATCAGGGTAAATGGAAAAAGAGCCTACGAATTGGCTCGAAAAGGAGAAGAAGTTCAAATCAAGGAGAAAACCCTGGTGATTGATGAAATCGAAATTCTTCAATTGGAGCAAAACATTCTAAAAATTCGAGTCGTATGTAGCAAAGGGACCTATATCCGAGCTCTCGCCCGTGATATTGGGCGTGCCTTAAACAGTGGCGCCCACTTAATCGGACTGGAAAGAACCAGAATTGGTGATTACCACACTAAGAATGCTATTGAAATTGAGGATTTTGTAAAAAAAATTGAAAATTTATAACTAACTTACAACTTTTTCGTAAAAAGGTAAGCCTTCATATTTTCTGTTATCAACAACATAAAAAACAACTGTCAGCCTTATGAAGTTATCCAAATTTAAGTATAAATTACCCACAGAACTGATCGCCCTGCATCCTTCTTACAACCGTGATGAATCTCGCCTAATGGTTCTTCACCGTGAAACAGGGAAAATTGAGCACAAAATTTTTAAAGATCTGATCGAATACTTCGACGACAAGGATGTAATGGTGTTCAACAATACCAAAGTATTTCCTGCCCGTTTGTATGGAAACAAAGAAAAAACCGGAGCCGAAATTGAAGTATTCCTGTTGCGGGAATTGAATCGTGAGCAAAGATTATGGGATGTGTTGGTTGATCCGGCTCGTAAAATTCGTATCGGAAATAAACTATATTTTGGAGAAAACGACTTGTTGGTAGCAGAAGTAATTGACAACACAACTTCAAGAGGAAGAACCCTTCGTTTCCTTTATGACGGCCCTTACGATGAATTCAAGAAGACCTTGTATGGTTTGGGAGAAACTCCCCTGCCTAAATTTATCCCAAGAGAGGTAGAGCCTGAAGATGCTGAGCGCTATCAAACCATTTACGCCAAGCATGAGGGAGCTGTTGCTGCTCCTACTGCCGGTATGCACTTCAGCCGCGAATTAATGAAGCGTTTGGAGATTAAAGGAATTGATTTTGCAGAAGTTACTCTTCACGTAGGCTTAGGAAATTTCCGTACGGTTGATGTTGAAGACCTGACCAAGCACAAAATGGATTCGGAGCAAATCTTTATTGGTGATGAAGCCACCGAGGTTGTAAATAACGCGAAAAAGCAGAAACGCAATGTTTGTGCTGTGGGAACTACAGTGGTTCGTACATTGGAAAGCTCTGTTTCTACTACCGGTATGTTGAAGCCTTACGAAGGATGGACCAATAAATTTATTTTCCCTCCCTATGAATTTCATGTGCCCAATCGCATGATTACCAACTTCCACCTGCCTCTGTCAACGCTAATGATGATGGTTTGTGCTTTTGGAGGGTATGAGTTCGTGATGGATGCGTACCAGGAAGCAATCAAAGAAAAATATCGTTTCGGAACCTATGGTGATGCTATGCTGATCCTGTAATCTGAAACAATACCATACAGAAAAGCCAATCCTGCACCGGATTGGCTTTTTTATTTCCTAATGGAGTCCTATTATCTGTACAAAAAAAGAGTTGCTAACAGTGCTCCGAATGGTGGGTCGGATCCACCAACTCCCTGTACTTGGCTACTACCATTTTGAAATCTTCCCAGGTAGGCCGCTTCATTTCGGGGCGTCGCAACAAGGCGGCAGGATGATATGTTGGCATCACTAAGCGTCCGTTCCACTCCATCCAGCGGCCTCGATATTTGGTAATCCGCATCTCTTCATCAATCAATCCCTGCAAAGCAGTTCCTCCGAGCAAAACAATAATCTTGGGATCAATCAGTTTTATCTGCTGGTGCAAATAAGGAATGCAACTGGCTTTCTCTTCAGGATGGGGATTCCGGTTGTTAGGCGGTCGGCATTTCACAATGTTTCCGATAAAAACATGTTCCTCCCGGTTGAAACCACAGGCCCCTAAAATCTTATCCAGAAGTTCTCCGGAACGCCCTACAAAGGGACGGCCCATCTGATCCTCGTAGTACCCCGGTCCCTCTCCTATCAACATGATTTCGGCCTTGGAATTGCCCTCCCCGAATACGACATTGTTCCGCGTTCTACAAAGATTGCAACGTTCACAAGTCATTACTTCCTGCTTCAGCTCCTCTACCGTGTTGGAAAGTTCTATGCTCATTTTGAAATAAGTGTTTATTGTTTCTGATCCCTGATTCAGCACCCATAAAATGGTAAAATCATCTTAACTCAAAAAACCGGAACCAGTAACTTGAATCAATCTCCTAATTCATTATATTTCTAGGCTTGCCTTCCAACCACAACTGAATATTATCCATTACGATTTGGATTCGTTTTTCAAAAGATTCGTTGGTAGCAAAAGCAAGATGGGGTAACATCACCAGGTTTGGACTTTCGAACAATACATGCTCCTTGGGTAAAGGGGGTTCCTGTTCGTAAACATCCAGGGAAGCACCGGCAATTTCTCCGTCTTTCAAGGCCTCATCCAAAGCTACGGAATTCACAACTGGTCCACGTGCGGTATTAATAAGAATCGAGGTCGATTTCATCATTTTCAATTCATCCGTTCCAATCAGGTCCCTGGTTTCGTCAGTAAGAGGAACATGCAGGGAAACAATGTCGGAGTTCTGCAACAAAGTCTCCTTATCAACGAATTTAACCCCTTCTACGACCTTTTCCGTTCTACTCCAGGCCAACACCTCACAATTGAAAACTTTGGCAATCTCCGCCACTCTAAGACCAATGGCTCCAGCTCCAATAATCCCGAGTGTCTTCCCATTCAATTCAGTCCCCAAAAAGTTTCCACGACCACCAAAAGCACGTGTAATGGCATCCCCACTTACAATTTTCCGATATACAGATAAAATCATTCCAATAGTTAACTCTGCAACAGATTCTGTAGAAAAACCGGCAGCATTGCTCACCAGGATATTCCTACGGTTACAAGCCTTCATATCAATGTGATCCACTCCGGTAAATGCAACCGAAATCATCGATAGATTCGGACAGGCATCGATAAAATTTTCAGTCAAAGGAATATTGCTCAAAACAATAGCATCTGCCCCCTCCGCTCGACGAATCAATTCCGCCTCATCTTCATTTCGATCCGGAAAAAAAACCACTTGGTGACCTTGCTCCTCAAAATGTCTTTTTATCGGCTGAAATTTGCATTCTGTTAGGCCAATGGGCTCTAATATGGCGATCTTCATAATTGGTTTTGTTTAAGTAAAGTTGAAAAAACAGAACTAAGGTAGGGAATATTTGAACTCGTTGTCCACAAACCCGGTCTAAATTATGATGAAGAAGTACTGATTTTGAGTATCGAAAGGTATCGTGAAAAAATCAATCAAGACCATCGAAAGAACTCCCACTACATCTGTTTCCTGAAATGACCTCAGTTATTTGCATCCATGATGAATCAATTCCAAACACTCATTCCTGAACCAATTTCCACACAATAGTTATGCAATTTTCAGAACTTTTGCCCCCCGTATTCTTCGACTTTTCAATTCCAGTAAAGCCTGGTTGGCTGCTTCAAGGGGAAATTCCTCCACTTCCGGCTGGAGTTGGATTTGGGCTGCCAATTGCAGAAATTCGCTAATGTCGTTGCGACAAACGTTAGCAACGCTCTTGATCTCCTTCTCCATCCAAAGATGCCGGGCATAATTCAAATTCAAAAGATATTTTAGATCCGATTTTTCCTTCCGAATTGCGTTGATCACCAATCGTCCGCCGGGATGCAAATTTTTAAGCGCTTCTACAATTGGTTTCCAAACAGGAGTGGTATCTATAATTGCATCCAATCCATCCGGAGGTTTCTCCTCCGTATCGCCTGACCAGGTTGCACCCAACTCTAGAGCAAACTGGCGCTCTCGTTCACTTCTTGCAAAAACGTAAACAGGAGAATTGGGAAAGCGATGGAGTGCCATTTGCAAAACGAGGTGGGCTGAAGCTCCAAAACCAGTAAGGCCCAAACTTTGTCCTTCCCTTAGATTGCATAACCGAAGGGAGCGATAGCCAATAGCCCCGGCACACAACAAGGGGGCGGCCTGGGTGTCGGTAAAAACATCCGGAATTGGGAAAACAGAACTCTCGGGAATAAGCATGTAATCGGCATACCCACCGTTCGCATCCCGCCCGGTTGCACGAAATTCAGGACATAAGTTCTCATTTCCGTCCAAACAATACCTGCATTGACCACAACTGGAGTAAAACCATCCCACCCCTACCCGATCACCAGTATGGAAAGTCCCAGCCTCTACACCCATTTTCTCTATCCGTCCTACCACCTGGTGCCCCAGGATTACGGGAAGGTGTCGAGGTGGTGTGCGTCCTTCTATCTCGTCCAGTTCGGTGTGACAAACACCGCATGCCGATACCATGATCAGCAATTCACGTTCAACTGGCTCCGGAACGGGTAGACGAGCAAATTCAATCAATTCCCGATCTGCATTCACCTCCCCCAGTCTCCTCAAAACCATCGCTCTCATACTACAATCCTTTTCGGCTCAAACCTACCTTCAAGTTACGGGAAGTTAGAGGTAAAAGCAAGGCACAAGATGCTTTTAAGGGATTGTGAATACAAATTGAGAGCACCTCACTCTCGCCAATTGCACACGAAATTCACATGGAAATAGCCTTTGCATTGCCAGGTCATCGCACAAAAATCCCCATGCCTGGCTCTCCAAATGGGCTAAGCATAGGGATGTTACTACTTCCTGCCTTTAACCGTCCCAATCTTTAGAGAGAATTGCCCGTCCCGAATAAAGGAAACAACCGAACTCTCTCTCCGGTGTTTTGAACTCTTTCCTTCGGGAAATCAACTCCGTACATTCGTCTCCCTTGCTGTTCAGGATGGTTAATGCAGTCTTAATTTACTTATATCTGGTAGGAAAAAAGGTACCCATCAGGGAACAGAGAACCGTAGCAATTACCGCCCAGGTAATGGCCTTACTCCCAGTATCCTGATACAGTAGAAATACCGCTCCAAAAAGCAAAAGAAAATTAAAAGGAAGAATGATTAAGAACTGAAGCCACTTGGGCTGTTCCAAAAATTTTTTAAGTGTTTTTTTCATGTGTTCGTAATTTAAAAATCTTACACTTCAACTATCCCTTAAGATTCAATAGAATCTTAAGGTTTGGGCCCCTCAAGTGGGACCCAAAACACTATTAATTACTACAGAAAACCATTCCTGAAAAATGGGTTACCTGGGTTTCTCCGGTAAGAGCTGGTAACCCGCAGAAACTTCTTTCGTAGCTTCTCCATCTCATAATTGGTATTGTATTACAACATACTTTTATATCCGACCACAACAGGATGAAAAGGAACCTCACTTACAAAAGACATAATTTCTGAAACGCCACATGCCAAAGAACCAATTACAGCTCCGGTAGCAGCTGCTGTTCCGGCTACAGCTAAAGCACCTGAACCTCCGGTAGCGACTCCAGCTGCAATTATACCTTTATAGCTCGAGGCAACACCAATGATGGCACCAGCCGCATCCGCTTTTGCATACTTAACCGCTTTTTTCCAGGCATCATTCCAAAAACCTTTTGTTCCATTTGCTTCTGCTAAAAGAGCAGGCCATTCTTCCAGAGACCCCACACTAATTTTAATGGTTGACATCAGGGCCACCCTTTCTGCATCTGATAAACGAGGATCTGTTCGAACTTCATTATATAATTCGCGAACTTTGGTTTTAAACACTACAAGTGCTTCCTCATATTCTAGGTTGTTAAACAGAGGATTATCTTCAGAGAAAAATGTATCAAAAGTATCAAGATATCTCACAACACATTCTTTCTGAAAATCAAAAAAGCTGCTTCCAGGTTCAAGACCAATATTATAATGATAAAGGTGATCCATAAAAGAATGATCCAGGTGCATAGTCAATACCTGTGGAGATTGGCAGAGACTCATTCCCTCCATGTAATATTCAGTAGGAATGGTCAAGGCTTCCTCTCCAACCAGATTCGCAACGTAAAGGGGAGCCACATCACTTTTTACAGTCCCCATATCGGTCATTACCTTTGACTTTAAAACATAGTACTTATCCTTAAGTGCATTTCGGTGATATTGGTCAATGTCGGCAACCAATTGATCAATATCTAACTTTTCGGCCACTGGGGCATTTTCTGATTTTGCATTGTCCTGTCTTGCACAGTTGGAAAACAAAACAACGGAAGCAATTAATACTAAAATGGTTTTTTTCATAATATTATTTAAAAATAAGCCTACTCCTTGTTTTACGTGATTTTTCGGCACATTCACACGATCTATCTGTTGCAACAATAAATTCTTATTCAAACAATGATTCAGTTTATTCATCCCTGAGAAATTCACAATTCATGTTCGAATAAATGAATTTCTTTATTACATAACAATTCAAAAGGTAAAGTGGGTGGGTTTTACATATTGTTTTGTTAAAAAAAATATAAGGAGAAGGTTCCAGTGGGTACAAATGCCCCAAAAAAAGGGAGTATGTCTGGTTCTGAAAAAAAGAGCTTTTCAGTGGATCGGCCTGAACATGAAACGAATATTTTGGGAGGAACAGATTCTCCTCCGACATAAAAAAAAGACCTTTCATGTGTGGAAAATGGTCATCATTGGTCATAGGAAACTCACCAAAGCAATGAGTCTCCTGTTTGGAAAGTATTTCTTATGCCTCGTTGCAGCAAAATTTAAAAGGATAGATTGCGGGGAACAAGAAGTAGGAAAGCATCCCAATATCCCTCCTTAAGAACTTTGGGCAGAAATTCATTTGCCCTGGAATAGCCTTTAAAACCAGTCAAACGCACCTTGTAAAGTCCATCTTCAAAAACAATTACAACCGGCTTTTCAAAAACTTTACCAAGTTCAGCCTTTGTTCTCAAAGCATTGCCCTGATTACGAAAAACTCCCACCTGTATGGCATAGATACCCCGGGAAGAAATTAACAGATTTTTTCTTGATTTTTGCTGATTTGCTAAAATTACCTCTTGCTCAAATTCTGCAACCCTTACAGGATAAGCATCCTGAAAACCAACTTCAACAATTTCGGAAAGACATTGCTCTACCTGCCTTTTTCCATCCAATCCGGTCATCCGTACATGATACACCCCTTCATCAAAAACAAGTACCACCGGCCGATTCAATCCAGCACGCAGTCTTTCCTGGGTCTGCAGAGCATTGTCCAATTTTTTAAAGGTAGCCACCTGTATCGAAAAAAGGCCTAAATCGGCAATTGCCGGCATTGGAATAGAATCAACCTTAATTTCTTCAACATCTTCCTTTAGATCCTGGTTTTGATTCCGGTTGGAACGAAGCGTAAACTCAAGGCCATCAACCACATCACCGTAAGTATTGCTATTAATCGTAAAAGGAGAAACCGCAGGAGAAGCAAACATCTGCAATTTCTGTAATTGAGCACTATCCAAACAAGCGGTATAGTTACCGGGCATCAGCCCCAGGAAATTGAAGTAACCATCCTCCTCTGATAAGGTTCGAGCAACAAGCTTTTTGTTTTCATTGTAAAATTTCACGATAATGCGACCTTGACCTTCCGACTCCCCTTTTTTCTCCTGATACACCATACCCGAAACTTCTCCCATTACTGCTACGGGAACCTCCACCAGTTTAAATTTGTTGGGATCAACAGCGATACTAAGAATCGGTTTTCGAATTTTCCAGGCAATGTTGTCCAAACAGTTAGGATCCAACTCCACCCTGTAGTTCCGGTAGGGTTCCAACTCAATCAAATGAATTGTACTATCCCTTTCGTCCCGAACAATACGCCCTCCCTTGACTCTTAGTTTTAGCCCCGAAACTTTGGGTTCATTTTTTTCACGGCTGCCATTGGAGTTAAGATCCAGGAAAGGCATAAATGTAATTCCTCCTTTGCCTACACTCCTTCGATTGCTTTTCCCCAGATATTTGGTTTTGCTATCGTACATCAGGCTACCACTGGCCGATTGAACAAATGTGTTTCGTTTATTAGTTCGCCGGGCAGAAAAAGCGGATCTGGCGAAAGAAAAATCGTAACGAAATCCTATCTCGGCAGATGTACTATTGGTTCTGAAATCCTGTGCGCAGGAAAAATTTAAAAATCCACGACCAAACAACCTTTTCTCCACCCCACATCGTAAAGAAAGTAGCTCATTTGAATCATAACTGTATCGCAATCGGGGACGAAAAAGAATTCTTCCGGGCAGTGTGAATGCCAGAGACAAAGTACTGTTTACAGAAAGAGGCATAGTGAGGGAACTTATGGCATTGGTTGTAAAGTTCGTGTTAACACCCTGTAACGATCCGGAAAATAACATCTCAGCCAAGGTATGCCGACTACCCGGTAGCGTAACATGACTAAGCGTAAAACGGGAAAATGCAGAAAAATACCTGTTACGCAGAGGCATTGATAACCGGACTTTACGCTCCTCAAGATAATTGGTACTGATCGCCATTTGGCCTTTTGCATACCGGGTATAATCCAGTTCCAAAAGTAGACTCGAAGGCCCCTGCCAGGTAAGGATTCCCTTCGATCGAACTTTGTGAGTGTATTCCCCTGAAAAAAGTAAACCCGGAGCCAGCCTCATCCCCAATGTAAGGAAAGGCATAACAGGACTCGAAGAAACAGAAGAAAGGTATTCAACTCCCCCACCCAGCGTCCATCTGGGGCCCAAACCATAGTTGAAATTCACCCGTGAAAAGCGGCTGTTGGATCCGTCTTCTACCATCCCCATCCTTATGGTGTATTCCAGTTCATTTTTGGGTAGAAAGTTTAAGGGAATACTTATGTTCCTTTCACTGGTTCGCTCCTCCCCCCAGGGACCGTAGAAACGGAGGGTAATGGACGAATTTCCATAAACAAGCGGAACCTCAAAAGTGAAGAAGCCGGAGGCATCGGCTTTCTGAAAATCCACCAATACATTATTCACATAGAGCTCCACCAGCCAACCGGGTTCGGTAAAGTCACTCAGTGGATAAGTTCCGAATGATCGCCGATAAGTGGTTGGGGTATTGGTTACTTGCATCCCCACAACCGGTGCGGTAATGGTGGAAGTAGCCTGCGAAAAAATTTTTCCGCCTAGAATCTGCCGCACCCCCCTGCTTTCGTTGTTAACAAATCGCCAGAGATAATGCTGCTGCCGAAGCGAAAAGGCTTGATCGGAGGCATAATTCAGTCCGACATTGGTTTCACCTCCGGCAAACATGGCTCCCAAGCCAAGGTTTACTTTGGTATTACACTGACCTTCTTCCTGTTGAGTCGAAATAACCGACCAATCTGCCATTCCTAAATCAAAAAGAGGGTAGCTCCGGAGAATTGTTGTATCAGCTTTCACCTCCCCCTTAAGGCGATTGATATTGTTACGCATCTCCTCCTGTTCCTTTTCCCGGATCATTGGCAGTTGCACACTAGGCTTCATGGTAACCGAGAGGCTGCGAAAGTTGAAATGGCAATCCAATCCGAATACTTCTCCGTATAGGCTCGATTTCAGGTACAAACCCATCTCGGTCCGGATCATTTCTTTGGGGCTGAGCTGGTATTCCTTCCCATTATAGAGAATATGGCTATTCCCTTGATCTATAACATACTTCGCCTGCTCATCAATAAAAAATCCCTCAACCGTTTCAAATCCGGGTGAAGGATTGTTCTTGATCCGCAAAAAGTCAAAAACATCGGTCACCGAAAGAAAGGCCAAATCCTCCCGAATCGCCACCGGGACCTCTATACCCCCGATTCGGTTCACATTCAGGAAAATTGATATTTCATCAAAATCAGGTTCTCCCTGTGCGCTACAAAATCCGGTAGAAAGCAGAAGCAGCATCCAAACCCCAGCAGCAATCCTCCCAATGTCCCGGGCATCCCCATGCCTGAAAACTGTAGATATGGATTGTAGCTTTTTACTAGTCATTGATGCCTTCCTGGCTGAGGTTTCTACTGCGCTTATTCATTGATAAATGTAACCGAATAGGTCCCACTATAGCTCCCGGAAGGATTTGCCTGCGGGGTTCCAACTGTTAACGTGGCACCGATGGTTACCTGGGTTCGTGCGGGGGGAGTTGCAGTTGTGTTGAATGGAGTTCCAAGATCGGATTCACCAATCCGAAGCGTTATAGAACCTCCATTGCTACCGGTGAGCGTAGCATCGGCCCCATTCAATATGGAGATCAAAGTACCGGGGGCAGCCTCCACCTCAAAAATGGCCGGATAGAAAAGAAAGCCCATGTTGGCCGGGATAATATCGCCGGTAACCGACCGCGAACCGTCATGAGACACAGTGACAGTTCCCCCGGCATTGCCCTGGAAAAATGCACCGAAACTCAAATTCCGGATCGTATAAACGGAAAGCTGTACTTCCTGCCCTTTTGCAGAAAAGTGGCTGAACAGACATAGCAAGCCCCCACAAATCATCAGGACAAGCCTTCTCGTTATTAAGACTATTTTCATCTGCCTCTAATTTAACTTCAATTGCCAGGTGGAGTTCGCCATTCCATACTTCTATATGAGAAGCTTACCCATAGCTCCTTGCATCATATTCTTTTTTCAGGATATTAGTTCAACTGTAACTCTGCTTCAGCCAACTGGGCATATTCTGCATCCTTCTGTCCCTTGTAAATCAATTGCAGCTTACCTGATCCATAATCCACCCCGGCAGACTGATCCAGGTTGATCCGAAATCTTCGTTTTGCAGTGGGAGTATAAACGGCAATGCCTTTCACCAGCCCCACCTGTCTAACTTTCCCTGCAGGTGAAATATGCTTCACTGTAATATCTCCATACACCGACATATTTCCTGTTCGCTGCAAGGTGATCCCCAGGTTCGGAGTGGAATCCGCCCCTCCTTCCAGTGCCAAATCTACCATACTTACACTGGCTGTAGATTCGCCCCTGCGAATAATCACAGGAATGGTAATCCCAAAAACCGGAACCAATTTCACTGACAATGTTGAAGAAGCGCTTCCAGCCTCCTTCTCTCCAAGCGGTTTTTCTTTGGGCACAGCCCTAAAGTACATGTGGGAGCGGTACTCTCCGGCTTGCAATTGATTGGTCCTGCTTAGCTGCAATTTTACAACCTGGGCTTCTTTGGGTCCAAGAGTTACCCGACGTGGGAAAAAACGGAGATACTTACTGGCAAAATTCTGTCCCGGATCCGGCTGAGTAATTTCCTCAAAACCTCCATTTTCCGTCATTCTAATCTCCTTAAAGGAAATTTGATAGGTGGCTGAATCCTTCCCGGTATTGGCCAGGTTAAGCTCCTGAATTCGTTTGTTCCCGTCAAAAACAACTCTTCGTGGAGTAATTAGCAAATTACCCTGGGCCAGGGATTGTCCCGGGTAAAAAAGTGTTATCAGGATCAATACGGGAATTAGGAAGAGGGCCTGCCTCTTTCCTGAAAAAAAAGAATCTGTCTGTATTCTATTTCGGTTTTGCATAGGGTTAATAGGGCTTAGGGTATGAAATCACTTTTCTTCCGGAAGGTGGAAAAAATTGTGAAACAGTTGAAAAAAAGAAGCGCTGCAGATTGCAGCGCCTTTTCCTGAGAATGAATCCTTCTAGTTGTAATTCACAGTAACATTAAAATCGGTTCCCGAGGTATAAGCACCGGATTCCTGGGCTGCTGAAACATTCAAAGTTGCTCCTACAGTAAGGGTCTGAGCTCCCGAAGACAAGGTTCCGGTAACAGAAGGATTACTGGTAAATGCATTCACCTCCATGGTACTGGCCGAAGTAGCATGGGTTATGGTACAAGTAGAAGGCAGGGTAATTGCATAGGTGTAGTTTCCCTCTCCGGCAACATTAAAAGAAGCTGCAGTAACAGTCCCTGGGGTAGCAGGAAGGGTTACCCCGTTTGCTTCTGTACGAGACCCATCAGGTGCCATCACAACAGTTCCGGCAGTAGTGGACTGCACAGCTACATTACCAAAGTTCAAATCCACTGTTTTGGTAATGGAAATAGGGGTTACAATGGTGGCAGAAGCACTGGCCGAAGCTGTTTCCTGGGCAAAGGATGCAGTGGCGAATCCTAAAACTAAAATTGCGAACGTAAAAAATCTTTTCATCATATTAATTTTATGGGTTTAAAAATTTTGGATAAAGACTGGCAAGCGACAAATTATGATTGCAAGCTATCCATCAAAAGCCCTTTTACGGTGTCTAACGGTTGTTTGTTTCGGATTAACGGTCTGTTTTCTTGGATTAACGGTTTTGAACAAATCAAATTTTCCAAACAAAATTCATCCTGTCAATCGTTTACCTTCCCCCAAAAAAATTCATTTTTTTTTCGAAAAACTTTAATTCTTTTCCCTATTCCGGCCCTCTATTCCATTCATTGGTTTCAATTCTTCACTATTTGCCGAATGCAAAAAAAATCCTCCCACCAAAGTATTTCCAAAGCTCCGGCAGGAGGATAACCAACAGATTAATCAACCTAAGCAATAGTAACCTCTTGACTCAGGTACACATCCTGGATGGCGTGAAGCAGCTTCACCCCTTCCTTCATCGGACGCTGGAAGGCTTTCCGGCCGGAAATAAGGCCCGAGCCTCCGGCCCGCTTGTTAATAATGGCAGTTTCCACAGCCTGTTCAAAATCATTTTCACCCGAGGCACCCCCCGAATTGATCAGACCAATGCGCCCCATGTAGCAACCGGCCACCTGGTAACGGGCCAGATCAATGGGATGGGCACTGGTCAACTCATCGTATACTTTGTTATGGGTTTTACCAAAATTCAATACTTTGAAGCCATTGTTGCAGGTAGGGAGTTTCTGCTTAATGATATCTGCCTCCAGCGTTACTCCCAGGTGGTTGGCCTGACTGGTCAAATCGGAGGAGGCATGGTAATCGGTTCCATCCACTTTAAAGGAGGGGTTGCGCAAATAGCACCACAACACCGTAAACATGCCCAGCTCATGTGCTCGCTGAAAAGCAGCCCTCACCTCCTCAATCTGTCGGGAGGACTCTTTTGAACCAAAGTAGATGGTAGCCCCTACCCCGGCTGCTCCCATGTTCCAGGCCTGTTCCACGCTGGAAAACATCCGCTGATCGAATTTGTTGGGATAGGTAAGCAATTCGTTGTGGTTCAGTTTCACAAAAAACGGAATTTTATGGGCATATTTTCTGGATACTATGCCAAGCACGCCCAAAGTGGAAGTAACGGCATTGCATCCCCCTTCAATGGCCAATTGCACAATGTTTTCGGGATCGAAGTAGAGAGGATTGGGCGCAAAGGATGCCCCGGCCGAATGCTCTATTCCCTGGTCTACGGGCAGAATGGAAAGGTAACCGGTTCCCCCCAAACGGCCGTTCTGGTACAGGCGGGAAAGATTTCCAATCACCCGGTTGTTCCGATCGGAATTGGCAAAAATCCGATCCACAAAGTCGGGCCCGGGAAGATGCAGCATTTCCCGGGGGATGGTTTTGCATTCGTGTCCAAGCAATTCTTCCAGCTGGGGATGCACTAGATTGGCAATTCTATCACTCATTTTAACCTCCTTATTTTAATGTTACACATCTGATTTTCACATCAAATAAGTTACGTTAAATAAGGAAAAGGACAATGGATCAGGTGCAATTTCTTCCCCAAAATCTTTTAATAAAAAAATGCGCTCCAATTATTTCGATTGCAACAATACCCGATGAATCCCTTCCGGGAAAGAATCGTGAGCGGTGAGATAAGTAGGATTCAATTTGGTTGACAGATGGAATAGAGTCCGGACAATGCCGAAAATACTGAACCACAGGGAACACGGAGAAAAAGCAGGAAACACTGAGGCAAAAAAAGAGGGTAAGCGACCTATATCGCACCGCTACAACCACATACCCTTGCTGCCTTCCGACCCTGGGGGAATTCTGTGGGAGCTGGTCGTATAGGACTTACCCCACATCAAAAGTAGAAAATAATTATGGAGCACCAAAAAATCGGGATGGAATTCGTGGTGAAAACCGAAAATGTCTGGGGCGGGAGCTGCTCCCCTTTCCCCTTCCCGAATCCTTTATCCTCCTGGTCTGCCCTTACTTCTCCCCCAAAATGCAACAGCATTCACCTTTTCGCGTTTCCCGAAAAAAAATCTAATTTCTCTTCTTTCTTTATTGCGACTTAGCTTTTCAATATTCCCTCTCCCTACAATCATGTAAACCCGAACTACTCAAAACCATATCCTTCTCCCTCTTGACGTTTCCATAATATTTTTATAATTTGAATAGTAATTCATTACAACGGCAACAACTACCTGTTTTCCCCAATAGAAAAAACAACACAGATGGAACAAATTCCCCATTTACTCGAGGTGGAAACCCCAAAACCGGACCAATCAAAAGCTATTTCCACCCAGGAAGCAAAAGAACAGAAGGTTCAGGATGCAAAAAAAGCAAGGGAAAAAAGTCTGGAGAACCCCCGAAGGGAACAATTCAGGGTTTCAATTGTTTCCGGCTGGATTTTTAAACCGCGCAACAACACGGGCCGCTATTCCTTCTTTGTACTTTTGGCAAGCCTTGTTCTGGTGAATGGGATTCTACTGCTCAATCCGAACTTTTACAATAGCATTACCCTGGAAGACGGTTTGATCGAATACCTGGGCTTCGCTTTCCTGCTCCTTACAGCCATCTTTCTCCTGGTTTCGGGCACCAAATCCGTATCAAAACCCGAAAGCCTTGTCCTTTGCGCCATGGGACTGCTCTTTTTCTTTATGGCCGGTGAGGAAATCAGCTGGGGACAGCGCTGGTTTCAAATCGAAACCCCAACCTTGCTTTTGGAAATCAATCACCAAAAAGAGCTGAACCTGCACAACATCAACAAGCAGTACTTCATCTGGCTGGTAGAGGCAGGCACCCTGATCTTTACAGTTGCTGGTGCGGCTTTCTGCATTGCGGGGATAACAAGACTTTGGCACATTCCCCTCCCCAACGAATGGATTATCTCCTGTTTCGCCCTGTCGGCGTTCTACTACCAATACCCCCAGGGGGAATTCCATTTCCGCCTGCTGCATTTCAATGCAATTCCGGTTGTAGCCCTACTCACCTATTCCATCGTAAAGAAACAGAGAACAATGTTTGGGGTGAGTTTGAGTAACCTTTTGGTCCTTGCGCTGTTGGTATTCCTCCATTTGAGCTATCATGAGAATTTCCCGGCCAATGGCAACGGAGCCTACGAAATAAGTGAAACCCTGTTTGCTCTTAGCTGCATGGCCTATGCCCTGTACATTCAATCAAGAATCCCGGAAAACAACTTGGAAAAAGATCAGGCAAAATTCAAAGCGCACACATCCTCGTGAAGAAAAACCAACACCAATCGGATCTCCTGTGCAATTGCTCATTGTAAGTTCCCAAAATCGTACAAAGGTAATTTTGAGAGATACATCAGCAGAGATCTGCCCAATCTGTTGTGAAACATTGAATTGTTTGAACCTGTCAACATCCGGAAACCCTTCCTTCTCCCGTAACTAAAGGGACCTGGAAAAAAAATGCGATTACAGATTTTTTTCTTTATAAACTATTGACAATCAAAAGAAGTAGCCGTAAATTTATTTTACGTTTTTCATCAATCCTATTTATTAACTTATGGCATAAGCCATACTAAAACTAACAAACAAATGAGTAATAATGAGGATTTTTTAACTGCCAAACAGCAATTCATGCTGATCCCTGAAGACAAGATTTTAACGGCCCACATGCCTGTTGACATCTTCAACCAGGAGGCAGATAATTTGGAACACTGGTGCCGCGACGACCGCGACGCTTTACTTCTAAATGGTTTGAACGAAGAACTTTTAAACTCTCTCCCCCTTCGGGTGAATGCCAGCCGTGAGGCCCAGGGACGTTGGACCAAGGAACGCCGGTTAAAGAACGACAACCAGCACCTTTGGAAAAAAAAGGCCCCCATTTCTTACGCAATGCGCGACGGTTTGATTCGTAGCTTCCGGTTTGCTTTCCGTAATCATCCGGAACTGTTGGCCACCGTTAATGATATTGCCGAAGGCGACGGACATGCCGACATGATTCAGGACCTGGTGAGCCTTTCCCTGCTGGGTAAAGATCACATCCCCCTGTTGGAAGCCATCAACTTTAACCTGGACCTATTGAACCAGTCCGATACCATGGCAACTGATATGGGCGATCTGCTGGCCGAAATCAACGGTGACCGCATGAAAACCAACGAAACCAAAATTATTCGTGACCGTGCCTTCACCTACCTGAAAGAAGCGGTGGATGAAATCCGGGACCACGGAAAATACATATTCTGGAACAATGAGGAGCGTTTGCAGGGCTACTACAGCAACTACAGTCGCAAAAAATCGGAAAGATACCGTGCCGCCAAAAAGGAGGAACAAGCTGAATTTTAGGCGCACCAATCCTTTGGAAGAACCCCCGGCTTAAAACGGGGGTTTTCTGTACAATAGCTCCTGGTGAATCACTCCCGGGCGTACGGAAGGGGTTTTATGCGTACGGAGAGTAGAAACTCCGTCACCGATTGCTTCCCTTGCGTACGGAAAACAAAAAGAGGGTACGGAAGACAAAATGGGCGTCACCAACTGCCTCACCCGGCGTACGGAAGGGATTCTACGCGTACGGAGAACAGAAAGCCCGTCACCGATTGCTTCCCCTTGCGTACGGAGAGCAAAATGAGGGTACGGAAGACAAATAGTAGGTGACTGGCTACCTTATCAAGCGTACGGAGAAGACAGAATAAGATAATGAGTAATGTTTAGGAAATTAGATGGATGAAAAATGGAATAGAACCTGGGTAGAACCTAATTTTAAAAAAGAATTGTGTTGCATCAAACTGTTAGGAATAGGAAGAATTGAATACCTGACATTGCCAACATCACGATTCAAACATAAAAACAAAACCACAACCATCTACTTATTAGCTGATTGTGGTTTCTCAAGGTAGCCCCAACAGGACTCGAACCTGTATCTATTGTTTAGGAAACAACTATTCTATCCCTTGAACTATGGGGCCATCGGAAAGCAAAAGTATTTAATTTAATTTATTCCACAAAATCTAAAGGGGGCAACTTATCAATTCCATCCATTGAAAAGCCATTGAGCTTTAGCGATTGGCAATTGGACGAAGGAATGGCACATAATTCCCTTTTGAATGAGCAAACGCCTATTGCTGGTTGAAACGGGATGGGAAAAAGAAAATGCCCCTAGATATTCATCAGAATCTCAACAGCCCTGTCGAGGGTATCCCTGCGTTTGGCAAAGCAGAAACGCAGGAGTTTCTGCCTGGTTTTCTTGTGGTGAAACACCGATACCGGCAGGGAGGCCAGTCCATAGTCCCTAACCAGCCGGTGGGCAAAATCGATGTCGCTTTCATGACTAATTTTACTGTAATCCACCAATTGGAAGAAACTGCCCCAAACGGGCATCGGATCAAAGTTGGTGGACTGCAAAAGACGTTGAAAGTAATCCCGCTTGTTTTGGTAGAATTCGGCCAGGCGCAAATACTCCTCCTTTTGGGTCATAAAATCAGCAAAAGCATATTGTATGGGCGCATTTACAGATCCCACCATATGCTGGTGCACCTTTCGGAATTCCTTCATCAGGGAGGCAGGCCCCAGGCAGTAGCCAACTTCCCATCCCGACACGTGATAGGTTTTTCCAAAGGAGAAGGCTATTAGGCTGCGACCGGCAAGATCGGGGTAACGGGCCATGCTCTCATGCTCTCGTCCATTGAAAACAATGTGCTCGTACACCTCATCGCTTAGAATAATAATATTGGTACCCCGAATGATCTTTTGCAACTGAAGAATGTCTTTCTGGTCGAACACCGACCCGGTGGGATTGTGCGGGGAATTGACAATGATCATGCGGGTGTTGGCACTCATCACCTTCTGCACCTGTCTCCAATCGATGACAAAATCGGGGCCCTGTATCTGCACAAATACCGGCTTTCCCCCGTTGATTTCCACAGCGGGTACATAGGAACTGTAGGCCGGCTCAAAAATAATCACCTCATCTCCCTCTTTGATCAATGCAGTTATGGCCGTATAGATGGCCTGTGTGGCTCCTGCGGTAATCGTAATTTCCTTCTCCGGGTCATAGGTATGCCCATAGAGATCCTCCACCTTCTCCGCTATCCGCTCCCGCAGAAGAGGAATGCCTTCAAAGGGGGCGTACTGGTTGTAGCCTTTCTGCATGTACTCGTTCACAAGAGCAACCAAACGATCGGAAGGAGGATACTCGGGAAGACGATCGGACAAATTGACAACGGTACCATTTTGGGCTCTCCGCTGAATTTCGAGCAAAACTTTATTTTGAATTTGAGAAAGCTTGGAACTGATCATGGGATGTAATTTGGTGTGTCTCTTAAATGTACAAAATTTTAGGACCAATTCCCTCAACTTCTGAAATCAAATTTTCTTTATTTCAGCCACCAATTGCCCTGTCCCAATTTATGGGGACTAATGAAAAATTTCCCGTAAGACCGACAGTGATTTCACCTCGGTAAACACCTCCAGGTGAAAGGAATAGTACTCCAGGATGGAATCCAACAACAGAGATCTGTTTTTCCCACTAATTTTCAACCGATTGTATTCCTCAACTGAAGTATTGAGTAAAGAATACAACACTTCACTAAGGGTTTCATCCAAACAACGATGATGGGCTTGGGGCAAAGCAAGAAAAGAGCCGTTGAGCAAGTCGAAGTATTGGTGGGTGGCAGAGTAATTCTTTTGGGGAAAGAAGCCCAGAAACCGACTCAGGTGGAGCAGAAAGAAAAGATGAAAATTGGGTACCGGTTCTTCCGTTGAATCCAGGAAAAGGATGCACTGGTACAAGAATTCAAACAGGGTGGGATTGGACTCCTCCTCACGCAATACTTTGTAAAGTACCTCTGCCAAAAATAGCGACTGGGTGCTTTTGAAGATATCGAAGGGCAAGTTGAACAGGGGATCGCTAACCTGGAATTCTTTCAGGATTTGAATGTCCTTTCCCTCCTTATGCCCTACCTCCATCTGCAAAAGGGTAAAAGGTCGCAACAGATTCGCCTTGCTTTTTGATTTGCGGGAACGTCCCCCTTTTACCATATAACTCTGCCGTCCGAACTTTTCGGTATAGATATGAACAATCAAGCTGGAATCCCCAAATTTGTGTTGATTCAGAACAATTCCCCTGGTTTTGTAAAGCATAGGCTGTAAAATTAAGAGTCCTCCCAATCAATCGGTGGCATTACCGGATTAGTTTAATGAATCAATAGCAATTTAATCACTTTGGATTTAGAACCATCGGAGTTGGCGCAAAAAATAAGGTACACCCCCGTATGAACCCGGGATCCGGAGAAATTCCGCCCATCCCAAAGCATTTGTCCCCCCTGCGATTGACCTTCGTATACCAGGTTCCCGCTCACATCGGTAATTTTCACCGAAGAATCCGTCATCAAACCACTCACTACAATATCTCCGTGGTAGGTTTCCCGAACAGGATTCGGGTACACGTAGAGCTTACTGAAATTCTCTCCCCCTTCTGTTACCGCCCCTTTATAGGATATCAGCCCTTTATCGGTAGCAAAAAACACCTCTCCCGATTGAGGATCAATGGATATTTTGTGAACCCTATTGGAGAGCAGGGGACTATTCCCGGTGTGAAAATGCAGTAATTGTTCATCTCCTGAGGAAGAAACCAGGAAAACACCGGAATTCTCGGTTCCCAACCATTTCTGATTGGCTCCATCTACTGCAATACAATGAACCTTTTCTGTACCCAGGAGATACTGATTGGTGCCATCGAGGTTAATTACGGGCCGGTAGGCATAAAAATCCTTATTTCGTAGCAGGTTCCCCGGTTGGGAATACACCATCACCCCCCTATCGGTTCCCAACCAGATACTTCCCTCCTTATCCTCCACCAAATCGAAAACCGTAGAGGTCAATTTCTGTTTGTTCTCATCTAAAACCCGGAAATTCCGGTAAACATCATCGTCGCGATTGGCCAGGGTTTGATTCTCGTTGACTGCAAAAAGTGCCATTCCAGGTCCGGTTAGCACCCATTTGTCCCCATCTGAAGTGACAATTATCTTTCTCACATCCTCCTGGTTGGCAAGCGGAGAATACTCCAAAGCAATCCACTGCCCATCTGTATTTCTCACCTTAATTGAGCTGGAAGTTCCGGCATCCAGTACCCACAGGGCTCCCTGCCGGTCTGCAGCCATTCCGGCAATACGGGCTTCGGAATTTCCCAGGGGAGAATTCCCGGCATCCCATTGTTCAATCAACTTCTCCTGGTCCATTACCAAAATTCCCTGCCCCCACGATCCCAAATACATTTGGGAAGGTTTTACAGGATTGATGGCAAGACTTACCAGGTCTTTTACAGGATTCAACTGAGGTATTTGCTTTCGGTCAATATTTCGCCATTGCCGATCCTCCAGCAAACTGATTTCAGCGGGATAATTTTTTCCGGAATTGTCTCCGTTTCTACCTCCACGAAGCATCCACAAGGAATTGGCCCCGTGAAGCATGGCCTCCGTTTCGGTATATTGCGGGCCATCAGGCTTGATGGAAACGTATTGATCGCCCTCCAAGCCCAAAACCGCTCTTCCAAAATCAGCCAGATAGCGATTGCCTTGTTGGGTTTGAAGCGCATCTCTCAAATCCAAAACTTCATTTCCTACTTGCTTTATCCTTTCCACTTCCTGCCCCAGTAGGTTCAGGATTCGAAGCTCACCACCTGCTACAACCCACAACTGATTGTCTTGAAATCGAACTGAGCTCACCTTTGGTAAATCGGCAACGAAAGCATTCCACATTCCATTCCTAAACACCAAGATCTGATCATTTGTCAGTCCCAAGGAATGAACAACAAAAACCTGATTTTCATGAGAAAGAACAAACCGGAACTCTCCTTGAAAATCCGGCAAATTTGTCAGCAAATCCCAATTGTTAAAATCAGCCAGGTTCAAGCCCTCCATCTCCGCCCGATAGATACCCCGACCAGTGGCGGCATAGAGGTACTTACCGGCCCGGGTCAGCCCGTTTACCTTAAGTGGGGCTCCTCCATCACCAATGTAGTAGGTGTCCGCCACTTCCGATTTATCCAAATTCAGTACCACAATACCAAATCCGGTTCCCAGGAAGGCCTTGTTTCCATGGAACAGAACGGAGTAAATGGAAGAATTACCTGACAAATTGGCTTTTCTTATATCCGGGATATTTACCAGCTGATTCTCCTCCAAAAGATCGACATTCCCATTCTGGTAGCCAATCAGCAATCGTCCGGTAACATTGTCATACTCCAGAGTTTGAATACCGACGTCAGACAAGCCGTTGATTTTGCTATAGGTCAACACCCGGTTGTCTTCGAAAGAATAACTGAACAGTCCTGATTCTGTCAGGCAAAACAATCGGTTCCCCGCCTCCAAAAGCTTTACACTTTTGCGAAAGGGCAAATGCTCCTGCCAATTTCCTACCCCCAACTGACCAAACAGGGAAAAAGAGGCAAAAAACAAGGTCAAAAACAACAAGTTATTCTTCATATAAACTACCAAAGATAATTATAAAACAACATTTTATCTATTCAGGAGGAAATCCACAAGCTTTCTAACAGCTCTTCCCCTGTGGCTGATCTCATTCTTGGAGGTCATATCCATTTCTGCAAAGGATACTCCCCTGCCTTCGGGCTCAAAAATCGGATCGTACCCAAATCCATCCGCACCTTTTTTCTCCTTAAGAATAGCACCATCAACGATTCCTTCAAAGCGATATTCCTTGCCATCAAGTACAAGTGAGACCACGGTACGAAATCTGGCACTGCGGTTCTTCTCACCCTCCATCTTGCGTAGCACCTTTGCCATATTCTCCTCTGAGCTTTTGGCCTCTCCTGCATAGCGAGCCGAATAGACTCCGGGCTCTCCGTTCAAAGCTTCAATCTCCAAACCTGTATCATCAGCAAAACAATTGATTTTGTACCTATCGTAGATGTAGAAAGCTTTTTGGGAGGCATTCTCCTCCAAAGTCTCATGATCCTCAGGGATTTCATCATCACATTGAATATCCTTTAAACTAAGAATTTCAAATTCCTCGCCCAACATGTTCTGGATCTCTTTCAGCTTATTCCGATTGTTTGTAGCAAAAACCAATTTCATAAAACTCTGTATTTAATTAATCGAAGAAAGATCCCCTGAAAATCATAACAGTCAACTACAGAGCAGCTCACAATTGATTCTCTATGGGATTACACTTCGCGTCAAACAAAAAAACAACGGCATAAACCGTTGTTTCAAAGATAGAAATTTTTCACTGTATAATATTTTCCATTCATGGATGTCACCTTTAATTGAAGGACAACCATTTTTCCTGAGACTTTTTTTAATAGAAACTGCCGTATTTGGCCAAATCGGTACGGGGATTCACACACATAACCGGAATATGAGCAGAATTGGCAATTACATGCTGTTCATGAGCCCCCAGCATATAATCCTGGAAGGAGATGTTTTTGGTGGTCATGATCAAAATAATATCCGTCTCAATTTTCTTGGAAAAGTTGATTACCTCCTGGGCAAAATCATTGCCGGTATCCGCTACGTCGATATCGTAACTAATTCCACGGTTCTCAAGATATTTCTTTGCAAAAATCAAATTGGCCTTGGTACGCTGCAACATTTGTCCTTCGGGCACAAGAGGAGTAATGATTCGGATTTTGGCTTTAAAAAATTTCCCCATGAATTCAGCCCATCCCAACTTCTCTTTGTTTTCCTTCTTAAAATCAACCGGCAAAACAACTGATCTGTATTGATCACGAACCGGGGGGGCCTGAACAACCACAAAAGGAACACGGGATCCAACAATAACCTTAAGAGCCCAACTTCCAGTGAGCTTTTGCATCCCCTTTATTCCATGGGTTCCCATAAGCACCATCAAGGCATTCATCTCTTTGGCTATTTCATTGATCGTTGTAAAAATACTCCCTTCCCGTGCAACAACCTGGATTTTTACTCCCTTACTATTTTCAAATTCTTTCACCGACTGTTCCATTTTTTCGGTAACTTCGGGGATGTGGGCTGCTTTTTTTACAATGTGAACCAAAATAACCTCAGCATCCACATTTTTTGCAAAGATTAATGCATGCTGGAGGGCATATTTGGCAACCTCCGAGAAATCCCATGCTACAAGTAATGTCCTATTATCGGCTTTCATATTCTCTCTGTTAAAAAAGATACTGTTATGTTAAAATTTTAAGACGTCAATTTAAAACATATTTGTGAAATTTCAAAATTTTTCATTTTCCCAAAAATTCTATGTTAATTTAACTTAGCTGTTCCAAATTTAATTAACTTAGGCTGTTTTAATTTACCCAAGAGGTATTTTTATATTAAATAGAATTCGATGTTTTATTACACCTGCACTACTTACACCCTAGTTCTCCTGTACAATCTTTACTCTTCGTTTTTTACCACAGGGATCACTGTAAGCAAAGGTTTCGTTTCGATAATTATCGTTAGCAACCTGATCCTTCTCATCACAATTTTTCTTTACTTCCGAATTAAACTCAAAAGATACCAGAAGCAACTGGAGGAAGAATTCTTTGAAAAGAATAAGAAAATCTTAGAGCAGAGTGACAAAACCGAAAAACTGCTAGCCAATCTTCTCCCCAAACAAACTGCCGAGGAGTTAAAATCCAAAGGGAAAGTGAGTTCCAAAAGGTACCGGATGGTCACCGTTCTATTCTCCGATATTCACGGCTTTACAAAAATCGTAGAGCAGATGAATCCGGAAGAATTAATTGATGAATTGGACAAATTCTTCATGCATTTCGATTCGGTAGTGGATAAATACAATATAGAAAAAATCAAAACTGTGGGCGACGCCTACATGTGTGCCGGAGGAATTCCCAATAAAAACCGCACCAACCCCATTGAAGTGATTCTGGCCGCCCTGGAAATCCAGCAGTACATGAAGAACATGCAGATCAATTCCAATAATGACAAGAAGCCCATCTGGGGACTTCGAATCGGGATTCATACAGGACCGGTAATCGCTGGGGTGGTTGGTTCCAAGAAGATCTCCTACGATATCTGGGGGGATACCGTGAATACGGCCAGCCGAATGGAATCATCCGGTTCGGTAGGTGAAATTAATATCTCGGGAATGACCTATATGCTGATTAAGGACTACTTTATCTGCGAATACCGAGGGCGAATGCCTGTAAAATACAAGGGGAACATTGATATGTACTTTGTAAAGGGTTTTAAACCTGCCATGTGTTCCGACCTAAAAGGACTGATACCCAATCAGCACTTTAAAACCCGCTTTCAAATGTTACGCTACGACGATCTGGAAGAAAGCATCCTAACCAAACTGGAGAACGAACTGCCCAAAAACCTATACTATCACAACCTGAAACACACAATTGACGTAATTACCGAGGTCGAAATCATTGGTCGCAAGGAAGGGGTCAGCAACGAAGAAATGCTACTATTAAAAACTGCGGCCCTGTTTCATGATACGGGTTTTATCCTCTCCTACAACGATCATGAAGAGTATGGCACCAAGCTGGCTCGCCACATTCTGCCTCAATATTTTTATGAGCCACACCAACAGGAAGCTGTTTGTAACCTGATTATGGCCACAAAACTACCCCCTCAGCCCCAAAATCGTTTGGAAAGAATAATCTGTGATGCCGATTTGGATTATTTGGGCAGAACTGATTTCATTCCTGTTTCGGGAAGTTTATACCGGGAATTACGCGAATATGGCCGGATAAAAAGTATCGACGAATGGAACCGAATGCAGATCAAATTCATTGAAAATCATCAGTATTTTACCGAAACAGCTCGCAACATGCGTGATGTAAACAAACAAAAACAGTTGGAAAAATTACGGGAACTTATCTAAAATTGTCAATTTATTTGTATTTTTAGGTAAATCGATTATAAATTGAAAGCAAATTAATCAAATCTCTTAGTATTTTCTCGTTTTATCACCAAAGAGAATGAAAATTATCACTATATTCGAAATCGAAAAGATCGGTTGTTCCAGCCGAAATTTTACAAAAAATTTGAATAAACAGATCAAAACTTAAACAACTGGGGGAAAATAAAATGATAACTAATCTAGAAGAAATTCTTTCCGACAGCGCCAAAGGAATGAAACGTTCGGCGATCCGAGAACTGCTGAAATTGACTCAGCGTCCTGAAATTATTTCATTTGCCGGAGGATTACCTGCACCCAACACTTTTCCGATTGACGAATTGAAAGCAATCACCAATGAAGTGCTGGATGAAGATGGGGCTTCTGCCCTTCAATACGGTTCTACCGAAGGAGATCCTAAATTACGTTCCATCCTGACCGAAAGATATAAAAAGCAAGGCTTGAATATCACCGAAGATAACCTGTCAATCCTTACCTCATCTCAACAGGGGTTGGATTTGGTTGCTAAAATTTTCATCAACCGAGGTGATAAAATTATTTGCGGTTTGCCATCCTATTTAGGTGGTTTGGGGGCATTCACTTCATATGGTGCTCAGCCTGTTGGAATCAAATTTGATGAATACGGTATGCGTTCCGACCTGTTGGAAAAAAAGTTGGCTGAATTAAAAGCTGCCAACGATATGCCTAAGTTTATCTATATTATTCCTGATTTCCAAAACCCTGCAGGTGTTACCATGCCTGAATTCAGAAGATTGGAAATTATTGAAATTGCCAAAAAATACGATGTACTGATCCTGGAGGATAGCCCATACCGCGAGCTTCGCTTCGAAGGAGAGCCACAAAGAATGATTTACGAGCTGGATAATTCCGGTCACGTTATCGCTTTGGGAACCTTCTCCAAAATCTTCGTTCCTGGATTCCGTGTAGGTTGGGTTATTGCTCACGAGGCCATTATCGACAAATTCGTAAAAGCCAAGCAAAACACCGACTTGTGTACTGCTCCTTTTGTACAGAAAATTGCGGCTAAATACCTGGAAAAAGGCTTATTCGATAAAAACCTGGAGGATATCATTAAGATGTATCACGAGAAGCGTGATATCATGTTGCAGGCTTTCGACGAATATATGCCTGAAGGTGTTACCTGGACGCGTCCTGAAGGGGGATTGTTCCTGTTCCTAAGCCTTCCTGAAAATTTGGATGCGGAAGATTTGTTCAAGATTGCCATTGAAAAGAACGTAGCGGTTGTATTGGGAACTGTATTCCATTGCGACGGTAGCGGAAAGAATACCATGCGTTTGAACTTCTCCTACATGGACGAAGAGAAGAACCGTGAAGGAGTGAAGCGCTTGGCTGAATCCATCAGAATTTTGATGGATCAAAAAGTTAATGCATAATAAATCCTAAAATCTCACCTTACAAAAAAACCCCGGGTCAATCCCGGGGTTCTTTTTTTATATAGCATTGGAAATTAATATTCCACTTCAATCATATATCCGGCATGCCTGCGCATGTTCATCACCTTCTGATCCTCGAAAATAAGGTACTGCCCCTTTATTCCACATAGTACGCCCTGGTACTCCTGGAGCTTATCAAAGTTGATACTGGTTACCTTTTGCGGATAGTTCTGAACCGGGTAATTCACTTCAACCACTTCATCGTCATCCGTAACATATTGTTTCAACTCAGGATGAAGTAACTCGACAGCTCTTCTTTTCTGGGCCACCAAATCTGCCGATTCATCCACATTATTCTTGAGCATGTCGCGCCAGTTGGTTTTATCTGCAAAATGTTCCTTTAGGGCCACCTCCATTACCCCGGCAATGTGTCGATTGGGGGTTTGCGCAAGGCGAATGGCCCTGGAAGCTCCCTGGTCGATCCAGCGGGTAGGAATTTGCGAAAAGCGGGTTACCCCCACCTTCACTACCGACGATAGCGCCAAATAGACGAAATGGGGCTTTAGAGAGTTCTCTTTTGCCCACTCCATGTCCCTGGAAATCCCCAGATGCGATTGATCCAACTCAGGATGTACAATACTGATATCCGTTTGCGGAAGGGTATTGAAACAGCTGTAGCAATATCCCTGCGAAAAAGAAGTTTTGGTTTTTTTTCCGCAATGGATGCAATTGATTTGTCCCAGAAATTTCATCCGAATGGATTTTCCAACCAAATCGTTCATCAGAATCTCTTCATTTCCGACCGGAAGCCGGTATTCCACTTCCGGCTTCAGAAGAGTTCGCATTTTTAGAATATTGCCACTTTTTATCATTGTTCCTCTTTAAAGATTTTTCTCAATCAGGTTAATCATTTCATCCAATTCCTGCTGACTAAAACCAGCTCCCTGGTAGATAATTTTTCCATTTTTGTCAACAATTACGTTCCGGGGAATGTATTTATCGGCAAACTTACTGTAGACCTCCCGCTTGGGGTCGGCAGCAATGGGGAAAGTAAAACCTTTCTTGCTATTGAATTTAAGCAATTGCTCACGGGTGTGCTCTCTCCCGATGGAAACCATCGTAAAATTCTTGTTCTTAAAACGGGGCCAAAGCTGCTTCTCCACTTGGGGAAGCTCCTTCATACAAGGACCACACCAGGTGGCAAAAAAGTTAATCAAAACAACTTTCCCTCGCAATTTGGAAATATCAATGACATCGCCCGAAAGGCTCTTTACCGAAAATGCAGGAACTTGCTGCCCCATTTTGGTTAGTGTCCCTTCCTTTTCCTCAGCAAATGCTCCTGTGGATAGGCAAAGGGCCATTAGAATTACAAAAAATCTCTTCATTTTGGTTACTATTTAGGGTTATTGCATTAATTCCTTAGTTGTCTCCACGATCTTATAAAGCTTATCCGAACGACGAATCATCTGATCCAGAACCATTGAGAATCGCTCTCCCTTTACGGTTTTAGTCACCGGTTTACGATCTACATGTATCTCCTTTACGGTAGTTTCCACCACACCAGTTGTAGGTCCGGTAATCAGGATCTGATCGCCCACAGAAAGTTCCTGGGTTTCCATTAAAAATTCGGCAACCTTAATTTTACCGAAGTAATTCATCCCCTTACCAACATAGATCTTCTTTTTGGTAGAACGGGAGCCATAGTTATTGCTCCACTCCCCAAGACGCTGGCCCATGTAATATCCATCCCAAAATCCACGGTTAAAGACAGAAGACAGGCGTTGCTTCCACTCTTCAATTCTCTCTTCATTGTAGCTTCCATCCAGGTATGCCTCTACCCCTTCGTTGTAGCAATCCAAAACGGTCTTGACATATTCGGGAGATCGGGCACGTCCTTCAAACTTGAGAACGGTCACCCCGGCATCCAGCAATTTATTCAGGAATCCAATGGTACACAAATCCTTTGGCGACATGATGTACTCATTATCAATCTCCAGCTCATTACCGGTTTCTTTTTCGGTAACAATATAACTTTTCCGACAGGATTGCATGCAGGCGCCACGATTGGCAGAGGAATTCTTCTCATGCAAGCTGAGATAACATTTGCCTGATACAGCCATACACAAGGCTCCGTGAGCAAACATCTCAATCTGGATCAATTCTCCTTTGGGCCCACGAATATCTTCTTCCCGAATGGCTTTGGAGATAGCCGCCACCTGAGTCAACGAAAGTTCTCGGGCAAGTACTACCACATCAGCGAAATGAGCATAGAATTTCACCGCATCGATATTAGTAATATTACATTGTGTGGAAATATGCACCTCCACATCCTGAGATCTTGCATACTGGATGGCAGCAATGTCGGAGGCAATTATAGCAGTTATTCCACTAGCTTTGGCTGCATCCACAACATCGTGCATCAATTTCAGATCATGATCATACAATACAGTATTCACGGTGAGATAACTACGAATGTTATTCTCTTTACAAATTTTTACGATCTCGCGTAAATCTTCCAAGGTAAAATTATTGGAGGATCGTGCCCGCATGTTCAACTGCTCAACTCCAAAATAAATGGAATTGGCACCTCCCTGTATGGCCGCCATCAACGACTCATAGGATCCTACCGGTGCCATCAGTTCTATATCGCTTCGCTTCATTCCCATCAAGTTCTTATTTGCTGATTTAAATACAGAACCAGCAGCAAAATCCTTTCTTAACATCTTATGAAACTTAGCTGCTGATTCTCAGCAAAAGTAATGTTTCTGCCCCATTCCTGCAAAAAACGGAGAATTTAAACATTTGGATACTTCCATTCATAAGTGTTTGAGGCAAAAGTTGTTTTCACTTGTTTAAAATTTTAAAAATCTGTACTTTTGCGCTACAGCTATGGGCACCCCGGAATAAGCATCTTCCTTCAACGCCGTTTTTCAGGTAATTTCAAAAAAGGATATTATTCCTCTAATCCCGATTCCAGGGATTTCTAATGCAAGCGAACGATCGAACGGTTTCAGCAACCCTTTTCGCTATCATATCCTAATAGCTTGATTTTGTGTTTAGTTATAACAATACTGCAATCGTATTCAACATGATTCGATTAGCAGAGAACATCAAAACCAGATATTAGCCTATGAAATACAAAGCGTACACGCTAAAAAATTTCAAACAAATTCCTCAGATAGGGAAGTTAAGTGCGGAACAGCAATTTGATATTGAGGTAGTAGGAGAAGTTCTTCCCTTCAAAGCCAACAATTATGTTATTGACGAATTGATTGACTGGGACAATTTTGAAAAAGATCCCGTCTTTATTCTCACCTTCCCTCAAAAGGGAATGCTTTCGAAAGAAAGATACGATCGTATGGCCAAAGTGATTCGTGAAGGAGGATCTCGCGAAGAGATCACCAAAACGGCCAATAAAATCCGGATGGAATTGAATCCGAATCCTGCCGGCCAGGTGAACAACGTTCCGGAATTAAACGGTGAAAAACTAGTCGGAATTCAACACAAATACAGGGAAACCATGTTGTTTTTCCCTACCCAGGGACAAACCTGTCACGCATATTGTACCTTTTGCTTCCGCTGGCCCCAATTTTCCGGAATTGATGAGCTAAAGTTTGCCATGAAGCAAGTAGATCAAGTTATTGGTTATCTTCGTGAGAATCCTAACATCACCGATCTTTTGATCACCGGTGGAGATCCAATGGTAATGAAGAGTAAAATCTTTAGTTCCTATATTGATGCCATCATCGAGGCCGACCTTCCAAATTTAAAAACCATTCGTATTGGTACCAAAACACTGGGATATTGGCCCTATCGTTACACCAAAGACAATGATGCAGAAGATTTGTTGAAGGTGTTCAAAAAAATCCATGATAACGGAATTAACCTTTCCATAATGGCTCATTTCAATCATCTGAACGAGTTGAAGACCGATGTGGTTAAGGAAGCAATCCGAAAAATACGCGAAACCGGAGCCGTTATCAGAACCCAATCGCCATTGATGAAACATTTGAATGACGATGCGGATATGTGGGCAGCCATGTGGCGCAAGCAAGTAGATTTGGGACTAATTCCTTACTACATGTTTATTGCCCGGGAAACAGGAGCTCAGGAATATTTTGCCATCACTCTGGAAGAAGCCTGGAATATCTTCCGAAAAGCTTACTCACAAGTGAGCGGGGTATGTAGAACCGTTCGTGGTCCAAGTATGTCTGCCACACCAGGAAAAGTTCAGGTTTCGGGTATTTCCGAAATCAATGGGGAAAAAGTATTTATTCTGAACTTTATCCAGGGAAAGAACCCTGATTGGGTTGGACAACCATTTTTTGCCAAGTACAATCCCGATGCCTTATGGCTTGATGATTTGGAACCCGCTTTTTCTGACAAATTCATGTTCGAATAGGACTTATTTCCATCGAGATATACAAAAAAAAGGAATTGCGTTTGCAATTCCTTTTTTTGTATCCTTTTCTTCCGTAAAAATTTACAAATCCTTCAGTAAAGTTTCTCCAGGCTGATTGGCAACATTTGAACGATATGTTTTCATTACCTCATTCAAACCCTCGTAAGTTTGAGTTTGTAATACCGGAATATTATCCGACCCTTTTCGTTCAAGCGTATCAATTACATATTGAAGTGTGAGGCGGTTGATATCCATTGAAGGTTGATAGGCCACCACTTTTTCTCTTTCAGTACGAAGCTCAGAAAAGATTCCGCATTCCACCAAATTAAAAACAATTTCCCGAACCAAACGAATCGGGATCTCCAATTGCTGCGAAATATCAATGGAACGAGGCGCCCGCTCTCCCCTTGCGAATTTATCCACCACAAAATGACATACATACAAACTGAGCAAGCGTTTGTAATCATAGGAAATATCAATGGTTTCAGCCTCGTATTCATAACTTTCCACGTTCTGCTCCGCAAAAGAAATTTCGGCACCGAACAATACAATCAGCCAACTGAACTGCAACCAAACCAAAAATAAGGGCAACGCAGCAAAACTTCCGTAAATAGCATTGTAAGTACTCACCCCCACCTGAAATTCAATGTATCCCCACTGCAACAATTGATATATGGTCCCGGCAATCACTCCGGCCATCAATCCCGACTTGAATTTCACTCTGGTATTGGGCATAAAAATATAAATCCCTGTAAACAGAAGCCATATCAGGCAGTAGGGAACCAACTTGAGCAGAAAGAAGATAAATGGATTGATTGCCCCCATGAAGGTTGAATCCTGAGCAAAAGCCTTAATGTGGGTCGTAATTACAACCGTAAGACTACTTGAAGTTACCATGAGAATGGGGGCCAGAATCATTACGGCCAGGTAATCGGTGAATTTCCGGGCCCAGGTCCTCCCTTTCTTGATTTGCCAAACATCATTGAACGAGGCTTCAATATTTCCCAAAACCTTCATCACCGACCAAAACAAAATGGCTAAACCCAATCCTGCCACCAGGGTTCCTTTGGTATTCTCCAGCATCTTATTGGCAAACCCAATTAACCATTGCAACACTTCCTGTTGCCCCGACAGACTTGAATTCAATTCCTTTTCCAATAGTTTCTCAATCCCAAAACCTTTAGCTATTCCAAAGGCCATGGCAAGAATAGGAACAACCGAAAGCAGGGAGTAGAAAGTTAAGGCAGAAGCTCTCAACTGACACTTATCCTCGTAGAAACCTTTCACCGCAAGCAGGTAGATTCGTAGCTGACGAATTAAAAAATACCTCGGTCCAGAAAGATCTTTCAGGCGCATGTTCCAAACCCCTTTGCTCAGAAAATTCATCAAGCTGTCAAAGTACAATTGAATGCTTTTCATAAATGGAATTAAAGTTTTACTCAATTTGATAGATCGAATTTACGGAAAAGCCTCTGATTTACCAATTACTTGCTGTAGGCATAACAATTCGAATGAATATCTGAACGACACAAATAATCCTTAGAGAGATATTCTCTCAGCTGAATCCTCTAAAATTGAAAAACATTTTTAACTTAAGGTTTTTTTACTCTAATCAGATATTAACAATGAAATTCAAATCCTTACTACTTGTATGTGTGACCTGTCTGTGTTTGATGGCCTTTAAAAGTCGCAAACCCCGCTACAACACAGCAATTCAGAAAACCAATCTCCTGATTGACAGCTTCATGAAAGCGAATCAGATTCCAGGTTTGGCCATAACAATAAATCGAAACAACCAAACAATTCTAAGTAAGGGATTTGGATATGCTGACCTAGAGCAAAAGATCAAAGTTTCACCTTCCAAAACCCGATTCAGAGTTGCTAGTATTTCCAAACCATTAACGGCAGATGCCCTCATTCACCTGGAGGAAAAGGGACAACTGGTTCTGGACTCCTCCATTCAGGTCTACCTGCCAAATTTTCCTCTAAAAAAAGGAAAAATAACTCCCCGCCTGGTAGCCGGACACCTGGCTGGCATCAGACATTACAGGGGGATGGAATTCTTGAGCAGCAAGCACTACAATAATGTGTCCGATGCACTTGAGATCTTTAGTGAGGATTCCTTGATCTCCTACCCCGGGGAAGAATTTCACTACTCCAGCTACGGTTGGAACCTGTTGAGCTCCATTATCGAACAGGCATCCGGAGAAAAATTTCTGTCCTACATGAAAAATAAAGTTTTTGATCCGTTGAACATGCGGAACACCTGCGCCGATCAGAACGATAGTATTATTCCCTTCAGAAGCCGTTTCTACGCCGTTAGCCCAACAAAAAGCCTTATTAATGCACCCTATGTAGACAATAGCTGTAAATGGGCCGGAGGAGGCTTTATCTCCACATCTGAAGATATCATGAAATTTGCAATCGCCCACTTAAAGGAAGGCTACCTTTCAACTGAACAGATTGAAGAATTGATAACGCCTCTAAAAACCACCAAAGGACAAAGTACCGGATATGGTTTGGGCTGGCATAGTGCCACTGATAAATACGGGAGTTTCTATTACGGACACAGTGGAGGGGCAGTAGGTGGAACTTCTCAAATGGTGCTTTATCCTCAAAAAGGAATTGTCGTAGTAATTCTTTGCAACCAGGGAAGTGTAAAATACAACGGAATTCACAACAAAATAGCCAATTTATTCATTACCTCCCTTAAGAAATAAATCCAACTCTATTATTTGTGAAATAAAATTAAGGGTATAAAAAATGTCGCTCTTTGATGGAGCGACATTTTTGTATTGTATCGTTCGTTCTATTTCACGGGTTTCAAATTCCTTATCCAGTTCTAACCGATAGCTATCCGGTAAGTATTTGACAAGGCTTATTTCATTTTTTCTTTTGCTTCCCGGGCCACCCATTCCGGTGTTATATCCACCATACACTGCTGATATGTGTTCATTTTGCATTTTCCACTTCCATCCTTGGTACATGGTCTGCAAGGCATATCCTTCTCAAGGGTTTTGATGTGCTCCCCGGTGGTAAATCCGAAGGCCGTGGGTCCCATCAACGAAAGAGCAGGAATACAGAAAATATCCGCAGCATGCAAAAATCCGGTATCGGCAGAAATGACCAAATTGGATTGAGATACCAGGTAACAAGATTCCAAAAGTGAAGTTTGCCCGGCAAGGTTCACGACTCTATCCGGGGCCACATTCCGAATCTCCTCACAAAATGAATCACCGGGGCCGGCAAGAATCATAAAATGATACTCGGGCAGTTGAGCAATCAATTGCTTCCAGTGCCCAACAGGCCAGCGTTTCATTTCCCAGGCTGCCGAAGGTACAATGGTAATAACATTAGATCGGTCGGCTGAGAATTGATCAAATACCTTTTCCTCCACCTTCTGTTTCAAATCCAAAGGAAAGTACCATTCTCGTTTCCCATCGGAGAAATCCGTTATCCCCCATTTTTCGAGTGGTTTCCGAAAGGACTTCATCCCCCTGAAAGGCATGGGGAAACGATCGATTCCGAATTTGAACAGTAAAATTCTTTTGATCCGGTCCTTACTCCTGAGCGCATACCTGGGACCTGCTCCAAACCAACGCTTCCAACGGGGCACCAGAACAGTTCGCAGCACATTGGAGCGAATGTTGCTGTGGGCATCGTATATAAAGTCAAACTTCTCCTCTTTCAGTGCACGGGCAATAGCCAGCAAACCTTTAAAGCCATCTTTCCGTTCAAATCCCCATATTTTATGAATACGCTGATCCATTGCCAGGAAGGAGGACATATCCTTTCGGGCAATCCAATGAATTTCAGCATCAGGATAATGATTCAGGATTCCGTTGACCACCCCCATACATTGGATGATATCACCTATGGAACTAAATCGGATAATCAGAAATTTTTTGGGCATCAATTACTATTTATGAAATTAAGAATTCATTTTAGCCATTCGAAAGATGACTCAATTAGGGTGCAAAAATACGAAATTCCAACAGAAACCAACTGGGATAAAATGCAAAACCCCGGAATCACTTCCGGGGCATTGAATATAGCTTGCAAATATAATTTACTATAAATTGTCGGCCAGTACGGTAATCACATTCTTCTTGAATTCCACAACTCCTCCCTTTACGGGAAAAAAAACTTCCTCTCCATCCGCTTTCAAAGCTTTAATCTGCCCTTCGTCAAGCGTAGAGATGATGGGTGCGTGATTCTTCAGAATTTCAAATGATCCCTTGCTTCCGGGTAGCTGAACAAGATCCACCTCTCCGGAAAACACATTTTTTTCGGGTGTTACAATTTCCAAACGCATACGCCAGGATTTTAGTTTTTAGCCTCAGCCATCATTTTCTCACCTTTTTCAATTGCCTGCTCGATGGTACCAACCAGGTTAAAGGCTGCTTCCGGATACTGATCCACTTCACCGTCCATAATCATGTTAAATCCTTTGATGGTATCCTCAATGGAAACCATACAACCTGACAGTCCGGTAAATTGTTCCGCTACGTGGAAAGGTTGAGAAAGGAATCGCTGAACTCGACGGGCACGGTGTACCACCAATTTGTCATCTTCCGAAAGCTCTTCCATACCAAGAATCGCAATGATATCCTGAAGTTCCTTGTAACGTTGCAGCAACTCTTTCACACGCTGAGCACAGTTGTAGTGGGCATCTCCAACTACATCCGGAGTCAGAATTCGGGAAGTAGAGTTCAATGGATCCACCGCAGGATAAATACCCAACTCGGCAATCTTACGATCCAATACTGTTGTAGCATCCAGGTGAGAGAAAGTAGTTGCAGGCGCAGGGTCTGTCAAGTCATCCGCAGGCACATAAACCGCCTGTACCGAAGTAATAGATCCTCGCTTGGTTGAAGTAATACGCTCCTGCATAATTCCCATCTCAGTAGCTAGAGTTGGCTGGTAACCCACAGCAGAAGGCATACGTCCCAATAGTGCAGACACCTCTGAACCGGCCTGGGTGAAACGGAAGATATTATCCACGAAGAACAAAATATCACGTCCTCCGGATTTCTCATCCCCATCGCGCAAACTTTCAGCAACAGTCAAACCGGAAAGGGCTACACGAGCACGTGCTCCAGGTGGTTCGTTCATCTGACCAAACACCAGGGATACCTGCGACTTGTCAAGGGCATCCTTATCCACTTTAGATAGGTCCCAACCGCCTTTTTCCATATCCTTTTCGAATTCCTCACCGTAACGAATTACGCGGGATTCGATCATTTCTCGCAAAAGGTCGTTCCCTTCACGGGTACGCTCCCCTACACCGGCAAAAACAGAAAGACCTTCCTGCCCGATGGCGATATTATTAATCAATTCCTGAATCAGTACAGTTTTTCCAACACCGGCACCTCCAAACAAACCAATCTTCCCTCCTTTTGCATAGGGCTCAATCAGGTCAATTACTTTGATCCCGGTAAAGAAAACCTCTGATTCGGTTTTTAACTCTTCATACTTAGGAGGTGTTCGGTGAATCGGATATCCTCCCTCTTTTTCAACGTCTCCAATTCCATCAATGGTATCACCGATCACATTAAGCAGGCGACCTTTGATTTTCTCCCCAGCAGGCATTACGATAGAAGAACCTGTGGCTACCACATCCATTCCCCGACGCAAACCATCGGTGGAATCCATCGAAATGGCGCGGACCGTATTTTCACCAATGTGCTGTTGGCACTCAACTACGAGTTTTTTACCATCTTCTCTGATAACCTCAAGAGCATCGTAAATGTTCGGAAGGACGCTGCCTTCCTGCTCGAAACTTACGTCAATCACAGGTCCGATCACCTGTACTATTTTGCCGATATTTTGTGACATCTACTGTAAAGTTTTATTGGATAATTATCTCAAGTGTTGACAAATTTAACATTTTTAGCCAAAAAAGAGAACGTTATCCTGTTTTTATCCATCCCTGTTTGAGAAACTTATCCGGTAAACTGAATTGAACAGCTTTTCTCGTACTGCTTGCAAGGGCTCCATAAACCAAACGATCCAGTCACCCGGGAGTTGTTCCTTTTTTTTAAAATTGCCGAGAGTTTAATGGGTGCGGTTCAGCATGCGATCCACCAAATCACGCAGGACCTGCTTCCTCGAATCCTCAACCTTCACCTGATCCAGACAATCAATACTCCTGGCAATGTACCGGTCAATCAGTTCCTGTGACAGTTCTTTCACCTGCAACTGGTTGTAAATACCTTTTACAACCTTGATCTTTTCGTCCCGGTCGAATTCTTTGGCCTCCAATTGCTCCTTTAGTTGATCCAGAAGATCACCATTGGCCAATTCAAGTGCCTTTATTAAGAGGTAAGTTTTTTTATTAGCGACAATATCCCCGCCAATTTTCTTGCCAAATTCTTTTTCATTTCCATATACATCCAGCAAATCATCCTGTAATTGGAAGGCCATACCAAGATTTACACCAAACTGATACAAAAGATCAGCATCCCGGTCGCTGGCATCTCCCATCACAGCACCCATTTTCAAACTACCGCCTAACAGAACGGCAGTTTTCAGGCGGATCATCTCCAGATATTCCTCCACCGCAACATCGTCTCTGCTCTCAAATTCCATATCGTACTGCTGCCCTTCGCAAACCTCCAGTGCGGTTTGGTTGAATACATCCAGTACAGGCCGTAAATACCGTTCGTTGCAACTAACAATATACTGATAGGCCTTAATGGACATAGCGTCTCCCGAGAGGATCGCTACATTGCTGTTCCACTTCTCATGAACAGTTGCACGATTTCTTCGCATCGGTGCATTGTCCATTACATCGTCATGGAGCAATGTGAAATTATGAAAGATCTCAATGCCCAGTGCCGGCAGAATAACATCTTCCAGATTTTTGGAATAGAGATCCGCTCCCATTAATACCATAATAGGACGTATTCGTTTGCCACCTATGGCTAAAATATAGTCCATGGGCTCAAACAGACCTTCAGGAGCTACCACAAAATTCTGATCATCCAGTTTCTGTTGTACAATTTCCTGAAGTTCTTTAAAACTATGCATAGTCAAAAAATTTGAGTTGATTTTACCGTAGTAGGTTTATGGCCTACTAAAGTAATAAAAAATTACAACCCTACTTTCTCAACTTCATCCTTCTTGTCTATATTAACAATTTTTAAGGCATCCAGGTCAATATCCTCTTCCTCGTCAAAGATTTGCAACAAAGGCTCCTTAAAGGATCGGTTGGTGATCAGTTTTTCGAGGGTAAGCAACAAGGACGGTAGTAACACTAAATTGGACAGCATAGCCGATAGTAGCGTAATCGAAACCAAAATTCCGAGAGACACGGTACCACCAAAATCAGACAAGCCAAAAATAGCAAAGCCAAAGAACAGAATAATGGAAGTATACATCATGCTTTGTCCGGTTTCGCGAAGGGCCAATACTACCGAGGATCGAATGCTCCAGCTTGTAGCAGTCAACTCCTGGCGATACTTCGCCAAATAGTGGATGGTATCGTCCACCGAAATACCGAAAGCAATACTAAATACCAGAATAGTTGAGGCTTTGATCGGAATACCAAAATACCCCATCAAAGCGGCCGTAACGATCAAAGGAATAAGATTGGGAACCAGGGCTACCAATACCATCCGTTTGGAGGAGAACATCCAGGCCATAAAGGTGGCAATCAGAAAAATCGCCAGAAGCAAACTCACAAACAGGTTCTTGATCAGGTATTGGGTTCCTTTAAAAAATACGATGCTGGATCCGGTCACCTTAACATCGTAACGCTTGGAAGGGAAAATAGAAGCCACTTGGTCCAAAACCCGTTGCTCCATTTCTTCCATTCGTGTGGTTCCGATGTCCTGCATTCTGAAACTCATGCGAGCCACCTGCCTGGTTGAATCCATAAAAGAATCAAACAAGTTGGCATCGCTATTGCCTTTGGATGCATAGGAAAGAATCACATTCTTTACCTGGTTGCTGGGCAGCTTATAGTATTTCTCCTTTCCATTGTAAAAGGCCTGGGTTGCAAATTTTGCAGCCTCTACGATCGAAATAGAGGGAGAAATCTCTGGGTAACTCTTCAGGGAATCATTCAAACGATTCAAGCGCTTCAGGGTAGAGAGATTCAACACTCCCCCCTTCTTTTTGGTATCCACCATCACCTCCAGCGGCATCAGCCCATCAAAGTTCTTCTCGAAGAACTTCAGATCCATAAAGATAGGATTGTCATGAGGCAGGTCGTCTACCATGTAACCGGTACTTTTTATTTGGGAAATCCCCAGAAAACCAGCCACAACAAGAAACCCTGTTACAATATATACTTTGGTTCTGTGATTCAGTACTATTCGCTCCAAATGGCCTACAAACCAGGTTACAAACTTATTCTCAAGATGTTTGGTTGCTTTTGCATCAGGTGGAGCCAAAAAGCTAAAAATAATCGGAATCAGAAGAAGGGAAAGCAGAAAAACAACCATGATATTTAAAGCCGCAACCAATCCGAATTCCTTCAAAATTTGACTGGAAGTAACAATAAATGTGGCAAAACCGGATGCGGTTGTCAGGTTGGTCAAAAAGGTTGCATTCCCAATTTTGGAAACCACACGCTGCAGGGCTTTAATTTTATTCCGGTGAAGCATGTATTCCGCATGGTACTTGTTGATGAGAAATACCGAATTGGGAATCCCAATTACCACCAAAAGAGGCGGAAGCATTGCGGTTAGCAGAGTGATTTTGTACCCCAGAATCCCCATGGATCCTACGGCCCAGATAACACTTAAGCCCACCACGAGCATACAGAAAAACACCACTTTAAAAGAGCGGAAGAACATGAACAATATAACGGCGGTAACCAAAAGAGAAAGAAGAATAAACATGTTCATCTCCTTCTTGATCATCTGGGCAGTAACCACTCGAATGTAGGGAAGTCCGGAATACCGCATCTCTACCTTGTGCTTCTGGCTAAAGGCATCGGTAATCTCGCGAACCTTCTTCACCATGGGCTCCCGGGCCTTGGAGTTGATGATTTTGGAATTCACCGTAATGGCCATCAAATAGGTATGGGTTTCCTTGTTGATCAGGCTTCCCTGGTAGAAAGGCAGGGATTCCGCTATTTGAGCCAGGCTGTCAAGCTGGTGCTGACTGGTAAGATGTTTGGGAAAAATGGATTTCACCTCAAATTTCCTGTCTTTCTTGTTCTTTTCCAGGTTAAAGGTATGAGCAATGGATACCAGAGCATCAATCCCATCCAGGGACTTCAGACTGTCGCCCATAGCAATCCAGTCGTTGAATTTATCCAACTGGTAAAACTCCTTATCCTGAAGGGCAAAGAACATGACATTCCCTTCCTGACCAAAAGTTTCCTGAAAGTTGCTGTAATCTATCGACGCAGAATCATCTTCCGGCAACAGGGCGGCATACTGATAAGACATCTCCACATACTGGGCTTTATAAGCCATAAAAGCAGTAACTGCACCCACCACAAAAATCAGCATCAAGCGGTTTCTAAGAATAAGTCCGGCAATTCTGGTCCACATATTAATTTCCTCGGTATTTAATGAATCAATTGATTTTAAAAAGACTTCGGGCGAAAATACGACTAATCTACTATTTTTCAAAGGTGGTGGATTGGGGCAATATCCTCTGAAATCCTGAAAATAAATCGATGATTAAAATTAGGGAAAAAGCATCAAATTATTTGTGTTTCTGCACTTTATTTAATTGGTTTGCAGAAGATATTGATCAAATACGGGCTGGTTTTGAGGAAAACCTCCCGAACTTCGTCCTCCTCCTCCCCTTTTAGCATCGCAAACCTAGAGCACTGAAATCCAACCCGTCATCTCCCGAAGCCCTTACTGTTAAATTTTCCTAAATCCTGTGTTAATAAATCGTAACCCAAAGAACCAATTAATCTTTAAAAAACACTGAATTAACCTTAAATTAACATTGGAATGCATGTTCGTCTGAATTATTCTCCTATTTTTGCGCCACCCAAGAATTATACTAATTGATTGAAAAACAAATAAATTTAGACTGATTATGAATTATGGTTTGCCGGAGTTCCTGAAACTCATCGGCTCTTTGGGCTTGTTCCTGTATGGAATGAAATTGATGAGTGAAGCCTTGCAAAAGGTAGCTGGCGATAAAATGCGTGCCATTTTAGCTGCTATGACCTCTAACCGAGTAAAAGGGGTATTCACAGGTATCTTAATTACCGCTCTTATTCAATCCTCGTCTGCAACAACCGTAATGGTGGTAAGCTTTGTAAATGCCGGCTTGCTTTCACTGGTTGAATCGGTAGGGGTAATTATGGGAGCCAATATTGGTACCACCGTTACCGCCTGGTTGATTTCCATTCTGGGCTTTAAGGTGAGTATGAGTGCAATTTCCCTGCCTCTGATTGGTTTGGGACTGCCTTTCCTCTTCTCGCAAAACAGGAACAAAAAGAATTGGGGCGAACTGATCATGGGATTCGCATTGCTGTTTATCGGCCTGCAGTTTCTGAAAACTTCGATGCCCGACATCAAGCAGAATCCTGAAATTCTGAACTTTTTGACCAACTATACCGACATGGGCTACGGTTCCATCCTGATGTTTATGGCCATCGGAACCCTGTTGACCATTCTGATTCAGTCCTCTTCGGCAACCATGGCACTTACCCTGGTAATGTGTAACAGTGGGTGGATCAACTTTGAAATGGCCGCCGCAATGGTATTGGGTGAAAACATCGGAACCACCATTACAGCCAACCTTGCTGCAATGGTAGCCAACACTTCTGCACGAAGAGCAGCCCGTGCCCACCTAATCTTTAATACTTTTGGGGTGGTCTGGATGCTTTGCGTATTCCCATTCTTTTTGAAGGGGGTAGCCTGGCTGGCAGGTGGAGATCCCTTTAACAATGTGGGGGATGTACCGGTTGCCTTGTCGATGTTCCATACCGTATTCAACATTATGAACGTTGTCGTCCTGATCTGGTTCGCCAAATCCATTGTAAAAGTTGTAACCCGACTGGTACCTACCAAAGAAGACGAGGAGGAGGAATTCAAACTGCAGCACATCAAAATTGGCATGTTGTCTACTCCTGAGGCTTCCCTGTTCCAGGCCAAACAGGAAATCGGATTGTATGCCAAGCATACCAAAAAGATGTTTGGCTACGTAAAGCAAGCCTTTAACGAAACCAACGACAAAAGCTTTAACAAGCTGTTCGAGAAGATTGATAAACTGGAGGACGAAAGCGATGATATGGAGATTGAAATTGCCAACTACCTGACCAAGGTATCGGAAACCCGATTGAGCCCTGTCAACTCCAAGCGAGTTCGTGCTTTCTTTAAAATGGTGAGCGACATCGAAAGTGTTGGTGATTCCATCCTGAACATTGCCAAAGCTCTTAAACGTAAGAGAGAGCAGAAGGCATGGTTCCCACAGGAGGTTCGCGACAACCTGAATAAGATGTTCGAATTAGTGGACGAGGCCCTGCTGATGATGTACGAGAATTCGGCAAAAGATTTCGAAGAGGTGCACCTGAAGAAAGCCAACGAAATTGAGAAGAAAATCAACGATTACAGAACCGAATTGAAACTGGATCACCTGAACAACGTTGAGGAACAAAAATACAAATACCAGGCGGGGATCATCTATACCGATATCTTCTCTGAGTGTGAAAAAATGGGCGACTACAGTATTAACGTTACGGAAGCCCTTGTGGAGATTAAAGCTTAATTCGCAAGGCCACAATTGAATTGATCCCCGGCAGGTTTTCTGCCGGGGATTTTCTATTTCCGAAAGCTTGATTTTTCAACATGTCAAAGAGCCTGGGGGGGGCCTGGGTTCTGGTTTCGGCCAACAATTTGGGTGAGAGTCCCCCCCTGCCCTCACACCCCTGCTTCTACTATACAATAATTCTTACTAACTTTTTGTTTTTAATTAACTTTGCTAACATCCTGTAAAATAGAACCAGTCCTGTTTTTTCAGACGCCTTTGTTTAAATATGGTGCTCCTAAATATCTGCCTCCCCTGCAAACCCTTACAGAGTGCGGGAGCCCTCCAATTTCACACGGTCGTAGAATTAATCTATTCGCCCGTGGAAGTAAAAAAATCGGGCATGACGAAAAAAAATACGGGAGTGGGAACTGAAAAACCGGCCGCATTTTTTAAAAAATAGCGCGTGGGAAAAAAAACTACGGCCGTATACTCCCAATTATGAGCCGTAGAAATGATTCATACGACCGTGGTTTTAAAATTATGAGCCGCTTTTTTCATTTCTACGAACGTATGACGACTAAAAACTGCCGTGGAAATAATTTCTACGGCCGAGGAAAAAAAATCTACGACCGTAGAATGCGGTGTCTCGACTGTTAAATAGAAATTTTCGGCAAAATATTTAACCGTTACAAACGATTATTTCATTTCAATACTAAACTTAATTTCGCATATTAACGGCGATTTGAATTGGGAAACCTTAAAATTCCACCACCTACGCCTACATACACTATCCTGCTCCCGATCAACTCATTACCTCAAAACAATATCGGAAAAAACACAAACTTTTTTTGGTTTAAATTAAAAAAATTGGCGTAACTTCATTAAACATCATCCAATCGGATGTTGCTACAATCAACCCGGGATTGAGGACGTACCATTTGCTTTTGTAAAATGGTACAACAAACACACCAAAGCCGTAGGAAATTAATTCCAACGGTGGGTAGCTCTGATTACCTGACGAAGGCTTTGCGCTTGTGCAGGGGCTTCGGAACAGGATACGAATGCACTTTTTAACTGAAACTCAAAAATTATTTCACATGAAACAAATTACAGTGAGAAATGATTTTATTGAGAGTACAGAGGAGGCTTACGTTAACAAGGCGATCAACTACAAAAAGAAGTTGTTGGTTTACAAGGACCAATTGGGGTTCGACGATGAAACCATCGCCCAGGAAACGGCTCTGGTTGATGAAGTGTTGGATTGGAAGGAAAAGAAGGACCAGGCGCAACGCGATGCCAAGGCTATGGTTACGGGATTTAAAAATTCCCAGAAAAAACTGACCGCCTACATTCGCAAACGTCGTCCCGAAATTCAGGCTCTGGCAAACTACACCGAGTCCATTGGTGTAGAGTTGGGGCTGGAAACCACCTACACCTCCATCGATACCAAAGACCTGATTCCTGACGTACAGCTGCATCTGGAAGGGGGCTACCCTACCATCCGATTCAAGAAGCACGGAACCGATGGGATCCGTATCTTCAGGCGGATCAATGGTAAGGGCACCTTCGCTTTTCTGGATACCTGTAACGGTACCTACTACAGGGACATCCGGCAAAAGGCCAATCCTCTGGAGCCCGAACTGCGGGAGTACTACGTTTTCTACACCATTAAGGGAGAAACCGTAGGAAAAAAATCGCAGATTCTGCAGATTAGTCTGTAGCTGCCCCGCAGAAGCACTAATTCCGGGCCGGTCGGTTTTTCGGCGGGCCCGGTTTGGCATCTTTTGGGGTTCGGAGTTTCTGGTTCTCGCTAAAAAACACTTGTATCTGATCTTTTACCCCCTGAAACATCATACATATAAACCTCTCTTCGTCCTACCAACATCAGTAGGTTGTTTAATTGGATTGACTATCCTCCCCTCCCTATGCAAATCGATTTTAAAAGGCAAAATAAGGCGATGTAAGGTGAAAAAAATCCCCACCAAAGGGTAAGGATGCAGCATTGTAAATATTTCAATCGGACTGCTTGAAGAATTTCTCCAAACTCCATTTGGCAAAACCGTTAAAAATACTATCCCTACTTTTGAAGAGTAGGGATATATAAGATCGTAAATGACCTATTTTTAGACCGCAATAAATTATAAAAACGGGAGAATAGTGCTCCCCCGTTTTCTTTCAAGATGTCCTAGGATTTCAAATCGAACCGGTCGAGGTTCATAACTTTATTCCATGCAGCAACAAAGTCTTTTACAAACTTTTGGTTGGCATCAGCCGCTCCATAAACCTCTGCTACAGCCCTAAGTTCTGAGTTGGAACCAAAAATAAGATCGGCGCGTGTACCTTTCCATTTCACTTTTCCTGTTTTTCGGTCACGACCGTCAAAACATTCTTTGGAATCAGAATTGGGCATCCAGGCAATGTTCATGTCCAATAGGTTTACAAAAAAATCATTCGTAAGAACTTCCGGACGATCTGTGAAAACACCATGTTCAGAACCATCATAGTTTGCATTCAAAACACGCATACCTCCAACAAGAACAGTCATTTCGGGAGCTGTTAAGGTGAGCAACTGAGCTTTATCCACCAATAAATCTTCTGTGGACATAGCATATTTCTTTTTTAAATAGTTGCGGAAACCATCCGCTACAGGCTCCAGAACAGCAAACGACTCAACATCGGTCTGCTCCTGAGTTGCATCCATACGTCCCGGGGTGAAGGGTACAGTTACATCCAAACCGGCATCCCTGGCCGCTTTCTCAATACCGGCACAACCTCCTAACACGATAAGGTCGGCAAGCGATACTTTTTTATCCTTTGATTGAGCATTATTGAAATCCTCCTGCAAACCTTCCAGGATTTGCAATACCTTACTCAATTGAGCAGGGTTATTTACTCCCCAATCCTTTTGGGGAGCCAGACGAATACGTGCCCCGTTGGCACCACCACGCTTATCAGAGCCTCTGAAAATAGAAGCAGAGGCCCATGCCGTAGATACCAATTGGGCAACTGTTAATCCGGATTCTATAACTTTAGCTTTTAAGGCTGCAATATCGCTATCATCAATTGGTGTATGATTCATAGCAGGAATTGGATCCTGCCAAATCAGCTCCTCAGCAGGAACTTCCGGACCTAAGTAACGTGTCGTTGGCCCCATATCACGGTGAGTTAATTTAAACCAAGCCCTGGCAAAGGCATCGGCAAACTCAAGGGGATGCTCATAGAAACGTCTTGATATTTTTTCATACTCCGGATCAAAACGCAAGGACAAATCGGTGGTAAGCATCGTTGGATGATGCTTTTGGGACGCATCATGGGCATCGGGAATTACTTCATCAGAATCTTTGGCAATCCACATGTTTGCCCCTGCCGGACTTTTAGTTAGTTTCCATTCGTATTTGAATAAATTGTCAAAAAAATAGTAACTCCATTTGGCGGGAGTTTGCGTCCAGGTAACTTCGATTCCACTTGTAATGGTGTCCTTCCCTTTTCCGGTCCCCAATGAGCTTTTCCAGCCCAAACCCTGTTCTTCAATATTCGCAGCTTCGGGTTCAGGTCCTACATGGGCAGCATCCCCGGCTCCATGGCATTTTCCAAAGGTATGACCTCCGGCAATCAAAGCAACGGTTTCTTCATCGTTCATTGCCATTCTTGCAAAAGTTTCACGAATATCTTTGGCAGCAGCAACAGGATCAGGATTGCCTTCCGGACCTTCAGGATTCACATAAATAAGTCCCATCTGCACGGCTGCCAGCGGATTGTCCAGATCCTTTTTCTCCGTGTCGTAACGTTCATCTCCTTCGAGCCATTCGGTTTCGGCCCCCCAATAAACATCTTCTTCCGGTTCCCATACGTCTTCACGGCCACCTGCAAAACCAAAGGTTTTAAACCCCATAGATTCCAGAGCCACATTTCCAGCCAATATCATAAGGTCAGCCCAGGAGATGCTTTTACCATACTTCTGCTTAACAGGCCAAAGTAACCTACGGGCTTTGTCAAGGTTGGTATTATCGGGCCAGCTGTTTAGCGGAGCAAAACGTTGCTGTCCTGTACCGCCACCCCCACGACCATCTCCGATTCGGTACGTACCGGCACTGTGCCAGGCCATTCGGATGAATAAGGGACCATAATGACCAAAATCGGCAGGCCACCAATCCTGCGAATCGGTCATCAATGCGTGAAGATCCTCTTTTAGAGCCTTGTAATCAAGCTTATTGAATTCTTCGGCATAGTCAAAATCTTTCCCCATAGGGTTGGACAATGAGGAGTGCTGACGAAGAATGTTTAGCTTTAATTGGTTTGGCCACCAATCACGATTTTTTGTTCCGCCACCACCAAAACTGTGTTTGCCTATAGCCCCGGTAACCGGGCATTTACTAATTTTCCCAGATTGCTTTTCCATAATTTACTGGATTTAGGGTTGTGGATATAACATTCAATCTAATTTACCAATCCTTTTAGGGAGAATCTTCTCGCAACAAGGATTACTAAATTTACAAAATATTGATCCACAAGTCAATTAAAATATTAGTTGGCAGGAAGAAGTTTCATCTGACATGATTTGAAGGGATTTCTATCCCCTACGAGAAAGGGCATAGGAAGGGTTAAACCTTTGCCCAAAGAAAAAAATCAGCCCGATGCTGTTTTGAATTCCTCCTCCCCTACCCCATCGTAGGCAATTCGATTTTAAAGAGGAAATAAGGCGATATAAGGCAAAAAAAATCCCCACCCAAAGGGTGAGGATGCAGCATTGTAAATATTTCAATATGGCTTCTGTTTCATTATCCTTTGCCTAAGGCTTCGGCACCGGATACAATTTCCAGAATTTCGTTGGTAATAGCAGCCTGACGGGCCTTGTTGTAATGCAGGTTCAACTCCTGGATCAAATCGGTAGCGTTATCGGTTGCTTTGTGCATGGAAGTCATACGAGCACCGTGTTCGGCTGCGAAGGAATCGAGCATTGCCTTAAAGAACTGGATCTTCAGCGATTGTGGGATCAGATCTCTTACAATCTCCTTTTTTCCGGGTTCGAAAATGTAATCCAGATGTTGCTCCTGAATGTCCTCCTCCATCTGAATGGGCAGGAATTGTTCGGTGGTCAGCAATTGCACACCTGCATTCTTAAATTGATTGTAAACCAATACAATTCTATCGTAGGTTCCCGCTGCAAATTCAGTCATGAGTTCAGTTGCCAGTGCAGCAACATTCTCAAAGCTAAGGTTGTCGAACAACTCGTTATGATGCCCCACTACCTGGTAATGCTTTTTCAGGAATTCATAGCCCTGCTTCCCGATGGCCAGCATCTTCAGATTGCCTTTGGCATTCTGAGCGGCATAGGTTTGCTCTGCTAAAACGGAGGCTTGCTTAATTGCATTTGCGTTGAAGGCACCACACAAGCCTTTGTTGGAGGTAATCACTACCAGCAATACCTTCTCAGGTTTTCGCTCGGCCCCATATACATTCTCCTCCGGATCTCCCAAACTCCCGCTTAAACTCCCCAGTATTTCGTGCAGTTTGCCTGCATAGGGCCGGATCTGTAAAATAGCATCCTGTGCCTTTTTCAATTTGGCAGCAGATACCATTTTCATGGCTGCAGTCACCTGTCGTGTTTTCTTTACAGAGGTAATCCGGGTACGTATTTCTTTTAAATTCGCCATTTATTCAAACTCTGTTTATGGGATTCAGGGGTGGATTGCTCCACCCCAAATATCTTATTCTTTGTATTTCAAAGAAATGTCGGCTGCCACTTTCCGCATTACTTCCTGGGCTTCTTCGGTATATTTACCTGCACCCAGCTCAGTAAGAACGTCTTTGTGCTGCATTTCCATGAAATCAAGGAAATCCTTTTCAAACTCCTTCACCTTACCAACAGGAACATCTCTAAGCAAGCCCTGCGATCCACAGAACAGGATGGCTACCTGCTTGTCGACGGTGTAAGGGGTGTATTGCAACTGCTTCAGGATTTCCACGTTCTTGGCTCCCTTGTCCAAAATGGCAAGTGTAGCGGCATCCATATCGGATCCGAACTTGGCAAAGGCTTCCAGCTCGCGGTACTGTGCCTGGTCTAGTTTCAGGGTACCGGCTACCTTCTTCATGGATTTGATTTGAGCACTACCTCCCACACGAGATACCGAGATACCCACGTTAATTGCAGGACGAATACCGGCGTTGAACAAGTCGGATTCCAGGAAGATCTGTCCATCGGTAATAGAAATCACATTAGTTGGAATGTAGGCCGAAACGTCACCCGCCTGGGTTTCGATAATAGGCAATGCGGTAAGGGATCCTCCCCCTTTGATGATAGACTCTCCGTTCTCGTCGCGAGCATCAACAAGACTTTGAGGCAAGTCGTTCATCTGTCGTGCAATTTCATCGGAATCGATCACCTTGGCAGCACGCTCCAACAATCTTGAATGCAAGTAGAACACGTCTCCAGGATAGGCCTCACGTCCCGGTGGACGACGAAGCAGCAGGGAAACCTCCCGGTAGGATACCGCCTGCTTCGACAAGTCATCGTAAATAATCAGGGCCGGACGACCGGTATCACGGAAGAACTCACCAATGGAAGCTCCTGCAAATGGGGCGTAGAACTGCATCGCTGCCGGATCGGAAGCCGTTGCGGAAACAATAACGGTGTATGGCATAGCACCATTGTCTTCCAAAGTTTTGGCGATATTGGCCACGGTAGATCCCTTCTGTCCTACAGCAACGTAGATACAGTATACGGTTTCGCCCTTATCGTAAAATTCTTTCTGATTAATAATGGTATCAATGGCAATGGCAGTTTTCCCTGTCTGACGGTCACCGATGATCAACTCACGCTGTCCGCGACCAATAGGAATCATCGCATCCACCGCTTTAATACCGGTTTGCAAAGGTTCGTTTACCGGCTGACGGTAGATTACTCCGGGCGCTTTACGTTCCAGGGGCATTTCGTAGGTTGTGCCTGTAATGGCGCCTTTCCCGTCGATTGGTTCCCCAATGGTGTTGATCACACGTCCCAGCATTCCTTCTCCCACATTGATGGAAGCGATGCGCTTGGTACGTTTAACGGTATCTCCTTCACGAATTCCTTCCGATTCTCCCAGGAGAACACATCCCACATTGTCTTCCTCGAGGTTCAGCACAATGCCCATCACCCCGTTCTGGAATTCGATCAATTCGTTGGATTCCACATTTGACAAACCGTAAATACGGGCAATTCCGTCACCCACCTGTAATACGGTTCCGACTTCTTCCAGTTCTGTTTCAGTCTTAAATCCTTCTAATTGCTGCTTTAGAATTTCTGAAACTTCTGCAGGTTTTATACTAGCCATATTTTATGATTTATTATTCAGATCGTGTTTCTGATTTTTACACTAATTTTTTCCCATTTGATTGGCGCTCAAAAGCTCACGCTTGATACGATTCAACTGGTAAGCCACACTGGCATCCAGCTGCTTATCGTCTACACGTAATATAAAGCCGCCAATTAGTTCCTTATCGATTCGTTCCTCCAGTTCAATATCCGCCTGGAAAGACTCCTTCAGTACCTGGATCATTTTTTGCTTCCCTTCCTCTCCAACAGGAACTGCGGAGGTAAGTACGGCAGATTTGATTCCAAGGTCTTTCCGGCACAAATCAAGGAAATTGCGGGATATATCTTTCAAGTAGATTTCCCGTTTGTTTTCAACCACCAGTCCTAAAAATTTAAGTGTAAGGTCGTCTACTTTCCCCTTAAATATTTGGTTGGTCAGGTCCTTTTTCTGGGAGGTTTTCACCACAGGGCTTTCAACCATCAACCAAAAATCGCTAACAGTTTGACAGCACTCCAGTACCAGGGCCATATCCACCTTCAGGGTTTCCAGCTTCTGCTGTTCCTTACCTAATTGAAACAAGGCCTTGGCGTATCGAACCGAGATTTTACTTTCGTTCATAATTCAACAAATTTGTTCCGAGATGAATAAATTAAACCGAACCGTACTAGTTCAGTTCCATCTCATCCATCAGCTTGTTAAAATAGTCCTTCTGAAGCTGTCCTTCCTCAAACTGCTGACGCAGGATTTTCTCTGCAATTTCAACCGAAAGAGTTGCAACCTGTTCTTTGATCTCGCCCAGGGCAGCGGTTTTCTCGCTCTCAATGCTCAAACGGGCTGCTTCAATGATCTTATCAGCTTCTTCGATGGCTTTGCGCTTGGCATCGTTCACCAACTGATCGCTCATGGCTTTTGCTTCCTTCAGCAAAGCCTCGCGTTCCATTTTAGCTTCCTTTAGAATTTTTTCGTTATCGGCCTGTAAGGCTGCCATCTCTTCCTTGGCTCTATCAGCAGATCGCAGGGCATTCTCAATGGAATTTTCCCTTTCCTTTAAGGCATTCAGTATGGGTTTCCAGGCATATTTTTTAAGGATGTACAAAACAATCCCGAAGGATACCAGCATCCAAAAAAACAAGCCGAAATTGGGCATTACCAAATCCATAGTCCTAATTTATTTTAGTTTTCCAATTGCGGAAAATCAATTTTCATTTAAAAAAACCAGCAATCCGGACCAGACAACCTCTGTCTCCGGATTGCGTGATACTTTTATTTTCTTACAGCACGAAGGTCAACAGACAAACGATAATTGCAAAGAAAGCCACACCTTCAATCAGAGCAGCAGCTACAATCATGTTTGCACGAATGTCACCAGCGGCTTCAGGCTGACGGGCAATACTCTCCAAAGCATTTCCACCAATTTTACCAATACCAACACCAGCACCAATAGCAGCGATACCAGCTCCAAGAGCAGCACCCATTTTGGCTAGGGCCAGATTGGCAGCAGCCTGTAAAATAATAGACAATGTAATCATAACTATATTAGTTTTAATTAATGAAAAACAAATTATTTAATCCGACTCGTGTCGGGAATTGTAATCTTTACGAATTGGCTTAATGATGCTCCTCGGTAGCCATACCAAAGTACAGGGCCGAAAGAAGCGTAAACACGTAAGCCTGAATTAATGCCACCAGCAACTCAAGCATGGTCATAAATACGGTAAACAGAATGGACACAACGGATATTCCATATCCTGCAGTGTGACTAATACCGCCAAAAATAAATATCAAGCTAAAGAAAGCCATTGCAATCATGTGGCCGGCCGTAATGTTGGCAAACAATCGGACCATCAAAACGAAAGGCTTGGTAAATACCCCAAACAACTCTACAATTGGCATCAGGGGAACTGGAATCTTCAGCCACCAGGGTACCCCGGGAGCGTTAAAAATGTGCTTCCAGTAGTTCTTGTTCCCATTCACCGTTGTAATCAGGAAAGTAAACAAAGCCAACACCATGGTAATAGTGATGTTTCCTGTTACATTGGCTCCTCCGGGGAACAGTGGAATCAAGCCCAGCATATTGTTGAACCAGATAAAGAAAAACAAGGTCAACAAAAAGGGCATAAATTTTTCGTGCTTTTTATCGCCAATGGCTGGTTTTGCAATTTCGTCGCGTACAAAAAGAATTACCGGCTCTACCCAGGATTGTATTCCCTTGGGAGCTTTCCCGGTTCTTCGCACATAGGCTTTGGCAACGGAAATAAAGATCCATGCCAGGAAGATCATACTTAGCAGCATGGCTACCACGGTTTTGGTCATGGAAAGGTCGACGGGACGAACCTCTACACCATTTACCGTTTCCACAATTTTTCCTTTAAACTCTCCCTCGTGAGCTATTTTAAAGCCCTGGTAAGATGCGTGACCATGGTGAAAATTACTGGAAAGAAATACATGCCATCCGGAAGTCTGAGAATACACAATCACAGGCAAAGGAATTGATATGTGCTTTTCACCGATGGAGGTAATATGCCAGTCGTAGGCATCTCCAATATGACCCATTATAAATTCTCCGGGTTGAAATTTTTCCTGGTGGGCAGCAGCATGATGTTCATGCTCTTTCTGATCCGAATCCGAAGCTTTAACAGGCGCAACGGATATCAAAAGGAATAGACTCAGCAGTAATAGATGAATATTTCTCATTCGTAATAAATTTACTCTTCAATATTACTCATGCAACCTACTTTGTGGACTCAATTCTAATCAAAAAAACCACCCCTCAAAATTCCTTTTGCTATGCTTAGCATTGATGTCACAAGGAAAGCTCCATGCGTAATAAACGGTTTAATGTTGCTGAATACCCCAATTTCGCGATTCACCGAAACGGAATAATCATTTCAAATGCAATATGGCACTTCGTTTAGTTCTCTTCTATCGTCAATGTTGCTACCTCCAAAACTCATCGTCTCATCAAGGGGAAGGTTTGTGCTGACAACCTAGAAATGGTGCTGTCATTTTCTCTGTCTCCTTTCTGCGTCGACACCGCCTCAACCGTCCCTATGTATCGGATTTTTAGCAACAAATTCTCTTTCTATCCAAGCTCAGTAATTCTGGCATTCCTGAGCACTTTTTCGAAGACAAGGTCAAATTTAATAAAAAAAAGGACTTTCTAATTCCAATTTCAGGTTATTTAACATCTCAAGAACGCAGTATTTTGAACAAGGAAGCCACTTCAAAAATTGTATAAATCACATAACAACCTCCAAAAAATCCTACAAAACCGATTGCATGCGCTTTATCGGCCAGGATATAAACGAGCACTATGGTGAGGTTCAAAAACAGCTTTATGCTAAACCACATCATAAAATTGGTATGGAAAACTCTTGGATTCGAAGCAGAGGAACGAAGCATTGAAAAATGCTGCAAGGCATTCAGTACGTAGAAATAAAGAACAATACACGGGAAAGCCCAAATAAAATGCTCTTTCCACAGGGTAGTAAACAGACCTGTTGTTATCAAAAAAATAGACAGGGACAGAATTCCCAGTCGTTTCATATAAGCTTTAAAGGCTGTTACCATCTTTGTTTCCTGGTTTGCTTCCATTATTGGGACGCATAAAATCCTTTACGGCGAAATAAATGGCTAAAACCACCCCTCCCAGGGCCCCTATCAGGGTAAACAGCGGAAATTCAAATTCCAGGTACTCGTCCAGTTTAATTCCGCCGTAAAGAACAATTAATATCATTGCAATCATCTGAAAGGCCAAACCCGAATAACGGGCATACTGGGCCAACTGACGACTGCGATCCTTTATGGGATCTTTTTTATTGTTATTTTTTTTCATTGGCTTTGGTTGCCGATTCACCCATCTTACAAGATCCGGTAAATTTCGCTCCTGGTTCTACCGCAATTTTATCGGTGGTAATGTTACCCAGGATGAGTGCACTTGCCTTTAGGGTTACCATTTCGCTAGCATGAATGTTGCCCTGAACGGTACCGGAAACATCAATGGTTTTACACTTGATATCTCCTTCAATTTTACCGGTTCCCCCGATTACAACTTTCCCGTTCACATTAATTTTCCCATTCAGATAACCATCAATTCGAATATCCCGGGAAGCATCAACATCTCCTTTAATTGAAGTTCCATCACAAATTAGGTTTACGGTTGTTGGTTGTACATCGTTGTTCTTACTCATTTTTGTCTTTTTGCTAAACATTAGAATTGTATTGTTATTTCTTGTAAAACCGAAGTCTTTTGATTCGAGTTCAAAACAATCTTCAGATTCTATCTCTTTTTCTTTTGAGCCTCAACTTCACCTACCAATTTCAATTCACCGGTATATCTTGCTCCGGATTCAATGATCAATTTCGGAGTTTCCATCTCGCCCGATTTGTTTGCCTGCGGTCCCATCTGGGATTTGCTTCTTGCAATAGCTGTCCCGTGATGCTCTCCCCAAAGGGTATAAGCATTACAAACCACTTTTCCCTTCACAACACCCGTACGACCGATAAAAACATCCTTAGAAGTGATAATATCGCCTTGCACCTCTCCCTCTACATATATTTCCGCATTGGAATCGATATTTCCGATAAGCCGGGTACCCCCAGCTATAATGTTTCTTTCAGCAGGCCGCAACAGCACCTTTGCAGTACCAGAAACCGAAAAGGATTTCTCTTTTTTCGAATCGTAAGCTTTGTTTGAATCATTTACAGAATCCATATTTACAATAATTAAAGCTTTTTTCCTCCTACTTCAGGCTCTACAAATATAAAAAATTGCAAGAGAATTTCCAGTTTTTCAACCTATTTGAACTGGGTTATACGAAAAAAGGCCCCTGCTTTAGGGACCTTTTTTTCGTATACTTTTTAATTCCGGAATTCTCTATTTAGGATCGTATCCCCATTTAATATAGATAGATCCCCAGGTGAACCCAGCACCAAATGCTGCCAGAATAATGTTATCACCTTTCTTCAATTGATCTTCCCATTGGTGCAGACAAAGAGGCAATGTAGCAGAAGTGGTGTTTCCATACTTCTGAATATTGATCATTACTTTCTCTTTTGCCAGTCCCATTCTTTCGGCGGTAGCCTCAATGATTCTCATATTGGCCTGATGTGGTACCAACCAAGCCAAATCGTCGGCTGTAAGGTTGTGTTTCTCCATCATCTCAACAGAAACATCAGCCATATTTGACACGGCATGCTTGAACACGTGACGACCTTCCTGGTAGATGTAATGTTCGCGAGCGTCGATGGTCTCATGTGAAGCTGGCTTGCTAGATCCACCGGCTTTTTGGTGCAGGTGCTTACGACCAAATCCTGCGGTGTGCAGAATGTTATCCATTACTCCAAGATCCTCGGTAGTTGGTTCCAACATAACAGCTCCGGCACCATCTCCAAAAATAGGACAGGTTTGACGGTCTGTGTAATCTACGATGGAAGACATTTTTTCTGTTCCTACAACTATTACCTTCTTGTACATTCCGGATTGAACGTACTTGGCCCCTGTAGCCAAAGCAAACAAGAAACCGGAACAACCTGCATTCAAGTCAAAACTGAAAGCGTTGTTAATTCCAACTTTGTCACTGATAATATTTGCAGTAGCGGGGAATTGCATATCCGGGGTAACGGTCGCACAGATTACAAGATCCACATCTTCCGGCAAAGTTCCTGTTTTTTCAAGGAGTTCCTGAACGGCTTTGGTTCCCAATTCAGAAGAACCTTTGTCATCTCCTTTTAATATTCTTCTTTCTTTAATACCAATTCGGGTCATGATCCATTCATCCGAAGTATCGACCATGGTACTCAATTCCTCATTGGTAAGAATATATTCGGGAACATAGGCTCCCACTCCAGTAATTACTGCATTAATTTTTGCCATACTAAAAGCTTTCTTATAGATACATCTGATATAATCAGCCTACAATTATACTGAAAATCATTTCCAAATCAAATTGTTAGGCAACATACATGCACAATATCCCCATCCCCAACAAGTTTTAGCGCCCTGCCCGTGCGGGATGTAAGCCCTATACTCAAAACCCCTAGGTTCGACTCAACGAACATTGCCCGGAGCAAAAACCCCAGGCTTAAGAAGCAAAATTGCCCCAAAGATACCTCTCAGGAGCAAGTTCACCATATACGTTAAACCCATTGAATGAAAGAATATCCAATTCTGTTCACAGATGGGTTAAATTATGCTGTAATTTCTTTTACAATCGCCAATTTTCCCTTGTAGTATCCACACTCAGGGCAAACGGTATGATACTTAACGGTAGCTCCGCAGTTAGAACATGCTGCCAATGTTGCAGGAGTCGCTTTTAAGTGAGTTCTTCTCTTATTTCTTCTTTGTTTCGAAGTTCTGTGTTTTGGATGTGCCATTTTTCAACCTATTTAACTAATTATTATCAATTAATTTTCTTAACTCATTCCATCTCGGATCAATTTTTTCTTCTTCTTTCACCGAGAATTCATCTATTTTCTGAATCATTTCTTCATTACAAGTACTGAAACCATCCTCATCATCAGGATGAACAATTTTCAGAGGCAAGCTCAACGAAAAAAGTTCGTAGATGTATTGGGCCAATTGGATCTCGTTTTCCTCCTCGGGCACAACAATTACATCTTCTGCCAGTTCTTCCCGCTCCTCTCCAAATTTTATGAAAAGGGAAGTCGTCCCTTCCACCGGAAGATCGAAGCGATCCAAACAACGGTCACAGTTCACATTCACCTTTCCCCTGAGCGAAATCTCCAAGGGCATTACAAGGGTTTTCTTTTCAAGAACCACCTTTACTTCCAGCTCTCCCTTATAATCTTCTGCACCCTGAAAGTGCTCAAAGAATTTCTCATCGATGGTAAATTCAAACTCGTGAACCCCATCATTTAATCCCTTAAAGGGAACCGTATATTTAGCCAGGTAATCCAAAATATTCAAATAAAACTTTGCAAAAGTATAAAAATTAATAACACATTTTAAAAAAAATGCATTTCTTTTTTGGTCTTCGTTTTTAATTATACGACTGAAATCCAGTTTCAACCCCTAACAAAGACCAAAATGAGGGCTGCAAAAATAGTGAGTTCCGTTTGTTTACAAAAATTTTTCTAAGATTTTGATTAAAAAGCTTTAAAGCTTTTACGTAAAAGTATCCGAAATATTGTCCCCTTGCGGAGTTCAGAATTCCGAACAAAGATTTTACCGGAATGGTAGTTTTCAATTATTCGTTTGGCAAGGGAAAGGCCTAAGCCCCATCCTCTTTTCTTTGTTGTAAATCCTGGTTCAAACACTGTTTTAAAGTGTTTACGCGAAATTCCCTTTCCGGTATCGGCAATATCAATCACTAAGTAATCGGTTTGTTCTTCCACATCAATTTTCAAACGGCCCACCCCATTCATGGCATCAACGGCATTCTTACACAAATTTTCGATAACCCATTCAAACAATTCCGGGTTTAAGGGTACCAACGGCATTCCATTGGACTGATAGTTTACCTGAAACTCCACTTTACTGGAGGAACGGCTGCGAATGTACTCCACCGCCCGATCCAATACTTTGGAAATCCGGTGCGGTTCCATAACCGGTGTAGAACCGATTTTTGAAAACCGTTCCGCAATAATCCTTAATCGATTGACATCCTTATCTATTTCCTCCATCAAATAGGAGTCCAAGTCTTTCTCCTTTAAAAGCTCCACCCAGGCCATCAGTGAGGAAATAGGCGTCCCCAACTGATGAGCTGTCTCTTTTGACATCCCTACCCAAACCTGGTTCTGCTCGGCCCGTTTGGAATAGGAAAAAGCAAAATATCCCATCACAATAAACAGAATGATAACCCCCAATTGAACGTAGGGATAGTAAGACAATCGTACCAACAAACTGGAATCGTTGTAATAGATATAGTTCCAGCTGTTCACCAGTTCAATGGCAATGGGCTCCTTTTCCTGACGCATGTTTTCCAGCTGCTTACGCAGGAATCGATCTGCATTTTTACGCGGAACCGAAATGTTCAGATAATCAATAATTGAGTCTCTTTCGTCAACCAGGATCACTGGAATCGTTTCATTGTTTTCCAGTATCTTAGTCATCAGGAACACATCCTGTTCGGTATCAAGATTAAACATTTTAATCCCTTCGGCCCACAATTCAATTTTTTTTCGTTCCTCTTTGGATAAATGATCGACCAGGTTATGTGTATAGTACAAAGAACCAGCTACAATAATCATGGCCACAATCCAAAAGGCTAGCTTCCATTGACGTTTTTTAAGGTAAATACTCAATCGCTCTGTTTATTGGTTAATACTTTAAAGGTAACGACAAATCTTGGGAATTCTTATCATGTCCTCCTGAAAAAAATAGTGCCTGGCATCTCAAGAGAGGTACCAGGCACTATTTTAATTGGTTTGCTTAAGTTATTTTATTAAAATCTTGCTTGCAATAACAGTTGGTAGGCTCCTGGTAGTTAGCTCTTATTAGATCCTAAAACCGAGATCCTGTATTTTATAGTTTTCTGAGAATCGAACTAGAGTTCAAAGGTTTTAGAAAACGCCATTACCCTTTTGGCATTTTCTTCCGGATCATCCTTTTCCAATTCCAGATTGTAGATGGGTTGATCTCCACGTTGAGTCAATCCGTAACCGTAAGCCTTATCATAGTAATACAAGGTGATATCAGCTACAGTGGCAAAATCGCCTCGATCCAAACACTCAAAAGCATGCTTCACATGCTGCCCCCCTAATCGACGTTCAATTTTCTTCACAATCCCTTTCAGAACCTCCACATCAAAGTTGGCGTACTCACGCACCAATCGTTTGATTCTTTCCTCCTTGGGAACTTCCATCTTAATTACAGGTGATTGCCGCATTTGATCGAACAAAGCCTCATTGATCCAAACACTTCCTACGGCATGACTTTCATCCTCAATCCAGATGGTTTTTGAGAGATCGAATCTCTTCCAAATCTCGTACAAATCGTTCTCGTACTGCTCAGTAGTAGGTTGTTTTTCCTGCCCCAAAGCACCAAAAGCCGATCCTTTATGATGCGCAACTCCTTCCAGGTCGAGAACCTGTTCGTTCATCCTGGTTAGTTCATGCAGAACTTCCGTTTTGCCGCTTCCGGTCATACCGCCCAAAACAACAAGATTGGCTTTATCGGCAAAACGGTTGCGAATATACCGACGGTAAGCTTTGTAGCCCCCCTCCAAAATTTCAGCTTCAAAACCAGCCGTAGAAAACAACCATGCCATGCTACCGCTTCGCATGCCTCCCCTCCAACAATGAATCAACAATTTACGGCCCGGAGCAATTTTCTTGGCCCTTTTAACAAAAGTTGCCAATTTAGGTCCAACGATTTCCAACCCCAGAATTACGGCAGACTCCTTACTGGCTCTTTTGTATTTGGTACCCACCTGGGCCCTCTCCTCGTTGGTAAAAATAGGCAGATTGATAGCCCCCGGGATATGTCCCTGCTCAAATTCCGCAGGTGTTCGTACATCAATTACAGGCAGGGTTTCGGCCTTTGCCAGGAAGGCTTCGGCATCTAAAATTTTGGACATGAAATAAAGATCTATTTTAATTTTATTCTGAAAAGAAAGAGCACGCTGTAAGTGCGTGCTTTCCTCTATTTTTATATCAAATGTAGTATTTGTTTTTGAGAAACTAATCTTCCAGGAACTCTCCCAGAATGGAACGAGCTCCTTTAGAGGTATTCTCTCCTCCCGGACGCAAGGCCTGTACCAATTTCCGAATTGGCATGGATTGCAACCAAACTCTCCCGGTCCCTCTTAAATTGGCCAGGAAGATGCCTTCCCCTCCAAAAATCATGGATTTCATTCCACCAGCACTTTCAATTGAAAAGTCAATGCTCTCCTCAAAGGCAACCACACAACCTGTATCCACCCGAAGGGTCTCGTTGTTCAATTGCTTCTCAATTACGGTTCCTCCGGCATGGACAAAAGCCATTCCATCCCCCTCCAAACGCTGGAGAATGAAACCTTCTCCCCCAAACAAGGCGGAACCAATTTTCTTGTTAAAATGCATGCTTACTTTAGTCCCCAGGGCTGCACAAAGGAAACCATCCTTTTGTACAATCACCCTTCCTCCGGATTTTTGGAGATCAAGGGGCATAATAGTTCCCGGATATGGTGCGGAAAAAGCAACTTTCGACTTCCCATATCCACGGTTGGTAAAATGGGTTAAAAAAATGGATTCTCCGGTAAGCATACGGGAACCGGCAGACAATAACTTTCCAAAAATCCCCTGATCGGGAGCAGAACCATCACCCATTTTGGTTTCGAACAGGATTCCTTCCTCCATGTAAGCCATCGCTCCTGCTTCGGCTATTACAGTTTCATTCGGATCCAATTCTACTTCGACCAACTGGATGTCATTCCCAAAAATTTTGTAATCAATTTCGTGTGACTGCATTGTGATAAGTATTTTGAGTGTATTTATTTCAACCTACAGGCGATACTTCTCATCCTCATCCTCCAACATCATCCCCAGGTAGCTTTCGTACCGGGTGTAACTAATATCACCTTCTTCCACTGCCTGCTTCACTGCACATTTGGGTTCGTGAACGTGAGTGCAGTTGTAGAACTGACATCCATCGGCCTTTTTAAATATTTCAGGAAAGAAGTGAAATATTTCTTCCTTTACCATATCAATGGTCCCAAAACCTCGAATACCCGGTGTATCAATAATGTATCCTCCCTCACTCAACTCAAACATCTCCGAAAAAGTAGTTGTATGTTTTCCCGAGTGATGGGCATCCGATATTTCAGCTGTCTTCAGATCCAATTCAGGCTCCAGAGCATTTATCAGTGTTGATTTTCCAACCCCTGAATGCCCCGAAAGCACATTTATTTTTCCCTTCAACTCCTGCTTTAAAAGATCAATATTGATGTTCTTTTTGGCCGAAGTTTCAAAACAAGGATAACCAATTCTTTCATAGGTAGCTTTTAGCTCTTCCATGCGCTGAAGATCCTCCTCCCTGTAACGGTCAATTTTATTAAAAATCAAGCGAACAGGAATACGATAAGCTTCTGCCGAAGCCAGGAAACGGTCGATAAAAGTTGTTGTGGTTAAGGGGTAATTCACAGTTACAATTAGAAATGCCTGGTCGATATTGGAGGCAATGATATGACTGCGTTTGGAAAGATTGGAAGCTTTTCGGATAATATAGTTTTTCCGTTCATGGATCCTGGTAATAACTACCGCATCCTTACTCTCCTCAATTTCTACTCTGTCACCAACGGCTATTGGGTTCGTACTACGAATTCCAGCCATCCGGAATTTCCCCTTTATTCGACATTGGTGTATTTCTCCGGAATCTGTTTTTACAGAGTACCAGCTTCCTGTTGATTTTATTACAAGTCCTTCTTTCAATGTAGTCCTATTTTTTTACAAAAATAGGTGATTCCTAAGAAATTCCTTTATTGCTTCCTCAATTTTGTTTACGGAAAATTGAGGTTAACCACCCGCAAGTCAGATAATCCTGCGACATTTTCCCTATTTTTATCACTCATTTGTAAAACCAGAAATGAGAATATGGCAACAAAAATTATCTCCTATAACCTCAATGGAATACGCGCTGCAATCAACAAAGATCTTGCAGGTTGGCTGCAGGAAGAACAGCCGGATATTCTGTGTATTCAGGAAACCAAAGCCCAACCCGATCAAATTGATACTGCTCTTTTTGAGGATCTGGGCTACCACAGCTATTGGTTTTCGGCTGAAAAGAAGGGATACAGCGGAGTAGGCATCCTTTCCAAAATAGAACCGGATCATGTGGAATACGGGGTTGACAATCCAATATTTGATGTGGAAGGCAGGGCCATCCGTGCAGATTTTGGAGAGATTTCGGTCATGAGCACTTACCATCCATCCGGAACCACAGGAACTTCCCGTCAGGATTACAAAATGGACTGGCTGGAATATTTCCAGAGCTACATTGATGAATTAAAAGAGGATCGCTCCCAATTGATTGTATCGGGCGATTTCAATATTTGTCACAAACCAATTGATATTAACCATCCGGAACGACGAAAAAATACCAGCGGTTTCCTGCCTGAGGAGAGAGAATGGATTGACAATTTCATCAACAAAGGCTTTATCGACAGTTTCAGGGCTTTTGACTCCTCTCCTGAAAAATACAGCTGGTGGAGCTACCGGGCCGGATCGCGCGGCAAAAACCTGGGTTGGCGTATCGATTATCACATGGTTAGCCAAAACCTTGAAGAAAAGCTACTGGGAGCCTCCATCCTATCCGATGTGGTTCACTCCGATCATTGTCCGGTGGCCGTTGAAATGGAATTCTAGGCAACTGTATCATCCCAAACAACAAAGGAGCTGATAAAAGTATCAACTCCTTTGTTGTTTGGATCCTGCTGGCCATTTTAAAGCATACTCAGCAACTGCACACACACAATAAGGAAAACCATTGCTATTGGATAAACAGTAGCATAGGCAACGGCTGGGGCATTTGAATCGCTCATTCCATCCAAGGCTGCAAGTCCCGGTGTACTTGTCATACTCCCCGTAAGAGCTCCTAGGAGGGTCAGAGTATTCATTTTAAACACCCATTGTCCGATCATTGCGGTAAGAATCATTGGAATTAAGGTAATCCCAATCCCAACAACAAACAGTTGCACTCCATATTCCTGGAAAGTATCCATAAGTTGAGCTCCGGCTTTAGTTCCCACGGCAGCCAGGAATAGCAGTAAGCCCAGTTGACGCAACACCTGGTTAGCCGCTCCCGACATAGTCCAGATAATGGGACCGGTTTTCCCAATCCTACTCAGGATTAGAGCAACGGAGAGTACTCCTCCGGTAAGTCCCAGGCTAAAAGCAAACTCGTCTGAAAAGGAAATGCTAAGTTTTCCAACCAACACGCCCAACACAATTCCCATTGCAATGGGGAAAAAGTCAGTATCGGATAGTTTCTTACTATCGTTTCCAAACAGATGTCTTACATTGTTGATGTTTCCGGTACCACAAGCAACAATCAGTTTATCCCCAAATCGAATTTCAGAACTTGGACTGGGGGCAATATCAATACCCGCACGCCGTATTCTGGTTATACGCGCATTGTAATTGGCCAGCATATTTAACTGCCCTATGGATTTGTTGACCACCTGTTTATTGGTTACCAGAACCGATTCCACCACATAATCTTTGCTCAATGGAATTTTTACATTGGTTTCTTCTCCAATCAACAGTTTCGCCTGTTGCAGAGCTTGTTCCGTTCCAATTAATTTCAGGATATCCCCTTTGTTCAGCATTGTTTCCGGCTTGGGTACAATCGTTTCGCCCTGATGCATAATTCGGGAAACATTTGCCTGGGTCATCGAACGGATTTTTAAATCCCGGATCGTCTTGCCAACAATATTCTCATTCTCCACCACGAAATTCTTATTCAAAAGCTCTGGATAGGCCTCCAGACTAGCCTTTTCAAATTCGGCTTCAGCGGCTTTAATATCGCTCTTGAAAAAGCGGGGAAACAAACGCACAAAAAGAATCACACCAATAACTCCAAAAGGATAGGCGATTCCATACCCTATTGAGGCCAAGGGAGATTGAGTGGATTCAATAGCTACTGCCAATCCCGGTGTACTGGTAAGCGAACCGGTTAAAAGTCCAACAGAAATGTTCATATCCACATCGAATGCATAAGCCAGCAAAGCCGTAACCAGAGAGGCCGATGCAATCAACAGAACTGCCAAAATCATCAACTCCCGCCCATTCTTCTTAAAAGACTCAAAAAAACCTGGCCCAGCTTGAATTCCGATGGTGAAAATGAACAAAATCAAGCCCATTTTCTGGAAATCTGCCGGAATCTGAATCCCGTAATGACCAAAAATTAATGCGATGAAAATAACAGCAGAAATATCGAGCGAAATCCCCTTTATCTTTATTTTACCTAAAACAAAGCCAAGTGTTATAATTAAGAACAGAGCAAAATAGCTCGATGACAACAAATCCATGAAATTATATTTTGATATTTGATAATAAGCCCTTCTTTAACAATGCGACAAAGGTAGGAATTTTATACAGCTTCTACTTAAAAAAAGATGTCCCGATCTTTTCTTCTTCAAAATCAAAAAAAAAGGCGCTTGACAAAAGCCAACCGCCTAAACTATAATTAAAAAACAGACCTATTTCATAAGAAAATTGAAATCATCATCCTTTGTTAATTCTGTTGTCTCCCTGCCGTTCTTGAAAATACGACAGGAGCGATCTCCAATCAGTTTGAGATTTTCATCCTCCACCAGGAACATTGTTCCCTCTCGCAAACCAGCCACATAAACTTCAGGATTAACCACCATAAACTCACTAATACGGTCTTCGCGAGTTTCTCCGCCATGCCCTTCGGGGTTGGCATCCAAATAATGCGGATTGATCTGGAATGGCACCAGGTTCAGAGCATCAAATCCAAGCGGATCGATGATAGGCATATCGTTGGTGGTTTTGATACTAGGACAAGCAAGGTTGGAGCCTGCACTCCATCCAATATAAGGGGTTTTGCCCTTGATCACTTTTTGCCGGATGGGTTCAGTTAAATTGTTTTTGTGAATCATGTGAAGCAAATTCCAGGTACTCCCACCACCTACAACAATCGCATCGGCCTCTTCAACAGCTTTTACCGGATCTTCAAAATGATGAATTGAAACCACATCATGGCCCACCTCATTGAATCTGGACTTTACTTTCGCTTCATAATCGTCGAAACTAACCGTTACTCCGGCATAGGGAATAAAAAGGGCCTTCACCGGCACATCACCCAAAAATTCCTTGATATTGTACTTGGGATAATCGAGGTACTCCTCTCCTGCATTGGTTGAATTGCTAATCAAAAGTAATCTCATAGCGTATATAAATTTAATTTCAGTATTGATTTTATTACGGAAATAAATTTAGCCATTTGTTGAAGAAATAAAAGCTTCTTTCCCAAGGATTTCTGAAAATTTTTCAGAAGACAGAGATTCTCTGGGAACTGTAAAGGAAAAAACACTTCCTTTCCCCACTTCACTCTCAACACTCAATTTCCCATCATTATTTTCCAGGAAATCACGACAAAGCATAAGTCCCAGTCCCGATCCCTTCTCTCTATCGGTACCATCGGTTGTTTTCCCGTTATAGATATTCAAAATTTGACTGGAAGTCATTCCAATACCATTATCTATGACGGAAACTTTAACAAAGTCCTCTTCCACATCCGTTCGAATTTCAACCCTTCCTCCTCTGTTGGTAAATTTAATTGCATTGGAAATCAGGTTTCGGATTATGGTATTCAGCATGTTTCGATCGGCATAGACATGAACCTCATCATCAGAACCGGAGAATAGATTAATTGATTTAATTTTCGCCAATTCAATAAGCAATTCCACATTGTTGGAAATAAGCTGATTTAAATCGATAATTTCACGGTTGACCGTAATGGTATGGCTCTGATTTCGGGCCCAAAGAAGCAGATTCTCCAACAACTCGTAGGAATTGTCCGCCGAATTAAATAAAGTTTGCAAAAACTCTGCTTTGTCCTCCTCTGTTAATTCCAACTCCTCATCATTGAGTAACATTCGCAACCCGTTGCTTATGTTTCCAATAGAGCCTCTTAGATCATGAGCAATCAAGGAAAACATTTTATCTTTTGTAGCATTGGCACTCCGCAATTTATCTTCACTTTCCTGTAATCTTCCCATTGCTTCCACCAACTCCAGCTGATGTTTACTCACCACCTTATTTTTCAGAAAAAGCAGTTCGTTGTCCTTCAATTTGGAACGATATCGTGCAACCAACAACCAAATAATGAACAACAAGACACAAATCGTGAGCACCCCCAGCACATAATGCTTGTTGATCTCCAATTGCTGTATTCTATTCTCCTTTCGAAGTAATTCGTTTTCTATGTTTTTGTTCTCTATAGCATGCTTTACCTCTAAATCAGAAATTTTACTGGTAAGTCGCTCATTAAACAGGGAATCATTTATCGCTTCTGATTTTCTGAAAAATTCTAAGGCCTTTTTGTAATTCTTTTTTTGGGTATAATATTCAGAGATATTTGCATAGTACATCTCCCTCAATTTTTGAGAATTGAGTTTTTCAGCAATCTTCCAGCCCTCCTGAAAATGCTCCATGGCCTTTTCCAGATTCTTCTTTTCCAGAAACAAGGATCCCATGTTCATGAAATAGATGGCATCATTGTAAGTGGAAGCTTTATTCTTTCGAAAAGAGGTGGCCTGGAAATAGTACTGCATTCCTTTGACCGTATCCTTCTGGGCCAAATAGGTATTCCCGATATTGTTCTGCAAACTGGCCACCAACTCACTGTAACCAATCTCTTTCGCTATTCCAAGACTTTTCTTCTGAATCTCCAGCGATTTGTCGAAATCTTCAATACCACTGTAATAACTTCCCAAAAGGCTTAAAGTTTTTGCCTCTCCCCTTTTTTCACCTAATTGGGAATAAATATCCAGTGCTTTTTCGGTAAAAGCCAAACATTTATCCTTTATATCCAAACAAAAATAGGTGGCTGCAATGCTATAGGAAGCATCTGCCAACTCTTTAAGATAACCGTTGTTTTCGGCGTACCGGTGGGCTTTCAGGAGATACTTTAAGGCATTGTCGAATTGGCTGTCCTGGGAATAGGCAGCCCCCAAATAATGTAAAGCAGAAAATTTTTCTTTGCGATATTCCAAATTCTCGGAAAGAGCCAAAGCCTGGTGCCCAATCTCAATACTGGTTTTGGGGGCAAAAGCTCTGGAAACTTTGCAAAGTTCCAACAAGGTTGTCAATTTTTCACGTCCTGAAACCTCCTCCAATCGTGCCCTCAAACTATCCACTCTCTCCTGTTTGGAGGCATTCAGCGGTAAAAATAACAACAGGAATCCTAGTAGAAATATTGACGAAAGAACTTTTTTCATGCCACTAATATACATTTTTATGGTATATGGAACAATTTTAACCCTTATCTTTATGCTAATTTATGTTAATTCGCTTTTCAAAAAAAAATGATGCCACCCAATCAAGGATAACATCATTTTCTCCAAAATTCGGAAGTATCTTAAAAGGAAACCAGCGTAATTCCTACAGTATAAGGAGTCAACTCGGGTCCCTTACCATCTTCAAACAACTCTGTTAAACCATAAGTTGCAAAAAGCTTAATCGATTTGTACCCCAATCTAACCTGTCCTGCGTATCGCAGCGCCTTAAGGTTAAAATCATCATGATCCTTATCCTTGTGGGTATTTCCGTTGTTCTTGTATTTTATTTTGGTGTGCGAGGCAATCCTAAGTCCTCCCACAATACCTGCTGAAAAGTTCACCCTTCGTGATTTGTATCCCACAGGAATCTGGAATTCCAAAAGCAAAGGAACAGTCAGATAAAGAGACGTCAACTTGGACTTCTTTATGCTCCAATCGGGATTTAAAGCCTCCGGAATTATTTCCCCGGTTTCAGCTTCAGTCAGGGTAATTTTTTTATCAAACCGATAGTTGTTCCATTCCAATCCCATCCCTGTAACCAAACCAATGGTATTCCTATCTTTTTGAAGACTGATATCGTACTGCAGGAAATTCAAATTAACAGCCGTGGATTTCAGAAGATCCAGTTCCATAAAATCATTCTGCCCGGGATAAGCACTATAATCCTCGTTACTAAAAGCATTCACCCCCATTTCAAAACCGGCCCAGTGTCCCCGGAAACCTCTCTCTCTCTCCGAAGAATAGTCATCGTCCCACGGATCTACACGGTCTACTCTTACCCTAGTCCCATGCCAGCCGTCAATAATATCAATTCTTCTCCGGCCGATGCGAATTTTGGTTGTATCCTGCAAAGCTTCAACATTACACCGGTCTCCCAATGCGCTTACTCTTGTCTCTCTGCCATTCTCAACTACCTTAACAACATTCTTATTAAGAACTCTTACTTTGGTTGAGTTTTGATGCTTGCGCTTCGTTTCTTTATATTTCTTATTACCCCCTGGATGACTGGACCATTGATCCTCAATCACCACTTCCTTCTTTTTCAGGGTGTCTGTTGCAAGACTATCTCTCTGCTGTCCCTGGAGGTTTAGAGTTACAATCAGGGCCAACAACAGGCATAATAAATTCCTCATAATCTATTCTTGTTTTTGGTTCGTAGATAATCCCAAATTGGGATAACGCCCGGCATATTTATATGAAATATTTCTAGTTCTTTATTCTGATTTAACTGTAAGACGAAGAGCAGGTACAATAGTTACAACCCTATCGAACTTTCTTTGATTTAGAGAAACCAATCCCAAAAGTATTGAATGCAATCCGGGTGCGGTCTGTTTCGGGGTCATAATTTTTCTCCAGGTTGATAGTTTTACCGGCCAATCGCCCCAAACCGGCCAATCCCTTACCTGCAATTTTGAGAAGATTTACTTTTCGCTCAGCCACTTCCTCTTCTTCCTCAAAATCGCTCTGTTTCCATACCAAACCAGCTTCTTCCAGCCCATTCAAATCGGAATGCGTATTCTCAGCCATATAATCCTGATCATCATATACCGAAAGGTTTTGCAATCTCCTATCCGAAAAAGTTTGAACCGGAGTTATTTCAACAGCCTTCATCCCAACTTCAGGTATTTCCAACACAGGCACCCTCTCAATAACCGCTAACAGCTTTTCTGCTGCTTCCTCAACAACAAGTTGGGTTTGACCGGGTTCTGTCCTCCGGTTTCGGGTAGAGGTAAACTCGGGAATTGTGGGAACTTGTTTAGGAGGTACTACAACCTTGATATTTTTATTGATGCTTCTCACTTCCGCTGTTGCGGGACGCACCAAAGTTTCGGATTTTTTAACAACCGGATTGGATATAGAACCGGCAATTTGTGCCGGCATTTCATTTCCATTGTCGCGGTGCATCCAAATCCCCCAGGCAAGCAGAATGGAGGCAGCAACAGCCATTCCGGAATAAATTTGTGGCAAAGACAGAATTCTTGTCCTTCGTTCCAAATGCTTTTTATCAGGGCAAACCAAACTGGAATCAGCCTCCAATCTAAGCTTTTCAAACACCCTGGCTTCATGATACTTTTCATCCCGCTCCCGAAGGTAGTTTTCAAACTCACAGGCTTCCTCTTCCTCCAGGTCTCCTTCCATTCTTGCAATGCAAAAATCCTCAAAACCTTCATCGAATCTACTCTTCTTTAGAAAATCCTTCCCTTCCATTCGATCATCACCAGGCTCAACACTGATCAATTGCATTTCCTGCAATTCGGAATCCAAATCCGGATTTTCATCCAGAAAAAACTTCAGAGCAAACAGATCCGGTCCATCCAAATTACCTTCCAGATAATCCAGGAAAAACTCTTCGTAGTTATTTCTTGTAATTCGCCTCATGTTCCGCTTGTTTAAACAAACACCTCCATACTTCCAATGTACTCCTTCATGTGCTTTCGAGCCCGGTAAATATAAACCTTTACCTGCGATTCTGAAAGATTTGTAATATCTGCAATCTCCTTGTAGGAATAGCCTTCGTAATCCCGTAACAGGACTACCGAACGCTGAATCTCCGACAGTCGATCCAGGGCCTGATGCAATTGTTCCTGCAAATCAGAATATTGTTCCGAATGCGAATAGTCTCCTGCATCAATGGTATCAAAATCAACCTGCCGCTTTTCCCGGCGGATTAAATCTATCATTGTACGATAGGCCGTAGTATACAGATAAGATTTTACCTTAAGCGCATTAACATTGTTCACATTCCGCCATAGCTTCTCGAAACTCTCCTGCACAACATCCCTCGCCTTATCCTCATTTTTAATATTCTTGAGGATAAAGCGGTACACACTGTCGGCATACAGCTCCACACTTTTATTGTAGTCTTTTACATTCATTTAGGTCAGCAATCAGTGGTATGACGCACCGGCTTTTCGAAAAGTTACAAGGTGTCCTAAAATTTTTTTTCGATTCTTCTAATTTACCATAAAAAGTATTCAATCCGTAAGCAATCGAAAGATTTTCCTTTCAGGCAATTTCAAATGAGATCGAAGACGGAAGGATTTCTCACTTCGAAAAATGAGAGAGTCACTCTTTTTTGCCGGTCCTTCGGGTAAGGAGAGGCTTCCCCATTTCAAAAACAGCAAAAATTTCAAGGTTCGGGGTTAAACGCACGTGCGTTTTTACATGGGCACCGTGCATTTTGATATGAGCACCGTGCGTTTTGGTGTGGGAAGCGTGCGTTTTACAACGGAAGTCGTGTGGTTTGATATGGGAAGCGTGTAGTTTGGTTAAAAAGCCGTACGGAAGAGCAAGGAATCAACCGGACTGTTGCTTTCTGCTCCAGGAGAAATTTTGGGGATTCCGGAACCCGATTCTACGCTCACTTGCGCATAGAAAAAAGGTGGGCTGTTGATTCCTGTTCAACAGCCCGCTTTTTTAACGTATCAGATTCACCGTCCCCTGCCGGTAATAGCTACCACCAATTTTCATTCCCTTCCAAATGGCTCCGTTAAGGAAGGTTCCCCGGGCACGCCAGATATAAGTTCCCTGGGGCATTAGTTGTCCCTTATAGTATCCATCCCAATATTCAGAGGGACGTCCCTCTTCCAGTTCTTCCGATTCCCACAGTAAATTTCCCCAGGTATCGTAAATCTCTATTCGGTAATCGTGCAATCCGATTCCCTTAGGAATAAAACGACTCACCTGCTCACTACTATTTCCGGGTGAAAATGCACTTGGAATAAACAATCCGCTCATCAAATTCACCTCCACCTCCTCGGTTATGGAATCAGTGCAACCATAGGCACTTGTTGTCAACAATTTCACCAGATAGCTCCCGTTATTGGAGAATCGATGCAATGGATGCTGCTCTGCACTTTGGGTTTGGTCCCGAAAATCCCAATAGTAACTCATGGAATTGTCCTCAATCCAGTCAAGACGTTGCCCAACCTCCGAATGGTTACTGAACTGCACATAGCCATTGTTGGGGGTTTCAGCAAGATTTTCCAATGTGATTCCTTCGGGAGGCGTATTGATATTCTCAAAGCCAAATTTCGCCACCGGATTGGGATAAACATTCAAATAATCCTCCAGGAAAAGACTGTCGGCACATCCTCCTTCCCCTTCCACTTTAATTCCAAGATGGTATCTTCCACTACTTTCAAAAAAATGGCTTACCTGTTCTCCCTCATTCTCGGTTCCATCTCCAAAATACCAGTAGGTTCTTTGTCGATAAGCAGAAGTATCCTTAAACTTAACTTCCTCCCCTTCACAAAGGGCGGTTGATTTCAGTTCGAAGCCAATTTCCGGTGTAGGATAAATATCAAGCTGTCTGATTATCGTATCGGAACACAAGTACTGATTGAAGGCAATCATCTGTATCCGGAAATTACCGTAATCGGCATACTCCTCTCCCAGCGGATCCACTCTATTGGATACATTGCCGTTGCCAAAACTCCATTGGTAGGTATTGCTGCTCTTCTCTTCACTTTTATTCTCAAAATCCACCACATAGGGAACATGGCATCCGATAGTACTATCCAACTCAAAATCAGCAACAGGGGTTGGCCGGGCGATGATCTCCAAAAAGGCCGTATCCAGGCAACCAAAATCACTCTCAGATACAAGACTCACCTTGCTCTTTCCCCGATTGAATGTATGAACTATGTTTTCCTGAGAGCTCCCGGCTCCATCTCCAAAATCCCAGGAATAGAAACTGGCACCCTGGGAAGTATTGACAAAATCAACCTGGAAAGGTTCACATCCCTCAGCCGCCGAAACCTGGAAATTTGCCACCGGCTTTTTCCGGATCGACAGAAACTGCTCCCTGCTCTGACTGCATCCGTGCGCTACATCGGTTGCTGTTAACAGTACCCGAAAATCTCCATCCTCCTGGTAGGTATGCGAGGGATTGGTTAGTTCAGATGTATTGCCATCTCCAAAATCCCATTTTATATTGTTGAAATTCCGGGCATCTTCCAAAGGAATGGAAAATCCGATGGCCTCCTTCTGACAGTATCCCCGGGCAGTAATCCCGAATTCCAGACCGGGAGCCTCATGCACAACAATTGTCCGATAAGTGGTATCATAAGCACAGGTATCATGAACCATCAACTTTACCTCGTAGGTTCCCGCTTTCTCAAAAGTATGGCTCATTCCACTGTTGCCATCTTCTCTCTCGGGACTCAATCCGGGCTCAAAGATCCAGTCCGACTGCAAATAGTCACCAGCTCCCTCCGATAGATTTTCGAACTCCACCGTCAGAGGTACGCAACCTTCGGTTACACTGGGGCGAAAAACCGCAACAGCACTATTGGGATATACCGTTAAATCTTTCGCTATACTTCTTTCGCCACAAGTATTGGAAGCGGTTAAAACAATTCTGAAAATACGTTTCTCGTCTCCTGTGGTATAAGTGTGCTCAAATGGTCGCTCCACATTGGGAGCATCGTATTCATACTGGCTTCCGTCCCCAAAATCGAAATGGTAATGCTTTGATTTCCCCCTTGAGGTATTGAAAATTTCCCGAACAACGGGTGAACAACCGTAAGCTTTGGGAAGAATCTCGAAACGGGGCAATGGAAATGGGAAAACTGTCACTTCCTGTGAAGTTTTTACCGTACCTGCAACATTGCTTACGCTAAGGGTTACAGTATAAGTAGTATCGTTCAGTTCCCCCTGCGTATAGGTTACAGGAGCCGGATCTGCTTCCAAACTCTCCGTACCATTGCCAAAATCCCAATGGTATTCCAGATGCTCCCCCTGGGTATTATTTGTAAAATTCACCGTAAGAGGCCCGCAGCCATCTTCTGTTTTCGTAAACGCAACCTGCGGCAAATCGATTACCTCAATTTCACTTTCCAAAGAATCAATACATCCGTAGAGAGATTCAACAACCAGCTTAATTGAATAGAAACCGGTATTCTGGAAAGTATGTATAGGTTCCTTTAGGTTGGATTCTCCTCCATCACCAAAGGTCCAGTGGTATCGATTTCCATTTTGAGTACTGTTTCCAAATGGAACCTCCCTTCCTTTTGCTACAATCCCGTCGTGTAGAAACTCAACCGTTGGAAGAGGCTCAACCACCAAGTTCTTCTTTTGGGTAGCTGAACAACCGAAAAAGTTGCTTACCCTCATTTGCACCTCATAGGTACCAAAAGCCTCGTATTGATGGGAAGGATTCCTATCTGAAGCATTTCCTCCGTCTCCAAAATCCCACTCCCACTGCGTTAGCTGATAGCCCTCACCGGAACTCTCATCCGAAAACTGAACCGGATTCTTTTCGCAACTTAACCCAATGGAAAAATCCGGGGAAGGAGTCGGAAGAATGGTCAATAACATGGTATCCACTACCACATCGCAGTTCGCATTTCCATAGCCCGAAAGTAGGAATGCAATCTCCCCCACCTCATTGGAGGTTGGATAGTAAATTGGAGTTAGGGTACTTCTGCCCAATAGCTCCCCTTTTCCATTGGTAGTCCAACTAATGGAGGCCACATTACTGGTATCGGCCCCCAAAGGATAGGATTCGCTTTTCACTTGAAGAGAATAGCTTTCGGTTGCCTGACAAATGGTGTCCCGTTGTCCTGCTTCCACAATGGGGGGCGGTGTAAAGAAAAGCGTAAAGGAATCCTGGCTGCTTACACTACAGGGAGCAACCCCCTCCACCGTAACCGTTAACTGAACGGATCCATTGGCCAGATCATCCTCTCCCGGACTATAAACGGCATTCAAATTTCCCGGATTATCAAAAGATCCCGAGCCACTACTCACCCAATTCACCGCAGAATAGGAACTTGCAACCACCTGACTCAACTCCAGTGTTTTATTCTCACATATCGTAATGTCCGGGCCAACTTCTACCCGGGGCAAAGGAACGATAGTCAGATCCAAAACATCCATGGCAGACTTACAGGAACCATTCCCCTGCGCGGTCAGAACCAGGTTTACAAGTCCTGTAGTCCCCGCTTCGGGAGTATAAACAGGGTTTAGAATATTGGGGTCATCAAAACTACCTCCCGCCAGGCTGCTCCATTCCAACAAACTGTACTCCGAAGCAGAGGTAGAATTCAAGGCAAAACTCTGTCCTTCACAGACACTCTCATCCACACCGGCATTGACAACCGGTTCGGGGGTAATAATCAAAGTCATCTGATCGGTTGCAAATCCGAAACATGGAGGATCAATACTGTTTGCTCTAAGGCTAATGATCACACTTCCATTGGCCTTGTCCTCCTCTCCGGGCACATAGTTTGCCTCTAATCCATCTACCTCGGTAAACACTCCGTCTCCACCGGAACTGTACTGCAAAGAAGAATAGGAAGCAGCTTTTACCTGATCGGGCCCCTCCCCAACATTCATTGAATAAACTTCGTTGGAACAAACTTCACTATCAGCTCCCAAATCAACACTTGGGGGTGAGATAATGCTCAAACGCATACTATCCACAACAGCTTCACAGGAGCCATTTCCCTGAACTATTAATTTAAGAAATACATCTCCTGATTCCCCGGGAGCAGCAGTATAACTGGGAGTTAACAAATTCTCCCCGGAGAGAGTTCCTACCCCCGTACTCACCCAGATAAAACCGGATTCATGATCGACCGAAGCCCCGGAGATGGTATGAGTTCCCTCCTCACAGATTCGGGCATCCGCACCTGCTTCCGAAATGGGAGCCGGAGTAATAGACAGAGTCATCGCATCCGAAACGGAGGAACATGATCCGTTTCCAAACACCTTCAGGGTTAGAGTAATTTCCCCGGTTTCCCCGTCTCCGGGATAGTACGTCGGAGTAAGAGTGTTGATCCCTTCGAAATACCCTCCCAGCACAGAGGAGGTAGACCATTGAACCGAATTATAATCCTCTGCTGTAGCACTGTTAATAGTAATGGCGTCTCCCTGGCAAATTGCCTGATCGCTTCCCGCATTCGCCTTCGGTTCAGGGGTAATTGTCAGGACCATTTCATCGGTATGACTTCCGGTACAGGGGGATTTGGCATTGGCCTGAAGGCTTAGTGTTACACTCCCCAATTCACGATCGCTACTGCCGGGTGTGTAAAAAGCATCTATCCGTTGGGGATCATCAAATACTCCATCCCCACTGGATTGCCAAAGCAAAGAAGCTGCTGAAAAAACACTGGCTTCCCCAGCTCCACCTCCTGCTGGAATTTCGAAAACCGCATTTTCACACACCTCATTATCTGCCCCCGCATGTGCCACCGGATGCGGTACATAGGTAATCATCAAATCATCCGACACCTGGGAACATGGGGTGAGAGGAGCTGCCGTAAGGGTCAACCGGATGTTGCCCGATTCCCCCACACCCGGTGTATAGACTGCAGAAAAGGCCGTCGGATCATCAAAACTTCCGCTACCGGAAGAAGTCCAAAGAACGGAGGTATAATCAGTCACATTCGCTGAAAGATTCAGCGCTTCCCCCTCGCATAAAGTAGCATCCTCTCCGGCATCAACCGTGGGTTCAGGAATAAAGTCCAAACGCATAGAGTCTGCAACCTCCCCCACACATGGCCCGATTGAGGTTACTGTCAGCGTCAGAATAACAAATCCCTGGTCCAAATCCGTACTACTGGGTGTATACACAACGTTAATGCTCCCGGGATCATTAAAACTTCCCGAACCGGAAGAACTCCATTCCAGGCTGGCATAATCCTGCGCATAGGCTTTTCCTTGCCCCACTCCTGTTTCAACCTGAAAGAATGTTTCGGTTTTACACATTTTCTGGTCATCACCGGCCTCTACTATTGGCTTCTTTTGAATGGTCAGGAGCATACTGTCCGAAGCATCTCCGCAGGGTACAATACCTGCCCCCGTAAGCGTTAGTTGCACACTTCCGGAAGAGATATCATTGTTCCCGGGAGTATATTCCGCATTCAAAAGCGCTGCATTATTGAAACTCCCGTCACCGGAACTAGTCCACAAAACGGAGGAGGTCTGCAAGGCGGATGCAGACAGATTCAATGTCTCCCCTTCACAAATATTCCGATTCTCCCCGGCATCAACCTGAGGACTCTCATGCACAGAAAGTGTCAGCGTATCCTGTGCATCGGTACAAACTCCAAAAGCTTCTGCCCGAAGCACCAATTCTATTTCTCCGGTAAAACCGGTAGGTGGTGTAAAAACCGGATTCAACACCGAGGAATTGGAAAAAACTCCCCCCTGGGCTGAACTCCAGAAAAGTGATTGGTGATTCTCCACATCCGTACCCGTTACCTGGTAGGAAGAGCCTTCACAAATATTGTCCGTTTGGGTTCCCAATTGAATTACAGGTGCCTGAGTTATGGACAGAGTCATCTGATCCACCGCTACACCGCAGGGAGAATTTCCTGTTGCGGTTAGTTGGAGGTAGACTTCCCCGGATAGAATATCTCCCGGACCCGGGAAATATTCCGGTGTAAGTGTAGTGGCACCACTCCAGGTTCCATCTCCCTCCGTACTCCACTGAAGCGACAAATAATCCGAGGCTGAAGCGCCGGTAATGCTATATTTGGCATCCTCATTACAGATAACGGCATCGGGTCCGGCGTTCACATCCGGCCAGGCTTTCACACTTATGGACTGCTCAATAGTATCCCTACATCCATTGGAGGAAACCACAATTAACCGGTCGTTCTTTTCTCCGGGAGTCGTAAAGGTATGCTGGGGGTTTTGCACCGCAGAAGTATTTCCGTCTCCAAAACGCCAGGAGTATTCCGCCATGCCATTGGGCAGGCCCTGGTAATTGACGGGCACTTGCTCACAAACTTCTTCGGTACGTGTAAAGGATGCTGTAGGCACCTCCCAAATCTCAAAATCCATTCGGTCCAGTTCCGACCAACCGCAACTATCATTCCGTACCTTGAGGGTCACAGATGCAGGTCCAATGTTAGAGAATTGGACAGCTGCCGGTTCGGCTAAGTTGGAAGTGGTAACCACTCCATTGTCGCTAAAGGTCCATAAATACTCAACAATCGTATTGGCCGAAAAACCAAATGTTTCTACTCCGTTATCTATGTATTCGGCTTGGGGGGTGTAAGTATAGGAACCACATCGTCCATTCCCATTCACTCCATCCGAGTCAAGAATAGTAGCCTGGGGACGATCGTATACATCAATTGGAAATTCCAGTATGGGAGATTCTCCGCAGATATTCTTTTTTACCAAAGTAACCACAAACCTTCCGGCACGATGGAATAGGTACCGGGTGCTCTTTGAAGTATTGGAAGTCCCTTCCACATACTCATAATCATCCCCTTCCTGAGCCCCAACCAGTACTCCGGACTCATTTTTCCACAATACATTCCATTCATAGGTTGTTTCGGCTAAATCTCCCTCCTCGGGATCATTGTTTGTAAACACAACTACGGGCTCATCCCTCAAGCAGAATTGTTTGGGAGTATAATCGGTATAAACAATCGAGTTGATGTCGTAAATGGTAATCTTCCCACTCTGATATACAGCAGGAGTGTCCTCATTACAAGGATTAGAAGCGGTCAAGCGTATAAAGTATTCCCCAATATTGCGGAACATATATGAAGGATTCAGGGCTTGAGCATCCCCATCCAAGAAAAGGTAGTCCTCCGAATCCGCAAGCTCCTCTACTCCATCAACCAGCTTGAGAACAGTCCAGTTCCAAGTATTGGATTCTGTATCACAGGTAATGCCAAAATGGCCCCAATCGGTTTGATTACTAGTAGGAAACTGTGTTGAATTTACACAACCGGTAAAATTGTTCTGGGCATTTAGAAGTCCCCCTTCGGAATTGACGAAACTGTACTTCGGATCGGGAGCATGGTAGATTCGAACCGGACTGTAAAAGGTTCCGGAACCTTCGACTTCTCTTCCCCCACAAGGCAAAATGGCCTGGGCTCCTGCCGTAAACTTGTATTGGGGAATTTCCTCATTCAGCCGACAGGAGGTTTTCGTATAAATGTGGCTGATTCTCGCACTATTGGCCACGATGTCGTCCTTGGTCCAGACTTTTAAAGTTCCATCCCCAAAATCCCATAGGTAGTAGGTTCCGGGAGGATTGTCCTCATATCCCTGCAGTTCAAACACAAACTCCTGGGGGGCACAATCGTTGTTTCCGCTAATTTTTATGGTAGAACAATCCGGTTTGGTGTTGTAAACGATATAAGTTTCCGCAAACTGAAGTCCCTGATCATAGGTTACAGTAATCTGCAAATCGAATTCCCCCTGCCCGTATGCATGAATGGTGGGAAAATCATCATTGGTATAATTTTCAATGCTGCCATCTCCCCAATTCACCTCATAATTGGTTATCCGATTCTTTTCCGTATCGGAAGTAAGGTTGTTCAGAGTAAAAACAAAGGTGGGAGTAGCATCGGTATAGGAACAATTGTAAAAATACCCCGCATCGTCACCGAAATTAACATTTGGAGGATCATCAGCCTGCACCAAACTAATATTCGCTGAGAGAGAAATAATTAACAATAAAAATTTGAGCCCGATTCCGCTTGAGTAGAAATTGTCCATACATTAATTGTTTTATTGACAAAATGACTATTTTTATTGATTAAACAACACACTTATAGGGTTAATAACGAAAAACTCAACAAAAAGTTAAGGATTTATTTTATCATTGGGGACAATTCACTTAAATTATATAATTTTAATAGAAAAGGTTATTTCTCTATATTTTAACAGTAGCAATTTGAAACTCCTACACCTAAAAATAGTGGTTGTTGGCATTGTCCTCATGATCGGTGGAAGTCCATCCATGGCTCAGGATTTCAATTTCTCTCAATTCAACTCCAATCGTACTTTCTACAATCCCGCTTTCACCGGAATTGAAAAGGGAGTTTTTAGGGGTAGTGCTACCTATCGAAAAATGTGGCCCAATTTTCCAAGTAATTTCTCCACCCAGTTTGTCAATTTGGAAGCCAAATCCTACAATGCCTATGGAATTGGTTTATTTGCCATTTCCAACCGTGAGGGCGATGGTTTTCTTAAAACCAACACATTAGGCGCCAGCTACTCCTGGCAAGGATCAATCAGTGAATTAGCGGGGTCCTTTTTTCAGTTGGGAATTAACGCCAGCTACAATATGAAAGAAATTGATTTCAACCAGTTTACCTTTAGTGACGAATTGGACGAAATCTACGGAGATATCTATTCCACTTCCTTCTCTGCTGATATCAACAAACAAAACTATTGGGATTTTACTGTAGGTGCTTTGGTCCAATTCCCCACCATTCGACGCCATCGAAAGATTATTATCCATACAATGGGCTTCGCTCTGCATCATTTTACACGGCCAAAAGATTCTTTTCTGGATAAGGATGGCCGTCTGCCTTTGAAATTGACTCTGCACAGCCAATCCTCTATTACCACCCGGACCTATAGCTTCAACAAAGAAGATCGTCTCCGCATTATTCCTTCCCTGGTTTACCAAATACAGGGGGAAAAACTGTTTAATTCGGCGAGCTACAACAACCTCCTTTATGGAGTGGATATTCAATCCGATCCTGTTTTCGGAGGAATCTGGTACAGTTCACAGGTTTTAAATAATTCCAAAAAAAATTTTAAAGCGGTCATTTTCCAGTTTGGGGTCAAACTACTATCCGACAACAAAAAATATGTGTATCGTTTAAGCTACAGTTACGACATGTCCATCTCCAAACTTTCCAGTGTCACTCAAGGGGCTCATGAGATCAGTCTCAGTGTTGATCTTCATTTTCCGGCCCGATACAAGTACAACATCTTCTCCTTTTAATCTCTTTCCAATAATTATTCTCCTTCTCATCTCCCCAAGGAATCCAAAATTCAATTATCTTTGTATGAAATGTAAAAAAGAGGACTTTAAAGCATGGTCAGTGGATTTTCTTCCGTTACACTCCGCAACATAGATACTACTATTTTTCAGGTAGCTCCGGCCCGAATTAATTTCAAAATGGTACTATCCCCTAAGGGAAGTATCGATGTTCTGTTTCGGGACCAACTCAGACCTGTGAATCTGGTGAAACAATTGCCTGTTGCTTTGAAAAATTATAAAGAAGCCACCCGACCAACTCAAACACAGAAATCTAGTACTTTGGTTAGCACAGAACAAACTATCGATACACTAACAGGGAAAGACACTCTAGTTGAAGCCCCAATTGCAAATGAATTTACAGAATCAACATCCACGCCCCAGGAATTCGGTCTGGAAGGCACAATGGTAAAAGCCCCCAAAAGTGATTGGATTGTTGGTATTTTGCTTTTTTCCATATTGTTAATGGCGGTAATCAAATTCTCTTATGGAAAATTTCTATCCAAAGTTATTGATTCCATCTTTAACCACCAGGTTGCTTCCAATCTATTCAACGAAAAGAATATAAAGAATCTCCGGGGAGCAATTATCATGAACCTGATATTCTTTATTAATGCCGCCATTTTTATAGTAGAATCCCTTAACTACTATAGCATTGCCCCAATACAAGGTCAGGGCATTCATTTGTTTCTTCTTTGTTTTCTGGGTATAGTGGGGCTTTTCCTAATAAAATTGGTAGGTTTTGGAATCATCGGGCAAGTATCAAAATGTACCCGCGAAAGCAAAGAATATATTCACAATGTTTTCCTGTACAACAAGAACCTGGGAGTTTTTCTATTTCCTGTAATTGTTGGGATTCCTTTTATTGCGCCCTACGCTGTTCCTGTACTTATTAAAGCAGGAATATCAATAGCCGCTTTCTTTTACATGTTACGGCTTTTTAGGGGCTTGAAAATATTATTTAAAAAACATGTTTCAATATTTTATATGATTTTGTACCTTTGTGCACTGGAAATTTTACCCTTGCTAATGGTATACAAGCTCTTCGTTACTTTGAGCTAGGGATTTCATATTAATTCGTCAAACTAAATCTTACTACCTTGAGAATCAAGACTGTATTAGTATCACAACCTAAACCTCAAACCGAAAAGTCCCCCTACTTTGATCTGGCTGAAAAATACAATCTCAAGATTGATTTCAGACCTTTTATCCATGTTGAGGGAGTTCCGGTAAAAGAATTTAGGCAAGAGCGTATTAATATTCTGGACCATACTGCAGTGATCTTTACGAGTAGAACAGCTGTAGATCATTTCTTCAGAATCTGCCAGGAGATGCGCGTTGATGTCCCCGATGATATGAAGTATTTCTGTATTTCAGAATCGACCGCGTTCTACTTGCAGAAATACATTGTGTATCGGAAACGAAAAATTTTCTTCGGAGAAAAGAAATTCGAAGACTTGATGGAAATTATCTTAAAGCACAAAAACGAAAAATTTCTTGTGCCTCTTTCGGATATTCACAAGCAATCGATTCCAAACCTTTTGGACAAGAATAAGATTAAATATACCAAAGCAATTCTGTATCGTACAGTGAGTAGCGACCTTTCAGATTTGAAAGATGTGAATTACGATGTTTTGGTTTTCTATAGTCCTTCCGGAATTAAATCTTTGCTTCAGAATTTCCCGGATTTTGTACAAAATGAGACCAAGATTGCCTCGTTTGGCCCTTCTACTGCAAAAGCGGTAAAAGATGCCGATTTACGTTTGGACATCCAGGCTCCTATGCCACAAGCTCCTTCAATGACGATGGCTTTGGATCAATTTGTTAAGAAATTCAACAAATCCAACAAGGATAAATAAGCTATTCATCATATCTTACAGAAAAAAGGGGAATAATCTTCCCCTTTTTTTAATCTTTCAGCCCAACGAAATACCATGGAAAATACGCGGTTCACTTTTTCTAAAGCCGAACGCTTAACCAACAAAACCCTAATCGAAGAATTGTTCTCCGATAGCAACAGTTTTGTTACCTACCCCTTTCGTATCGTTTGGAAAGAAGCAGAACTTCCTTCAAACTTTCCTGCCCAGGTAGCCGTAAGCGTATCCAAAAGATGCTTCAAACGGGCTGTGAAACGAAATTTGATAAAGAGAAGAATACGGGAAATCTATCGCCTAAACAAACACCCTTTCTACCAGGAATTGGTCAAACGGAATATCCAAATCTCCTTTATGATCGTATACCTACCCAGAACAATTCTACCATCCGCTGAAATGGAGCCACGGTTAAAGGCTGCCCTTCAGAAAATTATCAGAGAGTATGAGAAACGTCATCCTATTTCTACTGATTCTGCCGATTAAATTCTATCAGTACTTTATTTCTCCCCTGACCCCCTCCGCCTGCAGGTACACCCCCACCTGTTCCAGTTATGCCATTCAGGCCCTCAAAAAGCATGGTCCTATCAAGGGAAGCTATTTAGCCATAAAACGAATCCTATCCTGTCATCCATGGGGAGGACACGGGCATGATCCAGTCCCTTAGCCTCTGTTGCATTCCTTCAAAATCCGGTTCCTCATTATTTCCAATTGGCTCACATCTAATAGTTTTCACTTCCAAGCGGTTAATAAATGTTAAAGAGGATAACATTTACTGCCTTAATCATTATATTTGTTTGGGTTGTTTTATATGACTTACAGCTATTTCACGGAATCAAATTTGACAAAATTTGAAACCTTAGCTTTCATATTTACATATATGTCATAAGGTCGGGAGTATTTCAATTTCCTTCCATCTTCCCATCATTTCAATTAATAAAATCGAATCAAATGAAATACATGAATCGCCTTAAAAAGAGTGGAGTTTTCTGGCTCATCATACTGTTGATTGGAAGTAGCGTAGCTTTCTGGGGTTTCAACAGGGATGAACGAAATTTTGAAATCAGCAAAAACCTAAACATTTACTATACTCTCTTCAGAGAGTTGAATCTGTTTTATGTAGATGAAATAGAACCGGGAGATCTGGTAAAAAAGAGTATGGATGCCATGCTTTCCTCACTGGATCCCTACACAACCTATATTCCCGAATCGGAAATAGAAGATTTTAAGCTCATGACAACAGGAGAGTACGCTGGTATCGGAGCTCTTATCAGTAAACACAAGGAAGATGTAATTATCGCAGAACCCTATGAGGGATTCCCTGCAGATAAGGCCGGATTGAAAGCCGGAGATGTCCTTTTGGAGATCAACGGAACTAAGATACAGGGAAAATCCACTTCGGATGTGAGCAACCTGCTGAAGGGACAACCCAATATGCCCCTGACGATCAAAATTAAAAGGTTCGGAGAAAAGAAACCCTTAGAGAAAAAACTAATCCGTGAACATATTCAACTGGAATGTGTTCCCTACTTCGGAATGGTTTCCGATTCAATAGGTTACATCCATTTGAATCAATTCACCAATAAGGCAACCCGGGAAGTAAAAGAAGCCCTCCAGGAACTAAAAAAGCAGAATGCCAAAAGTATTGTGCTTGATTTAAGAGGAAATCCGGGAGGACTGCTTGACCAAGCCATTGAAATTGTGAATTTGTTTGTTGACAAAGGCAATGAGATTGTAAGTACAAAGGGAAAAGTATCCAAATGGGATAAATCCTATGTTGCCACCCGTACTCCTGTAGATTCGGAAATTCCAGTGGCCGTTTTGGTAAGCCGTGGTTCGGCTTCCGCATCTGAAATTGTTTCAGGAGCCCTTCAGGACCTAGACAGAGGTGTTGTCATTGGACAACGTACATTTGGAAAAGGATTGGTTCAAACGACCCGTAACCTCTCCTACAACGCCAAATTAAAGGTTACCACAGCCAAATACTACATCCCAAGCGGAAGATGTATTCAGGCGCTGGATTACAGCCATAGAAACGAAGATGGTAGCGTCGGAAAAGTTCCCGATTCATTGATTACCGAATACAATACTAAGAATGGACGAAAAGTGTATGACGGAGGTGGTATCCTTCCTGATATTCAAATTACTCCTGAAAAATACAGCAATCTGGCCATTCACCTGATTCGGAAATTTATGATTTTTGATTTCGCCACGCGGTACACCAACAATCACGAGAACATCGCTCCGGCAAAGGACTTCCTTATTTCAGACGCGGACTACGAATCGTTCCGAAACTATCTAAAGGAACAGAAATTCAGCTATGAATCGGAAAGCGAAGAGCTACTGAAACAATTGCAAAAAGTTGCAAAAGAGGAGAAATATCACGGCAATGCAGCTAAAGAATTTGAATCCCTGGGATTAAAACTTGCTCATAACCTGGACCGTGATCTTGATGCTTTTAAAAATGAAATTAAAGACTTGATTTCCCAGGAGATTGTTAAGCGTTACTACTACCAGAAAGGTGGAATTGTATATGCCCTAAGCAACGATAAAACTCTGGAAAGAGCTATTGAGGTATTACAAACCCCTAAGGAGTACAATGGCATTCTGGATGGATCCATTACCACAGAAAAAAAGAAATAGAACTTCATTAAATAAAAAGAAAGCCCCTTACGAATAATCGTAAGGGGCTTTCTTTTGTACTTCTCTCCTATATTAATGAGCCTCCAGCCAGTTTTCACCAACTCCCATATCAATGGTCAATGGCACACTTAACTTGACTGCATTCTCCATTTCTTCCTTCAAAATGATCTTCATTTGGTCCAGTTCAGACTTCAGGCAATCAAAGTTCAATTCATCGTGCACCTGAATAATCATACGGGATTTTAGCCCCTCCTTCTGCATTCTTCGATACACTTTGATCATTGCCATTTTTATCACATCGGCCGCCGATCCCTGGATAGGAGCATTAATGGCATTCCGTTCGGCCACTCCCCTCACAATCGCATTACTGGAGTTAATGTCCTTCAGGTAGCGACGTCGCCCCATAAAGGTCTCCACAAACTCATTTTTACGCGCTATCTCCACACTTTCATCCATAAAGGCCTTGACCCTTGGATAGGTTTCAAAATAGCCTGTAATCAGCTCTTTTCCCTCCTTACGGGAAATGTCCAATCGCTCCGCCAAGCCCCAGGCTGAAATACCGTATATGATACCAAAGTTTGCTGTCTTGGCTCGGTTACGCATCTCTCTTGTCACATCGGCATCATCCAGCTTATATATTTTCGCAGCCGTTGCAGTATGGATGTCTGCATTCTGGTTAAAAGCTTCCACCATTTGCTCATCCTGACTCATATGGGCCATCAGACGCAATTCCACCTGGGAGTAGTCAGCCGACAGAAATGTATGCTCCTCGTCGGAGGGAACAAATGCCTTTCGAATGTATCTCCCCTGCTCTGTCCGGATTGGAATATTCTGCAGGTTGGGATTGGTGGAACTCAAACGACCGGTTGCAGCTTCTGCCTGGTTAAATGATGTATGAATCTTTCCTGATTTGGAATTGATATAGGTTGGCAAAGCTTCAACGTAAGTTGATATCAATTTCTTTAAAGAACGGAAATCCAATATTTTTTCAATGATTTCATGCTTGCCTTTCAGTTTCATCAATACCGGTTCGGAAGTAGAATACTGCCCCGATTTGGTCTTTTTCGCCTTACTATCCAACTGAAGCTTATCAAAAAGAATTTCGCCCAACTGTTTCGGTGAAGCCACATTAAAATCCTGACCTGCCAGATCGATAATCTCTTTCTCCAATGTTGCCACCTTTGCATTCAATTCACCGGCATAATCCTTCAGGGTATCCACATCGATACGAACCCCGTAGAATTCCATATCCGCTAGAATTTCAACAAGAGGCATCTCCACTTCTTCATAAAGTTCATCCAGCTTGTTCTCCTTCATTCGTGCCTCCAGCACCTCCTTCAATTGAATAATCACATCCACCTCTTCACACATTCTGTCGCGAAGCTGTGAATCATCCTCCATCATTAGACTCAACTGGGCTTTTCCTCTCCCTTTCTTCTCCTCCTCGATCAATTTATAGTTCAAATCATATTGACTGATATAGGAAAGCTCGTGTTTCAATTCGGGTTGAATTAAATAATGAGCAAGCATGGTATCGAAAAACGGCCCTCGCAACTCCATTCCAAACCATTTAAAGATAAGCAAGTCTTTTTTGATGTCGTGAGCAATTTTCAAAATCTTTTCATCCTGAAAAATATGCCGGAACTCCTCCACCACTTTTTTGGCCTTCTCAAAATTTTGCGGAATGGGCACATAGTATGCCTCATTTTTTTTAAAACAGAAAGCAAAACCGAGCAGTTGGGCAGTGTTCGGATCAGAATCACTCAAAATTGATTTAAAAGCAAATTCTTTCTGCACACATAAATCAGCTTTCAAGTCTCTTCTTACCTCCTCATTATCAACCACAAAATAATTGCATTCTGTTTGACTTAAATCTCTGAGAATCTCTTCCTTTTTTTCCTCCGTATCAATGGCTTTGGATAGAGAGCTCTCAGAGCCGGTTAATGAGGCCTGCCCTGGGCTTTCAACATTTTCCCCTTTTCCGTATTTGGCAAACACTCTTTCAGCAAGTGTAAAAAACTCTAATTCCTTAAAAAGTGGTGTCAGCACTTCTTTGTTAATATCTATGATTTTATATTCATCTTCATTAAAATCTATGGGAGCATTCAGTGCAATTCGTGCAAGCACTTTTGAAAACTTCACCTGCTCTTCATTGGCTTCCACTTTTTCTTTCTGCTTCCCTTTTAATTTTTCAGTATTCTCATACAGGCCTTCGATGCTTCCGTAGGTTCCGATTAATTTTTGAGCAGTTTTAGGTCCAATTCCCGGACACCCCGGAATGTTATCTGCTGTATCGCCCATCAAACCCAATATGTCGATCACCTGTTCGGGGGTATCTACACCAAAAACTTCCTTTACTTCAGGGATTCCTAGTACTTCTACTTCTTTTCCCGATCGCTTGGGCTTGTACATGAAGATATTCTCAGATACCAGCTGGGCATAATCCTTATCGGGGGTCATCATGTAAACCGTGTATCCTTCCTTTTCGGCTTTCTTGGCCAAAGTCCCGATCACATCATCCGCCTCAAAACCGGAAACACTTACTTCCGGAATGTTAAAACCTTTGATTATTTGCTTGATGTAAGGAATTGATGCTCTTAAGTCCTCTGGCATGGGAGGACGCTGAGCCTTGTACTCCTTGAACATTTCATGTCGAAAAGTTGGTCCCTCCGGATCGAACACCACAGCAATATGCGAGGGTTGTTCCTTCTCCAGCACCTCCATCAGGGTATTGGTGAACCCCAACATAGCGGATGTATTTAAACCTTTGGACGAATATCTGGGGTTTTTGATGAAAGCATAGTAAGATCTGTAGATCAAGGCAAAAGCGTCCAAGAGAAACAACTTCTTACCTGGATTTGAACTGGATGAATGCATAATAGAATTTTAAATAATCAATTGTTAACTAACACAAAATTACAATATAAACAAAAAAAACCCGAAATCACTTTCGGGTTTTCTATCAAAATATTGTTTGATCGCTATCCTGATGGATTTATTCGTTATCCGCGGCATACCACTCAGCAAAGGAACTTGCTGTCTCGTGTAATTTAAGGGAATGCAATTGTATGCGTTCCGGAAGCTGTTTTTTTATTCTTTCGGCAAAATCAACAATCATGTTTTCACAGGTTGGTTGATAGTCCACATAGAAATGACGGTCGAACATTTGCGGAATGTTTAACTGCTCCAGGTTAGGGGTACTCTTATTCAAAACAATAGCATGGTCCAAAACATCCACAATTTCACCACACACAATTTGTTTCAAATCACCAAAATCCATAACCATACCCAATTTGGGATCGGCGATATCTGAAATAGGCTCCCCAATAACAGTAACGTACAGTATGTAGGAATGTCCATGAATGTTACGACACAATCCGTCGTAATTCCAAAGTGCATGTGCCATTTCGAACCGAAACTCTTTGGTCAATCTAATTTTCGCCATCTATCTCCTCTTCTAAAATCATCAATAATAAAGAAAGACCAGTTTCTCAACTGGTCCATCAAATGTTTTTCTTATCCCATTGTGCATTTGGTAACACAATCGACAATGTTGCTAAGGCTGCAGTGTCTCAGGAAGTAGTAGGTGTTCTTTCCTTCACGTTTTGAAGACAAAACCCCTTTGTCTTTCAAAATTCCCAAATGGTGAGAAGTTGTAGACTGCTCTATATTTAACAATTCATGGATTTCAGTTACCGTCAATTTTTTCCCATCTTCCAAATAGCCCAAGATAGCAATACGCATTGGGTGCGCAATAGCTTTGAGCATATTGGCAGCTCGCTCCAATTTCTCGGGATTCAATTCATTCACTTTCATTATATACTCAGATTAAACACGTTAAATTATCAAATGCAAATATATAAATATATTCGACAATGTTCTAAGCAATCATATCGAAATATTTAAATTTCTCATTTCTTAGATAATTTATTTAAAGTCTTAATAAAAACAGTGTATTTGTGGTCTAAATTTAATTATTACCTTTGAAAACTATGACACTGAAAAAGCCAACTACCAAGCTTATACAAGCTCCCATTAAGGAAGAGATGAAAGAATTCGAAGGATTTTTTCGTGCCTCCATGAAGAGTCGCATCCGCTTGCTGGATATTATCAATAACTATATTATTAAGCGAAAAGGGAAAGAAATGCGCCCTATGCTCGTATTTCTTACGGCCCAATTGACTGGAAAGGTTCAAAAATCTACTTATACCGCTGCTGCACTTACTCAACTCCTTCATACGGCGACCCTAATTCACGATGATGTTGTAGACGAAGCTTACGAGCGCAGAGGTTTCTTCTCTATCAATGCTTTGTGGAAGTCCAAGGTAGCAGTTCTGGTTGGTGACTTCCTACTCTCCAAAGGGTTGCTACTAGCGTTGGAAAACAATGAATTTGAGCTTTTAAAAGTGGTTTCGGAAGCAGTTCGTGAAATGAGTGAAGGAGAACTGTTGCAGATTGAAAAATCTCGCAAATTGGACATTACCGAAGAGGTTTACTTTGAAATCATCCATAAAAAAACGGCAAGCTTAATTGCCTCGTGCACCTGGCAGGGTGCCCTTTCGGCCGGAGCCGACGAAGCAACCTGTTTGAAGATGAAACGTTTCGGTGAATACCTTGGCATTGCGTTTCAGATTAAGGATGATCTTTTTGATTATGAGAAACAGGGGGATATTGGCAAGCCCACAGGAAACGATATTAAGGAGAAGAAAATGACACTTCCCCTAATTGCCGTTCTAAAAAATGTTACTCCATCAGATCGTCGCTGGATGCTTCGAATTGTAAAAAAACACAATAAGAATTCAGAGAAAGTTAACGAATTGATTCAATTTGTTAAGGACAAGGGGGGACTGGAATATACACGTCAAAAAATGATCGAGTATAAAGAAAAGGCGATGGCAATACTGCAGGATTTTCCTGATTCGGAAACCAAACTTGCATTGGAAACGATGGTAGAATATACTATATCAAGAAGTAAATAGCATAATTGTTATAGGCATAATGAAAGTAATGGCCCATACTAACGGGCCACAGGGAGAGTAAAAATGAAACTACTCCCCTTACCTACTTCACTTTCAACCACGATGTCTCCCTTATTTCTGCTTATGAACTCCTTGCAAAGAATCAATCCCAGTCCAGTGCCCATTTCCTCATTGGTTCCCATGCGCGTATATGCTGCATCCAGCCGGAATAACTTCTCCATATTTTCTTCGGAAATGCCCATTCCAGTATCTCTTACTTCAACTTTTATTTGCTCCCCTACTTCATCCATATAGATATCCACATTACCTTCCGGATAAGTAAATTTTAAAGCATTGGAAAGCAAATTTCGGACAACTGTATCCACCATATACTCATCCGCGTATGCATAGTTTCTTACTTTGGAATGCAGTTTTATTTCTATTTTTTTCTCAATTGCCTTTGCCTCATGCAAAGCCATGTTCGTTTTTAGCAGATTCTCCAGATTAATCTGTTCCGGATTTCGCTGAATTTTTCCCATCTGAGAGCGAGACCATTCCAACAAGTTTTCGAGCAGGTTGTAGCCTTGATGAGCTGACGAATGAATCAGGTCGATACATTCCTGAAATTGATCAGGAGCCATACTTTCGCCATTATCCTTTAGCAATGCAGAGAAACCCAGTAAAGCATTAAACGGGTTCTTTAAATCGTGTGCGATTATGGAGAAAAATTTATCTTTTGTTATTACAGCCTCATGAAGCTTGCTTTGAATTGATTTAAGATCGGTAATGTTAACGCAGGTTCCCAGAGCCCTGACTGCCCGTCCCTGCTCATTTCTTTCCACAACCTTACCCCTCTCCAGAACCCATAAATAAGTTCCATCAGCTGCACGAAGCCGGTGTTCCACCTCGAAAATTTCGCTTTTCCCCTTAAAATGATCCTGGTATGCCTTTTTCACTCTCTCCTGATCATCGGGATGAATGATATCGCGGGTAAAACTTCCCAAATTTAAAATATCCTCTCTCCGGTATCCTAGCATCGTAAACCATTGATCATTACAATCAATACGCTGTTCCAGGATATACCAGTCCCACAAAGATTCAGATGCTCCATCCATGGCCAGTTTCAAACGTGTTTCACTCTCCTCCAAATCCCTCTGGGCCAATCTTCTTTGGGTTATATCTCTTGCAACAGCTAGTAATGTTTCCACTTTCCCCTCCGTAGTAAATTCCGGAATCAGTCGCCATTCAAAATACAGCTTTTCTCCATTCATTTGAAGGGTGAATTCAACAGTCTTTGACTTCCTCTCATCAAACACCTGCTGCATCCATTCCTCCCACTGTTTGCTATTTTCTTCAGGAAATCCCATCTCATCATGGGTTAATCCAATAAAATCTTCTGGAGCAATACCTAAAAGCCTTTTACTAGTTGAATTAACAAACAGATGTCTAAATTCCCGATCAAACTGCATTATCAAATCGGGAGAATTCTCTACCAGACTTCTAAATCTGCCTTCGCTTTCACGAAGTCTCCTTTCAGCTTTCTTACGCAAACCAATATCACGAATGGCAGCAAAACAAGCTTTCCCTGCTTTGTAATCCATCAAGCTGGCACTTACCTCCACCGGGATTCTACTTCCATGCTTCGTAATCAAAGGTGTTTCAAAAACAGCAGTCCCATCTAATTTCAATTCTTCAAAACGCTCATGAAAGGGTTTGGAATAATTGGAGTCATCTATATCCTTAATACTTAATTTCTCCAGCTCTTCATTTGAATAGCCAAGTAAAGCCGAAAGTTTGGAACTAAATTCAATTATCCGACCATTGCAGTCATGAATGATAAAAGCATCGCCTGCTGATTCAAATACCTGACGATACAATTTCTCTTTCTCCTCCTTGGTATTTAAAAGCGTTTGATAAGAGGTTACATCCCGATTCTCCACAACCACCATTCCAACATCACCTTCTTCATTAAAAACAGGATTGGCTACCATTTCGGAATATACTATTTCCTTTCCGGCACCAAGCTTCTTAATAAACTTTTGGGGTTTCCCATACGTAAAAACATCCTTAACCTTGCAATCATTACAGGGTTCCTTTCGAGAATGAAATACCTGGAAACACTTTTTCCCAATAGCTTCCTCTCGGGAGGTTGAAATCCCTTCGAAACGGCAATTATTGGCGGCTAGTAAATTTAAATAAACATCTACTATAGAAATAGCCTCTTCGATACCGTTAAAGACGGAAAGAAATTGATTGCAATTGATAATATTCGAATTCTCTATCAATTCTTCCCCCCGCTTTCGCTCCAGTTTGGCGCGTAGGTTCTTATTCTCAACCTCTAATTGCTGAAGCCGAGTCATAAGTTGTTCGGGAGCAAGTTCGCTTAACATAACCTAAGGTGTTTGACTTGTTTATTTTTTTGCTTAGGCATAAATGTACGAAAAAATACTTAACATACAATTATAGAAAATAAAAAACCCCGAAAAGTTTTCTTTTCGGGGTTTACTATCAATATTTTAATTTAAAAATACTTAACAGGCTCCTCACTACCAGTTTCCAATTTACGGATATCAGTAAGCAAGTTATTTGCCAGACTGGAAGCACCATAGCGAAGGTATTCATTGTTCAGCCACTCTTCTCCCAAATTGTTACGAACTACTGACAAATATTCAATGGCATCCTTTCCTGTTGAGATACCACCTGCTGGTTTAAAACCAATTTTTTTACCGGTTTTCTCAAAAAATTCCTGAATTGCCTGAGTCATTACGTAAGCAGACTCAAGGGTAGCATTCACAGGTACTTTCCCTGTTGAAGTCTTAATAAAATCAGCACCAGCTTCCATTGCAATCAATGAAGCTACACGAATTTGCTGAGCTGTTTTCAGTTCTCCGGTTTCAAGAATTACTTTCAGGTGAGCTTTTCCACAGGCCTCTTTTTGAGCTACAATTTCATCGTACACCGTTTGGTAATCACCTTCGAGGAAAGAACCTACAGAAATCACAATATCGATCTCATCTGCTCCTTTTTCCACCGCCATCTTACACTCCAATGCTTTAACTTCGATGTATGATTGTGAGGATGGGAAAACACCGGCCACGGAAGCGATATTCACGCCTTCCGCTTTTAAGTTTTCATTTAATGTAGCTACCTGTGAAGGATACACGCAGATAGCAGCCACATTTGGCATGTCAAAATCATTCTGGAAGTTATTTACATTTTCTGCGAAGCTTTTAGCTCTTGCATGTGTATCTGTCGAATTCAAGGTCGTCAGATCAATCAACGAAAAGCACTTCTTTAAATTCTCCAGGGTATACAAAGAATCGTAATCAGCCTTGATGATCGCCTGAACTTCCTTGCCTACAAACTCATCATTCAGATCCAGTTTGTACCCTTTCAAGATCTCTAAAATGTCTTTTTTCATAATGTAAATAAATAAAATTTAACCAGATACGAGACGTTTCCCGTATGATTTTAAACAAGAAAGAGGCCATAAACGACCTCCTCCAAACAATTCGAAGACCACAAAATTACAATAAATATTCCTTATTTTTTAATTTCTAGGAAGTTAATCCCTATTTGAGTCTGTCGTTATTTTTGTGACGTGTAGCATCCCTGGTACTCTTCTTCTCGATATTTTTGCGAAATGCCTCAGTCAAATCCACTCCGGTCTGGTTGGCCAGGCAAATTAACACCCAAAGTACATCTGCCATCTCGTCTCCCAAATCTTTATTCCGATCCTTTTCACGGAAAGACTGCTCTCCATATTTTCGCGAAATCAAACGGGCCACCTCTCCCACCTCTTCGGTAAGAATTGCCATATTGGTTAACTCATTAAAATAACGTACCCCATATTCCTTAATCCAGGCATCCACCATAGTTTGAGCTTCAGCAATCGATATCTCTTTTCTCTCCATAGAATATCAATTTATTCCTTGTTTTTAGTATCAATGATAATGGTTACCGGTCCGTCATTGACCAGGGCCACCTGCATTTCAGCCCCAAATTCTCCGGTTCCAACCTCTTGCCCCAACTCCTGCTCCAGTTGTCCTACAAATTGATTGTAAAGGGGAATTGAAACATCGGGCTTTGCGGCATTGATGTAGGAAGGACGATTGCCTTTCTTGGTCCTGGCATGAAGTGTAAACTGGCTTATGGCCAGTATCTCTCCCCGCACATCTACAACAGAACGATTCATAACCCCCTCTTCATCATCGAAAATTCGAAGGTTACATATCTTTTTGCAAAGCCAGTTAATATCCTCGGTGCTGTCTTCGTTTTCAATTCCTACAAGGATCATGAGCCCCTTGCCTATTCTGCTTTTACAGGTCCCGTTGATGCTTACCGAGGCCTCATTAACTCGTTGTATTACTACTCTCATTCTACTCTTTTATCGGATTTTTGATGACAAAACAATTTCCCCAAAGATAATTACTTTCCAATAATCACTTCCTGTCTCCATTTCCCTTATAATAGTTACTTCAGGTTCAAATCCCGATAAAGGGAAATTCAGAAATTATAAACATCTTTGTATATCGGAAACAAAAAAGAAATTACCATGCTGTGCTACATAAGTGAAAGTAATGATACTTCTTATAACATCGCTATGGAGGAGTATTTCCTAAAAAATTTTGATGATGATTTCTTCCTTCTCTATCAAAATGAACCTTCTATTGTTGTAGGCAAACACCAAAACACCCTTGCCGAAATCAACCTCACCGAAGTAAAAAATCAGAGGGTAAAAGTAGTCCGTCGCCTTTCGGGAGGTGGAACAGTATTTCACGATATGGGAAACCTCAATTACTGTTTTATTCTGAAAGGCAACAAGGGGGAATTGGTCAATTTCAGGAAACATACTCAACCCATTTTAGAGGTATTAAATCAACTGGGAGTAAAAGCAAAGTTTGAAGGAAGAAACGACCTGACCATAGACGGAAAAAAATTCTCGGGTAATGCCTGTCACGTATACAAGAATAAGGTCATGCAACACGGAACAATGCTTTTTTCAAGCGATTTAAACCGCTTAAACAAACTCCTCAAGGTAAACCCTCTTAAGTTTAAGGATAAGGCCATACGCTCCATCAGAAGTCGTGTAACCAATATTTGTGAACATCTTTCTGTCCCTGTGGAATTAAAACAACTGGCTGAACAAATCCTGAACCACATTCTTACAACCACGACCAATTCCAAATTGTATCATCTAAGTCCAGAAGACCAGATAAACATCCAGAAACTTGTGGAATCCAAATACGATACCTGGGAGTGGAATTTTGGATACTCCCCAAAGTACAATTTCGAAAAACTTATTCAAACTCCTGCCGGAAAAATTCTGGAAGTACAACTTTGGGTTGAGAAAGGAATCATTCAAAAAATGGAACTATTGGGCAATTGCATTCTCCCTGAAAAAATTGAAGAATTTAAAAACCAATTTGAGAATACTCCTCACGATTTACAGAAAATTGAGGAACGAATTGCTTCAATAAATTTAAAGGAATACTTTAACGATATCTCTCCAGATCAGCTTCTGAAAGGACTTTCATAGGTTCCTATTCAATTAGAAGTATTATCAAACAAAATATTTATAAGAAATAAGAGGGAATTGATCGTCCCCCTCTTATTTCTTATTCTTTTATTTATCTGAAAGATGTGATTTCACATATTCATAGACAATTAAGCCCTTTGATTTTCCAAGAAGATCTGTCAACTCTTCCAGAGAGGATTTTTTCACATTCTTTACCGATTTAAACTTCTCCAGTAACTTTTGAACGGTCTTGGGTCCAATCCCGGAAATCTGATCCAATTCTGATTTAATGAAAGCCTTGGATCTTTTCTGCCGGTGAAATGTAATCCCAAAACGGTGAGCCTCGTTCCGCAAATGCTGTATTACTTTTAGAGATTCGGAATTCTTATCCAAACAAAGAGGATAGGGATCTCCAGGGAAATAAATTTCCTCTAACTTTTTGGCGATACCAACTACAGAAATCTTTCCTCTCAAATCCAGTTTCCCCAAACTGTTCAACGCAGCTCCCAATTGACCTTTCCCCCCATCAATAACAATCAACTGAGGCAAGGAATGACCATCCTCCACCAGACGCTTGTACCGACGATAAATAATCTCCTCCATAGAGGCAAAATCATTGGCCCCAACTACAGTTTTGATATTAAAATGACGATAGTCTTTCTTGTAAGGTTTGGTATCACGAAAAACCACGCAGGAGGCAACAGGATGCTCTCCCTGTATATTGGAGTTATCAAAACATTCGATATGCACAGGAAGCTCTGTCAATCGTAAATCCTTTTTGAGACCTAAAAGGACCCTTTCGGTATGACGCCCTGGCTGCAATTTCTCCATCTGCTTCAATTTTTCCTGACGGAAATACATTACATTTCGAGTAGACAAATCCAGCAAACGCTTCTTATCCCCTCTTTGGGGAACGGTAAAACCAACCCCTTCAATTGACAAATCCATAGGAAAAGGAATCAGTATTTCCTTAGCCGTACTAAAAAATTTCTGCCGTATTTCCGCAATTGCCAACTGCAGCAACTCCTCGGTGCTCTCGTCCAATTTCTTCTTCAACTCCATTGTGTGCGCCTGAATAATGGAGCCATTAACAACTTTAAGGAAGTTGACATAGCCACATTTATCATCCGTGATAATGGAAAAAACATCCACATTATTAATGGAGGCATTCACAATGGTAGACTTACTTTGGTACTTTTCCAACAAGGCAAGCTTCTCCTTTATCTCCTGTGCTTCTTCAAACTTATATTCTTCTGCAAACACCATCATCTGATCTTTTAGATATTGCGTTACAGTCCGAATATTTCCCTTTAAAATATTACGTATATCAGAAATCGTTTGATTGTATTCCTCCTCCATCTCCGCCCCAACGCAAGGAGCTTTACAGTTTCCAATATGATATTCCAAACAAACTTTGAATTTCTTTTGCTGAATGTTTTTGGTAGACAATTGGAGGTTACAGGTTCGGATTTTATAGATGGTCCGAAGCATATCCATAATCGTGCGCACCATTCTTACATTGGTATAGGGACCAAAATATTCGGAGCCATCCTTTATCAAATTCCTCGTGAAAAACACCTTGGGAAAAGGTTCCTTCTTGATACAAATCCAGGGATAGGTTTTATCGTCCTTTAGCAGTACATTGTATCGTGGTTGATGCTTTTTGATCAGGTTGTTCTCCAGAAGCAAAGCATCCTCCTCGCTATCTACCACCAAATGCTTAATATCCGCAATGCGCCGTACCATGATATTGGTTTTGGCACTATCATGAACCTTGTTAAAATAGGAAGCGACTCGTCTCTTTAACCGTTTGGCTTTTCCGACATATATAATCTTTTCCTGCTCGTCAAAGAACTGATAAACCCCGGGCTCCTCGGGAAGAGATGCAACCAGGGTTTTCAAATATTCAATATGCTTGTTTCCGTTTTTCAATCTAAAAATATTTAACCTTATCCGGAATTAAAAGTAATGATTTTTTATGGTATTTTAGCTTTTAAACAAGCTCACCACTTGGAATTCATCAACGTCAAATATTCCTTTATCCGATAGTTTCAATTTAGGGATCACCAGTAGCGACATAAAAGCAAGAGTCATAAACGGAGCATGAAATGAGGACCCCAATTGCTCAACAAAACATTTCAATTCCTGAAATTCCTGCACTACCTGAGATGCTGGCAAACTAGACATCAACCCGGCAACATCCAGCTTCAAGGATTGAGTCTCCTTCCCTTTTACCGCAACAATCCCCCCTTTCAAATCAATTAAAGTGTTCAAAGCATTCTTCAACTCCTCGTCCGAGGCACCAACTGCAATAATATTGTGACTATCGTGAGCAATACTTTCGGCAATAGCTCCTTCAGAGAAACCAAACCCCTTTACAAATCCAACAACAGGTTCTCCATTGTCGTAACGACTCATGACTACAATCTTCAACAAATCCCGTTCGGGATCCGGAACAACTATTCCCTCCTCGATCTTCGGTTCCATTAAAACCTCTCCGGTAATCAAATCACCATCACTTACAAGAATGGTGCGAACTTTACCTGGCTCGGCCTTCACCTGAATATCTTCCAAAGCAATCGGCTTACGACTAAAATTATTCAGAATAATATCATTTTGGCTCCCGAACAAGACCTCCCCTTTAGAAAACAAACACCTTCCCTTTCGGTAGGCTTCCTGCACATTAAAATCTTCCGGGGAATCAACCACAATAAAATCTGCTGAATCCCCAACCTGGAGCATTCCCAAATCCAATCCGTAATGCTGTACAGAATTGTAGCTGGCGGCACGAAGTAAATTAAACAAATCCAAGCCCTTTTTCAGCCCTTTTCGAATCAGTTTATTGATATGACCCTGCTTCAGCAACTCATCCGGATGGGCATCATCCGTACAGAGCATTACCCTGTCAGGATGAGAATCGATTAAAGTGTGCAAGGCATCAAAATCTTTTGCTGCACTCCCCTCTCGAATCTGAATCATCATCCCCAATGCAATCTTCTCTAAAGCCTCCTCCAAGGTAGAGCACTCATGGTCGGCAGAAACTCCTGCTGCGGCATATTTCCGAAGTTCTTCTCCTTTCAAGCCAGGAGCATGACCATCCACCTTTTTCCCTAATTTTTTACAGGCAACAATCTTCTTGCAAACCTCCAGGTCATCATTCACCACTCCCATAAAATCCATCACCTCTGCCAAACAAACTACTTCCTCCCTTTTTAGCAAACTCTCCACGACATTACTATCAAGAACAAAGCCTGAGGTTTCATGTTTGGTTGCAGGCACACAAGAGGGAACCCCGAAACGAATCTCCAAGGGTGTATTTTTGGCATCATTAATCATGAAATCGACCCCAATTTCACCCAGCACATTGGCAATTTCATGAGGGTCGGTAACTACCGAAAGCGTTCCTTGCCGAACAACAAGAGGGGCAAACTGACTTGGAATAAGCAGAGAACTTTCGATATGGACATGTGAATCCACAAGTCCTGGCATAAGAAATCTGTCAGGAACAACTTCCTTCTCGCAAATCGATAGAATCCTTCCCTCCTCTACGGTAATTTCCCCTTTAAAAATCCTCCGGGCCACTACATCTACAATGTGGCCATCAATGGTATATTTGTTTTGCTGCATAACCAAATATTTTAAGAAACAAGTTACAAAAAATTGACGGCTCCATTTACAAAAATGGCTCGAAATTGATTCTTTCCCTGGTGGAAAAGAATCAATTTTCGAGCCTTCTAAAGCCTTTTTAAGGGGCAACAACCCCTTTGTTCCACGTGGAACATTATCGCCCCATCAACACTAAAAGAACGTTAATATCGGAAGGATTGACCCCCGATATTCGAGAAGCCTGCCCTATCGTTTGGGGCTGTATCTTCTCCAGTTTTTGACGAGCCTCAGTTGACAAGGATTTGATAGTTGGGTAATCAAAACGCCCATTAATATTTATATTTTCCAAACGGGTCAACTTATCCGCGATTAATCTTTCCCGATCGATGTATCCGCTATATTTAATTAAAACCTCAGCGGCCTCAATAATCTCTTCCTTACGATTGGATATTTTATCCACCTCCTCTTTCAACGGACGGATGTCTTCCAACAGATCAGAGATATGTACCTGGGGACGTAAAATCACATCCACCAATTTTACCCCCTGCTTCAAAGGTGAAGTACCCAAACGATCAAGAACCGGATTGATAAATTGAGGTTTAATACTAAATTCCCGACAGAATTTCACAAGATCATCCCGGTATTGAATCTTCTCCTTCAACAAATCGAGACGCTCCTGTGTTGCCAACCCAAGGTGGTAGGCCTTCTCGGTCAAACGAACATCGGCATCATCTTGCCGCAATAAAATACGGTATTCTGCACGAGAAGTAAACATTCGGTATGGTTCATCCACTCCTTTGGTCACCAAATCATCTATAAGTACGCCAATGTATGCTTCGTCCCTTTTCAGTACGAACTTGGGCATATCATTGAGGGCTTGATGTGCATTGATACCGGCAATCATCCCTTGTGCTCCAGCTTCCTCGTACCCGGTGGTTCCGTTAATCTGCCCTGCAAAATAAAGATTGGGAACCAACTTTGTTTCCAGAGTGTGATACAACTGAGTAGGTGCAAAGTAATCGTACTCGATGGCATAACCCGGCCGATACATTTTAACATTCTCCAAGCCGGGTACTTTCCTTAAAGCTTTCAATTGAACATCCCATGGAAGTGACGACGAAAATCCATTAATATAATACTCATTTGTATCCTCTCCTTCCGGTTCCAAAAACAACAAATGCTCCTTCTTTTCAGCAAAAGTAGTTAATTTGGATTCGATACTAGGGCAATATCTTGGTCCGGTACTTTGAATCGTCCCATTGTACATGGGTGAATCTTCAAAACCTTCCTCCAGCTGGGCATGAACCTCCGGGTTAGTATAAACAATATAACAGGGACGTTGTTTCAGTTTTCGTTCCACATGATTATTCAAATAGGAAAACTGATAGAAGCATTCCTCCCCATCCTGTTCTCGCATAACCGAAAAATCAATACTGCGAGCATCCAAACGCGCAGGAGTTCCCGTCTTCATTCGTCCCACTTCAAACCCGATGGAGCTCAACTGTTCACTTATACCCAGTGATGCTGGTTCGGCAGAACGCCCCCCTTCTTGTTGTTTGCGTCCAATATGCATCAATCCATTCAAAAAAGTTCCATTGGTAAGAATCACCTTTTTTGAACGAATTTCGATTCCCAAACTGGTTTTCACACCACAGGCTCTCCCCTCCTCAATCAAAACTTCGGTTACAGAATCCTGCCACAAATCAAGATTATCGGTATTCTCCACAACTTTGCGCCATTCAGCAGAAAAAACCATACGGTCACACTGAGCACGGGGACTCCACATAGCTGGTCCTTTAGAGCGATTCAGCATTCTGAACTGAATGGAGGAACGATCGGTTACAATCCCGGTATAGCCTCCCAAAGCATCCAATTCCCGAACAATTTGGCCCTTAGCGATCCCTCCCATGGCAGGATTACAGGACATTTGAGCAATTTTGTTCATATCCATTGTAATCAAAAGCGTAGAGGATCCCAGGTTGGCTGCAGCAGTTGCCGCTTCACAACCGGCATGACCGGCTCCCACAACAATTACATCGTATTCTGGCAACATATATTATAAGATTTTCAAATTCTAAATTCCTTTCCTGCAAATATAATGCAAAAAATCAGATAACAAACTGTAAATCAACAATATAAAAACCCGGAAAAGTTTCTTATATTACTGATAACCAATCCAATAACTTAAAAAATTTCACAAATTTAATCAATCTCGGAAAGTAATGCTAATGATTCGTTCTCCTTTTGGGTCATTATTTCCTGATCTTCATCGGTTTTATCATCAATCCCTAAAAGGTGCAAAACTCCATGGATAATTACACGATGCAATTCTTCATCGAAGGATACCTTGTAGTAATCCGCATTGTCTCGAATCGTATCCAGGCTAATAAACAAATCCCCTGAAATCACCTGATCCTGAACGTAATCAAAAGTAATAATGTCTGTGTAGTAATCGTGATTCAAATATTCCCGATTGATTTTTAACAAGTAATCATCGGAACAAAAGATGTAGTTGATCTCTCCAGTTTCACAACCATTTAGAACAACAACGCGATTGATCCATCTGCGAATTCGCTCCTGATCAACCGCGGGCATTTCTATCTCCTCGGCATTAAAAAGTATTTCCAATCTATTCCAATTTAAATTTCATTTCCACTAAAGCACCATTCTCATTAAACTCAATCCCATCAGCAAGGTGATTCATTAAAAAAATCCCTCGCCCGTGAGTTTTCTCAATATTCTCAGGCAAAGTAGGATCCGGTATGTTCTGGAAATCGAATCCGATTCCTTCATCCTCTACAGCGAAATTGATATAATCCTCCTCTATATTGTATTCTATTCTGACCTTTTTTGAAGTATCCAATTTATTACCATGTAAAATGGCGTTATTCACTGCTTCAATTATGGCAACAGAAATTTTCCCATAAATTTCAGAACTCAGATTATGGGTTACGGAGATTTCATCTATTAGCTTTTCTACTCGGCTAATATTTTCTAACTCGGATGGAAATTCTAACAATTTTTCACAATTAGTCATTATTCAACTTAATCATATAATCTAAATATAACTTATTGTAATAATCCAATAACTTAACATTAGATTGATAAAAATTATCGTTATAATTAATTCGTACTCTTTTATACTCAAATAACTCCTTAGGGTTACTTAATTTATAATTATTTCCTTCCCGACTCTCCCTTTTCTGCTCCATTCCTTTTTGTTTTTCAGCATTTTCAGCTTCCAATAATCGAGTAAGAATTCGGTTCTGTCTGAAAAGTGTATTCGAATTTATAGAAAAATTTGCAATTTCTCTTTCTGTCTGGTCAATCATTTTCATAACATCTTTTAAAATCATTTCGGTGCCATTAGAAACGCCCCCTTTTTGAAGCAATTCCTTCATCGACTTCCGAAACATTTCCTGATGTTTTAACATTTTGGACAATCTTTGGTTTCGTCCGCTTTTTCCTCCCCCTTTCTTCATCTCCTGAATCATTTTCTGTAATTGATCTTTAAGAGATTGCTGTTGCTGCTTCATACCACTCAGAGAAGGCATTGGAGGGCCTTTCCGGTCTCCCATTTGGTCCCCTGGCATAGCATTGGCCATTTGATTCAGAAGATTCCTTAAAACTTCGGAAAGCAATACCGCCAGATCGTTGGTTTGGGTTAAAACCTCCTGTTGCTTCACCAGAGCACGATGCTTTTGCCTCTCCTGAAAAAAATCAAGAATTTCCTTCAAGTCAGATTCTATATCAAAAATATGGGGACCTAATGCCACTGCAATTTGAGGCGTTCGTGCAGAAAGCTGCAGCAGAGAATCCTGAAGTAATTTATATTTCTCCTGCTGAAAAGATTGTTGCTGGTTGATTTCCTGGTACCGGGGATCACGATAGTCAACAACTTTCAACGCAGCTATCAAATCTTCCTGATCAAAGGAAAAATTTATCAGATTGGTCAACAAACGCATTAATGCATCAATATCCACTGATACTTGAGCGCTTACAGCTTTTTCCAGGGAAGAATTCAAACGAGAGGCAAGCTTTTTGATGTTTTGAGCCGTCTTTTTCATATTCCGTGAAGCTTTCTTCTCCTCCCTACTTTGCAACAATTCACGGGACTGATCCATCATTTTTTTGATCTCTCCGAAGTCCGGATTAAGATCATCCATTGAAAATGGTTGTTTCAGATCTTCGTTCCTCTCTATTAGCTTCTGGTAATCCTCCTGACTCTCTTTCAGTTGTTTTAGCTCCTCCTCCAAATTCTTTTTCTCATCACGATTTTTATCCATCACCGAATCGGACAACTCCTTATGCCTTTCGGACAATTGTTCAAGTCGATTGGCTAATTTTTTAAACTGCCCCTCCATCTCATGACGTTTAAGCAGTTCCAGATTCCTGTCCATTTGCCGGTTCAAATCACTAAAAGACAACTTTAGTTGCTCACTTAACTTATTCAGTTTTTCGGAATCAAAATCTTGTTGCAGCTGATTAAACTCCTCCATCAATTGCTGCATTTCTTCGTCCATTACTTTCGAAAGCAAATCCTCAATCTGCTTTTGCTTGTCCAGGAGAAGAGAATCCCTACTTCCAAAGGAATTTTCCAATTGATTTCGCTCCTGATTTTCCTTTCGAATTTCATTCAGTAAATCTTCCAGTTGATTACGCTTTTCCTGAATCTCTTGGAACATTTGTTGTCGTTGCCATTCATCTCCCGGATTTTGTATTTGATTCTCTTGAAGTCTCAAAATATCTTTCTGTATAGATCGGCTCAACTCAACACTCTTCTCCATTTTTACATTTAAACTATCTTGAATGGTCTCCTCCAGATCGTAAAGTTGTTTGGCCGAAAAGCGAAGAAAATTGAGGCTTTGAGTTTTAGAACTTTTAGGACCATGGATACCATCATTATCCTTCACCTCAAAATAGTAGTGAACTGTTGTGCCCTCCTTTATATCCAAACTGGCAAAGTCAAAAGCAAAATAGAATTCCTGTCCCTGCATATTTTTCCTGAATGGTATGGGTATGCTCTGCTCCTTACCGTGGTCTATGGAATACTTAAACCTCAAATCGCTGAAACCATAATCATCAGTAATTATACCTTTGTAATAGAAAGCAGTTGGTCGCAAACTATCAGGCATTGTAACAATTTTTATCTCCGGATATTGATCGCGAATTACATTCAGGTGATACTTTACCAATTTATATCTATTGAAACGGGAATTACTGATCAAAATCTGATAGTTCGAAGAATTCTGCACCACATAGCGTACATCAAAAACACCCAATTTGTTGTCAGCCTGGATTAATGTATCCGGTTGCTCAAAGCAGATGGCCAAACTATCTAATTCCTGAGCCTTAAAATACCATGTTAAATCAGATCCCAGAGGAATGGATAAATCACCCAAATTTCTTTCCAAAAGTGGTTTCTGTCCAGTATATGCCGGGGGCTTAATCTTTACGGTGAACTCGTTAATAGAGGGTAAATTGATAACGGTTATTGTCTGTGTTTTAGATCGGAACTTTCCGGTTTGAAAATAGAAGTCAACAGAATTATTCAAACTCCGAAAGGTATAGGTAAAGTGATTGCCCTGGGAGCTATTCATCAGGAAGCGGGTATCCCCATAGCAACAATAAACTTCATCGGGGATATAATCTCCCATTAGTTCCATATTTAAAACGAAATCACCTCCTTTTTCCACCTCCAGCGAATCGTTTTGCAATTGAAAAACAAAGGGGACTGGTACATCAAACTTCTTTCTGTAATGAATCAATCTTTCTCCACTGCTGGTAAAAATACCAGGTTTAAGAAAGAAAATCAGAACCAATAGCAAGAGAGGAGGAATTAGGTATTTCAAATATTTTCGATTATCTCGAAAATTTATTGCATTCTGAAACGGCAAAAGCTGAATCTTATCAACACGTTGATTAATACTGGCTATTATAAGATCTGCTGTTTCATTGGAAAGCCGGGCTTTTTCCCCTAGCTCCAATGTATTAAGTAGTTGATCATTTAAATGAGGAAAATGATTCGAAATAATTTCTGCAGCCTGTTTATGAGAGATAGTAGAAGTAAGCCGAAACAGTTTCAACAAAGGGATCAACATCAAGAAAATAATCACACCTAAGAATAAACCTGCGCCCAGAAAAAACAGTACAGTACGTATCGAAACGGAGAAGTAGATTTTATACTCAGTAAAGGTAACCAGCAAAAAATAGGAGATAAGAATAGCAGCACCCAATAAAAATCCTTTGATTATTTGATTTTTATAGTACCTCCGGATAAAACGATCCAGTTTTTGTAAGAGTATATCGTAACGACTTTCCATACCAAAAGGATACGTACTACCATTAATTATGAGTTAACCATTTTGCCGGATTCAGTTTCGTACTCCCCTTCCACAATTGGAATTTTAATACAGTTTCTCCTTTACTATTGTTGGTATAAACAGTTCCAATTTTTTGCTTTGCAGCAACCTGCTCTCCCTTTTTTATTGTAACTGCTGTAAGATTAGAATATACTGAAAAAAACTCACCATGCCGAATAATAACTACCGTATTTAAACCGGGCATAGGAAGGATATGAGTTACAGTTCCCTGAAAAACAGAAAGACAAGCCGAATGTGGTTCCGTTGTAATATTTATTCCATCATTTCGAACCTTAACATGCTTCAATATAGGATGGGGATGCTCTCCAAAATATTCTGAAATAAAACCCGTTCGTGTGGGCCAGGGCAAGGTCCCCTTGTTTTTTCCAAAACTGTCAGAAACTAATTTCTCCTCCGGAGTAAGCGAAAATTTGCCGGAGCCAGCCTTCTTTTTGGCCGCCAATTCGGCTTCACGTTTAATAATTTTCTGGATAGATTTTTGAAGCCGTTTCGCCACTTTTTGCTGGTTAGCCAACTCTTTGCGTAACTTTCGCTCTTTTTTCTGCAATTGAGTAATAACCTTTGTATGTTGGTTCTTCTCCTGGCTCAGCTGAAGAGTTTCCTCTGTTTTTTGAGACAGCAGGTCTTTCTTCTCCTGCCTGCTATTATTAAGAAGTTTCAACTTACCATTCAGGGAATCCCTGGTCGCTATAATCTCCTTACCTTGAAGGGTGGTAAAATTAGAGTACTGCTGAAGATATTTTAGTCTGCGGTAAGCTTGGTTAAAATCTTTTGAGGAGAAAATAAACATTAATTTCTCGTACGAATTGCGATGCTTGTTCGCATAGTATATGCATTTGGCATAGTGCTTTTTTAATTTGGCCAAATAAGCTTCATGACTCGAAATCTCCTTTCTTGTATTTAAAATTCGGGAGTCAACTGCTGCAATTTCACGTTCGATTGAATTAATAAGACCTTCCCGTGATTTTATTTTTTGCTTCAGAAGAATTAAGCGACTAAGATTAAATTCGTGGTTTTTAAGAGTGTTTTTAAGAAGACTGTTGGTGTAAGCAATATCTTTTTCATTTTGTGCTTTTTGTTTCCGTAAAGCAGATAAATTGGTTTGAGCACTCCCAATGAAACCACTAATAAAGAGCAAATAAAAGGCAAACGAAAACGCTATCAAAAATCTTCTTCCAAATCCTGGCATATTACACTAATCAATCTTTTTAAACTTACTAGATATTCTAAAAGAGTATTTTAACTTTTGATCGTAAATGATCTTGTTAAATTTAATTTTACAAGATAGTAAATGTTTCGCATCCCGAACATCAAATTGAAGTTGTTGAGGGAATTTCTGCTCATCAAAATCTTTAAAATCAGAATATTTAATGAGAAGACTTCTCGGCTCATCAAATTGTCGAACGAATACATCGGTTATTCTGTATATCGAAGGATCAATTTCGAAGCGTTGATAGTTAATATGATTGAGTTTCTTCGTTTTATCCTTTTTAATTTTCCGGTTTATTTTGGAAGCACGTGAAGAGATAAAAACATATTTATTATCCACAACCTTTCCCTTGAAATTCCTGATAAAGGAACGATTATCCTCTTTACAATATTCAAATACAGAGTTCGTTAAAACACTTTGAATGGTCTCAAAATCAAGATCAATTTTTAAGGCTTCATTAAGATACTCAAAATCCCCTACAAAATACTCCTTCTTCAACCGATTGATAAATTTTACCGAATCAGGCGTGATCAGTACTCTGGCAACCTCACCAACGATAGGAGCACTCATCTGTATCCAGATGATACTGTCCTTTTGGATTTTCATGGATCCTTTAAAACTCTTCTTCAGGCCATCAATGGAATAGTTTGCACTAAATCTCTTTACATAGAGCGTGTTGTAATCCAAACTATTGTCCACCAAACGATGGTACAATTTATTATCACTAATAGGTTTAGCAAGGGTAGTTCCTAATTCATAACCGGGCTTACAAGAGAATTGAAGAAGGGCGATAAAAATAATCGCCCCACTTATCATTATTTTTCGAAAGTGTTTACTTATCATTTTTCTTATCTACTTCAGGAATAGTCCCGGTTTTTACTTTTTCAGCTAAGGATTGTGAATCGCTTCCCATTCCTTCCGCTTTTTTCCATTCTTCCAAAGCTTTGTCCTTTTCACCTAACTGGAACAGAATATCTCCATAATGCTCAACAATAACAGCAGACTCCCGTCCTCCATTGCTGAGAGCTCTTTCCATTATTCTTTTTGCTTCAGAAAAACGTCCGCGTTGATACAAAACCCAGGCATGAGTATCCAGGTAAGTAGAATTGGTTCCTTCCATCTCAACGCAACGAGAACTCATTTCTTCTGCTTTCTTTAAATTCTCTCCGTGCAAGGAAAGATAGTAACTGTAATTGTTCAGTACCATTACATTGTCGGGATCAAAAAGCAAAACCTCCTCAAAGGCTTCGTAGGCTTTTTCTGAATCACCCATTTGAAAATAGGCTTCCCCTAAATAGGACAGGAATTGAACTCTCATTGGAATATTGTCTCCAATGTAATCAATGCCAGCCTTTAGACTATGTGCTGCTTCTTTGTATTTTTTCAACTGTAGGGCAGCTACACCATTAAACATGTACAAAAGAGGCTGTCCGGGAAAATATTTCAAGGCTTCGTTGCTTTCGGTATACATTTTTTCAAAATCAAGCAACTCATTCTCTATAAGTAATAGTTCCTCCCAAACCACATAGTTCCCCTTTTCCTGCTCAAGTACTTTCCACAAATGCTTTCGTGCTCCTTCATTATCCTTCGATTTTCGCAGAAAATCAGCATACAAAGCATGTACTCGAGCATTCTGATCATGCATTTCAACCAAAATATCCAATAAACTTTTTATCTGGTCATCGGTTAGTGTAGCTTTGCCAGATTGCATAAGCGAAGAAATCAGGTATTGAATTTTTTGATCAACCTCTACACCTGAATTTTTAAAAGCTATTTGAATCTCTTCGTAAAAAAGATCCATGTCCCCTTTTTTGTAGTAGTATTGAGACAAATAAAAATGAACCAAGCCGTTTTGAGGATCCAATTTTAAAATCTTCTCATACAATTTAAAGGCTTTATCGTCCTGGCCATCCTCAAGATACAAATCCGCCAACAAACCATATAATTCGGCCTTACGGGGAAACTCCCGAATTAGTTTTTGCAGTTCATTGTAGGCTAACTTCCGTTTGCCCATGGCGATGTACAGTCCCTCCTTTTCGAGAGAAACAGCTTCAGTAATACCGATTTTCTTTTCTAAACGGTTGTATACTTCAATTGCTTCCTCTCTTTTCTCGATGGAAGCATAGAGTGCAGCCTGGAAATAATAAAAATCGTTACGATCAGGGAAGTATTCAATCAATTGGTCGTACACATCACAAGCATGATCAATCATCCCCTTCTTCTGATAGATTTTGGCGAGTTGTATTTGGTACCATAGATTTTTGGGCTGAAGAGCTACAGCATTTCTGGCAAGCTCCAAAGCGCTGTTGAAATTCTCCTGGGCCATATAGATATTGGCCAGCTCATATCGAACAACAGCACTGTTAGGATCTATTTTCAAGCAAGTTGCATACCAGGAAATTGCCTTCTTAATATCTCCCAATATCCTTGTTTTCTCAGCCTCTGCAAAAGCATAATCAAATTCGAGCTGTTGCTGCTCGGTAAGCTTAATTTGCTTACGATCTTTCTGCTCCTTCTTCTGAGGTGCTATTCCCAATTCTGCCTTACAGTCAGGCTGACCAATCAACAAACCGGCCCCGAGTAATGCAACCCAACAAATATTATTTCCAAGCTTCATCAACTATTATTTTGAAAGCGTCGCAAAATCCCCAACACTCAATTCCGTAACGTCCCCAACAATGTCAACATGATTTCCAATCATTGAATTCTCCACATTTAGGTTCTCGATTTTAGAATTGCGTTGAATAATTGTATTGCGAACTAATGAATTATTCACTACCGTATTGGCCCCAACAGATACATGCGGTCCAATAACAGAATTCTCAATTCTTACATTTTTTCCAATGTAACAGGGGGGAATAATAACAGAGTTTATATTTTGAGAACTGGGGCAAACTAGCTCATCGTCTTTATGATATTCGAGGATACGTTGATTCGTGTGAACAGTTGCATCTTTGTTCCCGCAATCCATCCATTCCTTCACCTGTCCTGGCTTGAATTTCAACCCCTTGTTTTTCATGTTTTCAAGGGCATCAGTCAGCTGATACTCTCCATTTACAACCACTTTGTTATCGAGAAGATATTTTAATTCGGACTTAAGGTTAGAGCCATTTTTAAAATAGTAAATCCCAATAATGGCAAGGTCAGATACAAAATCCTTTGGCTTTTCAACAAAATCGGTAATCTCTCCCTCTCCATTAAGCTTAACAACACCAAAAGCAGATGGATCATCAACTTGTTGAACCCAGATAACACTATCCGACTCATCATCCAATTTGAAATCAGCTTTAAAAAGAGTATCTGCGAAAGCAACAACTACTTTACCATCCAGGGATGGTTCCGCACAATAAATTGCATGACCAGTTCCCAATGCTTCATGCTGGTAATAGATGCTAGCTTTTGCTCCCAAATTTGCTGCAATCTCTTTCAAATTATTTTCAACGGCTTCACCAAAATCACCAATAATAAAAGCAATTTCCTCTACTGCTTCTTTCGATACCTTGGCAATTTCTTCAACTAATCGCTGAACAATTGGTTTTCCCGCAATTGGTATTAATGGTTTTGGCACTGTTAGGGTATGAGGACGCATTCTTTTTCCCATACCTGCCATTGGTACTATAATTTTCATTTGTTTTCAGATTTTTGCAGTTGATATAATACTTTTCCCTAAATTTTCAGTAGTATCGCAAAATTACCTGCCAGGAAAGCGATCTTATATCCTCTGTTTTATTGTAGTAGTAATAATCTATAGTTCCTGTAATAACAATCAAAAGTAAGTAAAAGCACTTACAATTGATTGAAATTAATATTTTTTAACGCATCAGCCTTTCCCTGTGTGGCCGAAACCGCCTGCTCCCCTATCTGAAGTAGCTAATTCTTCTACAGGTTCCCATTGAACCGTTTCGTGAGCAGCAACAACCATCTGACAAATACGATCTCCATCCTTTATCTCAACAATATTATTGGAAAGATTGGCAAGAATCACACCAATTTCGCCACGGTAATCCGCATCGATTGTTCCGGGAGAATTCAATACAGACAAACCTTCTTTCAAGGCCAATCCACTTCTTGGACGAATCTGTGCTTCATAGCCCTGAGGCAATTCTATAAACAACCCTGTAGGTATTAATTTTCGCTCAAGAGGTTGTAGAAAAACGGGTTCCTTTATATTGGCACGGATATCCATTCCAGCCGACAAAGCTGTACTGTACTCTGGTAAGTCGTGTTTCGACTTGTTCACAATTTTAACCTTCATTTCTAAAGTTATTTTAAATCAGACTTGCTAAGATACACTTTTACAAACACAATAAAAAAACAGGTGTACACAGTAAAAGCTCATCAACAAGTCTTTGTATTTCACATCAAAACAATTATTTAATTCTTTATCTTTTAATTTTTACAGAGAATTAGCTCTGAAACAATTCAATTCCGTCCCCTTATTCAACTCGAAACAAACGGATAACTTACATCTCATAAACTGGATATCACCTTCCGATGAACCTCTTTAGTGAGGGCCAAAGCTTCTCCTGAACAATAACAAATCCTACAAATAAAACCAGCAGAGGAGTGCGCAACAACATATCAATCCATTGATTATCTGTCTGAATCAGTTTCCCAAAGAAAAAGAGCAACAATCCAAAACCAAAATAGACAAGAATAGATTTTAAATCGTAAGGAATTGGATACTTTTTCTGACCGAGAACATAAGACACTACCGTCATCAGAAAGAAACAAGCAAAAGCGGCAATTGCGGCACCCATGTACCCAATAAATGGAACCAGCAAAACATTTAGAACAAGAGTCAAAGCAGAACCTCCTATCGCAATGTAAGCTCCGTATTTTGTATTGTCACTCAATTTGTACCAAAGTGACAAAGAAAAAAAGATTCCTAAAAACAAGTTGGCCATCAACACAAAAGGAACAACAACCAAGCCCTCATGGTAACTTTTATCAATCAATAACTTCACCAAATCGAGGTAGAACATTACACCAAGAAAAATTAGCATTCCAAACACCACAAAATACTTCAGTACATCAGCATAAACCCTGTGTGAATTCTCGTTCTTAGCCTGAGAAAAGAAAAACGGCTCAAAGGCAAAACGAAATGCCTGGATAAACAGAGTCATTATCACCCCCAATTTATAATTTGCCCCGTAAATCCCGGTCTGAAACATAGGATTCTGATCGGCAGGAATCAATTTGGGCATAAGCATCTTATCTGCATTAATGTTTATCATTCCCGCAATACTAACCATTAATATGGGAAAAGAGTAGGATAACATCCTCTTTAGCAAAGAAAAGTCGATAGTACGCTCAAACTTAAAAATTTCGGGGACTAACAATAGAACATTGGTCAAGCTGGCAATGAAATAGGCAATAAATATATAGCCTATCCCAATTTCAGGATTGTAAATGTAATGAAGGGGAAAACTGCTGAAATTCTTGACAATCCAGGGACAGAGCAACAGGAAAAAAAGATTTAGACCTATATTCACACCAATATTGGCCAATTTGATGAAAGCAAATCGGGCGGGTCGCTTTTGCTGACGTAATTTGGCAAATGGCAAGGCGGTTAGGGCATCCATACCAACAGTCAGTGCTAGCAAATAAATATATTCTGGGTGATCGGGAATCTCCAAAAAAGTAGAAATATTACCGGAAAAGCCGAACAAAACGAACCAAAACAATGCTGTAGTAAGAGTTAAAGCAAACATACCCGTAGGATAAACTCTTTCTCCGTACTTCTCATCCGAAGCAAACCTAAAAAAACCGGTTTCCATACCATAGGTGAGAACGACCAAAAGGAAGGCTACATAGGACATCAAATTGGTTACAACACCATATTCTCCTGCAAGGAAAATTCGGGTGTAAAGAGGAACCAGTAACCAATTTAGCAATCTCCCTAAAATAGTACTAACTCCATAAATGGCGGTTTCCCCTGCCAATTTTTTCAATGGATTCAATTGTTCTGGAATTTAAATATTTAACATTAAAACTGACTACAAAGATAGAAATCCTAAAGGATATTATTGCCATAAAAAGAATAACCGCACATTTGCATAAAAGAACTGAGAACAGGGGAATGTTCCACGTGAAGCATTCAAGTGGAAATAGAATTCTTGTTTGAAAGTAGCGAATCGTTTACTAACTTGGTTCAATAAAAATTAATCAAAGCCCAAATGATTCAAATTAACCAGCTTTCAAAAATATTCAGAACAGAAGAAATCGAAACAACCGCATTGAACCAGGTGAATCTTAAAATCCAAAAAGGAGAATTTGTGGCAATTATGGGACCATCAGGTTGTGGAAAATCCACCCTTCTAAATATTCTTGGCTTATTAGATAATCCGAGTTCGGGAGAAATCTATCTGGATGGGCAGGAGGTCTCAAAATATTCGGAAAGACAGCGTACTATTCTTCGTAAAGGCAATATCGGTTTTGTATTTCAGAGTTTTAATCTAATCGATGAATTAACTGTAGCGGAAAACATTGAACTTCCTTTACTCTACCAAAAAACCTCAACCAAAGAACGTAAACAGAAGGTTAGGGAGATTATGGAACAAATGAACATCGCTCATAGAAGGAAACATTTTCCCCAACAACTTTCGGGAGGGCAACAGCAAAGGGTTGCTATAGCCAGAGCCGTTGTCTGCAATCCAAAACTCATTTTAGCGGATGAGCCTACGGGAAATTTGGATTCTACAAATGGGAATGAGGTTATGGAACTACTCTCGCAATTGAACGAAACCGGAACCACAATTGTAATGGTAACCCATTCCCCGGAGGATGCTCAAAGAGCCCATCGAATTATCAATCTATTCGATGGCAAAATCGTAACAGAAAATCCTATTCTGCACTAAATGGATCAAATTGGCCCTTTCAATCGCAAAGAAAATCAGAAAAGTTTCTGTTCTATGAAGATTCATTACTAATTAAAACGATTTCGATAAAATTCATTGATACTTTTTGTGTTAGATGCGGTCTAATACTTTTTTTAACGACTTTTTTTTGCGAGATTTGCACCCAACGCTTTTTAGGAACGTTTATGTTAGTGTTTGTTGTTTAAGTATTTTGTGAAACATCCCAACCCCCAAGTTGGGATGTTTCTTTTTTATTTACACTAGACAAAATGCTTTTACGGAAAGGAATCTCACCCCAATTTTCAACAGCAAGCAATATCAATTTCTCTCCCCTTTTTTATTAATTCAACTTATCGAATTTCTTTCCCAAAAGGAGTAAGAGCATATCCGGCTAATTTTATATGCTGTTTTGCAAATGGAAGCCCGATAATAGTAATGGCAAATAGCACAGCCCAAAAAAGATGGGTAATAGCAATCCAGAATCCTCCAATAAAAATCCAGATAATATTGAGCAATATGGCTAAACACCCGGAAGCACTTTCGGTTTGCACAATCTCCTGACCAAAGGGTGCCAAAGCAAGTACGGATAACTTGATAATTTTAATTCCAAAAGGAATCCCTACAATAGTGCAGCACATCAGCAAACCAGCTATCAAATACTCAAGAAAAACAAAGAGTCCACCAAAAATGATCCAAATAATATTTCCTAAGATACTCATAATACAATTGAATTTTAAATTGACTACTAAATTAACATAATTTTACCAAATCCAAAACAGCTTACTGGACTACTCCAGATCGTACAAAAGACGAACTCCAAAAATAAGAATGAATTCCCTCTACTGATGGATAGAAAATAAATCAGCCCAAAAACAGCACATCAAAAAAAAGGTTTGGATACTAACTTGAAGGTAGCTAAGGAAACTCCAATATTCAAGCAATAGAATTCTAGGTCAGATGAACGAACAATGTTTTATAGCCTCCTGGTAAAAGAAAGTTGAATGACAATATCCGGAGCGGTATTGGCAACTAAGTCCTCAACAATCCCCAACTCAAATCCGGTTTTGGGATTCAAAACAAATTCGGCCCCAAAGCCTACTTGAACAGAGGCCTTTCCCAATTGTTTGGTGGAGGATTCCCGATAGAACGGACCGTTCCAATCCAACTGAAGTTTGGGAACAAGTCGATGCTGAATTCCAAAGGCCCATCCCAAGGATCCAAAACCAACCCTGGAACGCTGAATCTCCTCTAGCAAGCCTCCTTGTCCGGGAAACAGGATTCCCCCTGAATAGTAAAACAAAGTCCCTCTATATCCATTGACCGACCCTATGGTACCATTCAACTGAACCGAAAAATCAGTGGATCCGCTACCGATAAGCTGCCTTTTATTTCCTGTAGGGAGTTTTAAAGCGGTTCGAAGGCAAAGAGTATGCCCTTTCCGATTAAGGAGCTTAAAAGCCCCTAGTAGGCTTACATCGCCTAGTCCCGAAGAAGGTTGTTCCAAACTTACAATTTTGTTACCATTGAAGGAATAAAAATAGCCCATTTCGTTATACGGCATTTGACTACGAGCCTTCCCAGGTAGATTAAAGGCCTCGTGCCAGGAGGAAATAAGATGATCCAAACCGCCGGTAGTATGACGAACTAGCGGCAAATCAATTCCTAATTCCAACCAATCCAGAAAACCATAACGAACAGAGAAATCCATTCGATACATCTCTCCATCGAGGTACACCCTTTCATTATAAAATCTTTTGGCACTGGCATTACTTACCAGATTGATGTGATTGTGAAATATGAATTCACCAGTCTCCAACAGTGCCCCACCCTCATTTCCTTGGAGTCCAAAAAAATGAATTAACGGACTTTGATTGTGGGTGTAAAAAGGAGCAACCTTATATTGCGAAAAGGCTGATCCTGATAGTAAAATCAGAATCAGCCCCAATATATGTTTTTTGATTTTCAGCACATCTCCAAAAAATAGTGAGCTGTAAATCTAATAATTATTTCCAGGTTTTTCGAATAGGATGAGCCTCGCTGTTAAAAATCACCTCCCTGAAATTCAATGTCTCCTTGGGAGCAAAAAGCAAATACAAATATTTCATTGTCTCAGCGAAAAAGAAACTCTGAAGAATATCATTCTTCTCTTTAGATACAATATCACTAAGCTCGCTGTATCCTACTTCAGTTCTACAGTTTTGAATCAGACTTTCAAAATACTCCTGTCCTACTTTCAGATACTTTTCATCCCTGGTATACTGATACAGGTAATAGGCCGATTCAAGGTTACCTGGCCGAAGGAAATAGTGCCCCCAAACAACTTCTTTGGATCTATAATCTATTTGCTCAGGCTCAACTCCATACAGCTTCCAAATACGGCGGCAGGATTCCTCAAGCTTTTGAGCCTGCCTCAAATCGCCACCCAGAGCTAAAACCGAGGGAAATGAGGCTTCCAACGCACCAAAATGGGAGTGTGTTCTGGCCCCGGTGTGCATGTCCACATGTCCATACCAAAGATCTCCATCATATTCCTGGGCCAAATGCTTGTTGATACCCTTAATGGACATCTCCCACATTTCTTTGCACTCCGCATCACCAAAAAGCAACCAGGCCTTCAAAAGGTATTCATAGTAAGAATCGATACACCCGGAAAGGTGAGCATCCTGATTCAACCATTCTCCGGTATGAATATTCAAGGTGGTTCCCACCAATCCAAGCTTTGATCGCCTCTGATAAACAGCTACAAGAGCTTTCTTTGCCTTGCTGTAATAAATCGGGTTCCCTGTCAATTTCGAAAGGCTTCCAAACTCAAGCAGTAGAGTACCAATTTCAGCAGGATTACTGGTTTCCCCTTTCACTTCGCCTGTTTTTAGATTCACCCTGGCCCAGGGCATTCCTGTTTCCGTATTAAAAACGGGCAGCAAACGGTTGGCCAGATCAATAGCCAAATCCAAAAACCGGGGATCACCATCCAGCTGATAAGCTGAAAGTAAGCTTCCCAAAAAGCGAAGGTTGGTTTCAAATGTCGAAACAAAAATATCACGATCGAAATCGAGCTTCGAAAGAAGCAATTCCTTTACTTCTTTGGCCTCTTCGATTAACCCCATCAAAACCATCGTATCAAAAGCATCCATGGGGGTTATCAACATGGATTTATCGTACCAGTTTTTATATGATTTAGACAACGGCTTTAACTCATCCATTCCCCATGCATATTCCTTGTAACCGTTCCATGCATGTAGAAATTCTGATTTTACCTGATCTGCCATTTCCTCCTTGTCGAAGGAAGAATTCGTTTTTCGACCATTGGAATTGCATCCTGAACAAAGTCCAATGCCTAGAATCAAAACGAAAATGATACTTTTTTTATCTTTTATCATAACAACCGAGATTTAGCCTTACTCATACAGAAATGCCTATTCATGGGTTCCTGGAATACTTCAATATCGAAAATTTATCTTTTTTTTGTCATTGATGGCGGAAAATCAGCAGAATTGGTAGCCCATTGAGTATTGGGCTGAGCTCCCATTTCAAATTTCAATTCTCCTCCATCAATTACTTCCTTGTGATAAATAAAGGATCGATTCAATTCTTTTCCGTTCAAAAACACTTTCTGAATATAAATGTTTTCATCAGAAACATTGGGGGCAACAACTCTAAAGTCCTTTCCTTTAGACAAACTTAGAACCGTTTCCTTAAATAAAGGAGTCCCAAAAACATAGATTCCTTCAACAGGGTTTACCGGGTAGAAACCAACCGAAGAGAATACATACCAGGCTGACATTTGCCCACAATCGTCGTTTCCACAAATTCCATTCGCTTCTGCAGTAAACATCTCTTTACGAATCCTGTGAACCAGTTCCTGGGTCTTCCACCCCTGTCCTACGTAATTGTACATATAGGCAACATGATGGCTGGGTTCATTGCCCTGGGCATACTGCCCGATCAATCCGGAAATATCCACGGAAGCATTTTCCCCTTTCACTTCCTGTTCCAGTGTAAATAAGCTATCCAATTTGGAAACGAAAGCGTCCTTTCCTCCGTGCAATTGAACAAGGCCCTCAATATCATGAGGCACAAACCAGGAATATTGCCATGCATTTCCTTCGGTATATTCATCATCACGATGGTTGGAGTATAGAGGGTCAAATTTTTGCTTCCATTGCCCCTTTGCATTTTTGCCACGCATAAAACCTGTAGAAGCATCAAAAAGGTTTCGGAAACTGTTGGCCCGATTCATAAAATAATGGTAGTCCTCGCTCTTACCCAAAGCCTTTGCAACCTGGGCTATACACCAGTCATCGTAGGCATACTCCAATGTTTTGGAAACCGATTCATTCTCCATCTCCCATGGAATATAGTTGTATTTCTTCAAAGCCGATAAGCCCCAATGATCCTTCATGGCTGTTGCTTTCATAGCTTCATAGGCCAGCTCAGCATCGAAATCGCCAATCCCTTTAAAATAGGCTTCGGCAATTACTGGAACCGAATGGTAACCAATCATACAAAAAGTTTCATTTCCACATAGATCCCAAATGGGCAGCTGTCCGAAAGCTTTGTAATAATCCAGCATGGATTTTACCATATCCCCCGCCTTTTCGGTCTGGGTTAAGGTAAACAATGGATGAGCAGCACGAAAAGTATCCCAAAGCGAAAAAACAGTGTACTGAACATGGCCATTGGCCTTGTGAATCTTATCATCAGGACCTTTGTATTCTCCGTTAGCATCGGAATGGGTATAGGGTGCCAAATAGGAATGATAAGCTGCAGTGTAAAAAATCGTTTTCTGTTTTTTATCATCCGATTGAACACGAATCTTAGCCAGTTCCTTTTCCCAAATAGCATCAGCCTTTGAAACCACCGAATCGAAATCCCAATCAGTTAACTCGGTCTCTATGTTTTTCAACGCGCCTTGAATACTTGCAGACGAGATTCCAACTTTAACCATTACCTGATCGGTTGAATCACCAAAATCCAAATAGGCAGTGAGTCCTTTTCCTTTAAAGTCCTGTTCTTTTGCAGCTATTTGAAACTCCTTCTCTCCAATAAAGGCCTGAAAGGCCTTGGAAAAACGTGCCACAAAATAAACTCGTTGATCTTTCGCCCATCCCTTTGAAAGACGATACCCAACCAGAGTATGATCGTCCAAAACCTTAAAATGAGATTGTACCGGATCGTCCCAATTCACTTTATACTTTAAATCCACAATCAGGGCCTTTTTCCCATTGGCTGGAAAACTGTATCGGTGAAAACCACAACGTTGAGAAACGGTTAGTTCCGATTTAATCCCATTGTCCAGTGTTAAGGCATAGTACCCAGGTTTGGCAATTTCATTTTTATGATTGTACAAAGCCCAGGAAGACTGGTAAAAATCATCCACTCCCTGATCCTTTTTGATTTTATTCTGAACAGGAAGAAACTTAACATCCTGTAAATCTCCAATTCCAGTACCACTCAGGTGGGTGTGAGAGAATCCAGCAAGAACACTATCAGCATAATTGTACCCCGAACACCAGTCCCATCCCTGGGTTGGATTGTCGGGACTCAATTGTACTCCTCCAAAAGGCAAAACAGCCCCGGGAAAAGTGTGTCCATGATCGGCCGTTCCAATCAATGGATCCACAAAATCGGTTAGTTTTTCCCCTTTTTGCTCAGTTGTTGAAGCACAAGAAACCAAAAGACCGGCAGCAACAACGGAACAAAAAATTCGATTAAGTTGTTTTTTAAGCATGATTAATAGTTTTGTTTAGGAATTTTTCATCATTCTCCAACTCTTTCCATACCAAAGCACTCGCTCCCAAAATGGCGGCATTGCTCTTCAAGCCGGAAGGCAATAACTTCACCTTGTTCTTGAAAATATTCAGCATGTTCTCCTCCATGTGATGCTGAGTTGGTTTAAATATCAAATCCCCTGCCTTTGCGAGTCCACCAAAAAGAAAAATAGCCTCCGGATTGGTCACAGCAACCGCATTGGCCAGAGCCAGCCCCAACATCTGCCCGGTATATTCAAACGTTTCAATTGCTATTTTATCGCCACCGGTAGCTGCATCGTTCACCAATTTGGCATTGAGCTGATTAAAGGGAACGTCGCGAAGAACACTCTCCTCTCGGTATTTGGCCATCAGTTTCTGGGCAGTACGTTTCACCCCTGTGGCAGAAACATAGGTTTCCAAACAACCCCTGCGACCACATCCGCAATGACGTCCTCCGGGCCGAACCAACATGTGCCCCACTTCTCCGGCAAAACCATCGTGTCCATACAGTAATTCCCCGTTCACAACTATCCCACTGCCCAAACCGGTTCCCAGAGTAATCACCATAAAATTTTTCATTCCTTTGGCTCCCCCGTAGATCATTTCCCCAATAGCTGCAGCATTGGCATCATTGGTAAGAAAAGTTGGGACCTTAAAATGATCCTCAACCATTTGAGCCAAGGGAATCACGCCATCCCATCGCAGATTTCCTGCATGCTCAATGGTTCCGTTGTAAAAATTTCCGTTAGGTGCACCAATACCAATGCCTACAATCTCCAAATCGGGGCCGAAACAGGCAATGTGTTTATCTATTTCAGAAAAAAGCTCCTCCAGATACTTCTCTATCTCTCCGTGTTTTTGAGTGGGGATCGAATCCTCAACAAGGCATTTGCCCTCCCGATTGATAAATCCAAAAACCGTATTGGTTCCCCCTATATCTATGCCTATTGCAACTTGATTCATTTATATACTTTTTTGTTGTAAATGCTTAAATTATTTGTGCAAGTGACCTCTTACAGCATAGTAAAAGATGTAGGCATAACATGCGAGTGTAATGATAAAGGCATGATGATATCCCATGATATCAGAAACATACCCCATCAGCAAAGGAATGATTGCTCCCCCAACAATAGCCATACACAAAATTCCGGATCCCTGAGAGGTGTGCTCCTCCAATCCATCGATAGCAAGAGTAAAAATAGTTGGGAACATAATGGAGTTAAACAATCCTACCGAAACGATGGTCCACATAGCAAAATGACCGCTAAAAAAAACAGTTGTTGAAACCAGGCCAACAACAATTGCGGCAAAAATAGCCAGGGTACGAGCAGGTTTGTTCTTTCCAATCATAAAAGCAAGAATATTCAACCCTGTAAATGCCAGGAAGATCAGTGCCATTTCAATATCCTTATTGATAGACCATCCCAAAATAGTTGCACCTACTGCAATGGCCAGAATCAAACCGTAGTATTTCAAGTCTTTTACAGTATCCGAAAGCATAACGGCTCCAAGAAAACGACCAATCATAGCTCCCCCCCAATAAAGCGCAACATATTTGGCTCCAGCCTGATGGGAAAGACCAGCAATTTCTGGCTCAGCAAAAAAGAGAATCAAAAAGCTACCAATAGCAACTTCTGCTCCAACATACAAAAAGATGGAAATGGCCCCTTTTACCAGGTGAGGAAAATTCCAGGCTGATTTCTTACTGGATGCACTAACGTCTTTTGTTTCGTTTTGACTCTCAATTTTGGGTAGTTTGGCAAAAGCAAATACCAATGCAATTAGAAAAAGAGTCACAGCAATGCCAATATAAGGCATTTGTACAGATTCCGCCTTTTCTATGGCAGGAGCACTTTCATCCACAAAAATAAAAACCGCCCCCAACAAAGGAGCAATTGTAGTCCCGAAAGAATTCAATGCCTGTGTCATATTGAGACGACTGGAGGCATTCTCAGGCTTTCCAAGGATAGCCACATAAGGATTCGCTGCCACCTGAAGAATCGTAATCCCGGAAGCCAGAACAAAGAATGCAAAAAGGAAAAATGCATAATTAATAATAATGGAAGCGGGATAAAAAAGTAAAGCTCCAATTCCGGTGGTCACCAATCCCAGTACAATACCCCTTTGGTACCCAACTTTACCTACAATAAAACCAGCAGGAAGCGACATCAGGAAGTACGCTCCAAAAAAAGTAAACTGGATCAGCATGGTTTCCAGATTGGTCATCACGAATAATCCCTTTAAATGCGGAATCATAATATCGTTCAAACAAGTGATAAATCCCCACATAAAAAACAGGGAAGTTAACATTGCTAAAGCCGGTCCGTAATTTTTCCCGGCGCCTGCAACCGCCTTTACATCAGCGGCTGCCATAGATTGACTTGCCATTCTCTAAACAATTAATATTTCACAATTATTTTTATCTCAACTTCTCTTAATTCATGAATCAACTCAACAGTTCGGGATGGTATTGATGTATTTTCAATACGAACTCACCGAAAAGGGTATTGGCCCAGGCAAACCATTTACGGGTATACTTTTTGGGATTATCCATATGAAAAGTCTCATGCATAAATCCGGTTCCGCCATGGGTCTTAACAAGAGTATCCAGACACCATTTCATCTCCTTTTTGTCAGTAGATGTCAACCCCTGCATAATCAGACTCATAGGCCAAATCATTTCCAATCCCACATGAGGTCCACCTATCCCTTCAGCCACCTTCCCCTTAAAGAAATAGGGATTGTTTTCACTCAACACAAATCTTCGTGTGTTCTGATACACATCATTATCTACATCCATACACCCCAGGTATGGCATTGACAGCAAGCTGGGAATATTGGCATCGTCCATAAAGAGCTTGTTTCCGAACCCATCCACCTCGTAAGGCATTATCTTTCCATAATCAAGATGGTCCGTTACAGCATATTCCTTTAAAGCCTCCTCGACTTCATCTGCCAAACGTCTGCATTTCATAGCAAAATCGTGCCTACCATGAATCTCTTGATGCATTTGAGCCATCTGACGCAGGGAAACAACAGCAAAATGATTAGCGGGAACCAAGAAAGGATAGATACTTGCATCATCGGATGGGCGGAAAATAGAACAAATCAGCCCAACAGGTTTCACGGGATTACCATATCCTCCACCAGCAACTGTATCGGTTTGCCAACCAGTTACTCGCATAAATTTATAAGGGCCTTTATCACTTTTTCTCTGCTGCTCTATAAAAGTCTGAAGAATTAATTCACTGGTCCTAATCCAATTTCTATTGAAACAAGCAGTTTCTCCGGTGGCTTTCCAAAATCCATAGGAAAGACGTATGGTATAGCAAAGAGAATCAATCTCCCATTTGCGTTCGTGAAGCTCCGGTTTCATATCGGTTAAATCCTTCTCCCAGTGACTTCCGGTTGGTCCAAAGTTAAATGCATTGGCATAGGGATCAATCAGAACACATTTGGTTTGACGATTCACTACTCCCTCCAACAACAATTTCAATTCCTTATCCTCTTTGGCAAAAGGAAGATAAGGCCAAACCTGTGCAGTGGAGTCACGCAACCACATGGCATGAATATCACCCGTAATAACAAAAGTATCAGGCTTTCCATTAACAATTTGATGCTCCACTGTTGTGTCCAATGTATTGGGCAGGCAATTTTCAAACATCCAGGCCAATTCAGAATTCGAAATAGAAGCTTTGACTTCTCTAATTTTAGCTTCTACAGCTTTGGATACAAATTTTCTTTCCTTTCGCGATGGGCGACACGATAAATAAACAGCATCGGAATCCTTTGCGTAGGTAGGTAAAACATTCAGCCCAAGACCGGCGGTGATCAATCCGGTAGTTTTCAGAAAATTTCTTCTAGTAACCATATACACTCCTCCTGATTTACAAATTCTATAGCGTTTCTAATCCTACGTTACTAATTCGTTGATTATGCGGCTAAAATTAATTAAAAATTTCAAGTAAACCAGTTAAGTAAAAAATTAATTCCAGGAAAGGCAAGTCTCAAATACACTACTCATTGATTTAATTTACTTTACACAACAGTTCTGACATCAGACATAGGTTTAACCTATTTAAGTCCTATCAATTTACATCCAAACAGCTCCAAAATAGGTAAACCGGTTAATAAAATCAGCACAAAAAAAGAGAATTCAAAAATGAATTCCCTTTTTTGTACGTTATCAGTTTGATTCCAAACTTAAACATGCTCCGAAAAGAGAGCCCGTATCGGATTAAAAATACGTTGCAAGAGACGAATATCCTCCGTAATAATATCGGAAGCTCCCTCCATCTGTTGAGAGAAATCCAACTTCTTCCCATAATTGGTTTCCAAACCATTAGTTAACCGGACTTCACAGCTATACTTTTGATCATCCGGAACCAAAGAGATGGATTGAATTTGTCCCTCCAGCATTCCATATTCCATAAAGGGATAGTTATCCAGCTTAATATTAACCTTTTGGCCAACCTTTACCTTTCCGGCCCCCTGCAAGCCCAATTCAATTCGGGCAAAAATTTTGGTCGAATCTTCCGGTATAACCGTAAGAACACGTTCTCCCGCTTTCACCTGTTGGTTCAAACTCCAAAACTTGTTAAAACTTACGAATCCCTTAATCGGTGACCGCAAAAGATACCGCTGTTCCCAAATATCAATTTGAGCCTTTAGATTATCGTAGGCTTGTACAAGAGAATTTTGCTTGGTTCTTAGAATATCTACATGAGACAATTCCAGGTCCATTATTTCTTGCTGAAGAGCTGAAATACTAATTTGTGTATTGGCAAGAGAGGTGCGGGCCCCATGAAAGGAGTAACTTTGATCCAAATAGGCTTTTTGCGATATTTGGTAATCAGCCAGTGCCAAAACGCCTTTACGATACAATACAGAATCCCTATGGAATTGCTGTTCCGCAATTTCGAGTTCCTTTTCGAGTATGTCTCTCTGTTGAAACAAGCGATTGTAATAAAGGTTGTATTTTGCAACCTGATCCTTTTTAGATTCAATTTTACGGGCATGATATTCCAAATCAATAAAGTCTTGATAATCCGAAAATTGCTTCAAAAATGAGGCATAGTAGCTTTGAATTTCTCCCAACTGATAGTTTTGAGTAAAATCGGTATCAATCAACCCGTTAAAATCGGTAAAATAGCTTTGAAGCTGATCCAATTGCTTCCGTAATGAATTTACATCTTGTAATTTGCCGGAGTTTTCGATCAATGCAAGAATTTGACCAGGTTCCACCATCTGGTTCTCCTGCACAAGCAATTGATCGATAGTGCCGTTTACCTTAGCAACCATTTTAGCGGGAGGATTTTCAGTCGTCAAAATCACTTTGGCAGGAATAATATCAGGATACCTGAAAAAATAGCTTCCAACAATAATTATAAAAATAACAGTAAATATGAGGCTAATCCCCCTTCGGATGATCCAGTGAGGAATATGGCCTAAAATTTCCTGTACCTCCTCACTACGAAGTTCTATATTATTCGGGTTTTGTGGCATCTAATACGGGTTTTATGTATTTTTCGGGTAATATTGGCTTTGTTATACTTGATTTAGAATAGATTATTTGTTCTTTCTAAATTTTTGTTTAGAAAATCTACGTCCTAACCACCTAATTCCAATTGATTTTTTACAAGTCGGTAGTAGGCTCCCTCCATTAATGCCAACTCATCATGACTTCCTCTTTCCACAATCTGTCCTTTCTCAATGACTATGATTTGATCGGCATTTTTAACGGTACTTAATCGGTGAGCAACAACAACCACGGTTCTACCCTTGTTGAATTTTTCCAAATTCTCCATAATGGCTCTTTCATTGTTGGCATCCAAAGCGTTGGTTGCTTCATCAAAAAACAGATATTCGGGGTTTTTATATACTGCCCGGGCGATTAAAATCCGTTGCTTTTGTCCCTGACTTAAACCATGACCATCAGATCCAATTTTAGTATTGAATCGCAAAGGTAATTTTTCGATAAAATCATGAATACAGGCAACCTGTACAGCGTGAAGCAATCGCTTCTTATCCACAATTTCATCACCAACAGCAATATTCCGGGCTATGGTATCTGAAAAAATGAACCCCTCCTGCATTACCACACCACAATTCTGTCGCCACATTGGGGAACTGTAGTTTTGAAGATCTACTCCCCCCACAGTAACCTGTCCCTTTGTAGGTGGATAAAAACCAAGCATGAGCTTAATCAGAGTGGTTTTTCCACTTCCGGAGGTTCCCACAATTGCTGTCGTCTTCCCTTTGGGAATATCCAATTGAATATTATCCAGAACCATTTCGGAATGAGGGCCCTCATACTGAAAACTCACCTTGTCAATGATAATACTTCTATCCTCTGGCAACTCACGCAATTTCTCCTCCTCAAAATTCTCTTCATCCTCTTTTTCATGAATTTCGCCCAATCGTTCCATAGATATTTTAGCGTCTTGCCAGGAGTGAATAAACTGAATCATACTATCGATAGGAGAATTCAACTGCCCTATAATGTACTGGACTGCCAACATCATACCTAAAGTCATTTGTCCGTCCAATACCGATTTGGCCGCCAAAAAAGTGATCAGAATGTTCTTGGTTTCGTTAAAAAACACCGAACCCGAAGTCTGGTACTGATTCAAAGACAGCCCCTGAATGCGAACACGAAACAACTGTGCCTGAATCTGTTCCCACTCCCAACGTTTCTGCTTCTCACAATTGTTCAGTTTAATTTCCTGCATTCCGGTAATCAACTGAACAATGTTGCTCTGGTTACTGGAGAGCTGGGCGAAGCGTTTGCCATCCAATTCCCTTCTTTTTCTTAGGAACAGGTTGATCCAGGTAATATACAATGCACTACCCAAAACAAAAATCAGGAAGATTTGCAGGTTGTAAATGGCAAGAACCACTCCAAAAATAATCAGGTTGACAAAGGAAAAAAGTATATTAAGGGTAGAAGAAGTCAAAAAGCTTTCAATTCGGGTATGATCCTGGATTCGTTGCATCAAATCACCAATCATTTTGATATCGAAAAAGCCAATGGGAAGTTTCATCAACTTGATCAAAAAGTCGGAGATTAAGGAAATATTGATCCGAGTTGAAATGTGCAGGAGAATCCAGCTACGTATAAAATCAACCGACATTCTACTGATAAACAGAAACAATTGGGCAACAAGAATCAAGTGAATGAAATTCAGATTCCGCGTATTGATCCCCACATCAACAATCGACTGCGTCAAAAAGGGAAAAATCAATTGCAACATACTCCCGAAAAGCATGCCCAAAAAGAGCTGAAACAGAAACTTTTTATAGGGTCTCAAATACTGAAGCAAAAATCCGACCTTCTTCCTCTTGGAGCCTTTCTCATCTTCATTGGAAAAGAATTCAGGAGTTGTTTCCAAAAGCAAGCAGAGCCCCTTTTCCTCTCCCTGACTTTTGGTTGTAGCCCAGGATTTGGAGAACTCCTTTTCACTGTACTTCAACAAACCAGCCCCAGGGTCGGCTACATGAATCTCATAGCCCTTTTTCTTCTTCTCCACTTTGTGTACCACCACAAAATGGTTCTGCCCCCAATGAGCTACACAGGGTAATGGAGCCTCTTCAGCCAATTGCTTAAAACTTATACGTACTCCCATGCTTTTCATGCCAATACTTTCAGCAGCATCGGCAATTCCAAGCATCGAAACTCCTTCGCGGGTAATATGGCTTCGATCACGGAGAGTTTGCAAGGTGTAATTCTTACCATAATATTTAGCAATCATACGCAGGCAAGTGGGCCCGCAATCCATTGCATCTAGCTGAGTAAAATGGGGAAATCGTTTCTTCAAAATTATTTCGTAGTTAACAATTTGTAATAATTAAGCTTAAAAATAAGGAAAATAAACTCTGAATTACTATTATTTTAGTGTTTTGCTGGATTATTACTTTTTTTTATTAAAATTAATTATCCATAACTTTAATAAATGTGTGTTTTCGTTCTGAAATTCAACAAGATCCTTCAAAAAAACACATAACAATAATCTAATTAATAAAAATATTTATTTCTTCAAAAACAGTCAATAGCTTTAATTATTATATTAACCATAATAAAAAACTATACTTTTACGAAAAAAAATGAACCAGAACAATCAATCTGGTCCAAAGTCCTTGCAAATTTATAGTTGCATATTATTTTTAAGTTAATTATTTAAGTGTGGATTCATAGTATGCTTCAAGATTTTTATTCAGCATTCCAGGGGCTTTCTCCATACACTGACATAAATTATACTCTCCAGCATGATAGAGATTTCGCATATTGTACCAAGTACATTTTCCATTACATATTGGCAAAAAGAAGCATTTCCTACATGTCGGATCATTATACCAACTACCACCTTCCATGTATTTATAAAACAAAGATGGGTTTGTCATTTTTTCTTGGTTTATATATCCCACAATCCGACTTTTATCTGAGACATCATTCCAACATCTGTATATTTCGCCGACTGGACCGATAATATAGGAATTCAATTTAGTAGCGCAACATGTTTTACCAAGCACAAGTGAAGGATAAGTCGGAATATCAATCATTCCCTTTTGTCCCAATTCGTAGTGAAGTTCAGCAACCTCCTCACGAGGAATGGTCGGTGATTTCACATTTGTGTTGGTTGAATTTTCAAGTCTTATAATCCCAGGATAAATAATCAGATTCTTACTTGATGTGAAAGCTTTTATTTCAGAATATACTTGATAGTAATCACCAATATTGGTTTTATCAATATTTACACGAACATGAAGTTCGGTTTCGGGTAACCTCTTGAGGATATTTTTAATATTATGAATAATCCTATTATAGGATGAACCCTTTACATCACTTTTATCCGCCCGTAAAAGATTATGCCTTTTCTCGTTTCCATCTAAAGTTATCTGGATATTATCTAAAGGATATCGCTTAAAGAAATCAATGACTTCATCATTAAATAAATATCCATTGGTTATTATAGTGTGCTTTTTTAAGGGGATATCAACTTCTGAAGATAGTTTATTAAGAATATTTTGGATCTGTTCAAAAGCAAGAAGAGGTTCTCCTCCGTACCACGTGATATCCATCTCCTCCGCACTTTTATGTCTCTTAATAAAATTAAAAAGATCTCCAATTACTTGATCCGTAATAATACCTGATCGTTTACCTCTTTCGAAACAATAGGGACAATCAAAGTTACAGTCTATTGTAGGTACAATTACAAGTCCCAACTTATCCTTATTGTGTTTTCTACTCTGAGTATAGAATTGATGCTTCAAAACAAATATATCATCTGCTCCGTCGGAAACTATTATCCCATTCTCTTCTAACAATTTAAAGGCATCTTCTGGCAATTCTCCTAATAGGGTAGGATCTGACTTACATTTTTCTATATAATTATAAAGCTCCTTTGAGAGCTCTAAAAAGGAATTAAAACAAGAGGAATAAACCAAATATTTTCCTTTTGAGGATACAAACAAATAAACATATCTTGAAATTATCTTCTTCGTATTCATTATATTTAAAATTATACTTACTATTGGCCGTTAGCTAAAAACTGCTCCACTTAATATCAGTAGAGCAGTCTGAATTTTTAGATTTACAAATTAGTATCCGTCTTATTTTGTAGTTGGATCCGTTGGTTTGGTTGGTTTGGTTTCATTTTTATTCCCAATCCAACAGTCACAAGAACAATCTTGTTCATCAGCAACTGAGGTAACACCACCAAAAACATTAACTAATTCATCTTGATTAAGTACGTCAGAGTTTTTAATAACTCTTACCGAAAAATCATTTTTCCCTTTTTTAGTCATAATATTATAATTAAAACTATTTGTACACTTGATTATCTGCAACTTACTTTGTAGTAGGATCCGTTGGTTTAGTTGGTGTGCTATTACTATTACCAATCCAACAATCACATGTACATTCTGGTTCAGCTGCATCTGAATTTAAACCACCAAAAACATTAACTAATTCGTCTTGGTTAAGCACGTCTGAGTTATTGATAACTTTTACCGAAAACTCTTTTTGATCTTTTTTAGTCATAACATTAAATTTTAAAGATTAATTAATTGATTTTCAATGCGCATTTTTACTGAGCTCATAGTAAACTTAAGTTACTTCACTGTCAATATTGGCAGTCAACCAAGAAGACGATATCTAAATACTATGTAACCAATTAATCTCTCCTTTACTTAATGTTCTGTAAGAATATAAGTTCGGAGACTACGAGAATAAAAAATATCATTTCCATAATCTCTTAAATAATCAATCATACGATACAAAGTACGCTCAGAGACTCCTATTTTAAATGCCAATTCCTTAGGAGTTCCGGTAGCTTTAAGAGAAGCCAATTTTTTTATTCTTTCCAATTTCTCGAAATCTTCAAAAATATTCATAGTAAAAAAATAATTTTGGCAATGAATTATTGTTTCTTCTTTATTCCGAATTATTTAAAAAGGTAACCCAAATCATTTAATCTTTTTAATGATATATACATCATTAACATATTACAATGTTGCAATAATTGCTCCCACAAAATAATGGCAATTTTTTCACCCATTTATGTTAATGAAAAAAGTTCAGAACATAAGAAGCAACACTCGATATTACAATCAAGAAGTCTTAGGTGGATAAGTTTAGAAATCTCCTTTATTCGTATAACGCAACCTACTTTTCAACCGTATGGGTAAGGGAATGGTTTGTACCTACTTTCTATTAACTCCGTATCAAGTCCGTATAAATACGGAGTTAATACTACCTTGAGTAAAACAAAATATACAGCAGGTACAGACAAGATGCAGAGAAATACTAACGCACGTACAAAAACGATGCGCCTCGCCTGAATGAGGCAATAGCACAACAGGAAAGGGAAAAAGATCAGACTAAAAAAAACTGTCAATCCGGGATTGGATTCAGCCCTCCCGCTCTATCGAAACGGGATTAAAACCATACTTTATATTTTGAATAAGTATAGTTTTATTAGCGGAATTAGATGTTGACATGCAAAAAAAGACAAAGCTTTATTTATGGTACAATAAAGCTTTGTCTTTTAATTAGAATGTAAAAAAGCGTTGAGGAAACACCCAAAGGTTACTATCCCCTTTAGGATTCTGATTTCAGAGTCGCCACAACAACAATTGGATTATCTTCACTCTTCACATGGGAAACCAATTCCTTTAACTCGTCCTGCTTCTGTTGGGAAACAGCATTTCCCCATTGAAAATCCTCCTTCTGAAAGCTTTCCTTGAAAGCGGAAGCATTCCGCCAATTGCACAAATATTTGTCCTGATATATCCGCTTGGGCCAAAAGGTTTGGCCTCCATCCAAATCATTCAAAAGGCCATAGGATCCGCTTGCTGTTTGCACAGAATAGAATTCCTTATTCACTTTATCATACAATCCGGTTATTATCTTTCCCTTGTAATCAAAACTCATACAGGAGACAAACAACCATTTTTCACTCTCGTACACAATAGGATTCAAATATTTCCCTGCATAGTTTTGGTAACGCTTCATATCCTCTACGTATTCTATTCGTTTCTCGACGGGGATAAATTTTTCGCCTAGCTCCAATTTATAAATCGGTTTCATTTCAGTTGGGCTGGCACAGGTAAAAATGGTATCACCATATAGTTTCCGGAAATGAAGCTTATTTTGATAATGATAGAAATACCGATCCGGAATCATCCAGAAAACACCGTTCCCATGAACAGTAAAACGTTCATGATTTGTAAATCCTTTGATACTATCCAATTCAACACCAAAAGAGATAGCCTTTATTTCTTTCTCTCCCTGCGGATTTCGCACATGAAGCAGAAAGGAAGTGGAATCGATCCAATCAAAAGCCATTCCCGGCTGATCAGGAACAGGAAATTCCTCTATATAATTTCCTAAAAAATCGTACACAACCAGTTTTTGACGTCCTCCTGCACTAACGTATACCCGTTGAAGTTCCTGATTTACGGAAAGATGGTAAACTCTGGCATATTCACCAGGCCCCTTACCTATTGCTCCCACTTTACGAATAAATTTTCCTGCCCGGTTGAATTGCATGACTGCATCGGAAGAATGGGTAAAAATAAATTGATCGGTAACAATCACATCTCGTATTCTCCCTAAATAGGAATCGTCATTCGTTTCCAGTGGAATGTATTGAATATCTTCAGCAAGAGCCGATAAATTTACACTTCGGCAATTGTCAAGATTCGCATTCAGTTCAACGTGGATGATACCATCAACTTCCTTTTTGGAAGAGGTAGATCCACAGCTCCAAAGAAGGGTGGAAAGAAGAAAAAGAAAAACAGTTCGTAGAAGCATGGTTAGTTAGATTTAAAAACATAAAATATTATTCCAGAAATATAAAACGAAAAAAGCAGGATCTTTCAAAGGAAAGTCCTGCTTTACAACAATTCATTTAATTTCACTTTTAACAATCTAATGGTGAACTCTTAGATCCAAACTCAATTTTTCCAACAATTCCTGCTTTCGCCGCCTTGCTACCGGTATGGAAGCCCCATCCTGAAGTATCAATTGATCGGAACCAAAATTGTACTCCCGAACCTGTGAAAGGTTCACAAGAAAAGAGCGATGAATTCGGAAAAAGCCCAGAGAGTTAATCCGTTCCTCCACCTTGGCGATGGATTGAGAAATGGTTAAACTCTCTCCATTTTTGAGGAAAATAACACTATAATTCTCCGCTGCCCGACAATATAAAATTTCATAAAGCCAAAGTAAATGCAGCCTTCGCTCCCCAGAAAAAGTGACCTTTTTGTGATAGTCAATAGTTAATTCGAGCATAAATTTCAGGTTTTATAATTTTAGTTGTACCCCTTTATTCCCAAAATTGAGAAAAGGTAACCCTAAATTCCATTATGTTTGACAAAAATCGAAAAAATAATGAGGAAACAGCTGGCTTTCACCTCAAAAATATTTACACTAGAAGAATAGGCATAAGAAAAATCTCATTCTATAGGAAAGTTCTTGTGCAAAATTAGGGGAGCAAAGGAGGAACTTCAAAAATAACTTTTTCGAAATCTGAATTTAGCAACTTTGAAAAAACATTATAGCCAAACAAAAAGAAAGAAAACAAGGTAGGAACAAAGATCAACTATAGTTACTCTGAACTCATATATAAATCAACCCAACAAAGTATCTGAATTTCTTCCTGTAAATGTAACCCACTAAAAAGAATTCAATCGGTTTAAAAAATACTCCCTACCTTTTTAAGAGCCTTTACATCTAAAATTCGAATCTTCCGTCCACTTAGTTCTATCATTTTATCGGATTTAAACTCGGATAGAAGACGGATCACAGATTCGGTAGCGGTCCCTACCATATTGGCCATTTCTTCGCGTGTAAGCGAAATTAAGAGGGTTTTATCATCAGACAGGCCAAATGTATCCATGAGTAGGATAAGAACTTCAGCCAATCGCTCACGAACCGATTTCTGAGCGATATCGGTTATGTAATTGTTGGATTCGCCCAACTCCCTACAGGTAATCTGCATAAGTTCCAGAGAGAAGTTAGGATTGGATTGAATCAAATGGGAGAGAACATTACCGGGGATAAAACAAAGAACTGCATCTTCAATAACTTTGGACGATGTACAAGCTCTTTCCTGACTTAAAACAGATCGAAATCCAATCAAATCACCGCCCTTGGCAAAACGAATAATTTGTTCCTTTCCCTCGATTCCCGTTTTGTAAATCTTTAAAATACCCGAATAGATAAAGAAACAGCCATTTGCACGACTGCCTTCAGTATATACAACACTGCCTCTTTTAAAAAACTCACAATTGTCATCCAGAAATAGATAATTCAATTCATCAACAGATAGATTGCGAAAAGTTTTTGAGAACTTCTCTGCACATTGATCACAATTGGGAAGACTTGCTGCCTGCTTCATTCGAAACTTCCAAATATTAAGGCTGTCACTCCACGAGCAACACCCTGCCAGTTAAACGTAAAATTAGACAATAAATTCACCGGCTAACCCACTAATCAATTCAAGGGAATTGATTATTTTTCTACTTTCATAAAGGTCACCACACCTTTGTCGGTTTTAGCTCTAAATATACAAATTAAACTTAGATATTTGCAACTAGAAAACACTCTAAACATAAGAAAAAATGAAGCATACTGTAAACATGACCTGGCTTGGAAATATGGCATTCGAAACGGAAATGGATGGACATAAGGTAATAACTGATGGCAGCATTGAAAATGGAGGAGATAACAAAGGTCCTCGACCTAAGGCGTTAATGTTAACAGCACTGGCGGGTTGCACGGGAATTGACATGGCTCTTATTCTAAAAAAAATGAGAGTAGAGGTACAAGATATGAACGTAAGTGTAGAAGGAGAATTAAGCGAAGAACAACCTCAATACTACACAAAAATGCATGTTATCTATGAATTTTGGGGGCAGGATTTACCAAAACATAAAATCGAAAGAGCCGTTAAGCTATCGGAAGAAGAATATTGTGGAGTAAGTGCCCTTTATAAAAAGGCCATTGAAGTAACTTCGGAAATAGTATACCATGAATAACAAAAATGCCCCTGAATCGGCTTCAGGGGCACTTTAAATATTTTGTATAGTAATTTAAAATCCTGCGGCAGTAAATTGCTCCAGGAAGCGGATATCATTCTCAAAGAATAAGCGTAGATCTTTGATTCCATACTTCAACATGGTAATCCGCTCAACACCCATCCCCAGTGCAAAACCAGTGTATTTCTTGCTGTCGATACCGTTCAGTTCCATAACATTTGGATCAACCATACCACAACCCAGAATTTCCAACCATCCGGTTCCCTTACAAACATTACATCCTTTTCCTCCACACAACGAACAGGTTACATCCACCTCTGCCGATGGCTCAGTAAATGGGAAATAGGAAGGACGCAAGCGAATTTCGGTTTTCTCACCAAAGAACTCCTTAGCAAAATAGGTAAGTGTTTGCTTTAAGTCCGCAAAAGAAACATTCTCATCAATATACAGACACTCAATTTGATGGAAAATACAGTGCGCACGGGCTGAAATGGCTTCGTTACGAAATACTCGACCAGGAGTCAGGCAACGAATAGGTAGCTCCATTTCCTCCATATCATGAGCCTGCACCGAAGAAGTATGGGTACGAAGCAGAATATCTGGATTTTTCTCGATAAAAAAAGTATCCTGCATATCACGAGCCGGATGCTCTTCGGGGAAGTTCAACGCAGAGAAATTGTGCCAATCATCTTCAATTTCTGGTCCTTCGGAGATCGTAAAGCCTAAACGAGTAAAAATATCGATGATTTCATTCTTTACTAGAGAAAGAGGATGACGAGAACCCAATTTTACAGGATCACCAGGCAGGGTAAGATCCATTCCGGATTTGCCAACCTCACCGGTGCAAAAACTCTCTTTCAACTCATTCACCTTATCCATAGCTGCAGTTTTAAGCACATTCAATGCTTGTCCTACGGCTTTTTTCTGTTCGTTGGGTACAGTTTTAAAATCAGTGAACAATGCTGCAATGGTTCCCTTTTTACTAAGGTGCTTTATTCTGAATTGTTCTACCTCTTCAAGTGTGGTAGCTGAAAATCCGTTCAGCTCCTCCTGTAATTCTTTTATCTTATCTAACATTTTTTACACGTTTAGTAATCTCGTTTGGCTTGCAAAGTTACGAAAAAGTTTTTTTTGAGATTATCTGTTTCACTTTTAATCCTTTCAAACCATTAAGGGGTGAAAGCGATATCAGTACTTTAAAATCTTAACCTTAATGGTCACATCCTTATAGGGGCGATCGTTTGGGTCTGTTTTCAAGGCTGCAATACGGTCAATTACATCAAATCCTTTCACCACCTCCCCAAAAACAGTATAATTCCCATCCAAATGGGGCACTCCACCTACAGTAGTATAGGCTTTCCTTTGTTCCGGGCTAAATATCAGTCTCCCAGGATCACTGTTGTAATCAAAATTGATGGAGGATTTTATACTATTCGCTAATTTTCTGAATTCTTCAACACTCTTCTCCTTTTTCAGAGAATCGAGAATTGCTCTTTTCCGGGGAGTTAAATAGCGCTTCACAATCTTTTTTCGTAGAGGCACATTCACCTCTTTTTCCATAAGATTTAATTCCTTTTCGGAATATACTCTACCATGAGCGATATAGAATTGGGAAACATCCGATTCCTTGAAAATATTCACTTTATCGGGTTGGCGGGGGGCTGCCAAGGCCCCTTTCTTATGGAAATATTGTGGCTTGAATTCCGATTCAATGGTCCGGTTTGCTGCTCCATAGCCAATCAGAGCCCCCGGGGCGGCATTCCTTGAATCCTGTGATCCTCCCTGGAGCACAAAACCTTTTATTACCCTGTAAAAAAGGGTCCCGTCAAAATGCTTGTTCTCTATTAACTGCAAGAAATTCTTACGGTGTTTCGGGGTATCTTTGTAAAGCACCAATTCAATATTCCCAAAATTACTTTGAATTTGAACAAGAGTTCTATCATCTTTCTGAGCCGAACAAACTGCAAGCATGCAAAATAGGAAGACGAATAAAAAACTAACTGCTTTTCTCTTCACCATGACTGTAATTAATTTAGATAAAAGAGATTGAACCAATGTGTACAATCTCAAATTTCACCCGAATATAAAAATGCACAATGGGCTTTCCAAATAATCCTCTCTTCCTTCCCTAAAAGAATGGCTCCGAGAGAGATTTTCCCGAAGCCAAACTTGAATGAATTCAACTATCTTATTGCAAAACTTTAATTGTCATTTCGATATCCTTTAAAGGTCTGTCAAAAGGATCTTTCTCTACGGCAGCAATTTTATCGATTATTTCGAGTCCTTCTATAACTTCTCCGAAAACAGTGTAATTTCCATCCAAATGGGGAATCCCACCTATTGTGGTATAAGCTTTTCGTTGCGCTTCGGTCAATATTAGTTTTTCATCATTCATCAGAGAATCCACCATCTGTGGCATTTTCCCCTGGAAATCAGCAATTTTCAACATCTCTCCCTCCTCTTGCCATTTCATCAACTGGGTGCTGTATTTATTTCGCAAACGGTCAAAAATGGCAGCTCTTCTTCGGTTGTTGATTTTTACGACCAATGAATCCAATTCTCCGGAACGATACACTTTCCCTTGGGCAATATAGAATTGGGAACCGGCTGATTTCTTTTGGGGATTCACATTATCCCCTTCCCGGGCCGCAGCAATAACTCCTCTTTTATGAAATAGTTCCTTTTTGAATTCAGCAGGCAATTGATAACCTGGGCCGCCTTCCCCTAAACGGGCACCCGGTTCTGCTGTTTTCGAATCCGGATCTCCCCCCTGAATCATAAATCCATTGATTACCCGGTGAAACAGAGTTCCATTAAAAAACTCAGCCTTAGTGAGTTTCACAAAATTATCACGATGAACAGGTGTTTCGTCGTAAAGTCGAATTTTCATATCTCCAAATTCAGTGGATACCTGAATTATCCTGTTGGTTTGATCAGTCTTAGACGCAGGTTTGTTGTTGGATTTACAAGATGTAATTAACAACACAAAAAGCAGTAAGTAAATGTAGTTTTTCATAGTATTATTTTATTTATTCTTAATCTTCAACCAGATATCCATTCTCCTTAAAATACTCAACAATGGATGATTTTAACAACTGTTGCGCTTTATCTTTAGAAAATGAGGGCAAAAGTTTATTTCTCTCAAAAACCGGCCAATTATCTTCATCGACTCCAGTTTGGGTATAGTAATTCCACCGCATAAACAATTTACAGGTGGCCAAATCAATTAAATCTGTTTTCTCTTGCTTGGTATATGATTTTTCAAATCCTTTTCCTCGCTCCTGAATACCGATGAGTAGCAACATTCCATTCAAATCGGCATCCACATCAAACTCTACAGATACTTTATAGAGCAATTTATTCCAATCTCTCTCCAAATTACTTTCCATAGCTAATTTTTTTTTGAACCTTAAAATTACAGATTATTCGATATTTAGGGTGCTTCAGCGATTTTTTTTTTCAGTTTTTTAATTTTTTAATTTGCGTATAAAGAAATTCCCACTTATATTTGCATCGCTTTTAAGAGGAAAGGGCGGTTAGCTCAGTTGGTTCAGAGCACTTGGTTTACACCCAAGGGGTCATAGGTTCGAATCCTATACCGCCCACCAGATTGAAATAAAATCCTCCCATTTCGGGCGATTAGCTCAGTTGGTTCAGAGCACTTGGTTTACACCCAAGGGGTCATAGGTTCGAATCCTATATCGCCCACACAAGCATGATACTAAAAGTATCATGCTTTTTTTTTATCATTCAATTCGGGAATAACCACCTCCGCCCGAAATTCTAAACTATAAACCAATCTTCTTATTTTTGATTCTATTTTTAGACTGTCTTTGACAAGATAATATTGAATCGAACAAATCTCAAAGATTAATACTATATTGTGACTGTTTATGTTAATGAAAGCAAACTACTCATGTATAAAAGCATATTATTGATAAAAAATAAGCTTTTAATAATCATCATTAAATAAGATGGTTATCATTCCACAATCGCGTTTTTTTATATTTTTTTTCAAGTTAAGGGTTACCTTTTAGTCAAAAGGAGAATAAAGGGGTAGAAATATGGATTACACTACCGAAGCAATACTCGAGGGTATCAGTAGAAGCAATAACGATGTATTAAAATACGTATACAGCAAGTTTTACCCAAGTATTAGAAACTTTATAGAAAATAATAATGGAAATGAAGAGGACGCACGTGATCTTTTTCAAGAGGCCATTATTGTAATCTATCGTAAAATGAAAAAAGAACCTCTGGTTCTCAATTGTAACTTTAAAACCTATATCTATTCGGTTTGTAAGTTACTATGGCTAAAACAACTGGAGAAACGAAGACAAAACAATGAGGTCTCCGACGATTCCCTATTGGATAACCGTTTGGACGAAGTAACCCAAAACTGGGAGGAAACGGAACGATACAGGTTGTATCAGAAACACTTCCTTCGACTGGGAGACGATTGCCAAAAAGTTCTTCGACTCTCCCTAGAGAAAGTCTCCCTGAAGAAAATAGCCGAAATTATGGGCTACAAAGGGGAAAAATATGCGAAAAAAAGAAAATTTCAGTGTAAACAACAACTTGTGGAAAGTATAAAAAATGATAACCAATATAATGAAGTACAATGATGAATGAAAAGTTAAATTTTGAACGAATCGAGGAATTTCTGGATGGGGACTTAACCGGAGATGAATTGATGGAATTCGAACAGGATCTACTCGACGATTCCGACCTACAAATGGAGTTAGACCTTCATGAAGAAATCAATATGGCAATCATGGAGGATGACGTTATGGACCTACGGGCGAAACTGGAAGCCATAGAACCTCCTGCAAGTGATAAGAAGAGACGATTATCACTATTCCTAGGAAAATGGCAATTGGCTGCAGCATCGTTAATCCTAATGATTGGTATTAGTAGCTTGTTCTACCTGTTGGGAGACCGCACCTATACCAATGAGGAAATCTACAGCAGTTACTACAAACCGTACAATGTTGTTATCAACACCCGTTCTGCTGAAGGAAGTACCAATGACATACTGGTAAATGCCTTGCAAAGTTACGAAGCAAAAGACTACCGGACTGCATTGAGCTTATTCAAAGATGTTCTTGACAAAGACAGCTTGAATGTTACCGGAAACTTCTATTCAGGAGTTTCAAACATCGAAATTAAAGAGTATGATGCCGCGAATGTAAACTTTACTCGTGTAATCAAACATAAAAACAATTTATTCCTGGAGCAATCAGAATGGAATTTAGCCTTCTGTTACCTCATGACAGAAGAAAAAGAAAAAGCAATTAAGCAATTTCAATACATAGCAGCAAGCAACAGCTACTACAAGTCCAAAGCCCAGGAGATTTTAAATAAGCTGGAATAGATTACTTTTCATTCATCGTCAAATATAGAAAGCCGTTTGATCACAATCGAACGGCTTTTTCTTTGCTTACACCTTACATAAAATTAAACCACATGCCACACGAAACTGTAGTGCTATTCATCCCTTAATAAATCGAATTATAGATACTTGTATTATTAAACAATCAGTTCATCAACTGACAGTCTCGAAATGTCCGAACACAAAATAGAAGAATGTCTTCCGGCAATTTGTCAACCTCCCCGTCTAGCAAAATAGAACCGTAATCCTTTATATCATTGTGATTCAAATACTATTTTGTGAAGTCGAAAGATATGGATTATTGCTCTGCAAAAATGGAAAGTGATTCGATCCTAAACCAAACATGAAATGGCATACTTACCATATCCTTTTGTTAATGTATTTTTTATTCAGTTAAATATTCTATAGCTTTCATATTGAACTGGCATTTACAAGTATTGCAATCTATCTATTCAATTTCCTTCTCCGGAAGAGGTAGTAAATTGGAAAGCAAAAAAGTAGTAGTAAAGCCAAATATTTCCCTTTGGAAACTACTCCTCCATCATACATAACCGAAGTATCGCCCAAAGTAACATAGCCCGACCAAAAATAGGGATGAGCTTTTAAAGGATCCGCATTTTTAAGGTATTCCATTTTTGCTGCCCTCAAAGCGGCGTCTTTGGACATACCTTCCCCCAGAAATTGATAGAAATAGGTCATTAAACTGGATCCGGATTTATCCTCTACAGTCCACAATGTCATCACAATACTGGGACAACCTGCATAGAAAAAACCACGTGCCAAACTCATCACCCCTTCCCCTTTCAACAATTTTCCATCGCCGGTATTGCATGCACTCAAAACAACCATTCGCGCATTAAAATTCATATTATAAATCTCATGCGTATTCAACAAGCCATCCTCGCCAGCAGACTTATTTTGTGTAAACACCAACTTCGAGAACATGGGATTCTCATCATCGATAATGGTATGCATGGCCAAATGCAAAACGTCGTAGTTGATTGCATTCTTCTTAAAATTTTCCTCTGTAGCCAATTCATCCACATACAAATCGCCTTCAATTACTTTCGAAATATTCTTAACCTCCTCTTTTACACCAGGCAAAGGAAATAGCTTATCCCGATAAGCAGCTCTCTCCACATACAGTATAGAGTCACTCACATCGTTATAACTGGGAGCGAAAGCCAACAATACTTTTGAGGATTCGTGCTCTTTCTGGGTATTTTTAAAACCAAGAGTTGCCGAATTTTGATAAGTAATGGTATGATCCTTCAGTAAGTAATCAAGATTCCTGTAATTGATCTTACTTGAATCCCCATTCTGTTTTAACAGTACACCAAAGGGCAAATAGGCCAACTTATCATCGGGAACTATGACCAATTTTTTCTGATGAATCATAGAATCAAAAGAAAATAGTAATTGTTGGTAGAGCTGATGTGCCGAATGGATATAGGTTTTATAGTATTCAAAACTATTTTGTGAAAAATCGTTGGTTTTTAGACACTTCCGAACAGATTCAATGTTCTTATCCAACTCAGATTTATTAATGGATTGGCGCTGAATCTGAAAATCATTGGAAGAAATGATGAAAGAGAAGAGCGCCGAATCGGAAATGGAATACTCCACAAATACCTCTCCCTCCCCCAAATGTTCCTGAAGTTCCTTAACATCAATGGTTCGGGCATCATATTTCAAAGCAAAGTAATCAGGATACTCCAGCTCGAAGGTTTTCACCATCTCCTCGTACTGAACATTCAGGTTGAAGAGCTCATTCTGCCATTCAGCTATTTTTTTCCGGCTGGGCTTCAGCTTCTTTCTTTCCTCATAAACAGCAGCCCTGTATTTGGCAATCCCCTTCCTTACCTCCTGTTCCTGTTTCTGCAGTTCGGCAGGAATTCCCCCAAATTCTTTGGCGTTTACATCTCGCAGAGAGGCCATTAAACTGGCTGACTTGGAGCGCTCAGCATAGTAGAAGGCTTTCTCCTTATAGATATACTCCCCGGTCTCCTTGTATAGCTGAAGCGCTAATTCAATCGATTTGGTATAGGTTTCCTTCTCGTTTTCAGAAAGTATTAACCGGCTCTCCTCGTCCTGGTAGGCGATTCGAATTCGGTCAATAGTAACCAGGCACAGATCAAAAGTTTCCAATGCTATCTTCAGATCCTTAATCTCCCTGGTATCCTTAGCATACAATTCATAGAAGGCGTAGGCTTTCCCCTTTAAACAGGAAAGAATCGAAATCTGAGGATCAATCTGTTCCTGAATTGGATTGTGATAAATATTATTATCGGAATAATTCTCCAACTCCGAATTCAGGGATTTTTGGAAATAATCAAGCGCCTTTCTTCTTTTTCCCATCTTTAAGTAAAAGGTCCCGTAATTGTTTAAGCATTGGGCAATATAGGGATTTGATCCTCCCATATTTTTTGAATAAACCTGGTAAGCTTTTCCAAGATTAAGGAGAGCCTCCTCATTTCTCTCATGAGCAAAGAGGAATACAGCGAAATTCATGTACAAATTCCCTAGGAGATAAGAATCTATAGAGTTATTCCGAATAGTCTCTTCAATACTCAGTTTGTGATAATAGATAGCTTTCTCAAAATCTTTCAGATGGTTGTAGCAATTGGCCATATTGGTATAGTTACTACTCAAATCCTTTACCCTGAATTTTTTCTTCAGATCCAAACTTTCGGAATAGTAACTCAAGGCTTTACCCCATTGCTTCTTGTTCTTACAAATAATCCCCAAATTATTATACAATAAGGCCAACCAGCGTAAATTCTTCTTAGAATCCTTTTTTAAATTAAACAAAGCCTCGTTGTAGAACTTCTCCGCTTTCAAAATATCTCCCCTGAAAGTATAGATATTCCCCTGATTCAAGTTTATCAACCCCAATTTGTTAAAATCATTTTTGAAATGAAGCTGTACCAAATTCTCCGTCCTCTGATAGAATTGAAGCGCCTCCTCCATTTTCCCTAATTTTTTTTTGAGTACTCCAAAATTCATATAAATCCGGTAGGCCAAGTTGGGATCAAAGTCAGAGCTTTGTTCTAACAACTCAACTGTTTTCTGAAAGGATTCCTCTGCATTTATAAAATCACCATTTCTCAAAGCTCCAACGGATTGATCATATAAAGCTTTCAATGAAGTATCCTGCTGAAGAATCGATTTCTCATGAGTAGGAAAATGGGGGGCTGACCCCACTGCATAGCCATCCCTGCCCATCAAAAAACAGAAGAGGAGCAGTAGAAATAAAAAAATCGTACTTTTTTTTCTTACAAGGGTGTCAAAAGCTAAGAACCTGAACACAAGATTTTTGCTGGGTTTTGTTAGTATTAGGAAATCTAAATATAGAGGAAAAATTTTACTTTTTTGAAAAAAACTTAGTTTTCGAGGGTTACCTTTTCGTGATTTTCGGAATAAAGGGATGTATTTAATTTTTAATAAACATCATTAATCCCTATACCATGAAAAATTTCGAAACCCTAAACCAAGAAGAGCTGCAGGAAGTTAAAGGCGGATACAATCCTTACGAAATGAGAGAAATCGATGTCACCGATGACGCTATTGTTTAATCACTATATTAATTGATCAAAATTTCCCTATACCATGAAAAATTTTGAAACCCTAAACCAAGAAGAGCTACTGGAAGTAAAAGGTGGATACAATCCTTATGAAATGAGAGAAATCGATGTTACTGATGATGCTATCGTATAAAAAACTCTCAGAACTAATTTAATTAAAAAATATTTGTTTTCAGGGTTACCTTTTGATGGAAAACGGAATTAAGAAGTAAAGCCGGACCCTTAAAACACAAAAATATGGAGAAACGTCCAACATATAAGGAATTGGAAAGGCAACTGAAAGATGCTTTGCACAGGGCCCAGGAAGCCGAAGAGCTGAAAAATGCTTTTTTGGCCAACATGTCCCACGAGATACGCACGCCAATGAATGCGATTATCGGAGCGTCGGAATTGTTGCGAGACCAAAACCTTACGGTGGCCGAACGAAATGAGTTTGCCAATATTCTCTCTACGAGCAGCCGTGAATTGTTGGAATTGTTTAACCGAATTATAGAATTGTCTGAGATGGAATCCGGACAATGCAAATTGAACGAAGCCGAATTGGATCTACAGATTCTTTTTCTGAAACTGTATTCTAAATACGAGGTCAGGATTAAGGAGGAGAAAAAGAACATAACATTATCCTACACACAGCAAATACCGGATATCTCCTTTTTCACCGATTCGGATAAACTGAACAAGGTATTAAGCCACCTTTTAGATAATGCCGTCAAGTATACAACCAATGGCAATATCGAATTTGGATGCAACCTACAGGATCATAATAATCTTTTATTCTACGTAAAAGACACAGGTCCGGGAATTAGCATCAAAGAACAAGAAAATATTTTCCAGAAATTCCGGCAAATTGATAATTCCTATACCAGGGAATATTCCGGGGCTGGTTTGGGCTTAAGTTTAAGTAAAGAAACCGTAAAAATATTAGGCGGACGATTATATATTGACTCAATACCCGGCGAGGGTTCCATTTTTTACTTTACCCTGCCGTTGAAATATTCGGAAACGAACAATACTTTAAAAGAAAAAATTGAAAATACGTTAAAGCGTAGCTTTATCAACAAGTATTCTTTGGAAAACCTATCAAAGAATATTGCAATTTAGGGAAATACTAGGGATGTATGAAAGAAGCCTGCTGATCACAGGCTTCTTTTTTTTTTATCTTTTTTTCTGAACCGAAAGATCTTTCAGATTTAATAGAAAATCAAGCAGAATTGCTAAAATAAGAAAGCTAAATCTACCTTCCATATCCAGGTAGAAACTAAACAATGCAAATAGCATAAAAAGGATATTCAGAGCTCTTAGATTCTCCATCCATTTCATTTTTTTTACATCATCCATCTTTAGGGTAATTCCCCTGTACAATACATTCAAACCAATTCCCATGGTAAGAAACCAAATTCCGTAGAATTCATCCTGTAAAATAAAGAGTGCACCAACAATTATCAATACGGTTGCCAGGGTATACAGAATGTCGAGTATTCTAGCCATAAATAAACTAAAAAAGAAGTTCCTGTTTCGTAATTCTATTTTTTTTTAAGTGATCATAAGCAAGCGAAGTAACTTCACGGCCTCGAGGAGTTCTCTTTATAAATCCTTCCTTAATAAGAAAGGGTTCATACACCTCCTCTATGGTACCACTATCTTCTCCCACAGCTGTAGCAATAGTAGAAATTCCTACAGGTCCTCCCTTAAATTTATCGATAATCGTATTCAGAATTCGATTGTCCATATCATCCAATCCATGTTTATCAATATTCAGGGCCTCAAGAGAATATTTGGTTATATCCAAATCGATGGAACCATTCCCTTTTACCTGAGCAAAGTCACGTACTCTTCTCAATAATGAGTTTACAATTCGAGGTGTTCCCCTACTTCGGGAAGCAATTTCGGAAGCAGCATCAGATGTAATATCTACATCCAAAATACTTGCGGAACGATTTACAATCTTCGACAGAATTGTATTATCATAATATTCTAAATGGCAATTAATACCGAATCTTGCTCTCAAGGGAGAAGTCAATAATCCGGAGCGGGTTGTTGCTCCAATTAAAGTAAATGGATTTAACTCCAACTGAATGGAACGCGCTGCAGGCCCTTTATCGATCATTATATCGATTTTATAGTCCTCCATGGCCGAATATAGGTATTCTTCCACAACGGGGCTTAAACGATGAATTTCGTCGATAAAAAGCACATCAAAAGGTTCGAGATTGGTAAGCAAGCCTGCCAGGTCTCCTGGTTTGTCAAGAACGGGTCCTGATGTAATTTTCAATCCCACCCCCAATTCCTGTGCGATAATATTCGAAAGAGTGGTTTTCCCCAATCCCGGAGGTCCATGAAGTAAAACATGATCCAAAGCTTCGTTCCTTAACTTGGCAGCTTTAACAAAGATGCTCAAATTCTCTACAACTTTATTTTGACCACTAAAGTCATCAAATTGCAGAGGACGTAGTTTCTTCTCAAATTCCTTTTCATTCTCGGAAAGATTATTTTCCCGAATATCCCATGATTCATCCATAAACGGCAAAAGTATTAATAAAGGAGGAGCTTAAAAAGTCTATCAAATATTTAGTTCTTCGAGAATTTTAAAAAGATTACGAACTTCGAAGGGCTTTGACATATAACCATCCATTCCCATTTCACTGCATTTGGCTTCATTTGCCACTATAATATCAGCAGTAAGGGCTATAATAGGTATTCTGGTTGTCGATTCATTCTTCCTGATTAATTTGGTGGTTTCAAACCCATCCATTTCAGGCATCATTATATCCATTAAAATGAAATCATACTTTCCTTCTTCAAATTTATCCAATCCTTCAACTCCGTTATTGGCAACATCAATATTATAACCATAGCGCTTTAAAGAAAACTGCACCACGGTTTGATTTAATTTATTGTCCTCAACAAGTAGAATGGAATATTGTTTGTTTTCCCAATCTGTTTTCATTGAAATGGTAAAATTTAGATTGGAATGCAAGATAACAAAAACACCACAAATAATTCCTCTCTGAAATGAAGTAATTCGGACCTGTTTTTATCCATGCCAATTTGGAGCTTCAATTTTCCTTTTTCCACATATTAACAACTCTTCTATTATTAATTTATTTTTTAAAATTTCTAAAAAGAATAATGAATATAATGTCCTGTTGATAATGTTGGCAAGAGAATTTCAATTTTCTTGTGATTTACAAAAAAAAAGGTCTAATAACAGGATTTTAACAGAGATTGTTAATTTCAGTAATGGTGTAAATGAGTGTTTTATGTGCTTTATTAACTAACTGTTGATAAAGGATTCGGTTGATAAGATTTTTGTTGATTAGTATTAACAAGCTGTTGAAAACCTGTTGGGAGATAAAATTTGTTTGGTAAAAAATAAAGTTGGTGAGAGGGATTTTTTTTTCTATACCCTTCCAACAATTTAATTTCAAAATAATTTCTTTGAATTTTTAATAAAGAAAAATTAACAACCTGTTAACGGAATGTGAACAAATATGTTGATTACCTATAATCTAACTTGTAATTGATTGTTCTTGAGATGATTCGGAGTTTCGACCAGTGTTAAAAGTTGGAATCTATCTGAAGGGAAAAAAATTCAAGTTTTTTGAAGTGTTTTTAGGTAACGGCAAGTGACTAATTTTGATTAGTTTTGTATTTTAATAGAAAATAATACTCATTACAATTTCAACTGTTTTAATTGCGAATGCAGCAACCTGAATTAGGTTTATCTTTATGGGATGATCAATCAATTTTAGAGATGTTGCATGGCTTAATTTTTTAATAATGGATAAGAATAGAATTGCGATTGCTTGTGATCATGCCGGATTTCAGTATAAGGAGGAATTGGTTTCCTTTTTGAGTGAGAAGGGGTATATTGTAAAAGATTTTGGAACCAATTCTGAAGAAAGTATGGATTATCCCGACACTGCCCATCCTTTGGCTGCAGCTGTTGAAAATGGAGAATTCGATTATGGTTTTACCATTTGTGGAAGTGGAAATGGTATTACTATGACTGCTAACAAGCATCAGGGGATTCGTGCTGCTTTGTGTTGGAATGCTGAAATTGCAGAATTGGCCCGTTCTCATAATAATGCCAACGTATGTGGAATTCCTGCAAGATTTATTTCTTTGGAAGAAGCAATGGCTATTGCAAATGCATTTTTGAATACAGAATTTGAAGGTGGTCGTCACCAGCGAAGAGTTGAAAAGATACCAGTATCTTAACGAATGAATGAACAAGAGGTATAAAAAGTTTTTAAAAAACTCAGAAGAGATTGCTTTTGACCTGCAGCATCGCGCTACTATTAGCAACAATATTTCCAAATATGAAGCTGCTGTAAAGGTTGGAAAATCTTGTTACCTTAATTTAGATGAAACTAAGCGAAGAGCTTCCCGCATAAAGCAGGAAGCTCTTGCTAATTTGGATACCCTGCTGGTACAATTCGAAGATTCTATTTCGAAAAGAGGGGCAAAGGTTTTATGGGCCAGGGATGCTGAAGAAGCTCTATCTTATATTTTACCCATTTTTAAAAAGCATCAGGCTTGCCATTGTGTAAAATCCAAATCCATGATTACGGAGGAGATTGGGTTAAACGATTATTTGGAGGAAAATAGGATTGAATCGCTGGAAACTGATTTAGGAGAATATATTGTACAATTGGCAGGGGAAAAACCTTACCATATTGTTACACCGGTGATGCATAAATCCAGAAAGGATGTAGCTCAATTGTTTTATGAAAAATTTCGAACTCCAGCGAATAGTTCTCCTGAATATCTCACCAGCTTTGTTCGTAAGCTACTTCGTAAGAAATTTTTATCGGCAGATGTGGGAGTGACCGGTGCAAATTTTTTAGTTGCTGATACAGGAGGAATTGGAATTACCGAAAATGAGGGGAATGCATTACTTTCTTTTTCGTTTCCCAAAGTGCATATTGTAATTGCCGGAATTGAAAAAATTATTCCATCCATAGGTGATTTGCCACTTTTGTGGCCTTTATTGGCAACACATGGGACGGGACAGCAGATAACAGCCTACAATTCTTTAATTACGGGGCCCTCTTTGGATGGGGAAGTGGACGGTCCTGAGGAGATGTACGTAATTCTACTGGATAATGGACGCACTCATCTTTTGGAGCAAGACGAGCAATATTTAGCTTTGAAGTGCCTAAAGTGTGGAGCTTGCTTAAATGTATGTCCTATCTATAAGAATATTGGGGGCTATACTTTTGAATCCATTTACGGAGGACCAATTGGTTCTTTGCTTACTCCCTATTTATCAAATTTTAAAGATCATATTCATTTAAGCTATGCCTGTAGTATTTGTGGAAGGTGTACGGAGAATTGTCCGGTTCAAATCCCTCTTCACAACCTATTTTTGGCCAATCGAAGAGATGCTGTACAACAGGGATACACTACTCCCAGCTGGGATCTAGGGATGAGAGCTTACCAAGAATTAATGGTCAACCGAAGGGTATTCGATCTTCCGCCTGGACTCTTGAAGAACCTGGCTGTCGGGATGTTTGGAAAATCTTTTTGGGGACCGAGAAGAATGTTTCCCTCTTTTGCCGGAAGATCTTTCAGCAGCCAGGCAAGGAGGAAATTAGGAGAGGAAATGGATAATTAAGAATTACAGATGCTTTATTGGTTGTATTAATTATTATATTTGTGCTGATAATTGGCTTAATAGCTCATTTTCTATTGCTTGTGTGTAATTTAATTGAAACAAAATGTTATCGAATACTTGTAAGTACGCGATTCGCTCTGTAATCTATCTGGCCATAAACAGCCAGGAGGGAAAGAAGATTGGGATCAAACGCATTTCAGAGGATTTGGAAATTCCCACTCCGTTTTTGGGTAAGATTTTACAAAGTCTGGCTCGTCAGAAATTATTAACATCAACAAAAGGTCCCCATGGAGGATTTGGTTTGGGAAAAGACCCAAGTGAAATCACACTTATGAATATTGTGGAAATTGTGGATGGATTGGATATGTTTGAAAATTGTTTGATTGGGATGCGTCCCTGTAAAACTGATACCAATAAGCAGGCACCTTGTCCGGTACACAATCAGTTTGCCGAAATTCGTCAACAAATGTATACATTGTTCAATGACCGTACCATTGAACAATTGATTAATGATATGGAAAAGACCAACGAAATTATTAGTTTATAATATTTTCTTAAGAAAGCTTATTCTGTTAAAGGGCTTGCGATTCAATAGCAAGTCCTTTTGTTTTTTTAGCCAGGGGAACAGGAGTATGGCTACTATCCCTCCAATTACATCCGCTACAAAATCTTTAAAGTCTCCACTTCGATTGTAAAAATAGGAATGCTGAAGAATTTCTATGGTTCCCCCATAAAAAGCTACAATGCCCAAAGTTATTATCGTAATCCACAGATTGCTCAATTTGGTTTGGATTTTTAATTCGGAGCAAACAAATATTCCCATAACGAAAAACATTCCAAAGTGTACCATTTTATCAAAGTAAGGAATTTTGATCATGGATGTTTTGGGAAGATCATCTCCGGGAAGAGCGCAAAGCAATAAAATAACCAGGGCCCAAATAATATTTCTCCAAAAAAGACTCGACTTCATGATTGAACAATTTGTTAGAATTGTAAAAATACTAAAAAGCTTTGGTTTCTAAATCCTTTTGGTGCTTTGAGAATGCAAGAGATAATTCTTTCAGAACCATATTTTCAGGATAAAAGTATTTTTTGATGGTAGGCGGTTATTTCGTAACTTAATATTTCCCACTAATTTATGATAAGATATGATGCCTATTTTAGAGAAAAATGACGTACTATCAATGATGACTTCCCTGCGAAGAGAAAAGATTAATACCTGGTTTGATCTTGGTTTGTTTATCGATAGAATGAAAGAAAATAAGCCCGTTCCTACTTTTGAATTTGGTGGAACTTTCTCCGAATTCAAAACGCATATTAGGGAGGGGGGAGTCGCCTTTATCACTTTTTATTTTTCAATTGATGGAGTAAGTATCGAGGTTGAAAAATATGCGAAAACGATTCGGTTCAATTTGGGTGAGGATGTTCCCATCCATTATATTGCAGGGAAATTCTATCCGGAATCCTATAAGATTATTGATCCCGAGACCAAAACTTTTAGTATTGATGCGATGCAAAGTTTTGATGATTGGAATCTTTACAAGGATTTCTTTTTTACCAAACTGGAAAGAGGAAGTAAGGAGTACAATGCTCTGATAATAAAATTTTGGGAACAGGTTTTAGAGCTCTGCGAACAACTCGGTAATTATATTCAGGACAATGATATTCGTCTTCTTTATCTGATTAACGTTTGTTCCAATCCAGGGAATGTTGCTTTATCTCTTGCCTGCGTTCTTGTTTCGGAGTTGATGGGAATTCCGGTTATAAACAACAATCATGATTTCTTTTGGGAAGGAGGAAACCGGAAGGTGGATATTGAAACAAAAAAATTGAAGCCAGGACCGAGGGATTTCTTCTTTACAAATTCAGATGTTGGTGAGTTTTTCTCCCAGTTGGAGGTTCTTTTTCCCTGGGAATCCCGTTCATGGATCAATGTTAATATTAACCAGAAGCAATCTGATCACTTGATTCATTACAAAGGACACAATCCTGCGAATGTAATGGAAATAGGTACGGCGGTTGATTTGGATGAATATTCTTCCATTAACAAGCGCCAGCGAATCAATGCACTTTATCAGGTGGAGAAAATGCTGAGCCGATACAATGAGGAGGCTTTGGTAAGCTACTCCGTGAAAGATGTATTGGAGTACAATCTGGTGGATCAAAACAATCCCGAGCCCATATACATAGGATATAAAACCCGGGCCATGCATAAATTTTTATCTGAGAATATTATTTTTCTGCAGCCAACTCGGGTGATTTCACGCAAAAGAATTGAGATTGATTTTAAATTAATAGGAAAAGTTTTTGATGATGAACGACTAAAATCTAAATTAAGGGAATCGGATGATTTGAAAATAACGATCTTAATCACCGGTCCCATTCCTATGGGCCAGTACAAATATTTTTTGAAGCTACTTCATAAGTTTGAAGAATTGTTGGAAACGATTGATTCCGAATTTCAGAAGCGCATTTATTTGGGATTCCTTTTTAGTGAAATGGATAAGGAGCGATTCAAAACTCATTTTAAACAACCTATCGGAATACCTGAAATTTACAGTATTTCTTCCCTGGTTTTATTGCCAAGTAAAACAGAGGGGAGAGGTTTACCAATTTTGGAAGCGGCAGCTGCCGGGGTGCCCATTTTTTGCAGTCGCTACGAACCTGAAAATGTTTATGCAGAAGTTATTGGTGAGCATTTGCCAGAGAAGGATCGTTTAAAAGTAATAGAACTGGAAGGTACTACCATAACAGAAAAGCATGTGGAGGAAGTGATTGGGAAAGTATTCTTCCCTCATAAATACCATCGGGATATAACGCATAATACTAAGGTTTTGCAGAGGCGATACAGTATTGAAGCTTTGAATCAAAATCTGGAAGAAATTGGAAAATCCTTGTATTTGCAGGTTAATCCCAACGAGGAGAAATTGGATTTCGTGGGTCGTGTTGTGGATGAATATCTGGAGAGAATTCAATTCCGGAACAAGGATGTTGATTTACTTTTGGATACTGAAAATCGGCAATATCTGCCAGGATACGGGAAATTGGCCTTTATGCTGAATTTGAAATCTCTTATCGATCCCAGTGCTTTTCGAGTAGAAGAACAGGAGATACGGGGTACAACATTTTACTATGCAAAAAAGCAAGTAGAGGACAATCCGGAAAAGGAGAATTTATCAAAGGAACAGATTCATGCTTTTTACAATTCTGTGGATAATATTTTTCATTACAGGAAAGGAGAAGTAGGCATTCGCCATGATCATTCTTTTGCTTATCGTCACCGGAACAAAAATTATTATCCCTTCCATGATTTAACTCACCAGGAGCTTTCCGGTTTGGTAAATCTTTTCAAAGCAGAATGGATTAAGCCCATTGCATCGAAGGAGGTAAAAGGTTCTGAACATTTTTTCACAGATAAAAATTTAGCTCTATCCCAATTGACCTCATGTTCAGTAATCTCAATAGACGATCGGCAATTTCTGTTTCAAAAAATGGCTTCCAATTTTCCCATGGCATATTTCCCGGGAAAGCATGTAAAATATGAATTGGAATATTTTGTATTGAACTCCATTCGCAGTCGCTTGGGGATGAAAATGCATGAGAACATCACGAAGGAAGTGATCAAATCTCATCGATTGGCTCCAATTTTTGTTTTTGCTCCCAAAATATCCTTTACCAACAGGTCTTCGGCCAAAGAAATTGAAGATTTTATAACAACCGGATTTGATCCTGAGCTTCAGTTGCTGTATCAACAAAAGGTTTTGCAAGTAATCGAAACGGAACTTCTAACCTTAGGAATTCATATCCCTTTACTGGGAGAAGAAGCCCTTAAAAAGTTGAGATGGATTATGGAGGAGGGAGGCTATTTGATTACCAATAGGCGAAATGCTCCGTTTATGACAGATGTCTTAAATATGGATCGGTTCCATATTGGAATGGTTACCACAGAAGTGGCAGCCAATATTATGGGGATTCCTTTGGGTACCGGATACATTCAGTTTGTACCTGCGGGTGTGCGTACGACTCTTGCTTATCCAACCCCGATACAGACAGGGAAGGATTTTTCAGAGCTTTTAAAATCTGAACAATTCCAGGAATTGTGCCGGGATTTGGGAGAGGAGGAAGTTTTTCAAGAGATCCGAAAAGATGCCCGCATGCAAGGTTCTCCCTTAAAAGAGGTACTAAAAGGATTAAAGAAGAAGACACAAAAACAAGATTTGGTTGATTACAATTTTGTCACAGGAGTATATAAAGATGGTTTGCCCTGGAATGGAGTAATTGCCCAGGCCAAAATAAGTGAAAGGAGGGAGGCATGGGAATTTGCAGCCGTTTCAAGTATCAATTCAACGAAAAAGGTTACTGCTTTTGCCAGTGAATTTGAGAAAAAGCGGGGAAAATCTGCCCGAATTGCCTGGAATGGAGGTTATATCTTAAATCCTGAATTGGTGGGAAAACTGGGTTTGCCCGAATCGTACATAGGGTCTCCACTGGGACTACTTATCTCCGAAGGAAAAGTGATTAGTACGCCTTTGTTCAACAAACCAGCTCTGCTGATTTATCCGGATGGCAGAATTGATATTCAGCGTGTAAAGGTAGCCGATGGTATTCGAATCAGAGCAGGGAATAAAATGATAGAATTTTCCCCCGAAAACTATAATCAATGCTCGAAAGGAGGTGCATGTTATTACGATTTAATGTATGAAGGAGATTTTATTCCTGCCTTTGGTCATGTCATTGTTCGCTTGGCCGGGAATACAATAAAAGAGGTAATCCGTAGCCAGAAAAGCATTCAACAGATTCCGGTTGGTTTAACCCTGTGTATTCCTGAATCGGATTTTCCTGAAGAATGGAATGAAGTAGGGCGGGAGTTGGAAATTGAAATTGTTGGTTTGGATGGAATTCGACATGCTATTGAGGCAGGTCCATTGCTGTTGGATAATGGAGAACCTGGCTTAAATATGGAAATAGAGGGATGGAAAACCCAAAACTCTATTCGAACCCAGGCTGCCCGATTGGATTATACCGATATGCGAGGTCCAAAGATAGCTGTGGGTATTGATGGCAAGGGGGATTTATTTGTTCTTACTATAAACGGAAGAATTCGGGAGTCAGTTGGAGCTACCCATGTTGATATGGCTAATATTATGCAACAATTTGGAATGAAAAAGGCAATGGGATTTGATCCCGGAGGAAGCTCTACTTTAGTAGTGGAAGGGAAAACTTTGAATATTTCGCCTTACAATAGTGAGTATGAAAAAAATATTTATGCCTTGCCACCAGAACCACGTGCAGTAGCTAATGCAGTAATTGGTTATTTAAAGTAGTTTGTTATTTCTCTTTTATTATTTTATCAAATTGAATTTAAACTGAAAATAAGAGAGGCTGTCGATATTTTTTCGACAGCCTCTCCTTTTTTTACGATTGATTCAATCTAGTATTTTTTTAGAGTTCCCAGGAAAGAGATATCGCTTGTGATTCTTGGAGATCCTTTGTATTTCACTGATCCAATACCTGAGATTCGAACTTTCAAGTCTTCTTCAACATTTACTTTTCCACTGCCCACTCCACTGATGTCTACGGTGGCCCTTTGTGCTTTCAAATCGAGTGCATTTACACTCCCGGCTCCTGAAATATCAATGGAAAGCTCATCGGTTACACCCTTCAGTTTTATGGTAGAGGCACCACTATTATCAATGCTCAAGCAATGAGCCTGAAGGGCAAGGGAAGCAGAAGATGCTCCGTTAATTTCAATGTTCAGTTCATCGAAACGGAGATTCTGATCACTCTTCAGGGATATGGCTCCGTTGGCCTTTATACTTCTTAGGTGTTTGAAACCAATGTATAATTTTAATTCTTTGGATTTATAAATACTCTTCTCCGTAGTAATATACAGTGTTTCGCCTTTTACATTAGAGCGAATAACAGGATGGAGGTTTTCGTCTGTGACAACCCGAAGGCTGTAATCGTCATTCTGACTCAGGTAAATAGTAAATGCTCCATTTACTTTTATGTTATCAAATTCAGCTACTTCCCGATCCTGAGAGATTACATTCCCATTTCCACGTATCCCTTCAGCTTGGGCAGGAGCGGTAATAAGTAATCCTAAGATGATTAAACTAAAGTTTGCAATTAGGTTCCGAAATTTTTTCATAGCACTGTAGGTTATAGATTATAGCATTTTCCAATTGGGAGAATACTCTTTACAATAAAAGACGAAAGGAACAAAAAAGTGCTGCACTAACTTGGGAGAAATTCTGATTTTCGACTTGAAAATTCCTGAAATGCCCTTAACTTGCATAAAAATTTGAATTGTTATGGCGGGAATTTACTTACACATTCCCTTTTGTAAGCAATTGTGTCATTATTGTGCATTTCATAAAAGTATTTCTCTCCAGGGAAAGGATGAAATGTTGACATGTTTGTTGAAGGAGTTGGAGTTGAGAAGGAAATATTTGGATGGGGAAGAGGTAGAAACCATTTATTTTGGAGGCGGAACACCTTCGGTGTATTCACCCCGAGAAATCGAAAGCATGATTGGTTTTATCCGGAACAATTTTGCTGTAAAAAATGATGCGGAAATAACTATTGAAGCCAATCCGGATGATCTTACCGGAAGTTATTTGAAAGGACTTGCCGAAAGTGCTGTGAATCGACTGAGTATAGGAATTCAATCTTTTCATGATGAAGATTTAATTCTTATGAACCGTCGACACACCGGAAGAGAAGCTATTGATACCGTAAAAAGGGCACAGGATAAGGGATTTGACAATATTTCAGTTGATTTGATTTATGGAGTGCCTGGATTGACAATGGACAAATGGGCCAGTAATCTGGAAAATGTATTTCAATTGCAGATTCAGCACATTTCATCCTACCACTTGATGTTTGATCCCAATACCGTTTTTACTCATAAGTTGAATTCCGGGCAATTAAAGGAAATGGAGGAAGGAGAGAGCCTGGAACAATTTAAGATGTTAATTGATCAAGCCAGGGATAATAATTTTGTCCATTACGAAATTTCCAATTTTTGTTTGGATGGAATGCAATCCCGGCATAATACCAGCTATTGGCAACAAAAAAAATATCTTGGGGTAGGACCATCGGCACACTCCTACAATTTAAGGGAGCGAGAATGGAACCTTTCTCACAATTACAAATACATAAAATCTATTGAAAAAGGAGAGGTGCCTTCAGAGATCGAAAAATTAACTGAGTTGGATCATTACAATGACTATGTTCTTACTTCCTTGCGAACTATGTGGGGACTTGATTTGGATTTTGTTCGTGAGCGATTTGGAGAAAAATTCTTTGAATTTTGTTGCAGCGAAGCCAAGAAGTATCTTGCCAGCAGTCATGTGCGGATAGAAAACGGACGAGTAATTCTAACCGACAAAGGTGTGTTTGTATCCAACGAAATCATGTCTGATTTTTTCTGGGTTGATGAAGAGTAGAAGTATGAGAATAATTTCAGTAATAGTAATAACAGTTGTAGGTGTGTGCTCCTCACTGCCTGTTTTTTCTCAGATTAGGGGAGGATTCAAGGATTTGGAAGCTCATTTGTTCATGGATAAGATTCTGGAGGAAAACAATCATCTTTTAATTGATGTTCGACCAGAGGAAGATTTTCAGAAGAACCGGATTAGCGGAGCAATCAATGCTCCTAATTCGGAAGTTATGAATTCCATATTGGATACCATTGATCAGGAGCGGCCCGTTCTACTCTACTGCTTGTATGGGCAAAGGAGCAAAATGGCTGCAGTAAAAATTCTAGAGAAATATAGTCTTTCCCTATACCACCTGGAGGGAGGAATTCGAGCCTGGGAGAAGGCCCGGTTTGAGTTGGATAAAAAGCGAATCAGGAAGAAGAAGGGATAACTCCTTATTAAGTATAGATTGTCTTGATCTTGGAAGTAATAAAGATGGGACGCAGATAAAAACAGAAAGATTTCATTTTTGCAAATTTTTTGGATCTCACTCCATAATTTGATTCTCATAGGTTTAAAATGAAATTTTTTGCGACTCTGATTGGGAGATCCTCACTTGGATGAGAGAAAATTAGTTCAATTTTGTTATCGGCGTACTATTACTAAAAACGGCAGATTTTCTAATCTGCCGTTTTGGTATTGTTGTAATTGATATATTATTCCAAAATTTTGGTGCCGTCAGTAGCAGTATTCAAGGCATCAGACATCCATGCTGGTTTGCCGGTTCCGTTACCAGCACCGGTAGCATTTGCATTTTCTGTAATGCTCAATCCGTTTACTGCTTTAGTTTGCCCATCAGCTAAATCGCTAGCGAAAAGAGCATTGGTAATTTTGATATCACCGGCTGCGATACGGTCAGCAGTATCGGTATCACTGCTTGAAGCGTAGAAGTAAGCTTGCTGCTTGGAAGCAACCAAACCACCTACAACAATGTTATCGATTGTTTGCTTACCCGCTCCTTCCTTCAGATAGAAAGGTTTCTCGCCCATACCATAAATGGTAACATGGTTCAATTTTGCATCAGTCATTGGAGATGCAGCACCGTTGTCACCGTTGTTAGATCCTTCGATTCCGGATTTGGTAGAGTTCTTGGCGTACCAGTAGTTACCAGTACCAGACCATCCGTCAGCAAAGTCAATACCATCGTCGTTGCTTTCGAAAGAAACCAGGTGAGAGGCATTTACAGTTCCACCGAAGAATTCGATACCGTCATCTTTTCCCTTGTAGGAAACTACATAGTCAACAGTAGTTCCGGAACCAACGCCGAAGAAAGATACACCGTTGAACTGCTTGGTATCGCTGTAGTTGAAACCAGTGTACTCAACTCTCAGGTAAGTGATGCTTCCGGAGTTGTCGTTAGCAATAGTGCCACCGTAAGGCAATCCTGAAACTTCAGCACCGGCAGAACCTGCATCCGATTTGTTGGAGGGTGCTTTTCCACACACAACCAAACCACCCCATGAACCAGGAGTAGGATCATCTGAAGTCATTACAACAGGAGCTTCAGCAGTTCCATTTACGAATATCTGAGCACCTTGAGAAATAGCGATGTAGGAAATCTGTCCACCCTTAGCTTCGATTACAGTTCCGGCAGGAATGGTCAAAGAAGCGTCTTCTTTTACAACCAAAGCACCAATCAGTTTGTATTTGGTAGAGGCATCCAATGTCATATCAGTGGTAACATCACCGCTCAGTGAAACAACACCGGCACCTGTTTCATTTCCGAAAATAGTAGTAGATCCTTCAATGGTATTCAATGCATCAGGTAACCAGCTTGGTTTTTCAATTCCGTTACCAGCACCGGTGGCATTTACATCTTCAACAACAGTTAAACCGTCAGCAGCTTTCAGTTCGTTACCGGCACCCATATCTACAAATTTCACACCGTTTACAACGATATCACCAGCTGCAATACGGTTAGCAGCATCTGTATCACTGCTGGAAGCGTAGAAGTAAGCTTGTGCTTTTTCAGCAGCCAGACCACCGATTACGATGTTTTCAATATTTATCTTTCCGGCACCTTCCTTTAAATAGAATGGTTTTTCCCCCATACCATAAACGGTAAGGTTTCTCAAAGTAGCATCGGTCATTGGAGTAGCAGCACCGTTGTCACCGTTGTTGGATCCTTCGATACCAGACTTGGTTGAATTCAAAGATACCCAGAACTCACCAGTACCAGACCATCCGTCAGCGAAGTCAATACCATCGTCGTTACTGTTAACTGAAACAAGGTGAGAGGCATTTACTGTTCCACCGAAGAATTCGATTCCATCGTCCTTACCATTGTAGGAAACCACGTAGTCAACTTCAGTTCCGGCACCAACACCGAAGAAGGATACTCCGTTGAACTGCTTGGTATCGCTATAGTTGAAACCAGTGTACTCTACACGCAAATATTTAATTACACCAGAGTTGTCATTCGTTTTGTCACCACCGTAAGGAAGTCCGGAAACTTCAGCACCGGCAGAACCTGCATCCGACTTATTGGTTGGAGCAGCACCGCAAACAACCAATCCACCCCATGAACCAGGAGTTTTATCGTCAGAAGTCATGATAACCGGAGAGGTAGCAGTACCTTCAATGAAAATCTGGGCACCTCTGGCCACTGCGATATAAGAAATCTGACCTCCTTTGGCTTCGATTACTGTACCTGCAGGAATGGTCAATTTACCACCTTCCTTTACTACAAGAGCACCAGTTAACTTGTACTTTTTGCTTGGATCCAAAGTAATTTCTTCACCTGCTTCGATTTCTCCTTTGAAATCTTCCACCACGAATTTTTCTTCGGGTTGAGGTGTTGGATTGTTCTCATCATCATCGGAACAACTTGAAAAGGTGATTACCGAGATCGCCACCAGGGCTAAAAGTAACTTTTTCATTTTTTTCAAGATTTAATTATTAAATGATTCTTATTTGTTTTAAAATTTATAATTGAGTCCTAAACTGAATTTGATCCCCTTTTGGTAGGATTGCACAACCCAGTCTCTTGCTTCATTTTCTTGTCTTCTTTCTACGTCCTGATTCAAAAGGTTTTTGGCTGACAGGCTGATTTCCAGCTTGTCGAATTGGGATTTGATAACGAAATCAAGATTGTGAATCTCCTTGTTCACCTGATTTCCTAAGCTGGAGAAACCAATCAGATACAGCTGATCGGAAGTATATCCGTACACCAGCGAGGAAGTGATTGAGTTCTTGTTCTCCCTCCAGTTGATTTTGTAGCTCAGGGAAGCATTGGCAATTAAAGGGGCCGCACCCTGAAGTTCTTCTTCCTCCTGGTTAAAGTTGGTCGTAACCGTTCCCTCCGTTTCCTCAAATACTTTGTCGGCATCGAGTTCCTGGTTGGTGTGCATCAGCGTAAGGTTGGCCGTTGCGAATAGTTTCTGCGAGCCGTTTGAAGAATTAAGCTGAGCTAGTGTTTTCTTCACCTCGAATTCCGCACCATACAGGTAGGCCCAGTCTCCAGTGTTGGCATAGGTGAAATCGTTGGATGCCGATGCCATCACGAATTTGTTAATCGGATCCTGAATGTACTTTCCAAAGGCTGCAACGGATACCAACTCACTTGATTTTGGGAAGAATTCCCATTTCAGTTCCGCATTGTAATTTGTGGAAGGAGTCAAATAGGGATTCCCCACAGTGGTTTCGGTAATACCTTCGAATGCAAATTTGGCCTTCTCCTTGAACTGAGGTAGAGTGTAAGTAATGCCGGAGGCAAATCGGATGTTATTTTTCTCGTTTAAGGCGTATTTCAACGAAAGAGAGGGTAGTACCTTAAACTCTGTAAAACCGTTGGATCCACCTTCGGGTTGCAGTGCGGTTACATATTCAATGTCCTGGGTTACATCTTCGAACCGAACTCCTGCCAGGGCAACCAGTTTGGGTGAGATATTGTATTCCAGAGAAACAAATCCTGTATGAATATCCTGGGTTCCATCGAAGGTAGATGATCGGATACTGTTTCCGAAGAAAGTAACCAGGTAGAATTCCTTGTTAATGTTTTGCTGGTTATGGAATGCATCCAGGTCATTTACATCCACATGTACAAAGTAATCGGGATCGAAGAAGTTCCTTCCACGATAAATATCATGGTTGAACTGGGTGGATTCGAAGCTATTGGTTTTGTGTTTCCCGGAGTATCCTACCGTTAGTTTTCCCCTATAGTTGGCGTCTTCCAGACCTTCTCCTAACTTATAAGCCAGACTGATGTTTCCTGCGATCTCATTTTCATCCAACTCGTGGAAGTAACGGAAGTGGTTGGATGGGTCCAGGTCGGTAAAGTAACCTGTGCCGTTGTTAACTCCATCCAGGGTAAAATGCATACGATCGGGAACAATGTTTTGAACCTTGTTGTAGGCAATCCCCCAGTTCAGGTTTAGCTTGTCGTTTACCTTGTGATCTCCCAACAATTGATTCACCAGGGCAGTGGTTCTTTCGTATTCGCTACGGCGAACGTAACCTCCATCCTCTGCAAGGTCGATGATCGTACCGCGTAGGTTTTTCAACTCCTGGTCGGAGGTGTTCATTAGAAGGGAATTGAAATAAAAATTGGTGTTTCCCTTGGAATAGTTAAGATTGAACATGCCGGTGGTTTGGGTTTCGAAGTTGAATTTCTCCCCTTCCAGATCTTTTCTGACATTATCACTACCATTTACTCTTCGTTGCAGAAGCTCACTGTAGCGGTACTCATTTTCGTAGGATAAGGTGAAGAAGGCATTCAATTTGGCCTCATTCAGTTCAAAAGTTTTTCCTCCTGAAAGCGAAAAGCCGAGATTGGGTAAAACCGTTTTCTTTTGAGGATTCCAGCCGTTCTCAAAATCATAGGAGTTGAGAGAAGTGGGTTGGTCAAAGTTGTCAAAACCTGTGAAACCAGGACCATCCTGCAAGAAGAAATCATCTGCATCAGCTGTGCTTGTATTATATCCTGTTTTCACTCCTATTTTAAGAAAGGGATCCCCACTGTGCTTTTTCGAAATGATATCGATGTTAGCACCGGCAAAATCACCGTAAAGGTTGGGCGTAAATACCTTTTCAACTCCAACATATTCAATTACGTCTGTGGAGAAAAGTTCCAGGTCGATGTTTTTGGTTTCCGCGTTGTTAGAGGGCAGCGGAAGACCATTTAAAGTTGTAGTATTGTAGCGGTCGCCCAAACCACGGATATTTAAGCCTTTGGTTCCCTCTTGCTTCGCTACCCCGGTTATTTTGGTAGCGGCCGATGCGGCGTCCGAAACGCCTTGGGTTGCCAATTGTTGGGCACCAATGGTTTGCTTGATTACGGCTGATTTCTTCTGCTCTACCAGCAGAGCTACTTCCGATTCGCGTTTCAGTTTAGCAACCACCCGTACATCATTCAGAGCCACAGCAGACGTTCCCAGTGAGAAATCAAAGTTTTGCGTGTTTCCCTCCTTTACAACAACATTCTCTTGTATGGCAATTTCATAGGATATAAAGGAGCACTTTAATGTGTAGGTTCCAACTGGAATATTGTCCAATTGGTAATTGCCGTCGAAATCGGTGGTGGTACCAAGAGTCGTTCCATCCAGATAAACGGATGCACCTATTAGGGTTTCACCTGTTTTAGCATCCTTAACGTTTCCTTTTAAACTCCCCGTTTGAGAAAACGAACTCAAAGCAGAAGCTATAAGCAGCAGAGCCAAGATTACTTGTTTCGTCATTTTTGTCTTTAATAAATAAGTCGTTACTTTTTTTCCTTTCACGATACAAGGTTAGGGAAGTAGTATGAGTTAAATACTAAGGGAGTTTTAACTAATAATTATGAATGAAAGTGTTTTTGTTAAGTTAGAATTAACTCATTTTTCTCATGTAAAGAATGTGTAATCCAATTTGGTTATACTATTCTATCATTTAGCAGTAATCCTATCTGTTTACAACTCATTCCGCAGGTTTGCAGTAATTTAACATTGGTTCTGGAACAGCTTTGCTTTTTGTTTGTGGAATAGGAAAAAGAGAAAATAGTTTTTTGGTAGAATTAAAATTTCTATCGTTCCGGAGTGTTTAAATGGAGTAAATATACGGTTGTAATTATTTCCATTAAATTACCGAAAGCTTAATGTTAACTTAAAACAGGGAATGGATTTCAATTAATATTTTTTTAAATATTTGTATTTCAGAAAAATGAAAGATTTTATTATCTTTTGAAATACAGATTTAAACAATTCTGTTTACTAGTTTTTGTTTTGAAATCTTTATATTTAGGTAGATACAAAGGAGCTAGGAGGGGAAAAGGAAGAAAAGCCGGTCGATTTCCGGAAAATTACAGAAACATTATATGAAAAATATAAGCGCTCAAAAAGTAATATTATACATTAGTTGTACAGCAGCAGTTCTTGCGATTATTGGGTATTTACTAAATATATGGTTGGAGCAGAAATTAATTGTATGGTCGGTTTATGCCCTACTCTCAACAATTGTTATTTACAATTTGGGTAAATATCTGATCAATACTTTTATCTACAATAAAATTAGAATTCTCTATAAAACGATTCATGATACACAGTCCCCGGGTAAAGATTTGAAGAAAAGAGTTATGGATTTTGATGTGCTCGATGAAGCAGAAAAAGAGGTGGAAGATTGGAGTAGGGAGAGAGGTTCTTTGGTCGCTCAATTGAAGCAGCAGGAGAAGTATCGGAAAGATTTTATTGGAAATGTTAGCCATGAGTTAAAAACCCCAATCTTTAATATTCAGGGATATATATTAACTCTTTTGGATGGTGGATTGGAAGATCCCTCCATAAACCGGGCTTATTTGGAGAGGACTGAGAAAAGTATTAATCGGATGATTACCATTGTTAAGGATTTGGAATCCATTTCCAAACTGGAATCCGGAGAGTTGAAGCTGTTAAAGGAGCGTTTCAATATTAGTGATTTGATTCATGAGGTGCTTGAGATGCAGGAAATGCGAGCTCGGAAGCATGGTATTTCCCTAAAATATTCTCCTACCAAGAACAGTGCTAATTTTGTTTTCGCCGACAAGAAGGAGGTTTTCCAGGTAATGAATAACCTAATTGTGAATTCCATTAAATACGGAAAGGATAATGGAACTACAAAAATTGAGGTGATGGATATGGAAAACCAGGTATTGGTTGAAGTGAAAGATGATGGAATCGGTATTGAAGCTGATAATCTACCACGGATATTTGAACGTTTCTTCCGTGTGGATAAAAGTAGAAGCAGAAACATGGGTGGTTCCGGTTTGGGACTGGCCATTGTGAAGCACATTGTCGATGCTCACAATCAAACTATCAATGTAAGAAGTACCTATGGGAAAGGCACCTCATTTACATTTACTCTTGAGAAAAGTAAGAAAAAACGAAACAACCTATATAAAAACGAAAATGGAAAGTAATGATTTTAGAATCCTATTGGTGGATGATGAAGTGGACATTCTTGAATTCTTAAGTTATAATTTGAATAAGGAAGGTTTCCTGGTTAAAACCGCTCAAAATGGGAGAGAAGCTATTGAAGTAGCGAAGGGATTTCAGCCCCACTTGATTATATTGGATGTAATGATGCCCGAAATGGATGGTATGGAAACCTGTGAAAAACTTCGTTCCATGCCTGATTTTTCAGATATATTAATTGTATTCCTCACGGCCCGTGGAGAGGACTATTCTCAAATAGCCGGATTTGAAGCAGGCGCTGACGATTACATTAATAAACCCATCAAGCCCAAGGTGTTTATCAGTAGGGTAAAAGCCTTACTGAAACGTTCCGGCAGAATTTCAGAGGATACTCAAAAAACAAATGGACGAGTTATTACCATTGGAAATCTTTCCATAGACAGGGAACGCTATTTAATTTCATTGGAGGGGAATGAACTAACTTTGCCAAGAAAAGAATTTGAATTATTAGTACTACTGGTTTCTAAGCCGCAAAAAGTTTTTACCAGGGATGAAATTTATACCTCAATATGGGGTGAGAAAATTATTGTGGGTGATCGTACTATAGATGTTCATATTCGAAAACTGAGAGAGAAAATAGGAGAAAAGTACATTCGGACCGTGAAAGGGGTGGGGTACAAATTTGTTGATATTGATTAAGCGTGAGAGAGTGTGGCAATGCTGACACAGACTCCGTCAACTTGAAGCAGCGCATGTGCGCATGCCTCAAGTGTAGAGCCGGTTGTAACCACATCATCTACTAGTAATATGTGTTTATTTATAAGCTCATCAGGATTTTTTAGACGGAAAATATTTTCCACATTTTTCCATCTTTCAAGCCTGTTTTTTCTTGTTTGGGTGCTGGTGTTTACCGATCGATATAAATTTTTGGAATTTAGATAAACATTCATGCTTTCAGCAATTCCTTTGGCAATCCATTCGGCTTGGTTGTAACCTCTTTTCCGTTCTCTGGATGGATGCAAAGGAACTGGGATTATCTGATCGATTTCTTGAAACAGAGGAGACTCTTTAAGCTGCAAACCGAAATGTTTACCCAGTACCCAACCAATTTCCTTTTGATTTTGGTACTTCATTTTGTGAAGTAACTTTTGAAATTTACTTCCCTTGTGAAATTCAAAGTAGGAGGCTGCTACCTTGATTGAAATTCTTCCCCAAAATATTTGCGCTACAGGATTATCAGGGAGCAAATAGTAATTCGTTTTGGGAAGATGAAACAAGCAATGGGTGCAAACAAATTCCTCCTGTCGATACAGATAGTTTCCGCAGGCAGCACATAATTTGGGATAGAATAAGTTGATCAGATCTTCCAGGTACTTTTTAAAATCACTCATTATAATTGTCTTGTAAATAGTAAATTACAAAAAAAATAACGACTTAACAATTACTTAAGGCTTTGTTAAATTTTATGTAATCCCCCCTCAATTTTTCCGACCTACATTTGTAGTGTGACTTATGATTTTGAATGACTAAGGCGATGCCTTTTTATTTACCAGTGTAGGTTCCTGGGATTCATTTCTCCATGCAACTTAGAACCCAGGACCTACTTTTTTATTCAACTGAAACAATTTAACATTAGCAATCATGAAAAAGACATTTGTTTTAATGATTAGTCTGCTTTTAGTAGGAATGGGAACCCAGGCAGCCAACGAAAATGTAGCAAAAAGCAAGAAGAAAAACCAATCCTCGTTAGCAGAGATGGGAGCTATGACCTCTACTAGTCTTTCCGGTTTGGTAATCGATCATGAAACCGGAGAGGGATTGGCTGGAGTTGCCATTCAACTTGAGGGGCTGAATCAAGTAGTTTATACTGATTTTGAAGGCAATTTTAAATTGGAAGGAGTTGTTCCTGGTCAATACAATATTACTTCATCGTATATTTCCTACCAGGAGAAAGAATTGAAGAATGTAAATGTGAGTGGTATAAACAACGCTATCCGTTTGGAGTTGAAGAAAGACTAGCTTAAGATCTAATTTATGAGAATTATTTTAACTGCCCTATTTTGTTTTCTTGTTAACTTTTCGTTTGGTCAGATTTTTGAAAAAGAAAATGGCTTGTTCTACGATAAAAATGATGAATTGTATTCCGGAACTTATACGGAATTCTATGAGAATGGGAGTAAACGTGTTGAAATGAACCTGAAAGAGGGGCGGAAGCATGGGAAGATTATGCTGTATTTTCAGAATGAGAATATACAGGAAGTTCGATCCTATTTTGAAGGTATGATGGACGGTACCTGGATGACCTGGAACCAAATGAAGATTAAAATTGCTGAAGCCAATTACAAAAGCAATTTAAAACATGGTAAATGGTATATATGGGATAATAAAGGGGTGAAGCGATACGAAATGGAATACTTCAATGGCAAAAAAATTGGAATCTGGTCTATTTGGGACGAGAAAGGAAAACTAATTTCACAAAAAAATTATTCCAAGTAGAAGTTATTTAAAATTTGATTATTCGTTGAAGGTAATGCCTTTGCCGGTCATTGAAATGACCGGTTTTTTTGTTTTCAAAAAATGCTGTTGTAGTAGTTCAATTCCCATTTCTGCTCGAGAATTGCTAATATTGCAAAACCCTATCTCATTTCTAAAGATCAAAATTGGCGTTTGTGGAACCATTGAAACAGGTATTTTCAGGATTATTAAATTGGGTGTATCAAACCTTACCATCCTTTTGGGAGGATGTAAAGGATTTCTTGTATCGAAATCGTTATGGGGTAATGGGAACAATTGCTTTCCATATGATACTGTTAATTCTGTTGCTACTTCTAAAACTTAATACCCGTCGACAGTTTCTGGAATCTGAAATTTTTATCGAAATTCCCGAAGAATTGATTGAGGAGTTGGAAAAATTAGAAGAGAAGGAAGAACCTGAAGAGCAAAAAGGATTGGCTTCTCCTTCCGAAAGTGTTGAAGAATTATTGAAATCTATTGCAGTGAATCAGGATGTTCGCGAGAAATCCACCTCTGATCCCGCTGAAAGTGTGGAGAAAATGATAGAGGAAATTCGAAAAGATTTATCGGGAGCAGAGGAATTACAGGCTGGAACTTCTGATGATGCAGATTTTGTTGCGGATAGTTTGAAATTTATGGAAGAAAGGGAGAAGCAAAAGTTGTTGGACTCCTTACAAAGTATTGTATATAGTGGTCCCAGTAGTGTGTACTACAAATTGGAAGGGCGCCACCAAGTGTATTTGCCTATTCCTATCTATAAATGTGAGGGGGAAGGATTGATTGTGGTTGAGATAACAGTTAATCGTTCCGGTCGGGTTGTGGGCAAAAGAATACAGAAAGAAAAGTCTTCTGTTGACGATCCTTGTCTTTTTGAAGCGGCTCTTTCAGCTTCCGGGAATTCCAGGTTTAATGCTAGTCCGGAGAGTCCGGTTCACCAAAAAGGAACCATTAGCTATAATTTCGTGAAGCAGTAAATTTTCTTCAATATTTAACATTGTTTTATTCGGAAATGCTGCTTTTTTGATGACTAAACCTCCTTTTTGTTCCGTAAAATGCAATTTTGATCCTTTTTGATAATTTTTTCAGGAATAATTCCCCGACGTTTCCTATCTTTAACAAACACTTTTAAATACTGGAATAATGGGTTTGTTTTTATCTGCAAAACTCCGTAGAGCCGCTGCCACTTCAAAATTGGAAGCACAAAGGACGAAATTGGAACAAGAGTACAAGGAATTTATTGCCGTTCAGGAATCACAGGAGTTGAAAGATTATTTGGAATTGGAGCACTACATAAAATCTGAGAACTTCAAGATAAAAAAGAAAGAAATTGAATCCCGGAAGTACAAGGGGAGTGCTGCCTGGGAAAAGGAGAAAGCCTATCGTCAGCTGAAAAAATCCAAGAAAATTCAAATCTATCTTCAATTGGAAAATTCTTCGGAGTTGAAAGCTTACGAAGTGATGAAAAATTCCGATGAAATTGGTCGGTATTTTAAGTTGTTACAGCTGGTGAAATCCTCCGGATTTAACAAAAAAGAACTGAGTCAGGAATGGAACGAATTTCAGGAATTAAAAAATTCTTCGAGACTTCAGGAATTTTTAAAGTTTCGGGAATCAAAAAAACTTCAGATGTTTTTGAAGGTAGAAGGTTCTCCCGATTTGGAAAAATTTAAAGAGCTTGAAGCTTATGTATCCTCAGATGAATTTAAAGAGGAAAAAGAATTCCTGATGGATAAGAAGCGTTTCCAAAGAACCGAAGATTTCCAAAAGTTGAAGCAATATCAAGAGTTGAAAGCTTCTGCTTCGTTTCAAAAGTATTTCAAACTGAAGGAAAAAAATTCCTTTGGGGAATTGAAGAAGTGGCAGCTAACTTTTAGTGATGATTTTGATCAACCCGAATTGGATCGGGAAAAGTGGATAACTCGTTACTATTGGGGAGATGTACTTTTACAGGATAGTTATGCCTTGCCTCATGAGAACCATTTTTTTACCGATGGCGAGAACATTAAGATTTCTGATTCTGTAGCTCGATTGGAAACCCGACAAGAAAAGGTGAAGGGAAAGGTTTGGGATCCTAGTATGGGATTCAATTTTAAAGATTTTGAGTACACCTCCGCCTTGATCAGTTCTGGCAAATCTTTTCGACAAAAATATGGAAAATTTGAAGCCAAGATCAAAGTGAGCAAAGCGGAAAGTGTTTGCCATAGTTTTTGGATGCTTTCTGATCGGGTTTTGCCTCATGTGGATGTATTGAAAACCAGTACGCCCAAAAAGATTCTACCAGGAAGTTTATGGGGAGAGAACGAAAATCCTAAGATGAGTGTTTCTAAAATTAAGGGGATTGATTTCACCAAAGATTATTTTATTTACACCTTGGAATGGTCGGCTGAAAAGCTGGTTTGGAAAATAAATAATGTTGTAGTGAAGGAGCAAAAGGAAGGAGTTCCTCAAGAGCCTATGTACGTTATTTTTAGTTCTGGTCTTAACAATTCTAAAGTGAATGGTCACCTACCTGCTTGTATGGAAATTGACTGGGTGAAGTGCTATCAAAAAGTTGAATAACTCAGGAATAAATAATCATTCGAAAAATGCGCATAGTTGATTCTATGTGCATTTTTTGTTTGGATAAGATAGAGTGAAGATTAATTAAGAGAAGTCCCAATATTGTAAACACTGTAATAGTTGTCCATTGATTTTGAAAGGCACTCTTTCAATTCGTCCAGTTCCTCTTCTTCCAATTCATTCTCCTCCCAATAGGTGAGGAGAATATTTAGATAATCCTTTATTAGTGCTGGATTGGTATCCAAACCAAGATCATTTCGTAGCAACAGATTAAATTCGGCAAACCATAGCAATACTATCTTGTGCTCATGAACCGAACCTTCAACAAAGGAACTGAGATGTTTGAATTCAAGAAATTTTCGAATGGTATTCTCCGAAGCGAAGAAGTACAGACGGGTTCCCAACTCCATGTATTCTTTAAGTAGTCGCTTGTAATTGCTTTTGCTCTTTTTCTCGCTGAGCATTTTTAAGAAAAAGGCATTAATACGGAAGTATTCTTCTCTTTGTTCAAGGATTGAGGAAGCTTCCTTGTGCCCTGATTTCTTTTGGGGAATATCTTTGGTCGCAGAAGGGAAGGTCGTGAATTTGTTTTCAAGTGACCTGAATCGGATCCAGAAGAAAATTCCGGAGCCAATAAGTAAAGCCAATATGGCTATTTGGAGAGTTAAAATTACCATCATTAAGATTAGTTAGTGGGTTGAAAAAGATTCTGGTTAGTTTAAGTAATGTTAATACCTTCATATTTAGTAAATTACTCAATTTTATTAACATCTCAAAATAGAAGAAATTAGATTTTATTTACTTGCAGTATTTTAATGTAAATAGGATAATTTGATTGATGAGAAAAATAAATTTTTAGGGTAGTTGTGGCTAAAAATTGGAGAAATTGGCTGAAAGGGGAATAGGGATGAAGGGTTTTTTATCTTTTTAGTTCCAAATGATAAAAAAAACCACGATTCGAAGAATCGTGGTTCAAGTCGGTTATAAGAAAGTTGGATTCTATTTTTTTCCAAACAGTTTGTACATCCTGTGTTCTATTTGAGTAGACAAACGGAACATAACCGGTGCAATAATTAGGGTTAGGAAGGTAGCAACGGTTAATCCGAAAATTACCGTCCATGACATTGGACCCCAGAATGCAGTACTGTCACCTCCAAAGGATAAGTGAGGGTTAAACTCACTAAACAGGGTAAAGAAATTGAAGTTCATACCAATAGCCAGGGGCAACAATCCTAAAACTGTGGTAATGGCAGTCAGCAATACCGGACGCAAGCGGGTTTTTCCTGCTTTTGCAATACAGGTGATTTCTTCCTCACTGCTTAGGAATTGCTTTTCATCCAGATTCAAACTCTTTTTCCTGCGTTTCCGCAATAAGTCGATGTAGTCGATCAATACAATTCCATTGTTAACAACAATTCCCGCAAGGGAAATAATACCGATACCTGTCATCAGAATTACGAATTGCATGCTAAAAATGCGAAGTCCGAGGAATACACCAATGGTACTGAATAGTACTGTAATCATGATAATCAATGGTTTAATGGCCGAGTTGAACTGGCTTACCAGGATCAGAGTGATTAAGGAAAGAGCAATCAGCAGGGCTTTCATAAGGAATGCACTGGTTTCATTTTGTTCTTCCTGCTCTCCTGTCATTTTATACTTGTAGCCCTTAGGCATCACGAAGTCGGCCATTAAGACCCGAATACGGTCGTTGATGGCATTGGCATTAAAACCTTCTTTTACATTGGAATAAACTGTAACGATACGTTTGTTTTCGATGCGGTTGATTCTTTCATAAGTAGTTCCATAGCTGTAGGAAGCCACAGATGAAATAGGTACTTGAACCAACTTACCAGTTACAGGACTCATGCAATTGATCTTCTGGTTCATTAGAGCCGGAACATCGTAGCGGTATTTGTCCGCCAAACGCAACATGATATCGTACTCATCCTCTCCTTCCTTGTATTTGGAGACTTTCAATCCGTAAAGGGCATTTCTCAGGGCTCTTGCTACCTGGTTGGTTGACAATCCGAAGCGGCGCACTTTGTCACGATCAATATGGATTTGCATCTCCGGTTTTCCCTGATCCAGATCCAGCTTCAATTCCTCAATTCCAGGAATGCGGTCTTTGTCAATCATCTGCTTCACATTATCTGCAATGCGCAACAAGCTATTGAAATCGTCCCCTGATATTTCAATATTGATAGGTTTTCCAACCGGAGGTCCATGAGAATCTTTCTCCACAAAAATCTTGGCACCAATAAATCCTTCAAAGTTTTGACTCAGTTGTTTCATCAATTCCGAAGTATTGATTCCATCCCGTAATTTAAATTCTACAAAAGATATTGTTGTCAGGGATTTGTTCGCCGCACGAGATCCCTCAAACATACCTCCTTTTCCGGAACCAACATTCGTTGTAATGGATTTGATGATATGCTGATAAGGTTGCATCGTGTTGAATACGATAGCTTCTACTTTGCTGGAAATTTCATTGGTCTTATGAATATCAGTTCCCAAAGGCAGTTCCATTGTTACATAAATGGACTGTGGGTTACTATCAGGGAAGAAAACCACAGGAGGCTCAGAACTAAAATAGAAGACAATGGAAAAAATCATAAGGAAGAAAGTTCCGATAAAGAACAGAACCGGACGGATTCCTCTTAGGGCAAAGCGAAGAGCGCGCTCGTATACATTTTCCAGTATGGCAAGGAAACGCAGTTGGAACCATCTTGCAAAAGGTTTCAAGACAAACAGGTTTAGTGCCATCAGGAAACCAATACAAGCAAAAATGTTAGCCCAGATGTAATTTCCAACCATATAAAACGGAAGAGAAATGGTAACAAAAATTCCAACGCGGATCAATGTTTTGCGAACGGGCATCTTATCCTGAATGTTGTCTCTCTTAACAAAACTGGCAGTAAATACCGGGTTTAGAATCAGAGCAACGAACAGTGAGGAAGCCAAAACAATGATAAGGGTAATTGGCAGATACTTCATGAATTCACCCATAACACCACCCCACATGATTAAGGGGAAAAAGGCAGCCAAGGTAGTGGCTGTTGAAGCAATAATGGGAACAGCAATTTCACTAACACCTTTCTTAGTAGCTTCCATAGGAGACAGCCCTTCTTCGTGTAGTCGGTAAACATTTTCAACTACCACAATCGCATTGTCTACCAGCATTCCCAAAGCAAGAATTAGTGAGAAGAGGATCATGTTGTTGATGGTATAGCCCATTTGGCTCAATACGATAAATGAGATGAACATACTCATTGGAATGGCCAGACCCGAGAACAGGGCATTTCGTAATCCCATAAACAGATAAAGGATCAGGATTACCAACAGCATCCCCATGATGATAGAGTTCTCCAGATCGTTGATCTGGTTGCGTACCATTTCTGATGAATCATCGGTAACGGTTACTTTCAAACCCTTTGGAAGGCTTCCGGTTTCCTTCTCCTCCTTAATAATTTCATAAATCTTATCGGTGGCCGAAAGCAGGTTTTCACCAGACTTTTTAACAATCGATAATGATACTACGGGATGGTTATCCAAACGGGAGATGGACGAAAGTTCTTCGTAGCCATCGACCACTTCTGCCAGATCTTTCAGGTAGATTACCTTTCCATTGATTACCTTAACAATGGTATTGCTAATTTGATCCATGTTGGTGTAATCGGCACTGGTACGGATACTGCGTCGGGTATTGTCGGTAATTAATGTTCCTGCACTTACCGTTACGTTTTCATCGTTAACGGCAGTTTCCACATCCCGGAAACTAACCCCATTGGCTTGCATTTTGTGCAAGTCGGCATTGATCTTGATTTCTCTTTCATCAATCCCTTTGATATCGGCTTCTGATATTTCAGGTAGGGATTCGAACTGATCCTGAAGTTCTTCAGCAAATTCCTTCAGATCATCCAAACCGTAATCCCCCGAGAGGTTTACATTCAGAATAGGGAAGTCAGCTACATCGATGTCTTCTACCAGAGGATCGGTATCCAGATCATCAGGAAGTTCACTCTTGGCCTTGTCCACTTCATCTTTGGTTTCCTGCAGAGCTTGTTTGATGGGAATGTCTGTGTTGAATTCCACTACAATCACACTCATATCTTCATAGGAAGCAGAGGAAAGTTTCTTTACCCCTTTCAGGTTTTTTAATTCTTTTTCGATGGGGCGGGTAATCAGGTTTTCAATATCTACTGGCGAGTTGCCCGGATAGGCAGTTTGCACCATGATTTGAGGAATTACCACCTCGGGGAAAAGTTCCCGAGGCATCTCCTTATAGGAGAACATCCCAAACACACATAGCAGAGCCGTTAGAATAAAGATGGAGTTCTTATTCCTTAGGGCTGCAAATGTGGGTTTGAACTGACGTTGAATTGTTTCAACGATTGTATTTTTCTTTTCGTTATTTTCCATTTTTAAGCCATTCAATTAGTTGATGCTTACTTCGGTTCCGTTCACTACTTGTGTGTAACCTTCTGTGATAATTGAATCACCCAGTGACAATCCTTCTGCAATCATAGACTGGTTGTTGTAGGTTTTGCTCACTTTCACGTAAACCTTACGGGCTACAGTATGGTTGTTTTCTTTCTTAGCTACGTACAGGTACTGTCCTTTAAAATCCTGTTTGATAATAATAGAAGGAACTACCAGGGCATCCTCCTGGGCAAAATCCCGGATCTTAACCAATGAAATCAGATTTGGTTTGATTAAGTGTTGTGGGTTGTTCAGGTTGATGCGAATCTTGAAGCTTCGGTTTCCCGGATCAATTACATTGGAAGTGCGATAGATGGGCGCTTCGGTTTGAAAATTGATGGCAGGGAAATCCAGTTGAGCAGGAGCACCAGCTTTGATTTGAGTAAGGAAACTTTCCGATACATCACCTTCAACATACACCTTATTGATGTTTACCAATTGTGCAAAAGGTGTTTGAGGTGTAGCCAACTCTCCTTTTTTCTGGAAGATTTCATCCACAATACCATTGAATGGAGCGCGAATTACTGCCATATCCAATTGGGCTTCCAGGGCTTCCAGTTTTTGCTCCAGGGCTTCTTTTGATGATTTGGCCTCCAGGTATTGTATTTCCGATCCAATCTTCTGGTTCCACAAATTCTTCTGACGTTCGAACATAGTGGTGGACAGCTTCAGGTTGATTTTTACTTCATCAATGTTTCGTTGAATCTGAGAGGTATTCAAGCGACCCAATACACAACCTTTTTTCACTTTTTGTCCTTCAACCACATCAATACTTACAATGTTACCGGAAGCTTCGGGGCTGATGCGAATATTCTTATCCGCTTCCACATTCCCGGTAATCTGAATGTAATGTTCGAAACGGGAATTCTCCAGGGTTTGTATTTTTACGGGTATAATGTTCTGATCCGGTTGACTGGATTTCACTTCCTTTTCGAGAGTGGCAATTTTCTTTTTGAGTGCCACCATCTCCTTTTTGTAGGCTTTCAGTTGAGCCTCCTTGTCTTCAGATTGATTGGCATCTTTGGCTGAACAGGCAAACAGTAAAGGAATGATTCCTGCTATTAAAAGTCGTTTCATACTATAATTGGTTAGTGTGGTTTCTGAATTGTTATAAATTTCCAAGTGCTTTATCGAAATTGATTTTCGCTTTCAGCAATTCCAGAGTGGAACTGATGTAAGTTGCGTGAGAGTTTAGGTACTGCTGCTCGTTTTGTGATAGTTCAGTACTGCTCGAGATCCCTTCGTTGAATTTGATTCGGGTACGGTCGTAAATTCTTTTGGCAATCTCCAGACCTTCCAAATCGTTCTCGTACTTTTCTTTGGCATTCATTAAGTTGGTGTACGAAATGGTAATCTCCTTCTTCAGATTCTGTTGGGTCATTAGCATCTCGTTTTCCAGCTTGTGGAAGTTAATTTTCTCCTGCTTTATCTTAGACGTTCTTTGAAAAGAGGTAAAGATGGGCAATGAGAGTTTCAAGCCAATCATGGAAGAAGTAAACCAGGGAACCTCTCTGTCGAATACATTGGAAAGATCGGTACTGGTGTTTTTTCCATAGTTGTAGAATGCGGATACCTTGGGCAAAAACTTGACTTGCTCGTTTCGCAACACCAATTTTTGAGCCTTTAACTGAGTATCCATAATCCGGTAATCGATATGGTTGGATACATTGTAATCTACATTTTCCGATTGTTTCAAACGAATTGGATTCACGAATTGGTCCAAATTGTCCTTCAAATTAATCGAATTGTCAATATCCATTCCCATAGAGAATTTCAAAAGAGTGCGTGCAACTTTAATTTGTCGTTTGGCATCGGCCAGTTGGTTCTGCGATGTTTTCTTCATCAGTCGCACCTGGTCTACATCCAGCTCTTCCTTAAAACCATTTTCGTAGAAAGCTTTTGTTTCCTTCAGAGTGGTTTCGGTTACCTCCAGGTTTTCCTTAATGGTTTTCAGGTTATCCTGGGCTACCAGTACCAGGTAGTAGGCCTGGGCCACTGCATCTCTGATTTCAATTTCGGTTTTCTCTTTTTGGTCTTTGGTTAATTGAACAAAGACTTTGGCTGCCATGGTTCCCACAATATACGAACCATCAAAAAGTAGTTGGGTAGCATTTACGGTAGCAGAACTACTGTATTTCTGTCCAAATTTGATGGGGGTAAAAGTTCCGGCTTCCCCTCCAAAAAATTCAGCAGGAAGAAGCGACACGGGCAGATTCAAATTGTTGTTGTAATCGGCAGAAGCATTTACCTGGGGCAGACCATCGGCAATGGTTTCCCATACCTTTTTTTTGGCGGCGGCCAGGTCGTAGTTCACGCTTTTTAAAGAGTAGGAATTCTCCAGTGCGTAGGCCTGGGCTTCCTGCAGACTAAATTGTTCTCCATTCCCGGTTTGAGCCCAAAGAGAGCCGGCCAGAATGCTCTGAACAACAAAGGTTGCGGTTAGTAGGATGTTTTTCATTCGTTAATTATTTGTTTTTTGTGGTTTCAGAATCCCTCAAACCTTTACTGTGGATTGGTTTGATATTCTTCCTGAGTTGAAGATTGCTTTAATTTTTGATTCAGATAATCAATACCTTTCGGACTGCAAATACCATGCAAATGATAGAGGGTTAACTCCCGGTGAAGTTCAACACTTCGCATTTCCTGCAGGGTGAAATGTTGAAATTCTTCTCTCCAGAAATTGATGTAGAATTGTACCAGCATTCGACTGATAAAGTCTTTGTTGAAATTGTCTCGAAACAATCCCTCTGTAATCCCTTGATCCAGGTTGGAGTGGATTTCTTTCCGAAAAACTTTCAAGCGGATGCCATTGAATTTATTCCATAAATCAGGATAATATTTCTCTAAATCAAAGTCCAGAGATTTATGGGTTTGTTTGATAATATCGGATACAAATAGGTCGAAAGCCAGGTATTTATCAATGGCATTTAGGCCTTTCAATTTTTCAGCATTAAAGGAGAACATAGGATTGTCCATTCGCCATTGAAGTGACTGGTCGATCAAGTCTTTCTTGTTGGTGAAGAAATTGTATAAAGTTTTTTTGGATATTCCCAACTCCCGCGAAACATCATCCATGGTAACACTTCTAATCCCATACTGGCAATAGAGGTTACACGCCTTCTCCATTATTTTACTTTTTTGTTCTTCCATTTTACAAAGATAGAACATTAAAAAACCACGGAAACTTTATTCGTGTAAAAAGTTTCTGAAGCTATTGTTAATAGATGTTAATTTGTTTGGAACACCTCATACTTATTATTTTGCAGTCTCTGAAATTAGTGCTAAATTAATTCATTATCAAAGGGTAATGGAGTAGAAATAGGCAAACCTACGGATTTTACCGGTAAGTGGATAATTCCTTAGAGATGAATGACAATTTGTAGAATAAGTTAAGAATTGGTAGGGGAAAAGGTTGAATCCTGATAATAATTTCGGAATTTTGCGTTTTAACAGTATAACAACGATTATTCCTATGTCTTTTAAATACTACCTCTTTATAGCTTTGCTTTTTTGTTCCTCTTTTGTTTTCGGTCAATTGAATGGCGACCTTAAAAAAAAGGAATCGCAGAATCTTTCGGGATATGGTACCGGAAATACCATGCCACAAACCGGAAATAGCAGGAGTAATAATTCTTCGGTTCGTGATGATAAATTGCCCCAAAGGGAAATCAACCGAAACGACTATTATAGTACCTGGACGCACCGAACGGCCAAGGTGGTTCCACTTCGTGAGATTCATCTGAGTGCAGTAGCTCCTTCCCGCTATGGAAACTTTCCCAAAACCGAAATCAACACTCAATTGTTGCTGTTTCCCCTGGTTCCCAATATTGGATTAAAACACCAATGGATTGGAGAAACAACCATTCTTTCTACCCAGCATTCATTTAACTATCCCACTATGGGATTGCGATGGGCCAAAAAAAGCGGCTTTGGAGATATTTTGCCGGAGTCAAGTGTTGTTCCCCACATTTTTGCTTTTCGAAATGAAGTTATAGTGAGTCATGTTTTGAATCCCCAGGCGCCCGATTGTTTCAACCGGGTTCCTGATTTAATACTGACAGGTAGGATGGGTTTCGATTTTGCCTTAAAAACAGGAGACGAAATGCTTCCTTTAATCGATACCCGCTTTCTATATCACCGAACCAGTATCTATCACGACCGAAAATTGTATTTTATGGGATTGGAGCTGGATGGAAATACCTGGCGAAATATTAACTTCTCAATTAATGCCGATTACTACAATATCGATTTTAATGGAGAATATGCTTTCGAAAGTGAGGGAAGATTCATCTACCATCACAACAGTAGGCTGAATTTTTCCCTGGGGTATAAGCTGTCCTATTTGAATTGTGATTACGGAACTCAGCTGTTTGTTATGCCCATGATCGATTTGGTTTACAAACTACATCATCATGTGAAATTGCAGAATGGACTTTTTGGTAGAAAGAGAAGGAGATAGAAAAAAAGTTGGAGATGTTTCCCTGCTAACTGCATTTATGGAAGGTGTATATAGTAAAGGGTCAAAAGTAAGGTGCGGAGTATAAAATTGCAGAAGAGGTAGTATAGCTGCATGGCATTTTTGTAAATTAGAAGATAGAAATGATACAAGAGATTACATCGCTTAAAGATGAGAAAATTCAATTTGCCAAGAGTTTAAGCTCTCTGAAAGGACGTTTAAATTCGGGTAAATTTTTAATTGAGGGAGTAGAGGCCATTGAATGGGCCATTGAATCGGGTGTTGAATTGGATTTTATTCTTTCCTCAAAATCAGTAAAAGACTTAGAGCAAAGGTTTCCCAAAACTGCAATTTATCATTTGTCCGATGGATTGCTAAAAAAAGTAACCGATACAAAATATTTAATTTCCGTTGTAGCAGTAGGTCGTAGTAAAGCCATATCCCATAATACCGATTTTGTGGTGGTACTGGACAATCTAAAAGATTATGGGAATATTGGTACCATTGTTCGAACCTGTCATGCTTTTGGTACCGATACCATTCTAAGTACCAAAAAGGATATGGATTTGTATCAGCGGAAAACGGTTGATTCCTCCAGGGGAAAGGTTTTTGCAACAAATCTGAAAAGCTTTGCCACCCCTTTGGAAACCATCAACTATCTAAAAAAACAGAACTATCAGGTGGTAACAACAAGTCCCTATGGAGATAACATTCAATCCTTAATATCTTTAACAGACAAACCCGTTGCACTGATTGTTGGAAATGAAACCGAAGGAGTGTCAGATGAATTGATGGCACATGCCGATTTTACTGTTCAAATTCCAATGCATAGTGAAGTAGAGAGCTTAAATGTTGGGGTGGCTACCGGAATTAGTATCTATGAATTAAGATTAAAACAATTACTAGGAATGATTGAGAACAAAATAAAATCCACATTAGGACGCGAGGTGAATGTAGCTGCTGCATTAATTAAGGAGGCACTGGATAAAGAATTGAGTAAGGTTTCCGATTTGTCCAGCGGGCAATTGGTTTTTATGATGGTGTTGAAATGTGATTCTGTAATGAATCTAGTGGATATACAAAAACAATTTGGGATACCCGATGGTGAGACCGATCGCTTCTTTGCCCCTCTTATAAAGAAAGGGTATATAAATAGTGATTCGTCCAATAACTTTACCATAACAGAAACAGGGATCGAAACCATTGGTAAGCTTTGGACCGTAATTGAAAATACCGAGAATAAAATTATGGATGATTTTACCGATCAGGAAAAAAAGGAGCTAAAGCGTTTGCTTGATAAATTAAAGTACAAATGTTCAGAGATTATTAACTAGTCTTGAATTTGGTTGATCAACCGGAATCGAAAAAGAAGATACAGCAACCCAAACTGAACAAAAAAACCGGGATACAATATAATGTACCCCGGTTTTTTTGTAGCTATAAAGTTTTTAATGGTACAAGTTGGTGTACAAATATCTCTTGATGTTTCGTTTCGGAGTTTTCTTAAATTCTTCAGGAAACAGAATAATGCGCGAAAGTTTCATATATCCGGGAAGCTCCTTGTTAATCAATTGCTTGTTTTTTTCAAGGGCCTTTTCAATTTCATCCTTCGATAAACCTTCTGCATCGCATGCCTCGTAATCGGGGTAAAGCATAGCTATTAGCTTATGATCTTTATCATCGGTTACAATAGATTCCTGGATAAAGGGCATATTATTAAGCATGGCCTCAATTTCCTCCGGGTAGATATTCTGACCCGATGGGCCCAGCAACATGTTCTTGCTTCGTCCCCGAATTGAAATAACATTGTCCTGATCGATTACACCCAAATCTCCGGTTCGAAGCCAACCATCTTTGGTAAAAACTTCCTTGGTGGCCTCTTTGTTTTTATAGTAGCCCAGCATTACATTGTCGCCGTTAACCTGAATTTCTCCTACAATATTATAAGGATCTTCCGAATCGATACGAACTTTCATCCGATCTACGATTTTTCCGCAGGAGTGTTCCTTAAATTCTTTGTTGGGGCTATAGCTTACCAATGGACCACATTCTGTCATACCATATCCTACGGTGAAAGGGAATTCTATTTTTCGAAGAAAATCCTCTACCTCCCTACTTAGTGCAGCTCCTCCAATAATTACTTCAATAAAGTTGCCACCAAAAGTTTCGATAAGGCTGTTGCGGATTTTTTTGTAAACCTTCTTCTCCAGCAAAGGAATCTTCATCATCAATTTTACCCTGCGCTGTTCCAGTACCGGAAGAATTTTCTTTTTGTAAATCTTCTCCATAATAAGTGGAACCGCACAAATCAGGCGGGGATGAATATTCTGGAATGCTTTGGTAATAATTTGCGGGGATGGAACTCTCGAAAGAAAGGTAACATGGCATCCAACACAAAATTCGGTGAGGAATTCGAACATGCATCCAAATACGTGGGCCAGGGGCAGAAAGGAAACGATATTATCCTGGGGACGCAAATCGATATGATCGAATCCAATGCGAACATTGGAATACAAGCTGCGATAGGGTAACATTACCCCTTTGGTAAATCCCGAGGTACCGGAGGTATAGGAAAGAACTGCCATGTCATCATTTTTGGCATCTTTCAATTCCAGGTTTTCTGCGGTTACTTTGTGTTCTGTTATATGACTGGTAGCCGTTTCGATTGCTGCATGCACTTTCTTACTATTAGAGCAAAGTACCGAGAAATCGTTCAGCGAGATAATTCCTTTTAGTTTTTTCAGTTTGGTATCATCAATTTTGTTGAAGATATTTTCGGTAGAGAACAATAGTACCGATTCGGAATGATTTACAATGTGGTGAATGTCTCCGGAATTAAAATCGGGTAGAATGGGAACGATTATGGCTCCGTAGGTAATGGTACCTATATAGGTAATGGCCCAGCTGTTAAGGTTGCGGCCTACCACCGCTATTTTATCCCCCTTTTTAATGCCAAGTTCCTTAAATATTTTGTGCATCCAAACAATGCGTTCGGCTACTTCTCCAAAGGTTTGGGTATCCTTTTGATAGTTGGTAAATGCAGGATGCTCCCAGTTGTTAACAATTGCGTCTTTTATGGTTCTGATTAAGTCGTTTTTAATCATACAGTTACTCTTTGATGAAGCTTTAAAGATACGAATCTCAGTAAAAAACAGAAGGAATACGCCAGTACAGTTTGCTGCTAATGCTTGTAATAGTCAGTGAAAGAATATGTTAGTTGCATGCCTGAAATAAGGAAAAAAGTAGACAATTGAGGGTGAGACCAATAGGGATATTGTATTGTTTGTATTCGTACTTTTTATTTACGATTCGAATTTTAGTGACAGGAGCAGACGGTTTCTTTCCTGTTTAGAAAACACTATTTTTAGGCTTCCAAATCCACCAAAAAATCGCTTTCAAATTGTCACCACTACCAAATCAAAAAAGATACTACTATCAATTTTAAAAAGATACTACTACCAATTTTAAAAAGATACTACTACCAAATCCAAAAAGATACCAGTACCTTTTTTAAAAAGATACTGGTAGCAATTTTGAAAAGTATGTCGTACCATTTTTTTCTATAACAGAAACTACTCTACGGTAAGTTCAAAATCCAGTTCACCAATTCTAAGGGTTTTTCCATCCATCTTACTTCGTACCTGAAGGTGATACTTTCCGGGTGTAAGTGTTTCGGGAATCATAAAGATGGCATCAGAGGGCATATTTCGCAGGAATGTTGTAACCCGGTAGCTAGTATCGTCCTGTGCAATAAAGAAAACACCTTCGTCTGTATCAGCCTCGTTTACCTTTAATTTCGAGCCACTGATTTTGGCAGCACCACCCGGGCTTATTTTCTCGTTTTGGGTTTTTGTAGTGGTATCCTCAAAAAATTCGATTACCGGAAGTACCTCGGCTGCAGAAATTTTCACCAGCTCAATTTGTTCTGGTATCTTTTTGAAATCGATGCCAGGAGTATAGTTTAGTTTTAACCGGTGAAGTACGGGATCGAATTCCGTTACTTCCCGGTCGAATACCCCCGAGATACTGAGCCGAATGTTACACATGGGCGTAACAATATTATGCCCCGCCTTTAGTTCTTCAGCAATAATCGACTCGTAGGCCCGAACGGCAATTAGTGCATCTGCCTCGTTCAGGCTGGAGTGTCTTTCCACAACTTTTTTTACAAGTTGTTCCTGGTTCAGGGAATCAAAAGTCACTGGTTTTGCAGTGTAATCATCTTTCCGTTCGGTCAGATAATTTTTTCTTAAAATAAAAGGAATTGGCATATTCTATAACAATTTTTAGTTGAACAATGTAGGGCAAGCTTACATTTCCCAAATTGTTGGTAGGAGTAAGGTAATGTCCTTTTTTTTAGTACATATTAAATTAAGAAATTAGACAATACAAAACAAGATAAAATGCTTAATATTAGAGAAATACTTCTGTTTGTCCGACTCCTGTTGAGATACAGGAAATGGAATAATAATTTTTTTTCGTAGGGGGGAGTAAGGATCTTTTTAACAAATTGAAATATGGTTTGTTGGGTACATAAAACAAAACCTGCCTGCTGTTTCCTTTCCTAAGCCCTATTCAATTGTATTATACCGTAAACAGCACCACTTTTTGTTCTTTTCCCCTTAGCAGCATTTCTCCAATTTCGCGGGGAACAAAGGTATTGGAATCCAGGTTTAATTTGTTGAGCAGGAATTTGGAGAACAGAATGTTTACGCCCAGTTCGTTGCATTTTCCCTGGATACGGGCAGCAGTGTTGAGTACATCCCCCGAGAAGGCAATGTCTCGTTTGACCACTCCAATTTCACCGGCCATAACGTAGCCGTAATGCAGTCCTGCTTTAAATTCCGGAATCGTATTGTAGGTTTTCTGATAGTATTGTTCCTGCTCGCGAAGCGCATTCTGAATATCAAAAAAGCAGCGAAGGCAGTTGGCATCTTGAGTCCCTTTGCTGGTTGGCCAGCTGATGACAATTTCGTCTCCTACATACTGGTAGATTTCCCCTTTGGAATAGATGATACTGGAAGTGCAGTGTTTGTATACATCTCTTAGAAAATGGAAGTAGAGTTCTTCACCCAATTTTTCGGCAATGGAAGTAGAGGAGCGAAGATCCAGGAACATAAAGATTCGTTCCTCTCTTTTGGGGTGAAAGTACTTGCCCATCAAGAAGGCCCGAAACACTCCGGGACCGTATTTGTCGTTTACCAAAAGGTAGATTAGGGTGGCCAATACCACCATCAACCAAAACAGGTAGCTCTGCAGTTGGTTGATGCTGGTGAGGTGGGAAATAACGACCTCTAATACCCTGGAATGTATGAACGGAAGTCCCATTTGGTGGCTCTGATAGTAAAGACCTACAGGCAGGGCCACAAACAGATAGATTAGGCTGAAGGAAAGAAAAATACTAATGATGGTCCAGCCGTAAGGTTCGGTTCGGAGCCATTTTTCCCAGAGAAACACAACACCACATCCGCCCAGGATACCGGCCAGGCATCCCGTGAGGATACTTCCCCTAAATGCCAGGGAGGCATCCAGGCCCGATACATCCAGATCCAAAAAATGGAGGGTAGCATATATATTAAAGAATTGGAAAATGGATATGATGGTCCAACAAAGGGTGATCCAGAATATTTTCCGAACCTGGCTTTTAATTTTGTTGGCGTGGGGAATATTCATGTACCTCATTTGATTTTAAAATTTATCTGCTGAGTTTTCCTCTGCTATAACGCTTGGTTTGGTGCAATTTTAAAGCCTTGTGTTTTCTTCTGTTGCCTTTGTAATGTGCAAGTTAGGGAATTAAAGTCAATCTTTTCGATTCAAAATGATTATTTTAGGGGAGGAGTAGAGAAGATTCTATTGAACCGAAAAAAGATTTCTAAAGTAAGTTGGTGTAAACCTCTGATTGTTAGAGAAATGTACGCAGAAAAGGCTTAGGTGTAATTTACTGGTTACCAATGTTTTGTAGAATTGTAAAGGTTTATTGCCGGGCAATCTAACAATCTATTTATAGGTGTACTATCTATTATTCACTGCATCGAGCTAATAATTGAATTCTTATTTCTATTTTTGTAGTCTTGATGACTCATTAAATGATTAAGTAAGAAATGGAACAGAAAAAAAGAATTAAGATCAAAGAGCTACTGGATTCCAAGGAATACGGAAGTGAAGTGAATGTGAAAGGTTGGGTACGAACCAAACGTGGGAACAAGCAGATTAATTTCATCGCTTTGAATGACGGTTCTACCATTCATAATTTGCAGATTGTGGTTGATGTTCCAGGTTTTAATGAGGACTTGCTAAAGTTAATCACTACCGGTGCAGCTATTTCTGTAAACGGAGAATTGATTGAATCACAGGGAAGCGGACAAAGCGTAGAGATTTCTGCCAAGGAGATCGAGGTTTTGGGAACTGCTGATCCTGAGAAATATCCATTGCAGCCTAAGAAGCACTCTCTGGAATTCTTAAGAGAGAATGCTCACCTGCGTTTCCGTACTGCTACTTTTAGTGCGGTATTCCGTATTCGTCATGCCATGGCTTATGCCATCCATAAATATTTTAACGATCGTGGTTTCTACTACATGCACACTCCTTTGATTACCGGTTCGGATGCCGAAGGTGCTGGTGAAATGTTCCGTGTAACCACTCTTGATGCTATGCAACCCCCATTGACCGAGGAAGGAAAAGTGGATTACAAGGAAGATTTCTTCGGAAAAGAAACCAACCTTACCGTTTCCGGTCAGTTGGAAGGAGAGTTGGGAGCTATGGCTTTGGGTGAGATCTATACCTTTGGACCTACTTTCCGTGCCGAAAACTCCAATACCACTCGTCACCTGGCTGAGTTCTGGATGATTGAGCCGGAAATGGCTTTCTACGATCTGAAGGACAACATGGATTTGGCCGAGGATTTCCTGAAGTATTTGATTCGTTATGCATTGGACAACTGCCTGGACGATTTGAAATTCCTGAGCAAGCGTTTGCAGGAAGAGGAGAAGAACAAAAAGGCAGAGGATCGTTCTATGGAATTGATCGAGAAGCTGAACTTTGTATTGGAAAACGACTTTGTTCGTCTGACTTATACCGAAGCAATCGATATTCTGCGTAACTCCAAGCCAAACAAGAAGAAGAAATTCAATTACCTTATCGAAGGATGGGGTGCCGATCTTCAATCGGAGCACGAGCGTTACCTGGTTGAGAAGAAATTCAAGCGTCCGGTAATTCTTGTTGATTATCCTAAGGATATCAAAGCCTTCTATATGAAACAGAATGACGATGGCAAAACTGTTGCTGCTATGGATATTCTGTTCCCGGGTATTGGTGAAATTGTTGGAGGATCACAGCGAGAAGAGGATTTTGGAAAGCTGACTACCCGTATGGAAGAAATGGGCGTACCAGCCGAAGATATGGAATGGTACCTGGATACCCGTCGTTTTGGATCGGCTCCACATGCCGGTTTCGGATTGGGTTTTGAACGTATGATGTTGTTCATTACCGGTATGGGTAATATTCGCGACGTAATTCCATTCCCTCGTTACCCACGAAGTGCTGAATTTTAACAAGCTTAAATGCTAAATATAAAAGAACCGGGTCAATACTTTGATCCGGTTTTTTCGTATATAATATAGCATAATTCACTAAATTTGAATTCTTGTTTCTTCTCTATATTATTAATACCTTGCTTGAGCTTTTGGCAGATTAGGCACAAGCAGATTTAGAAGGAGTAGATATGCTAAGACAAAGTTTACAGCAAAAATTATTACAAAAACTTTCTCCGCAACAAATCCAGGTGATTAAGTTGCTGGAATTGCCCACCCTACAGTTGGAACAACGTATCAAGAAGGAATTGGAAGAGAATCCTGTCCTGGAAGAAGGAGGCAATGAGGAGGAATTGTTTAATAATGATTCGGTGGAGGAGACTCAGGAGAATGATAGTGATCAGGAGGAGTTTACCCTTGAGGATTACATGAACGAAGAGGATGTTCCCTCCTACAAACTGATGTCTCAAAATTACTCCAAAGATGATAAGCATGAGGAGATTCCTTTTTCAGGGGGTACAACCTTTCATGAGCTACTGATTTCTCAGTTGGGTTTGCGTATTCTTTCGGAACATCAATACACTTTAGCCGAATATCTGATCGGGAATATTGATGAAGATGGTTATCTGCGACGGGATTTGGATTCCATCGTTGATGATATTGCTTTTGCTATGGGGATTGAAACCAGCGAGGCCGAATTGCTGGAGATTCTTGAAATCATTCAGGATTTTGATCCGGCAGGTGTTGGTGCCAGAGATCTTCAGGAGTGTCTGCTGTTACAGATTAAGCGGAAAGGGAAGTACAACCCCGATGTGAAACTGGCCTTCCTGATTTTGAAAAAGCACTTTGATGAATTTACACGGAAGCATTACGACAAGATTCAGAAGCGAGTGAATGCAACCGATGAAGATTTAAAATGTGCTATCGACGAAATTTTGAAACTGAATCCAAAGCCGGGATCTTCTTTTAGCAGTCCGCTATCCAAAACATCACCCCCAATTGTCCCCGATTTTATTCTGGAAGCTCAGGATGGGGAGTTGATGCTAAGCTTGAATGCCCGAAATGTTCCCGAATTGCATATCAGCCGAACTTATTCCGAAATGCTGGAGGGATATGCCAGCAATAAAAAGAATCAGACCCGCGAACAAAAGGATGCGGTGATGTTTGTAAAACAGAAGCTGGATTCTGCCAAGTGGTTCATCGATGCCATTCGTCAAAGGCAAAATACGCTTTTGATGACCATGAATGCCATTATCGAATTTCAGAAGGAGTATTTTCTTGAAGGGGATGAAAAGAATCTGAAACCCATGATTTTGAAAGATATTGCGGATATTACCGGATTGGATATATCTACAATTTCACGTGTATCCAACTCGAAATACATTCAAACGCATTTTGGAATCTTCTCTTTGAAGTATTTCTTTTCGGAAGGAATGCAAACCCAAAGTGGAGAAGAGGTATCTACCCGTGAGATTAAAAAGATTTTGCAGGAGTGTATCGATAATGAGGACAAGCGAAAACCCCTTACCGATGAGAAACTGATGGCTATCCTAAAGGAGAAGTCGTATAAGATTGCTCGTCGTACGGTTGCCAAATACCGGGAGCAGTTAAATATACCTGTTGCCCGTTTGCGTAAAGAATTGTAGGTCTGAAGTTTTTCCCATTGTATCCGAAGGGGGAAAGCTTTCCGATTGTATATAGTAGCAGGTGAATCGCAATCAAGGGGATCTGATTCCGGGAATCAATTTTGCTTTGATGCACCATTCAGGAGAACTTCTTCTCACCACATCGTTTGGTAGTTGGTAGTACGGCTCTACGCTATAGCTATTGGGAGAAACATTGAGAAACAAATAGTAAAAAGGATGAGACTGGCCCGGTTTACAATAATGGGGTTCATTCTTAAAAATCTCGGGACAACCGAGTTATTCAAATTATAGATTCATGAAATTTGCCCGCCTTATTTCCGGGATGTTCCATCCCATGTTAATGCCCCTTTTCGGATTGTTTATTATTTTTCATTCCGGTTCATTTCTGGATATGACTCCTTTGGGAATCAAACGGATGATTTATCTGATTGTTTTGGTGTCAACGGTTCTATTGCCTTTGAGTATTTTGCCTCTTTTGAAGATGCAAAAAATAATCACCGGATTCGGAATGCCTACTCATCGTGAAAGGGTTTTGCCCCTACTCTTTTCTGCCATATTCTACTACTTTGGCTATTTTCTTTTAAAACGACTTCCCATTAGTAGTGTAATTCAAGATTTTCAGTTGGCTGCCATTATTGCTATTCTTATGGTGATGCTGGTTAGTATGAAATGGAAGATTAGTTTGCACATGACCGGAATCGGTGGTTTATTAGGCTTAATAATAGCAATGACGATTCTCTATTCAGCTTCTCTTCGAATTGTATTTGTATTGGCTATTCTGGCTGCAGGTATACTGGGTACTGCACGTTTACGCTTGAATGTTCATACTCCGGCTCAGGTATATTCCGGTTTGGGCTTAGGTTTCGTTACGATTCTATTAACGGTTCTTCTGTCTTAGATAGAACCGAATCGTTTTGATGCTGAGAAAATGGGGGAGGGCAGGAATCTTTAATTTGGAGATCAATAGATGAGAATATGGTGATCTTACTCCCTTTTGTTACGTTTGCTTTTCCTATATTGTGGTGATAAGGTAAAAAAGAAGCTGATTCGAACTTCAAATGGTAGTTTGGTGTTTGAAATTCGAATCAGCCTGTATGCTTTTCTTTAAAGATATTACTGCCTTAGTAACCAAAGATCCGGTTTCCGGTTTAATTTTCGGAGTCGTTTTAGTTCATGCAATGCTTCCTCCTTTTGAGGAAAAGATACCAGGGTAACACGATAACGACCTTTATTGTACAGAACTTTTGAAGGGTATCCTTTTCGGTACAATTGTTTTCTTAGTTGTTCGGCTTGGTTCTTTACATTATAGCTGGCTGCAATCACATGAAAATTTATCCCCGCAATAATAGGAGTTGTCTTTTGACCCGTACTACTCTCCGAAGTTTTGGGTTGGGAGCTTGGTTCAGGGGCAACTCTTTCTACATTATGTGGTGTTTCATTTCTTTTCCCGTTATTTACTTCCTGGTTACAGGAGAATGAAAGCAGGGAAAACAGGATCACATACAATTGATACTTTTTCATTTCAGGTGAGATTTTAGGAGCATTTTAACTTTTTATATAAAGCCATACATCCTTGTGTTCCTCTGTAGAACGTGCTGATCTTAATGCTTGAAATGCCTCTTTTCTGTCTGAAAATTCCATATAGGATACTCTGAAAAAACCGTTCGAAGCCGGATGAATTCTTGAAGTAAAGCCATCTTGCTTTAGTTTTCCCTGAAACTGCTCTGCATTTTTCTGGTGTTGGAAACTGGCGGAAATCAAAAAATATTTAGCTTCTGGTTTCACCACTTTTTTCACTGGAGCTGGAACCGGTTTGGGTTTGGGCGTTACTTTTTTCTTTTTCACTACCTTCTTCACCTGAGTTTTTTGTGGCACCTTTTTTTCCTCCTTGCAGGAGCTCATAGCCAAACCAACGCAGAGCGCTGAAAGGATAAAAATCTTAAATGGATGTCGCATAATTTTAAAGCTTAATATAATATATATCAAATTTACACAATTTTTAAAAGTTATGACAGAATCCCTTTAAAATAATTATTAATACAAATTTTACCCCGAGAGAATGGAATATCCCAAAAACTCATATAAATTTGAACTAGCCGGAGAATACAGACGTGCTTTGAAGAAAAAATGTTGAATTAAAAAAAGAATTAGTATGAAAACTATTGCATTAGTGGCTCATAATGAAAAGAAGAGTATAATGCTTGCATGGGTGAAGAGACACCTGGATGAATTAAAGAAGCACAAACTGATTGGAACCTCAAATACATCTGAATTGTTAAATTCCGTGCTGGATTTGAATGTTCAGCCATTTGGACACGGCCCTAATGGTGGTGATATTTTATTGGCAGCCCAGATTTTGGAGGGGAAAGTTGATGAAGTGATCTTCCTGATTGATGCCGAAACACCACATGGACACGAACACGATATTCAAACTCTGATTCGTACCTGTGTGATCAACAATATCCCAATCGCCCTGAATTTGGCTACTGCAGACTTTTTGGTAAAACTTAATAAATCAGAGGAAGTTAAGGCTTAACGTTAAATTAACACAAAGTTAATTTTTTAGAAACAAAGTGCTCTCCATGTGTTAGTATGTTTGCGTCGAATTTACTAACTTAATAAGCATGGAGAACTTTTATCTGATTATTGTAGTTGTGCTTTTTGCACTGGCCATTTCTGACCTTATTGTTGGGGTGAGTAATGATGCCGTTAACTTTTTGAACTCTGCTTTTGGTTCAAAAGCTGCTCCCCGATGGGCCATCATGGTGATTGCCAGTTTGGGGATTTTGATTGGTGCCACTTTCTCGAGTGGTATGATGGAGGTGGCCCGAAAGGGAATTTTCCATCCGGACCAGTTCTATTTTGCAGAGATCATGATCATTTTTATTGCCGTAATGCTAACGGATATCCTTCTTTTGGATTTTTACAATACCGTTGGCTTGCCTACTTCCACTACGGTGTCCATTGTATTCGAATTGTTGGGAGCGGCCGTGGCTGTTGCCCTGGTGAAAATCTCAGCTTCGGATGAAACCATGCTTGATTTGGGTAAGTACATCAATTCAGCAAAAGCACTGGCCATTATTAGTGGTATTCTCTTAAGTGTGGTGATTGCTTTCTTGTCCGGATCAATCATACAGTACATTACTCGTATGATCTTTACCTATCGTATTGAGAATTCGTTTAAATATTTTGGAGCCATTTTTGGAGGTTTCGCCATTACTGCAATTACCTACTTTATCCTGATTAAGGGAGCTAAAGGTTCTTCCTTTATCACTAAGGAGACGTTGACCTGGATTAAAGCGAATACCTGGACTATTATCGGACTTAGCTTTGTGTGTTGGACCCTGCTGCTACAACTTTTGGTTTGGTTTGTTCGTTTGAACATCCTTAAGGTTATTGTGCTGGTGGGGACTTTTGCTTTGGCCATGGCATTTGCCGGTAACGACCTGGTGAATTTTATTGGAGTTCCATTGGCTGGTTTCAAATCTTTCCAGGCCTTTACATCTACTCCTGGCGCTACCCCATATAATTATACAATGGAGTTTCTTACCCAAAAGGTGCAAACCGAATCCTATCTGCTGGTTATTGCCGGTTTGATTATGACGGTTACGCTTTGGTTTTCGAAGAAAGCGCGTACAGTTACTGAGACTGAAATTGGCTTGAGTACCCAGTCAGAGGGAGATGAACGTTTTGGATCGTCCTATTTTGCCCGTTTGATCGTGCGTCGTGCACTTTCTTTCAACAATCGTTTAAAGAGAGTGATGCCTGAAGGAATGCAAAAATCTTTGGCACGCCGTTTCGACAAACCGGAATTCAAGCAGGAGATTAAAAAGGAGGATCAGCAGGCTTTTGATATGATACGTGCCTCTGTAAACCTAACAGTGGCTTCCATCCTGATTTCCATCGGTACCTCATTGAAGTTACCTCTTTCTACTACCTATGTAACTTTTATGGTGGCAATGGGTACTTCATTGGCCGACCGTGCCTGGGGTAGAGATTCTGCCGTATATCGAATTACCGGAGTATTGACTGTTATTGGTGGTTGGTTCTTTACTGCACTAATTGCCTTTACGGCTGCCTTTATTTTTGCAAACCTAATCAATTGGTTTGGTGGCGTTGCAATTTTTGGTTTGCTTGTAGTTGCAATTGTTTTGATTGTTCGTTCTCACCTGGTACATCGTCGTAAGGCAAAAGAAAAAGCTGAAAAGGCAGTGGAGGAAGAGAAGATTTCCTTGGGAGATGGTATGTTTGAGCAATGCAATTACGCAGTAGTATCAGTTTCTAAAACTATTCCTGAACTGTACGCTAAAATGGTGAAAGGACTGGTGGAAGAGGATCGATCTTTACTGAAGAGTACCTTTAAGAAAGTGGAGAAGATGGATGCCGAAGTGAAGAGTCTCAAGAATAATGTTCCGAATGTTGTACGGAAATTACGTAAGGATAGTATTTCTACCGGGCCATACTACGTTCAGTTAATCGATTACCTTCGTGAAATAGCTCATGCTATGAGCTTTGTTGCGCAACCCATCTACGATCATGTGGATAACAATCACAAGGGAATGATTGAGGAGCAGGCTAAGGAACTGTTTCAAATATCCGAAGCGTTGAAGAACCTATTTGCGAATATTAATATTTTGATTGCCAATCAGAATTACGATACAGAAATGATCGATAAGGTTTTGGCGGAAAGAAAAGAAGTTGTACAGCTGATTCGTAAATGTCGTAAGGAGCAGATCAAGCGGATTAAGAATGCCAGTGTAGGTACTCGTAATTCTGTATTGTTCCTTGGAATTTTGAACGAAACAAAGAACCTAACTCTGTTTTCCGGTAATGTTTTAAAAGCATCCCGCGATTTTACGGTGTTAAATAGTGGTAAAACGAATTATACAGAGGAGGATTTAATAACCTTCGAAGGATAATACACCCACAAGCAATAGCAATTGAAAAGCGGCCCTTTATAAAGGCCGCTTTTTTATTGTTCCGGTTTTCGAACCAAAATTCCTTCCAATTGGAAGTAGGAATCGAATTCTTTTTGATGATCTTCAATGTATTCTTCAAAATGTTTCTGACGATCAAACTTTTTTTGAAATAGATCTTTGGATAGATAGAAGAGTTTTAGTCGATGTCGGGAAATGGCCTTTGTACGAAAAATAAGATAATTGGAGCGTCCGCTCTTTTCCAGCATCTGAATGTTAAAATAGGTCCTTTTATTAATGGTACTGGTGAACATCCGAATGTTTTCGATTGATTTTATCAGGGTGGTTGAATCCTGGTAATCCACAAGTTGAATTAAATGTTCATGGTCATTAAAAGGAATTATTTCTACATATCCCCCAATTCGATCTTCCTTTTTTTCCGTTGTAAGAATCCATTGGCCTAGCAGGCTACTATCGATGGATGCTTCCGATGAAGAAGTAATAGGTACTTCAGATTCATAATAATTGCAACTGGAAAGCAGTAGAAGGGTACATAAGTAAAATAGTATGTGTTTTGATTGTTTCATTGGTAGGTGTCGGTTATCAATTTATAAGTAGAGTTTTATTTTGATGAAATACGGTATTCATTTAGTATATCTTTAAGGATTTGCATTCCCTTTCCGGCTTTTTCCTGAATGTAGTGAATGGATCGGGAACTTGAAATCTGAGCGGGAGAAGGATCGATTAGGAAAACTGGTACCGAAGCAGGCAAATATTCAATGAGTCCGGCAGCAGGATATACATTTAGCGAAGTACCAATTATTAGGAAAAGATCTGCTTGCTGCACAATTTTTATGGCCTGGTCAATGGCAGGAACGGCTTCTCCAAACCAAACGATGTGTGGTCGAAGTTGTGAGCCCTTTTCACATTTGTCTCCCATTTTCAGTTCCCAATGATCCAATTCGTAAATAAGATTCGGATCAACTGTACTGCGGGCTTTCTTTAGTTCTCCATGCAGGTGGAGAACTTTTTTGCTTCCGGCGCGCTCGTGTAAATCATCAACATTTTGAGTTACAATTTCTACGTCAAAATCCTTTTCCAGTTCGGCAAGTATTTGGTGCCCATTATTGGGGGTACACTCAAAAAGTTGCTTTCGCCTTTGGTTGTAGAATCTTTGAACCAGTTCCGGATTGTTTGCCCAGGCCTGGGGACTGGCCACTTCCATCACATCGTATTCTTCCCAGAGGCCACCCATTTCCCGAAAGGTACGGATTCCACTTTCGGCACTCATGCCGGCACCACTTAGCACAACCAGTTTTTTCATCAGTACTACGATTAAGTTCGTTTTTATTGTTTGGGAAATGCACAAAAAGGGAATAATATCTATTGGTGCATCGTTTCCAACTTAACAAAATTATAAAAAGATGAGTTTCTTATCCTAAATTTCACCCTCTAAATTGTTGAATTTAAATTTTGTTATCTCCCAATTTAGCGATTTATTGATACGATACAAAATAGAGGAAAAAATTCTCAGTCTCTGTGCAAGGGGAGATTTTCAATAAATTTAATCAAGGGGATAATTATTTTTTCTTACTATTTTTGCTCCATGATTGATCAGTCCACAGTACAAAAAATATTTGACTCTTCGGAGATTACCGAAGTGGTTTCAGATTTTGTTACTCTGAAAAAGCGTGGAGTAAATTATTTGGGGTTGTGTCCTTTCCACAATGAAAAGACACCTTCGTTTACCGTATCTCCTTCCAAAGGAATCTATAAATGTTTTGGTTGTGGGAAAGGTGGTAATTCGGTAAACTTTATAATGGAGCATGAGCATCTTGATTATGTTGGTGCTCTGAAATATCTTGCCAAAAAGTATCACATTGAGGTAGTTGACAAGGAGCTTTCCCCCGAGCAAGCCATGCAAAAAAATGAACGGGAAAGTATGATGATTGTGAATTCCTTTGCACAGAAATACTTTACGGACATATTGCATAAGCATGAGCAGGGAAAAGCAATTGGTTTGAGTTATTTCCGCGAGCGAGGTTTCCGTAATGATATTATCGAGAAATTTCAATTGGGTTACTGCCTGGAAGAATGGGAAGCATTTTCCAAAGCTGCCTTGGATAGTGGATACCGTCGGGAGTATTTGGTAAAAACAGGTTTAAGTGTTGAACGGGAAGATCGTATTTTTGACCGTTTTCGCGGCCGGGTACTTTTTCCAATTCATGGTATTGCCGGTAGAGTACTCGCTTTTGGGGGGCGTGTCCTGAAAAAGGATGCCAAAACCGCTAAATATTTGAACTCTCCTGAGTCGGAGGTATATCATAAAAGCCGTGTGCTTTATGGAATTTATCAGGCCAAAAAAAGTATCGTTCAAAACGATAAATGTTATTTGGTGGAGGGATATACAGATGTGATTTCCATGCACCAGGCCGGAATAGAAAATGTTGTTGCCTCGTCGGGTACAGCTCTTACTCCTGATCAAATTCGTTTGATCAAACGCTTCTCCAATAACATTACCATTATTTACGATGGGGATGCTGCCGGAATTAAGGCCTCTTTGCGGGGAATTGATCTGGTGTTGGAGCAGGCAGTGAATGTAAAGGTTCTACTCTTGCCCGAAGGTGAGGATCCGGATTCATTCTCGCGTAGGATGAGTGCAAGCGATTTACTCGATTATATCGGTCAAAACGAGAAGGATTTTATCTCTTTTAAGACAAATCTGTTGTTGGAAGATGCCCAGGATGATCCGGTGAAACGTGCGAATTTAATTATAGATATTGTTCGTTCCATTGCTATTATTCCGGATGCCATTGTTCGTTCGGTGTATGTGAAAGAATGCAGTGCTATTCTTAGTGTGGATGAGAGAGTCTTGTATACTGAAATTAATAAGATTATCCACAAACGGAATGAGGATCACTATCGAAAGGAGCGCAGAAATACGGAAGTGTCAATGGGACAAGCACCTGATCGTCTGTCCGAATCATCCGGATTCTTGAGAACAGCCAACGAGTGTGATTTGGAAGAAAGAGCTTTGGTGCGCTTGCTTTTGTTTTTTGGGAAAGAAAAGCTCTTTGAGGAAACGGATGAGCAAGGTCAGGAAATTATCACTTCGGTAGGAGAATTTATTATTTCGGAATTGGAACGGGATCAACTGGAATCTATAAATCCGCAGTATCAGAATGTTTTTAACGAGTACAGTCAACAGTTGGGGAATGAGTCTTTCGATCCTCCATCCTATTTCAGGGATCACACCAACGAAAAATTGAGCCAATTGGCTGCAGATATCCTGAGTGAACCCTATCATTTGAGTAATATTTGGACCCGTAATGACAATTACATAGAGTCCGAAGCCATGAAATTGGTGGATCTGGTGCCCAAGTTGGTGAATGAATACAAGGGGAAGAAAGTACAGTTGTTGATGAAGCAGGTGCAGAATGAAATTCAGAAAGCTCAAAACGAAAAGGACACAGAGAAGTTGATGGAACTCATTCAACAGAAAATGGTGCTGGACAAATTGAAGATTGTTTTGTCCAAAGAGTTGGGAAACCGTACTATTTTATAAATTGGTAAATCTTTTTTAAGCAAGAGGGAAAAGAGTCTGCTGTGTGATTTGGATCCCGAAACGATTAAATTTAATACCTGTTTTGGATATGAAGACATTATTTATAGACGAAAAAGAAAAAATTGATCAAGTTATTAAAGAGTGTGATGTTTGTTCACTTGGAGTTATTGACGAAGATAATCTTCCCTATGTAGTTCCAATGAATTTTGGTTTGCATGATGGTTATATCTATTTACATGGTGCAGGTGAAGGCAAGCTGATTGAGGCCATTCGTAAAAACCCCAATGTTTGCATTACCTTTTGTACTAAAACCAAATTGGCCTGGCAGGATGAGCATGTTGCATGTAGCTACCGGATCAAGGGGAGTAGTGTAGTGGCTCGGGGAAAAGTGGAGTTTATAACCGATTACGATCAAAAAGTAGATGCATTGAATATTCTTATGGCCAATTACACCGACCGTAAGTTCACCTATAACTCTCCGGCGGTGAAAAATGTTGAAATCTATCGGCTTAAAATGGACAATGTTACCGGAAAGGAATATGGAGTTCCCAATTCCAAGAAATTTCCTTGGCAGATCAAGCGTGATCAGGAACGAGGTTGGGAATAATAAATTGCAACAATATAGAAGGGGGATGCTTTGTGAGTGTTCCCTTTTTTATTTCTTTTAAAATTGTACTTAGATTTTAACTCGTTTATATTTTTCCCAATGATTGTATTTCCAATTAGAACTAGTGATTCGGCGCTTTGTATTTTTTAAAAGCCCGATAATTTTTCGGTAGGATTAAATTTGTAAGTCGATTTTGCCTAAAATGTAGATCTAGCTCATAATATCATGACTGAGTTGATCGTTATAAGAAAGGACTAGTACAACAATGAGCGTTTTGATTTTCGTGATGAGTTCTTACGTTATTAATTTCGAAAAATAAATGATTTGATTTACAGGAGTCTGCTGTCTAATTGGATTTTTTTCTTTCGAAAGCATTTGGAAAAGCGTGTTGATTTCCCTTATCTTTGCACTCGCTTTCAACGGAAGGCGCGAATGATTTGGATCGAAGCTGAATGATTGAACAGGACAGAAACGATCCTTTGCGATTTTGAAAAAAAACTTTTTCGCAAAAGGCTTGCAAAATTGAAAACGTTTTGCGTATCTTTGCACCCGCTTTCAACGGAAAGCCTTTTGAAGGGAGGATGT
>JBGRQA010000006.1:0-251826 GCA_041725895.1 Marinifilaceae bacterium
TCCTATTTCTGTCCCTATTTTAACCACTAAAGATAGTTTCTCTTTCATGATTAAATATCTTCTGCAAACATACGAGGACGAAGCATTAAAAATCTCTGTTTTTTTCCAAAAAATCGGGAAGGATTTGTTTATCCGTGTGCGAAATTTTTACTAAATTCTAATGACCAAAAACATGCCTATGCAATGTTACGTTTACGCACACAACTATTGGCTTTTCTGCTAGCCTGGTCATGTGAAGTTTTGGCCGATACCAACAACAATCCGGCTGGAGCCAGGTCTGCTGGCATGGCCCACTCTACCGTTGCTGTGAGTTCCGTATGGAGTAGCTTCCACAATCAAGCCGGCCTGGGAAGAATTGAAAAGTTCAGGGCTGGAGTATTCTATGAAAATCGTTACAACATTTCCGAACTGGGCCTCAAAGCTGCAACTCTGGCCATCCCATCCAACTTTGGCTCCTGGAGTTTTTGCTATTCCCAGTATGGCTACAATCTATACAAGGAAAGTAAAATAGGTTTGGCTTACGCTCGTCCTTTAGGCAAACACATTTGGGCCGGAATTCAAATGGACTATTTCCGCATTGCACTCCAGCACCAATATGGAAGAAAAAACTGCTGCACCTTTGAGGCAGGTCTGCAAGCCCGCCTGATCCCTGAACTTTTTATCGGATTTCATGTATTCAACCCTATACAAGCTGAATTCTCCACCCGTGATTACAAAGAACCTCTTCCTGCACGTGCCCGTCTGGGCATTGCCTGGCATCTGTCCGATGAATTTCTTTTTACCCTGGAAACCGAAAAAGACCTGGAAGCATCAGAACGAATGAAAGGCGGTTTGGAATACCAGGTTCTTGAAAAATTTCATATCAGAGTTGGTGTTGCCAATCATCCCAGAACCTTCAGCTTTGGAATCGGAATTTCCATTAAACCCATAACCACAAACATTGCTTTCACCCGCCACCCGGTTTTGGGAAATTCACCCTCCATATCTTTAAATCTGGAACCTTAAACTATGAGAAAGCATGGGATAATATACATCCTGTTGGTTTTTGGGGCCCTCAGTACGCCCTGCATCACCTTGTCCCAAAACCGCATTCCCCTAGCCATAGAAAACCTTCTGGAACAAATGGGACAGGAAGAAAATGCCCAACAAGATTTCACCTCATTCCTGGAAGATCTCAATTTCATACTTTCAAATCCCTTGGATCTTAATAAAGTTAATCATGATGATCTTACAAAACTTCAAATCCTTTCCCGCCATCAAATCCAAAACCTCCTGAACTACCGGGAAAAATACGGTCCGTTTCTATCTATTCATGAACTAAACCTCATCCCCGGTTTCTCTCACGAATTAACAAAAAGTCTTGTCCCTTTTGTAAAAGTATCTTTTGGAAGCGACTCTGTCCCAACCAAACCAATAAGATCAAAAGCAAAACAATTGCTCCTTCTCCGAACGCAAAGAACATTAGAAAAACAGGAAGGATACCAAAACTATTCCCCGGAAGATTTTTCCAACCCCGAGAGCTACTTGTCCAAAATCAATTCCCGCTTTCTCGGTAATCCCTACCTATATTATACCCGATACAATTACCAATCCCGAAATCGAAACCTGCAATTTGGTATCACTGCTGAAAAAGATCCGGGCGAAGCATTTTTTAGCCATAAGCAAGGGAGCGGATTCGATTACTACTCCGCCCATCTCCAATGGAAAGGAGAAGGATTGCTTCAGCAAATCAATTTGGGTGATTACCAAGTATCATTTGGTCAGGGCCTCTGCTTTTGGTCCGGGTTCAGCGGTAACAAATCCTCCCTGGTCATACAAAATGCAAAACAAGCCCGAGGAATACGAAAATATAGTTCCACAAACGAAAACCAGTATTTAAGAGGTGCAGCCATCCGTCTCGCATTGGGAAAAAAAATACAACTTTCGCTTTTCGGATCCTACAAAAACCGGGATGCCAACATTCTACCCGCAGATAGTCTTTCCGATACACCGGAGATGGCATCCTCCCTCCCAACCGACGGCTTCCACAGAAATCATAACGAAAACCAAAAACAGCACACCCTGATTAAATCTTTAGAAGGAGGTAATTTACAATACAATGGAAACTTATTTGAGGTTGGAGCCACTTTTGTTCGCTACCAGTTCTCCAAGCCTCTTTCTGAAAAGGGACAGTGCTACAATCTTTATAAATTTAGCGGAAATTCAAACTTCAACGCCAGCATTCACTACCAATTTTTAATCAACAAATTTCACCTTTACGGAGAAATTGCCCAAAGTCAATCCGGAGGCATAGCCATACTTCAGGGAATGCAAGTGCAAGCTCATGATCAAATTGCCTTTGAAATGATCTACCGAAATTATCAGAAAAACCACCAGGCAATTTATGCCAGTGCTTTCAGTGAGTCTGGCTCCCCTCAAAACGAGGAGGGCATCTACCTGGGAACAGAAATTCACCCCTTTCCCAAATGGAAGATTTCAACTTATTTCGATTTATATCAATTCCCCTGGCTTCGCTATCGGGCGAATGCACCGGGGTATGGGAATGATTTCTTCAGCCAGATTCATTTCCAGGCTTCCGACAAATTTCTTCTGTACTTTCGATACAAACGGGAAGGCAAACCCGAAAATGAAACCTTAGAAACCGGAATTGATACTCCCGTAGAAGTCACTAAATCACAATACCGCATCCATTTCTCCTATCAAATTCACCCCAGCATTGAATTGCGAAACCGTTTAGAAATATCGAACTACCAAAAGGCAGATCTCAGAGAATCCGGCCACCTGCTCTACCAAGATATAATCCTTCGCCCTCATAATCATTGGCTTGCCATACAATTTCGCTTTGCTCTTTTCGATACGGATTCTTACCTCAGTCGTATTTACACCTACGAAAATGACCTTCTCTACACTTTCTCCGTCCCTTCCTATTTTAACAAAGGAATCCGTACCTATCTCAACATTAGAATTCGGGTAAATCGTTTTGCCCGCCTTTACCTGAAAGCTGCCCAAACAAAATATGCAAATACAGAAAAAATAGGCTCCGGACTTACCGAAATCCAGGGCAATACTAAAACAGAGGTAAAAGCTCAATTACAAATCAAATTCTAAACGAACAGATTTTTGGATTTTTTCTATATCCTTTCTTTCTTGCAGCTTCATTTTGAGATAGTAAAATAATATGAAAAAAATAGTAAATCCCTTTCTAAATACCGAGAACGGAAAATGCTTTGGTTGTTCTCCTGACAATCCTCAAGGCTTGAAGATGACATTTCATGAAGATGGTGAATATATCTATTCGCACTGGACTCCCAATCCTCACCTAACAGGATTCAAGAATGTTTTGCATGGAGGGATTCAAACCACCTTAATGGATGAAATTGCCTGCTGGGTCGTTTTTGTGAAATTAGGGACCAGTGGTGTCACTACCAGTATCAATGCTAAATTCCGCAATTCGGTACTTGCCGACCAGGGAGATATCACCTTGCGCGCCAAAATTATTAGTCAGGAGAAAAAATTTGCCAACATAAGAACAGAAATCCTTGACAAAGAGGGAAAGGTAAGTGCTGAGGCAGATATTCAGTACATGATTTTTCCTGAAGCACTGGCCAAACGAAAATTCGAATATCCGGGAGTGGAGGCTTTTTATAACGGTGAGGATAAATAATTTTCATTGCAAATTAAAAAGGGCTATTAGGTCTCTCCTGGTCTAATAGTCCTTTGGGGCTGTATCAGCATTCATCCTCTCCCATCGCTTCTGTTCCATATCCATAAACCGACCGAATTTATAGGGTGTTTCAATATTAAGATCAACCGATTCCCGGGTAAAAGGATGAGTAAAGCTCAAACCAGCTGCACAAAGAAATAGTCCCTTCCCTTTCATTATTTCACCTTCTACACCATAGATTTTATCACCCAAAATGGGGTGATCCAAGCCAGCCATATGGATGCGTAATTGATGAGTGCGTCCGGTATGAGGAAACAAATCGACCATGGAGAGGTATTTATTTCGAATGGATCTCACTGTACGTACCAATCGATATTCGCTAACTGCGGGCTTTTCCTCAATGAGTGTTTCGATTCGGCCCTGTGCATTAACTTCTCCAATTACTACCGCTCGATATCGCTTCTTTACAAGCCTTTTTTCGAACTGTTGTCCAAGCTCCATAACAGAAGTCGCAGTTTTGGCAATCAAAAGTAAACCACAGGTAGGCCCATCCAACCGGTGCACAGGTCGAAAAACAGTCAATGCATCCGGTTCTGAGGATTCCTTCAGGTTCAAATGCAAAGTATTCTGGATTGTTCGAAATTGATTGCCACTAACAGGAATACCTCCGGGTTTATTCACTACTGCAATGTGATCATCTTCATAAACCACTTCCAAATCCATTTCATAGGCCTTAACAGGACGGGTAAAGATCTCTTCCGGCTCCAGCAATTCTATTCTCTGACCAGGTTTCACCCAATGGGCTGTTTTCGCCACCATCCCATCCACAAGGACAAAACCATCAACAATTGCCTTTTTTACCTTTTTCCGGGAGGGGAGGGTAGGAAAAATACCAACAGCATACTCCTGAATCCGAATTCGGCCCACTTCCTCGGGCACAATATGTGTACAAATAATTTTCAATTGATCTCTATACCTTATCGATTATAACAAGTCAAAGATAGAGATAAATTCCCAGTACTTTCAACCTTACTCTTTCAATTCCCTAGGTGTTGATTCCGATGAAAATCTTCACATTAACTCCATCCTTTTCTCGAAAAAACAGAAAAAACACCTCAATTCAATAAAAAACCCTAAAGAAATTGATATCAAAACCCAATAAAATAGTTCTTTCAGAATTGCCCCTATTCAAAAAAGGGGTACTGGTAAAAAAAAGATTATTTTAATTTCAACTCCCCCTAATCATAAATATAATCCCGATCCTTTCATGTATTTATTCCAAACAACCCCCTATTTTTTTTTGAAACACAGCATCTATTTTATTTTTTTTATTACTTTTGCCGCTCAATCTTTAAAAAATCATCTGGGAAACTGGTAATTCCGGATTCAAACTCAACAAGTTAGATCTGGCCAAAAAACGAAAGGATGAAAAAGACCAACGCAGCGCGCATACTTGATCGCGCCAAAATAAAGTATGAGATCGTAGATTACGATGTAGATCCGGAAGAACTGGGCGCCCGCAGGGTAGCCGAAAAAACCGGGCAAGACATCCGACACATCTACAAAACCCTTGTGTTGCGTGGGGATAAAACCGGTGTGATCGTTGCCTGTATCCCCGGTGCAGCCGAACTGAACCTGAAAGCCATTGCCCAGTTAAGCGGCAACAAGAAATGTGCTATGGTTCACATGAAGGAAATTCAGGAACTTACTGGTTACATTCGAGGTGGGTGTTCTCCACTTGGCATGAAAAAAAATTACCCTGTATTTTTAGATGAAAGTGCTTCCTCTCTGGACTACATTTATGTAAGTGCCGGCATGCGAGGAAAGCAAATTGTAGTCAATCCACTAGATATGGCCCGGATTGTGCAGGCCACTCTGGGAATCTTATCCACCTTATAGCAAACAGTATCATGAAAAACGTAAAGGCAATCATTTGGGACTACAATGGCACCTTACTCAACGATATGGAAATCGGAGTAAAAAGTATCAATGCTATGCTGCAAAAAAGAAACCTGCCTTTACTCACTAATGAGACCTATCAGGATGTCTTCACTTTCCCGGTAAAAGATTACTACGAAAAAGTAGGTTTCGATTTTACCCGTGAAGACTGGGATGCTACTGCCAAAGAATTTATTGAACATTACACCGCTTTGCTTCCAGAATCTTCAGTATTTCCAGAAGCAATTGAGCTTTTGACTTCATTTAATGCCCGGGGTAAAAAACAATTCATTCTATCGGCCATGGAGCACAATATGCTTCTTGAATCTACCGAGGAGGAAGAAATTCAGAAATTCTTTACCGAAATATCAGGAATCGATAATATTTACGCCAGCTCCAAAATTGAGAATGGCAAAAAATTAATTAACAAGCATAATTTACAAGCCAACGAAGTTTGCCTGCTGGGAGATACAGCCCACGATTACGAAGTGGCCCGGGAATTAGGTTGTCAATGTATCCTAATTGCCTCCGGACATCAATCCTTTCTTCGGTTAAAGGAGACCGGATGCCCACAAGTAGTAAACAAGTTAAGCGAGATAAACAAAGACTAAACAACCATTTTAAATATTTTTATTAATCACTATTTATCAACCATTTCTATGAAAAAATTACTAGTTGTTCTATTGGTAGTCGTTGCAGGAGCTGCACAAGCTCAAAATTTTCAATTGCACCGTGACTTTGAGCGTGGTCATTTCACCTCAACTTTCGAAATGTTTAAGATGGACAAATGGGGTAACACCTTCACCTTTATAGATTTTGATTACGATGCAGACAACGGTATTAACCAGGGGTACTTTGAAATTGCCCGTGTGTTGAAAACTGAAAAAATGCCAATTGGCCTACACATTGAGTACAATGGTGGTGTGGGTAACGCAAACAATTTCGGTTACACCATCAATGATGCGTGGATTTGGGGTGTAAATTACTCACAAGGAAATGCCAAATGGGGATTCTCCTCCTATGCTGGGTACAAATCCATCAAAGATGCAGACAAAGCAAACTTTCAGGTAACTGGTACATGGTACGTAAATCTATTTGAAGGAAAAGTAACTTTCTCTGGTTTTGCTGACCTTTGGACTGAGAACTTCAAGAATGGAAGCGAAACTAACGTATTTCTAACTGAGCCTCAATTGTGGTACAACGCTACAAAAAATATTTCTGTAGGTGGTGAGGTAGAAATTTCAAGAAACTTCGCTGGTGTAGACGGTACTAAAGTACGTCCCACTCTTGCTGTGAAGTGGAACTTCTAATATAAAACCTACGATAATACTAAACTAAACCACCATGTTAGATAAATTCTTTAAAATCACCGAAAACAAATCCACTCTCCGCACGGAGATTGTTGCCGGGATCACCACGTTTATGACCATGGCATATATCCTGGCCGTAAACCCTGATATCCTCAGCGCGACAGGAATGGATAAGGGAGCTGTATTTACAGCCACTGCTGTTTCAGCCATTATTGCCACCCTGGTTATGGCATTGATTGCCCGCCTACCTTTTGCGCTGGCACCAGGTATGGGATTGAATGCGTTTTTTGCCTTTACTGTTGTATTAGGCATGGGCTACAGCTGGCAATTTGCTTTGACAGCCGTTTTCCTGGAAGGGATCATCTTCCTTCTGCTAACCGCTTTCAACATTCGAGAGCTTATCGTTAATTCAATTCCTCTAAACCTGAAACATGCAGTTTCAGCAGGTATTGGATTGTTTATCGCTTTTATCGGGTTGAAAAATGCAGGTATTATTGCTGATAATCCGGCAACCTTGGTATGCCTTGGCGACATGAATAGCCCTGGAGTTATTGTTGGTTTGCTGGGAATCCTTATCACCGGAATCATGCTGGCTCGCAATGTAAAAGGTGCCATTCTGATCGGAATCCTGATCTCAACAGTTCTTGGTGTTTTCTTAGGGATCACCACACTACCAGAAAACTACCAATTCATAAGCATTCCCCCATCTGTTTCACCCATCTTTTTCCAATTTGATTTCTCACAAATCTTCACTTTGGATATGGCAGTAGTACTATTCACCTTCCTGTTTGTAGATATGTTTGACACAGTTGGTACTTTGGTTGGGGTAGCTTCAAAAGCAGAAATGCTGGACAAAGAAGGACGAGTACCTCGCGTTAAGCAAGCTCTGTTTGCCGATGCTATTGGTACTTTCTTCGGTTCCATTCTGGGTACTTCAACCGTAACAACTTACGTAGAAAGTGCTGCCGGTGTGGCCGAAGGAGGAAAAACCGGAATGACTGCCTTAACCACTGCGGGTATGTTTGCTCTTGCATTGCTATTTGCTCCTGTTTTTGTAATGATTCCAGGTGCAGCAACTGCTCCAGCCTTGGTAATCGTTGGTTTATTTATGATGTCACCAATTATGAAAATCAACCTAAACGATTTTACCGAAGCTATTCCTGCATTTCTTACCATCATTATGATGCCACTTACTTTTAGTATTGCTGATGGTATCGTATTCGGTATGCTTTCATTTGTTATTTTGAAACTTCTTACCGGAAGATACAAGGAAGTTACCTGGGTAATGTATGTTATTGCAGCCTTGTTCCTGATTAAGTTCTACGGAAACGCAGAATGGCTATCCGGACTGTTCTAGACAATCCTGAAAAGAACATGATATTTATAAGCACCCTGTCGGTTCGGCAGGGTGCTTTTTTTTTCATTGACTCCCAACAACAAATCCTTTCGTAGATATTTAATATTTTGTAACTTAAATAGTGGATAAAACACACCACTATGCACCAAAATGATGATTTACACAATCCCGTCCAGCCCTACAATGCGTTTAGTTTCGAATTTCTGAATAGTTGTTCCGACTTAATCCTTAACGTTACCCCAGCAGGTAACATACTATTCGCAAATAATCAATTCTTGAAATTATTTGGATACACCAAACACGAATTGCCTGGAACCCTTTTTACCTGCCTCTTAAGTCCCAAAAACAAAATATCCGACTGGTGGAAAATAAAATCAATCCTCCTGGACAAAACCAAAACCTTAGATCTTCGTTTTATTTCGCACAACAAAACAGAATTGCATCTGCAAACAAAACTTTTGGAATTTGCCCCCTCCGAAACTGATCGAGGATTCCATATCTTCCTAAAGCCAACTCAACAGCAAAATCTCCCCTGCCAGGATATTCTGAAATTCAAGGAAATATTTGACAATGCATATGATGCAATATTCCTGATCGGAATCGATCAAAAAATTAAGGAGTGCAATCATCGTTGTCTGGAGTTGTTTGCATGCGAAAGGAATCAATTCATTGGAAGATCCTCACTGGATTTCAGTCCGGCATTGCAACCGGACAAAACCAAATCCAAACAAAAAGCCGATAATATTGTACAGGAAGCGCTCAAAGGAAAACCCCAGTATTTTGAATGGCTGCATCATCGTGCGGATGGATCGGAATTCCTGGCAGAAATTTGCGTAAATAAAATTGAACTTACAGGTATCGATAATTTCCTATGCATTGCAAGAGACATTACTCACCGAAGAAAAGAAGAAATTGAATCCCACAATCAGGAATTAAAATATCAAGCCCTCTTTGAAAATGCCAACGATGGAATTGTAACTCTTCAGAATGGTCTTTTTATTGATTGCAATCCCAAAAGTATGGAACTCTTTGGAGCCAGAAGAGAACAACTGATTGGAAAATCCCCATTGGATTATTCACCGGAATTTCAAACCTGCGGGAAAAAATCGAAGGATATAGTAGCTGACAAAATACAAAATGCACTGAATGGAATCCCTCAAACATTCGAATGGCTTCATCACAGACTGGATGGAACTGAATTTCTGGCTGAAGTTTGTATCAATCGTCTTGAATTTTCCGGAGAAATTCTCCTACAGGGAATATTTAAAGATATCACCGAAAAGAAAAAAGCAGCTCAGGCTTTAAAAGAAAGTAAATTAAAATACCAGGCTCTTTTCGAGAATGCCAATGATGCAATCATCACCATGGAAAAAGACAAGTTTGTAGATTGTAATCAAAGAGCATTGGATATCTTTCGCTGCACAAAAGAAGAATTCATAGGCAAAACCCCAATGGATTTCTCTCCTGCAAAACAAGCTAATAATCGTAAATCGGCTGAATGGGCAGAGGAAATGATCCAAAACGTATTAGAAGGCAATTCCATTTCCTTTGAATGGCTCCACCAAAGAAAAGATGACTCCCAATTCTTTGTGGAGGTATCCTTGAATCAATTCAAATTTGGAGGCAATGAATCACTTCAGGCCATTGTAAGAGATATTACAGATAAAAAACAGGCGGAAAGCTTGTTACAGGAAAACAAACTAAAATACCAAAGCCTATTCGAAAATGCCAACGACGCCATTTTCACAATGAAAGAAACAGTATTTATTGATTGTAACTCCAAAACATTTGAAATGTTTGGCTGCACCAGGGAACAAATCATAGGACAAACGCCAGACAAATTTTCCCCCCAACTTCAACCCGACAAACGTGCTTCCAAAGAACTAGCTCAAGAAAAAATCTCAGCAGCACTGAATGGACACCCACAGGTTTTTGAGTGGTTGCATTGCAAATTAGATGGTAACATCTTCTATGCCGAAGTTTCTCTAAATAATTTTATTGTAGGAGGAATCACCTACCTCCAGGCAACGGTAAGAGATATTTCAGAACGAAAAATGGCTGAAAAAGAAATCATGGAGAACAAACTAAGGTATCATGTAATGTTTGAAAAGGCCAGCGATGGAATCGTTATTACAAATCCCAAGGGCATTTTCTCCGATTGCAACGCCAAAGTTCTTGAATTGTTCAATTGTCATAAAGATGACTTCTTAGGAAAAAGTCCTATTGATTTCTCTCCAACTCATCAGACTGATGGAAGAACATCCAGTGAAGCTGCCCTGGACAAAATGAGAGCTGCCTTGAATGGAGATCCTCAGATTTTTGAATGGATCCATTGCAAAAAAGACGGCACACCATTCAATGCAGAAGTATCCATCAATCTCTTACAGCTTCCCGACGGAGACTACCTTTACGGTGTGGTAAGAGACATAACAGAAAAAAAGTTAGCTGAACAAATTGGCAAAGAGAATAAATTAAGATACCAAACCCTATTCGAAAGTGCTAATGATGCCATTTTTACAATGAAGGATGCAGAATTCATTGATTGCAACCCCAAAACTCTTGAAATTTTCGATTGTAGCAAAGAACAAATTCTAGGTCAAACCCCAAGCAGGTTCTCTCCTGAATTTCAACCCAACAAAAGACCTTCAAACGAAATGTCTATGGAAAATATTCAAGCTGCTCTGAAGGGGAAACCCCAATTTTTCGAATGGATGCATTGCAAATATGATGGAACCCCCTTTAATGCAGAAATATCTCTGGCAAAAGTACAGCTTGGAGAAGATGTATTCCTCCAAGCCATAGTAAGGGATATTACAGAAAGAAAGATGGCTGAATCCGCCCTTCGCGAAAGCAGAAATTCGGCTATGCAAACAATGCAGAAAGCAATAGAAGCCAAACAGGAAGCAGAAGCAGCCAACCGTGCCAAAAGTGAGTTCCTCGCAAACATGAGTCATGAAATCCGAACTCCAATGAATGCAATTCTGGGATTCAGTGAAGTTCTTGGGGAAAAAATAGAGAATCCATCCTTACAACAACAAGCAAAAGCAATCTACTCCAGTGGCAAATCATTGCTTGCCCTCATCAACGACATTCTTGATCTTTCGAAAATTGAAGCCGGAAAGCTAGAAATTAAGTTAGAGCCAGTGAATCTATCGAACTTACTTGAAGAAGTCCATCAAATTTTCATACATAAAATCAGAGAAAAGAACTTAAATTTCGAAATTTCAATATCTGAAAAACTCCCTCAATATTTACTGTTGGACGAAGTCCGTATTCGACAGGTGCTATTCAACCTTATTGGAAATGCGGTGAAATTCACCCTCAAAGGCTTTGTTCGAATCTCCATTTCCGGGGAAGAATTGCCTTCTAATGGCAACATCAAACTACTTCTCCGAATTGAAGATTCAGGTATTGGGATACCAAAGGATCAACAAACTGTCATTTTCGAAGCCTTTAAACAACAAAGCGGACAAAACTCGAGAAAATATGGAGGAACTGGCCTTGGCTTAACCATCACCAAAAAGCTAGTAGAACAAATGGAGGGGCAGCTACAACTGGAAAGTCAATTGGGCAAAGGATCATGCTTCACCATTGTTTTTCCCCAAGTAGAGATCTGCAAATCGGAGATCCCCTGTCAGCTTTCAGATTCAGATATGGATATCCAACTCGCTCCATGTACGATTATGGTTGTAGACGATATGGAAATCAACATCCAAATCATCAAAAGTTTTTTAGCCGACAATCCCATCAACATCCTTGAAGCTTCCAGTGGCGAAATTGCTTTGGAATTATTAAAGCACCATTCTCCTGATGTAATTATCATGGACATCAGAATGGACGGAATGTCTGGTTTTCAAACCAATGAGATTTTAAAACAAAATCCTAAAACTCAAAACATACCCGTAATTGCTTTTACTGCCTCGGTAATGGTTGAAGAGGAAGAAAAAATAATCAGAAGCTTTGAAGGATTTGTACCCAAACCAACCAACAAGAAGAAAATTCTAACTGAATTGAGCAAGTTTGTAGCTCACCATAATACAACCCCTGCAACTCCATTCGAAATCGACACCGATACCTCAAAAAAGATAATCAAATCGGAAAATCAAGTCCAATTACCAAAATTAATTCAAAAATTAGAGAACGAAATATTCCCCATCTGGGAAGATATTAAAGATGAACTCGTACTTTTCAAAATTGAAGAATTTACTAAAAATCTGAGTCTATTGGCCAGTCAATATCATTCCCCAATTCTGGAAACCTATAGCTCCAACCTATTAATACTTATCCACAATTTTGACATTACCCAAATTGAAATTCAACTTCAACAATTCCCTCAAACAATTCAACGACTTCATAATTCTAAAACTGAATAAATATGAAAAAGAATTCAACAGCCAATATTCTTATTGTCGATGATAATATAAAAAACCTACAGGTATTGGGAAATGCATTGTACTCTTCCGGATATCTGATTTCTGTGGCAAAAAGTGGGAAACAAGCATTGCAGTTAATTGAAAAAAATCTCCCCGATCTTATTCTACTTGATATTATGATGCCTGAAATGGATGGGTACGAAACCTGCAAACAACTCAAAGCGTCTCCCTCGACTGCACAAATCCCAGTAATTTTTTTAACAGCCAAAAGCGAAACAGAGGACCTGATCAGAGGCTTTCAATCCGGTGGAGTGGATTATATAACCAAACCATTTAACCGGGAAGAACTTCTTGTAAGGGTTAAAACACATATTGAACTAAAAAAATCCAGGGAAACCATCCTAGAACAATCCAAACAGTTGCAGAAACTCAATGCAGCAAAAGATAAGCTATTCGCAGTCATTTCACACGATTTGAGAGATCCCATCGGTACTCTGGAAGCATCACTAAAAATCCTAAAGGATGACCCCGAATTTCTGAAACAACATCTGGATGAACTTATCAACATGACCAGTGATACCAAAACCATGATGGAGGATCTTTTGAATTGGTCCAAAAACCAACAGGCAGCCATTAGCATCACCCCCAAAAGAATTGACCTACACAAATTAATAAAACAAGCCATAAAACTCTTCAAGGGGAAAGCAGATGCAAAAAATATCACATTCGAGTGGAAATCTTCTACAGCCCTATGGGCAACAGCAGATCGTGAGATGATTTTTACGGTCCTTCGTAATTTAATTTCGAACTCCATCAAATTCACCCATCCTGAAGGCACGATAGCGATTAGTACAAGACATACGGAAAACAACATAGAAGTTTCTGTAACAGATACGGGAATAGGTATGAGTAAAAGTACTATAGCAAAAATTTTAACCCCCCAGGCTTTTCATTCAACTTTTGGAACCAAAGGAGAGAAAGGAACTGGCATTGGATTACAAATATGCCGGGATTTTATAAATTACAATAACGGTAAACTTAAAATCCAAAGCATACCCAATCAGGGAAGTCAATTTAGTTTCACCCTCCCCTGCAATGAAAAAAATCCGGAATTGACAACGAAAAAACAGCCCACTAATTCCAAAAAGAAAATCCCTCTATGAAAGTAAATTCTCAACAAATCTCTCATCTTATAAAAATCAATTAATCACAACAAAAGAATCACTTCCCTATGTTTTTTAATATTTCATGGAAGAAAATCGAAAGAAAAGAAAACTTTTAATCGCAAAATTCGTCTAAAAGAATGTATGCGTTTCACTAAAAAGAGGAATACTCTTTTCAAAATAGGAGATAACTCATCCGAAACACACATCATTCCCCTGCACCTTCCGAGGGGAAAAAGCTTCTACGGTAAGATCCCACCTCAAAACAGACAAAGCCCAACCGGGCTTTGTTATCGTTATTGGCACTATAATATTAGGGCAAAACTCACCACTGTTTGCTTCAAATTAGAACTACAAACAACAATTCTTCCGTGGATATTTAAAATCCCTCTTTTCTACTAACGGAATCTCGCTCATCAAAACATAAACACACACAAAAACCTATCCAACAATCTCTTACCCAAAAAACACTCTCTACGAACACTTCATCCTTTTTCCTTAACCTTTACCATTCTTGCTTTTCTCTTTTCAAAAAAGAAAAAATTCAGCACGCTAAAGAGTCCAAAATCGTTACCCCTGATTGACATTCCGGAGTTCTTCTTCTATGAAATAAAAAAGCCCTTTTCTGATCGAAAAGGGCTTTTAAATAGTATTTAATATCGTTTATAACTCATCACTTCCTTTAATCGGCTTCGATTTATCAGGTAAAATCAAGTTTAGAAATACACCAACTACAGAAGCCAAACCAATTCCAGCCAGGGAGAAGGTTCCGTAACTCAGTTGAGCTCCACCGATTCCAACTGTTAGTACAATTGAAATAATCACCTGATTACGAGTCTTATTAAAATCGGTATTGGCATCAATTAAGGTTTTAATACCAATACTGGCAATCATCCCAAACAACAACAGCATTATTCCTCCCAACACTGCTTGAGGAATGGTCTTTAGGAATCCACTCACTTTTCCGATTAAAGAGAAAACCAAAGCAGTAACTGCAGAAATACGCAATACTTTTGGATCCGTAATTTTGGTAAGTGCAATAGCTCCTGTTACCTCAGAATAGGTAGTATTTGGTGGTCCTCCAAACAACCCGGCCAAACCGGTAGCCAAACCATCACCAAGCAAAGTACGATTTAAACCTGGATCTTTAACAAATTTTTTATTGGCAACTCCTCCAATTGCATACATATCTCCAACATGTTCAATAATTGGCGCTACTGCAACGGGGATCATGTATAAAATCGCTCCCCAACTAAACTTCGGATGAACAAATTTGGGCAAAGCAAACCATTCAGCTTCCTTTATTGCAGTAAAATCAACTTCTCCAAGAATAACGGATAGGATGTAACCAACAACAATTCCAGAGAAAATTGGGATCAATTTCATCATCCCTTTGGAATAGACAACAATCAAAACAGCAGTCATCAATACTGTAGCAGCAATAGCCCAGTTGGTTTTAGCCATATTCACCGCAACAGGTGCCAAAGAAAGACCAATAATCATGATTACCGGACCAACAACAATGGAAGGAAATAACTTCTCAATTACTCTCAACCCCCACTTCTTAATCACCATAGAAACCAAACCATACACAAATCCTACTGCAATCAAACCAGACATAGTACCTGGTAAGCCATACAACTTGGTGGCTTCAACAATAGGTGCAATAAAAGCAAAACTACTGCCTAAAAAAACAGGAACCTTACCCTTTGTCACTAAATGAAAAAGAAGGGTACCGATTCCTGCTGTAAATAATGCTACTGATGGGTCAATTCCTACAAGGAGGGGGACTAGAACCGTTGCGCCAAAGGCAACAAAGAGGAATTGGACTCCTAAAATAATTTTTTTTGTGGGGCTTTCTTCAATGCCCACCGTTTTGGTTAAATCAGACCAGACCATAGATAGATTTTTGGTTTACACAAATTTCGGCAAAGATAATACGGAATTTTAGAACCCCAAATCTTTGCAACCCCAAATTTATCAACACAATAGAAGGGTAGTAAGCATAAACCTATAGCTGAAAATTACCACCAGAAGGATGAAGAATTCAAATTCAGGGGAAAGTACAAAAAACAGGAGCTAAACAAAAAGTTGCTCAAAAAGAAGAAAGAAAAACTGAAAATATTTAGTGCACTTTCAAATCGCGCACCATTAGCTGCGTTTCCACTTTACCCATATATTCATTTTCCTGTAAGGAATAACAAATATCAAACGGCACACCACGCGAAATAACTTCATGGTATTTTCCCATGGAAAATGCAATTCCACTTCGAACATCACCATTGCGAATATCATCCACTACCGATAGCTTCAAATGCTCTTTCTCACGCCCAACAGGACGGCTATACCCGTAGTCCACAACATCCTCACTGATAAAAATCGGCGTCATATTCATGGGACCAAAGGGTTCAAACTGTTTAAGAATTCGGAAAAATTTAGGAGTGATATCAGAAAGTTTGATCCTGGCATCTACCTTTATCTGGGGAATCAGCATCTCATCTGATATATTTTCACAAACGTACTTCTCAAAACGTTCCTGAAATTCGGAAACATTCTCAATCTTCATGGTCAAACCGGCGGCATATTTGTGGCCTCCGTAGTTTTCAAGAAGATCACTGCAGGAAGAAATGGCCTGATACAAATCAAACCCATCTACCGAACGTGCCGAACCCGTGGCAAACCCATTGGATTCGGTTAAAATCACCGTAGGGCGATAATAGGTTTCTATCAAGCGCGAAGCCACAATACCAATAACCCCCTTATGCCAATTCGCATCAAAAAGGACAGTACTTTTCCGGTTCAAAAGTTTTTCGGAGCGGGCTACCTTTTCAAGAGCTTCATCTGTAATATTGTGATCCAGCTCCTTTCGATGGTCGTTGAAACCATTGATAGTATCTCCAATCAGACGAGCAGTCTCATCATTGTCGGCAATTAGCAGTTGAACGGCCTGTCGACCGGATTGAATTCGACCTGCGGCATTAATCCGTGGTCCAATTTTAAAAACGATATCATTAACATTCAATTCCTTATCAACACCAGCCAGATCAAGAATTGTCTGAAGTCCTAACCGAGGATTACTGTTCAACTGCTTCAAGCCATAATGCGTAAGAATCCGGTTCTCACCAACAATAGCAACAATATCCGAGGCAATACTTACACACAATAAGTCCAAAAGTGGAACTAACTCTTCGAAGGGAAGATTTTGTTTCTGGTAGAATGCTTGCATCAACTTAAAGCCAACCCCACATCCCGATAAATCTTTACAGGGATATTCACAATCTTTTCTCTTCGGATCTAAAACCGCTACAGCCTGTGGAAGTTCATCTCCAGGAGTGTGATGGTCACAGATGATAAAGTCTACCTTACAATTTCGTGCATACTCTATTTTTTCAACAGCTTTTATACCGCAGTCCAAGGCTATAATTAGGTTAATCCCATGCTCAACAGCATAATCAATCCCCTGCTTGGAAATTCCATAACCTTCGGTGTATCGATCGGGAATATAGTAATCGATGTAATCGAATTTATTTTTAAGAGCAGTATATACTAAAGCAACAGAAGTGGTTCCATCTACGTCATAATCACCATAGATCAAGATTCTCTCCTGCTGCTCCAGAGCGCTAGTTAAACGCACTACGGCCTTATCCATATCCTTCATTAGGAAAGGATCATGGAGGTCGTCGAGACTTGGGCGGAAAAAGGCTCTTGCTTCTTCAAAGCTGGTTACTCCTCGATTTACCAGCAAATTAGCCAAAATATTATCAATTCCCAGTTCCTGAGCCAACAAGTTCACCGTTGCCTCATCACCGGGTTCGTTGATCACCCATCGTTTTTCCATAGCGTAGCATTTCACACTGCAAATTACTCAAATTTAAGCGTCATATCAAAAAGACGGGCAATATGATTTTTTAAATTATGTTTTACTTCTTCAATATCAAGCTCTTTCCCTAATTCTTTTTGCAAAGAAGTCACCCCCTTATCAACAAATCCACAAGGATTGATATAGTCGAAATATTTCAAATCCGTGTTTACATTAAAAGCAAAGCCATGCATACTTACCCAACGACTTACACGCACACCGATAGCACAAATTTTGCGAACTTTTCCCGGCTTGTCAATATCTAACCATACTCCAGTAGCTCCGTCCAATCGGGTGGATTCTACACCATAATCTTTAAGGCAATCGATAATTGCCTGCTCCAGATTGTATATATACTCTTTGATCCCCATGTTGTAACTCTCCAGGTTCAGTATGGGATATCCAACAATTTGACCGGGACCGTGATAGGTAATATCACCGCCCCTGTTGATTTTGTGAAAAGTAGCATGCTTTGCCTGTAGTTGAATGTAATTCAGCAGCATGTTCTGCTCTTTTCCACTTTTCCCCAATGTATATACATGAGGATGCTCACAAAACAAAAGATGATTATCAACAAGCTTCCTCTCTTCCAGAGCAATATCCCGATTATCCTGCTTCGATTTCAGAACCTGATCAAACAATTCTTCCTGGAAATCCCAAGCTTCTTTGTAATCGATTTCGCCCAAATCCCGAAATATGGCATTTTTATTCATGACATCCTCCCTTTAAGGCATTTACATGACGTTCCGCATGGTAAGAAGAACGAACCAAAGGGGTACTTTCGATAAAGGCAAATCCTTTCTCTTTCCCTACCTCTTCGTATTTCTTAAATGTTTCCGGTGTCACATATTCTTCCACTTGAAGGTGCTTACGAGTAGGTTGAAGATACTGCCCTATAGTCATAACTTTCACACCAACAGCAAGCAAGTCATCCATGGTTTGGTAAATCTCCTCCTCTGTTTCACCCAATCCCAGCATGATACCGGATTTCGCAACAATTCCCGAATCCGCAATTTGTTTCAAAACCTTCAAGCTAACCTCGTAACGGGCACGACTACGTACTTCCGGACTTAAACGACGAACAGTTTCCAGGTTGTGAGAGATCACCTCGGGCTTACAATCAATCACCTTCTGTACATCCTCGGCTTTCCCATTGAAATCAGGAATCAAAACTTCAAGAGTTGTATCGGGATTCATTAGGTTGATCTGACGAATAGTTTCCGCCCAAATTCCAGCTCCTCCATCTTCCAAATCATCACGATCAACCGATGTAATTACGGCATGCTTCAACTTCATCAATTGAATAGATTTAGCCAATCGTTTAGGCTCTTTCCAATCGGCAGCCAAGGGCTTGCCAGTTTTCACATTACAATATTTACAAGCCCGGGTACAGATATCTCCCAGGATCATAAAGGTTGCCGTTCTATTCCCCCAGCACTCCCCAACATTAGGACATTTACCACTGGAACAGATTGTATGTAGGTTATGTTCTTGTACAATCCCATTTACATAGGCGTAATCATCGCCTTTGGGTAGTTGCATTTTCAGCCAATCCGGTTTTCTTTTGATTTTCATCCCTTTATAATTTGCTTTTCAATGGCCAGATGGAACACCTCTGTTTAGAAACTTGCTTCTCAGTGAAACTTTTTTCGAATAGATGTTTCATCAAAAATTTTTCTATGTGCAAGATCCCATTCTACAACATTGTGCAGACTTAACAGGATCAAAAAATAAATTACAAAACTCTGCACAGATATTTACCTTCAAACACCCTTTAATTCAGCAGAATATTATTGATTCAAAAAGATAAAAAAACCACCTTTCTTCAAATCAAAAGCAAAGGTATTTGATTCTTCCAAATTATCTTCTTGATTTCAGGTATTTCTTTCCCAAAAGGATCCAAACTTATTTTAAATGAATCTAAATATCCTTAAATTTAGAGCAATTATAAGAATTTTCAGTAGCAAAACCATGCTATTCGTCCAGAACTAAAGTCGTTGAAACTAATATTTTGCACAGAATATTATATCTTTGCATCCGAATAACTTTAGATAAATTGAAATGAATACGTTTGAACTTAGTGAGCAAGAGATCGTTAGAAGAAATTCCTTAAAGGAAATTCAGGCATTAGGTATTGACCCTTATCCTGCTGCCGAATATAAGGTGAACGTTTATACTTCGGAAATCCACAAAAACTTTGATCCTGAGCAGAACAACTATCAGGAGGTATGTTTGGCCGGACGAATTATGAGTCGACGCATTATGGGAAAAGCTTCTTTCATTGAGCTGCAGGATGCCCAGGGAAGAATTCAAGTATACATCACTCGTGACGACATCTGTCCCGGTGAAGATAAAACTCTCTACAACACTGTATTCAAAAAACTTTTGGATATTGGTGATTTTATTGGGATTAAGGGTTACGTATTCAAAACCAAGGTGGGCGAAACTTCTGTTTACACCACCGAACTAACTGTTCTTTCAAAATCTGTACGTCCGCTTCCAATCGTTAAGGAAAAAGACGGAAAAGTATACGATGCCTTTAGTGATGCGGAACAACGTTATCGTCAACGTTACGTTGACCTGGTTGTAAATCCAAATGTTAAGGACATTTTCATGAAGCGCACCAAGGTGATCAACTCCATGCGTGAGTTGTTCAACAGTAAAGATTATCTTGAGGTGGAAACTCCAATTCTGCAACCAATACCTGGAGGAGCTTCAGCTCGCCCATTTATTACCCATCACAATGCTTTGGACATTCCTTTGTACATGCGTATTGCCAATGAGTTGTATCTGAAGCGTCTTATTGTAGGAGGATTTGATGGAGTGTATGAGTTTGCCAAAGACTTCCGTAACGAAGGAATGGACCGTACCCACAATCCTGAGTTTACTGTGATGGAGATCTACGTAGCTTACAAAGACTACAACTGGATGATGGATTTCACTGAAGAAATGATCGAAAAAGTTGCTTTGGATCTGCACGGAACTACAAAAGTTCAGGTAGGAGAAAATACTATCGACTTCAAGCGTCCTTTCAAGCGTATTTCGATGATCGATTCCATTAAGGAATTCACGGGAATTGATATTGCCGGCATGAACGAGGAACAACTTCGCGATGTTTGTAAGCAACTGGATATCGAAGTTGACGAAAGCATGGGTAAAGGTAAGTTGATCGACGAAATCTTTGGTGAAAAATGTGAAGGCAATTACATTCAACCAACTTTCATCACCGACTATCCTGTAGAAATGTCGCCACTTTGTAAGAAGCACCGCGATAATCCTGACCTAACCGAGCGTTTCGAATTGATGGTGAATGGTAAGGAGCTGTGTAACGCTTACTCTGAGCTAAATGATCCAATTGACCAATTGGAGCGTTTCCAGGATCAATTAAAGTTGAGCGAAAAAGGAGACGACGAGGCTATGTTCATCGACATGGACTTTGTTCGTGCACTGGAATACGGTATGCCTCCAACATCCGGTATGGGTATTGGTATTGACCGTTTGGTAATGTTGATGACCAATTCAGCTTCCATCCAGGATGTACTATTCTTCCCACAAATGCGACCTGAAAAGAAAGCGGATCGTGACGGAGACGAAAAATTTACTGAACTGGGAATGGCTGTAGAATGGGTAGATGTTATCCGTCAAGCAGGATTCCAAACAGTAAAATCTTTGAAAGATGAAAACCCGAACAAGCTACACCAGGTATTATGTGGCTTGAACAAAAAGAACAAGTTGGGATTAACCAATCCTTCTCAGGAAGATGTGAAAAACTGGCTTGCATAAGCTTTTTGAAACAAAATAATTTTGGATATCGGAGGTCGGGTATTTTTCCCTTCCTCCGATATTTATTAATTTTAGGCTATTGTTTGATTCATTCAAAGTCGAACCTACCAATCAAAAGCCTGGTTCGAAAATTTTATTTTCGTTTTCCAGCAACATGAACGTAAGAGAAATTTTTCCAATTTCTGACAACCCTAAAGCAAAAATTCCATTTGGACTTTTTCGCAACCATTGAAAATATTGATTAAATCATTTTAATATGAACGACAACTCAAAAGTAGCAATTATTGGAGGAGGTAGTTGGGCCACGGCCATTGCCAAAATGCTTATGGAGAACGAATCCGAGATTAACTGGTACATGAGAAATCCCGAAACCATCAGCCAGTTTAAAAAGCTTCACCATAATCCGCGCTACCTAACGGGAATTGAGTTCGAAATTGATAAAATCCATTTCTACAACGACATCAACAAAATCGTAAGCGATTCGGATATCATCATCTTTGCTATCCCATCTGCTTTCCTTAAAAATGCCCTTTCTAAACTTAGTGTTAGTCTGGAGGACAAATTTATTGTATCCGCTATCAAAGGAATTGTTCCTGATGAAAATATGATTATCGGACCATTCTTCCATGAAAAATACAATGTTCCTTACGACAAACTCGGCATCATTTCAGGTCCTTGTCATGCCGAGGAAGTGGCTATGGAACGCCTGTCTTACCTGACCATTTCGTGCCAAGATCTAAAAAAGGCACGTACCATGGCCTTGAAATTGGAATGCCCCTACATCAAAACCACCATTTCAGACGATATTTACGGAACAGAGTACGCCGCCGTATTAAAAAACGTAATCGCACTGGCAGCCGGTATTTGTCATGGCTTACGTTACGGGGACAATTTTCAGGCCGTTCTGATCTCTAATGCCATCCAGGAAATCAAACGCTTTGTAGATACCGTGCACCCCATAAGCAGGGATATTAAAAGTTCCGCCTACCTCGGGGACCTTTTGGTTACCTGTTACTCCCAATTTAGTAGAAACCGGACTTTTGGGACCATGATTGGGAAAGGATATACCGTAAAATCAGCCCAACTGGAAATGCACATGATTGCAGAGGGCTACTATGCAGTAAAGTGTATCAAAGAGATCAACGACCAATACAATGTACACATGCCTATTACAATGGCAGTTTACAATATTCTCTACGAAAAAATTTCTCCTGCAATTGAGGTGAAATTATTAACGGAGGATTTACGTTAGATTCCAATTTTAGACATAAATTTGTACTAAAGGAAAATAACTTTTACAAGAATTAAACTACAATTATATATTATCCAACGAAATACATCACTTTTTCTGTCCTGAATATTTGAGGGGATATCGGTTCTGGCAGAAAATTGACTCGTATGGTTTGAACTTAATTTGAAACAAAATGGAACACATCAAGTTGAGCATTGAGAAGACTCTTGACTTTGTAACAAAGGATGAGATCTTCAAGTATGAGGAAGAAACAAAAAAGCACATTGATGCTTTGCACCAAGGAACCGGTAAAGGAAATGACTTTGTAGGCTGGGTTCAACTGCCCGGAAACATCTCCGAAGAAGAGATCAAAGACATTGAAACCACTGCCCAAAACCTGAAAGATAAGGTAGAGGTACTTGTTGTAATTGGTATTGGCGGATCGTATCTGGGCGCCAAAGCAGTGAACGATGCCCTGGCTCACAATTTTGACCAATTGAATGCAGGTAACGAAAACCCATTGGTACTTTATGCCGGTCAAAATATCAGCGAAGATTACCTGTACGAGTTGATGGATATTTTGAAATCAACTGAATTTGGAATCTGCGTTATTTCCAAGTCAGGTACCACAACCGAACCTGCCATTGCATTCCGCTTACTGAAAGAGTTGTTGGAAGAGCAAATTGGAAAAGAAGAAGCTCGTGAGCGAATTGTGGCCATTACTGACGAAAGCAAAGGTGCACTTCGTACCCTTGCAGACCAGGAAGGCTACAAAACCTTTGTAATTCCGGATAATGTTGGTGGGCGCTACTCGGTTTTAACCCCTGTTGGTTTACTACCTATCGCTGTTGCCGGTCATGACATCCGTGAACTGATAAATGGTGCCAAGGCCATGCAGCAATACTGTCTGGAAACTCCTTTTGCAGAAAACCCTGCTTCCCTGTATGCTGCTACACGAAATGCATTGTATTCAAAAGGAAAAGGAATTGAAATTCTGGCCAACTACAATCCAAAGTTGCACAACATCTCCGAATGGTGGAAGCAGCTTTACGGTGAAAGTGAAGGAAAAGAGAACAAAGGGATTTTCCCTGCCAGCGTTGATTTTACCAGCGATTTGCACTCTATGGGACAATACATCCAGGAAGGACAGCGCAACATTTTCGAAACCGTAATTTCTATTGCTCGTCCTAACCACTCAGTATTAATTCCTGAAGATAAAGACAATCTTGACAAACTAAACTACCTTGCAGGTAAGAGCGTAGATGAAGTGAACAAGATGGCTGAACTGGGAACTCAATTGGCTCACGTAGATGGTGGCGTTCCCAACCTTCGCATTGAATTGCCTCAATTGAATGCTTACTACTTAGGTGAATTGTTGTACTTCTTCGAAATTGCATGTGGAATCAGCGGTTACATCCTGGATGTTAACCCATTCGATCAACCAGGTGTAGAAGCCTATAAAAGCAACATGTTTGCCTTGCTTGAAAAGCCAGGTTTCGAAGAAGAAACCAAAAAGATCAAAGAGAGATTGTAAACAATCCTTATAATTATACAAAAAATCCGAAGCAGCAGCTTCGGATTTTTTTTTATCAATATTATCGTAAATCTTATCCCGCTTGCGACTCTTTACTCATTACTTTCTCTGTTTGGCGCTTGCCAGCCTGGTAAATCCGAAGTTTTTTCCCGGCAAATTGCCCCAAAAAGAAAGCACCTAACATAAAAGGATAGGTATACAGCTGAAAGCCCAATTCAAAGAAATATCGGAAAAAAATAACAACCGGAATGGGAACATGTATAGCAAAAAACCAATTAAAGGAATACCTCTTAAATCCCTGGCGAATATAACCGAAAGGCAGATTTAGAAAAAAGGTGGCTAAAATAGCATAGAGTAAATTTATTTCCATAAAAAGTTGCTCGAAAATGATTTTACATTACGTTTCTTAAATACATTTGTGTGACAACAAAAGTAACGATTTTACCAAATATGTAGAAATCTATATGCGACCATCAATCAAAGGGTATCTGTTCGCTCTGCTCGCCACCATTTCCTTTTCCAATGTATACATCTTTAGCAAAGCTGCTATGCAAGATGTAAGTCTGGCCCAATTCGGGCTCTTGTGGTTCACCTTAGCTCTACTTTGGAACCTGTTATATGCCATCCGTTCCAAAAGTATAGCTTCCATAAGAAAGTTTGATAAATCCACCAAACTAGCCCTGGCAGGCATTGGGGTTTCGGAATTGATTGCAACCTCGGCCTTTTTTACAGCCATCAATTTGATGGACAATCCGGCAATGGTTTCTTTCCTGGCGAATGCGAGTCCTGTCTTTGCCGCATTACTTGGTTTTTTGTTACTCAATGAGCGCTTTCATCTTCTGGAAACAGGAGGGATTATAGTCACCCTGCTTGGAATGGTAATCATCACCTCCCATCAGGCTGGGGGACAATTCCAATTTCAATTGGATTCAGGTACTCTGGCCAGCTTAATTTTTGCATTTTTCTATGCAGTTACCACCATCATTGCCAAAAAACGAATCGGACAAATTCATCCTTCCCTAATTTCACTTTGTCGCTCCATCTTCCTTTTGATTGCTTTTGGCCTTTACTTTTGGTTTAGCAAGCAAACATTCGCCTACACATCCCATTCACTTTGGAACATTGGAATTGGTTCACTGCTTGGACCTTTCTTAGGCTCAGTACTAACCTATGTGGCTTTGAAATATATCGAAGCCACAAAAACAGTAGTTGTTATCAGCACCCGAAGCTTTTTTATTATCCTGGGTGCATTTCTTTACTGGGGTATACTCCCGAAGCAGGAACAGATTTTGGGCGGTGTAGTTACCGTATTGGGAATCCTTATAATTACCTACGGAGAATGGAAGAAAAAGAAACGGCCTAAAAAAAAGAAGCGCCCATAGAAGAACGCTCCTGATTGTTTACTCAACAGTTACCGCCTTTAGATGATGTTTCTGAACAAAATCACACAGCACATTCTTTAATTTAGGGTAGCCAATTTCTTCCAGATCGTAGTAAACCCGGGTAGTAGGCTTTTTAATATCAATGATACGATTCAAATCGATAGGCGTACCAATAATTACAGTTTCGCAATCCGAATTGTTGATTGTGGTTTCCAGGTCTTTCAACTGCTGCTCGGAATACCCCATGGCTGGAAGAATATTTCCAATATTTGGATAGATCTCATAAGTTTCCTTCAGCTTACCAACCAGGAACGAACGAGCATCAATTTCTTCCTTAGCACCAAATTTTCGTGCAGCAATAGTTCCGGCACCAATTTTCATTTCACCGTGAGTTAAAGTTGGTCCATCCTCTACGATCAGAACCTTCTTGTTGCGGATCAATTCGGGCTTATCAACAGTAATGGGTGATGCGCCATCAATAACGGTGCAATTAGGATTAGCATAAGCAATGCTCTCTCGTACAGTTTGAATACCTTCAGGAGCCGCAGAATCCATTTTATTAATAACAACCACATCAGCCATTCTAAGATTCACCTCACCCGGGTAGTAGCTCAATTCAGCTCCAGGACGGTGGGGATCGGCCACGGTAATGGTCAAGTCAGGCTTGTAGAAAGAGAAATCATTGTTTCCACCATCCCAAAGAATCACATCACATCCATCAGGATCGTTTTCGGCAGCACGTACAATGGCTTCATAATCAACACCAGCATAAATAACATTTCCACGAGTTACATGAGGTTCGTATTCCTCCATTTCCTCAACAGTACAATTGTGGTGCTTCAGATCTTCAACTGTTGCAAAGCGCTGAACCTTTTGAGCAACCAAATTTCCGTAAGGCATAGGATGACGAATGGCAATAACCTTCAGGCCCTGATTCATCAAGTTCTCGATTACCTTACGGGATGTTTGTGATTTACCACATCCGGTACGAGTAGCCACAACAGCAATAACAGGTTTATTACTCTTAATCATGGTATCTCCAGGCCCTAACAAAACGAAATTCGCACCTGCAGCGTTCACAATAGAACTCACATTCATTACTGTCTGATAGGAAACATCAGAATAGGAGAATACGCAATCATCAATACAATGCTCCTTGATTAAACGAGCCAAATCTTCCTCGGCAAAAATGGGAATCCCATCGGGATAAAGGGCTCCAGCCAGTTCTGCAGGATACTTACGTCCATCAATGTCTGGAATCTGAGCTGCGGTAAAAGCAACTACATTGTAATCCGAATTGTCGCGGTAATAGGTGTTGAAGTTGTGAAAATCACGACCGGCAGCACCGATAATAATGACATTTTTCTTTGCCATAATTCCTCCTTGTTATAAATTAATAGTTAGACAATGGTTTTAGTACCATAAAATTAGTGTTTTAAAGGAATTTTACTAATTTTATCGCCCTAACTTTCATGTTTTCAATCTGTTCCTAAACACTATTCAAAAACTTGACTTTAAACATAAAACGTCGTAACTTATTAAGTTTGTTCTTTTCTTATGAACTTTTTGGCCCATTTATACCTCTCAGGAGACTCCGATCCCGTTAAAATCGGGAATTTTATTGGTGATTACGTGAAAGGGAAGAAATACCTTAATTATCCTCTTGATATTCAGAAAGGCATCATTCTTCATCGTAGTATTGATCATTTTACAGATTGTCATCCGATAGTGAGTGAAAGTTCCAATCGGTTTCGGGAGGGATACAATCGCTACTCAGGAGTTGTTGTAGATGTAATCTATGACCATTTTTTGGCAAAAAACTGGCAGGAATATCACAGTAAAGAGCTGAAAAGCTTTACTACTTCAACCCACGAGGTATTAATCAAAAAATACCTTGTACTTCCCTTACGGGTAAAAAAATTCCTTCCCTTCCTAATAAAAAGTCGAAGACTGGAAAGTTATGCAACACTGGACGGTATACATCGTGCCCTGGAAATCATGAGCAATCATACCACACTTCCTAACAAAGCTGATTATGCACTAAGCGTATTGGAAAGCCAATACGAGGCCCTGGAAGAAGAATTTAAAACATTCTTTCCCGACATAATGGAAATGGTCCGAAAAGACCATGATATTACCTTAGAAGCTCCAGACGGTTGGCATCCAAACGAAGAAAAATAAACAAAAGAATAGTAAACGACCAGAGGGAAGAACCTCCGTAGCTAAAAAATGGCAGAGGAATTCCAATAACAGGTGCCAGACCAATGGTCATGCCAATGTTTACGGCCATATGAAAGAAGAGGATACATGCCACCCCATAGCCATAAATTCTACTAAAAGAGGATCGTTGTCGTTCGGCCAGGTAGACCAGCCGCAAAATCAATGTCAAAAAAAGCAGCATTACAGTTGAGGTTCCAATAAAGCCCCACTCCTCTCCTACTGTGCAGTATATAAAATCCGTACTCTGCTCTGGCACAAAATCAAATTTTGTTTGGGTCCCCTGCAGAAATCCTTTCCCACTGAATCCACCAGATCCAATGGCTATTTTCGACTGATTGACGTTGTATCCAGCTCCCAGAGGATCCGATTCGATACCTAGCAGTTCATTAATCCTTTTCTGCTGGTGAGGCTCTAAAACACTGTCAAAAATATAGCCTACGGAGTAAGTGAAACCTATGCCTCCCAAAAGGAAAAACAATACCCAGGTAGCAAAACGAATTTTGTACTTATAAATCTTCACCAGAAAGGGAACGGTATTCAGTCCAATCGTTACCAAAAGCAATTGGTAATAGCTATAGTTCGCTCCAAACAAAGCATTAACACTCCAAACAAATCCAAAAACTACGAGTAAGGAAGCTAAAGCAATGCCTAGCGGTTTGAACTTATTGCCAAACAATTTTAAAGCCACAAAAGCTCCCGCAAGCATCACCAAAAGAACGGTCAATTTACTCCACAGAAGCGTAAAAATAAACAGAAGTGCTGTCAATAAACCCAAAAACAGAATCCATCCCGTTAACCCCTCCCGATACAACACCAGGAAAAAAACAGTATAAACCAATGCCGATCCGGTATCATTCTGCAATAGAATCAAAACTGCAGGAGTAAAAAGGATAATTCCTGATGTAACCAAAGATTTGAATCTATGGATTTTAAAATTGTATTGACTAAGGTACCTGGCAATAGCTAAATTAGTAGCAAATTTAGCAAACTCGGCAGGTTGAAAGCGCACAGGACCAAGCTGAAACCAGGAACGGGCACCATTAACTTCCCGCCCGAATAGCAGCACCGCAATCAGTAACAATATCATAAATAAATAGGTGGGATAGGCAAAGGCGGAGTAAAATTTCCCCTCTACTATCAGGATAACAATTGCTATGAAAAAGGCAGCCCCAATCCACATCAATTGCTTTCCATATCGCTGAGAAATATCAAGAATACTCTGATGCTCCTCGTTGTACACTGCTGCATATATATTAACCCAGCCCAAAAAAACCAATACTACATACAGAAATATGGTCCACCAGTCCAGATTTTTTAAAAGGTTTACTTTTCTTCTCATGCTATTTCAAATCACCACTTTATAAATGGAGAGATTGGTTGTGGATTATCAACCAAGTTGGCTCTCATCATGGTTCTTTCGATCCCTTTTCTGCGAGGGGATTCGATTTCTCCTTTCAAATATTTTTCAATCATCAATCCTGCAATAGGTGCCCCGTACCAAGATCCCCATTTCCCATTCTCTACATACACAACAAGTGCAATTTTTGGGGTTTCCCGGGGTGCAAATGCCACAAAGACAGAATGATCAATCCCTTTATTGTTCTCTACCGTTCCAGTCTTCCCACAAACCCTTATACCTTCAATCGCAGCTGAAGTTCCTGTACTTCCGGCACCCCCCGAAACCACCAACTCCATCCCATCAATTACAGGATCGAAATATAAGGGATCAATAGTTGTGTATTTTTTTTTGGTAAATGCGGAGTTAATTCCTCCTTCATCGCCAATAGACTTTACGATATGAGGCACATAATAGTACCCCCGATTGGCAATAGTAGCCACCATATTAGCCATCTGCAAAGGAGTAATCAAAAGCTCTCCCTGGCCTATGGCAAGCGAAATCACATTCAATGACCTCCATTTGGCCGTACGGTATCTTTTACGATAAAATTCATTCGTTGGTACAGATCCCTTCAACTCATTGGAAAAATCAGCCCCAAGCCGATCTCCAAACCCAAAGGAGCGAACATGATTTCTCCACACTTCAAATCCTTTTTGAACTGAACCATATTTGGGATTATCCAATAAGTTTCTGAACAGATAAGCGTAGTAAGCGTTACAGGAATGCTGTATTGAATGGCGCAAATCCAAGGGAGACTGATGGGAGTGACACCCCATAGTAAAACGCCCCACATGGTATCCATTATGGCATTCATAACGCGTATTTGGGGTAATAATCCCCTCCTGTAACCCGATTAAAGCGTTAACCATTTTAAAAATGGATCCAGGCGCATATTGCCCCATCATAGTCCGATCCAGAATTGGATTCACCGAATCACGCAACAGTGATAAATAATTTTTCCCAAAATCTCTACCGACAAGAAATTCAGGGTCATATCCCGGACTGGAAACCTTAGCCAAAATTTCTCCTGTAGAAGGTTCTATGGCAACAATACCACCTTTTTTGTTCTGCATCAAAAGTTCACCGTACTCCTGAAGCTTGATATCGAGCGTCGTCTGTAATTTTTTCCCTACCACCGGCTCTTTGTCGTACTTGCCTCCTTTATAGGATCCCTTGATACGGTTGTGTACATCAACCAGAGAAACCGTTACTCCTTTTTGACCACGTAATACTTTTTCGTAGGAGTTTTCCACACCGGTTATCCCAATGTAATCCCCTTGCTTGTAATACTTGTCTCTTCTGATATTTTTATCACTTACTTCGCGCAAATACCCCAAAACATGAGCAGCACTCTGACGTGGATATTTTCTAAGGGTCCTGGTCTGCACAAAGAAACCAGGATACTTATAAAGTTTTTCAAGTAAAACAGCATAACTTTCAGCAGATAGCTGCTTCAAAAAAATGGAAGGTTTATAACGGGAATATCTTTTCGCTTTAGCGATTCGTTTGATAAGATCAGCTTGCTCCATTCCCAAAATCTGGCAAAATTCAATGGTATCAAATACCTCCAACTGCCGCGGAACAATCATCAAATCGTAAGCTGCCTGATTGTAAACAAGCAGTTCCCCGTTACGATCGTAAATTAACCCCCGCGCAGGGTATTGAGTTATCTGCCGTTGAGAGTTGTTTTCTGCAGATAACTTATAGGTATCATCAGTAATCTGTAGGTTAAAGAGTCGAATCAAGAACAGGATAACGACTAAAACAAAAAGTCCACCGATGAGATATTTTCGTTCGGAAAAATTATTCATAAAACACAGTCACACTTCTACTTCTTAAACATGAAGAACTGACTAATAATAATTAAAATAAATGAAAAAACAACACTTAACAGCGCTCTTCCCATGGTATCCAAGAAATTTGAAAAAGAGAAAACCTCAATAAAAAAGAGAAAGAGATGATGCGCTGTAATCAATATCAATGAATACTTTAGAAACCATGAAATCCCAAGATGTTGAATTCCAGGCGAAGTACCAACTTCATATCCATCCCGTAGTGCGATAACATTTAACACATAGGGCCGAAGAAATGCCATAAACACGCAGGCTGAGGCGTGCATCCCCAAAGTACTGGTAAACATATCTATACTAACTCCCAAAAAAAAGCCTAGAAAAAGTAAAAGCCAATTCGGTATTTCAAAGGGAAGCAACAAAATAAACAAAACATACATGTAGGGATTCAAATAACCATTCAATTGAACGTTATTCAACACCAAAACCTGTATCAATACCAGGATTATAAATCTCAGAATATGTTTAGGAATATTTATCATTTCTCCAATACATTATTTTCCAACTCCAAACGCTCCTCCTTTAATAAATCCCCAACAACCTGAACATACGACAATTGCCTGAAATCTATGGAAAGATCTACACTTATATCGTGAAAGTTACCTCCTGTAGTTGATTTCACCTCACTTACTGTTCCGATCACCTTCCCTTCCGGGAAAATTGAGGAGTAACCACTGGTAACTATCGTATCTCCACGCGACACAACAACATGCGAAGGGATATGAGACAATTTTACCTTCCGGTAATCCTTTCCGTCCCATGACAAAGGACCGTAGTAATTATTTTTTCGGATTTTAGCCGAAATATTCAACCGATGATTAAGCAGAGAAATAACAGTAGAATAGTTTTGAGAAACACTTAAAACCATCCCTACGATGCCTTTATCAGTAACCACAGCCATCTCTGGAGTAATTCCCTGAAGACTTCCCTTATTTATGGTAACATAATTGAGTTGCTTATTAACAGAGTTGTTAATAACCCGTGCCCATCGGTAGACATATTGCTGCTGATACAAGGTATCCACAAAACGAAAGGAGGAATCAACTGAGAGCTTGTAGGATTCCTCCAACAAATTATGCAGTCGGGCATTCTCTTTTGCAAGCTCCTCATTTACTCTGGCAAGTGACAAATAATCTCCTATCGAACTAACGCTATTGTAAATACCACCACTTAAAGCATTGCTCGAATTTAGAAACTTAGCCTTCTGATAGTTATTGTTCCTCACCAATAGGGCAACACAAATAACTTCTAAAAAAATGAAGAGGATCGTGAAATGAAATCGAACTATAAAACTTATTAAATTCTTCATCTAAAAAACACAATCCAGTTTTGTAATTAAAAAGAATTCTCTTCCCTGATTAACGCATCAGGAAAGAGAATTTTTCAACATTTTTAAGTGATATTCCTGTTCCTCTTGCCACCGCCCGCAATGGATCTTCAGCAATATGGAAAGGAATATTAATCTTTTCTGTCAATCGTTTATCCAATCCACGAAGGAGTGCTCCCCCTCCGGCAAGATAGATACCACGATTCACAATATCAGCGTAAAGTTCAGGAGGAGTCTGCTCCAGTGCACTTAAAATTGCAATCTCAATTTTGGAAATTGATTTCTCAAGGCAATGAGAGATTTCCTGATAGGAAACAGGCACCTCTATTGGCAAGGCAGTCATCTGATTGGGTCCCTGAACACGATAATCCGCTGGTGGATCCTCTAGCTCAGAAAGAGCGGAACCAACATGTATCTTGATCTCTTCTGCAGTTCGTTCCCCGATTTTGATATTGTGCTGATGACGCATGTACTCCTGAATGTCCGAGGTCAAATCATCACCGGCCAAACGAATGGATTTGTTGGTCACGATACCACCCAGTGAAATCACAGCAATCTCGGTAGTACCTCCACCTATATCAACCACCATATTTCCTTCGGGAGCTTCAACGTCGATTCCGATACCAATGGCCGCAGCCATTGGTTCGTATATCATGTAAACATCCCTTCCTCCAGCATGCTCCGCGGAATCACGTACGGCACGCATTTCTACCTCTGTACTCCCCGAAGGAATACAGATAACCATTCGAAGAGATGGAGGAAAAAGACGAGGCTTTTTGTTTATCATTTTGATCATCCCACGGATCATCTGCTCTGCAGCATTAAAGTCGGCAATCACCCCGTCACGCAACGGACGAATGGTTCGCAGATTATCGTGGGTCTTTCCTTGCATTTGGCGAGCCTTCTCACCAATTGCCACCATCTTTTCAGAACGGCGGTCCAGAGCTACAATCGAGGGCTCATCCACCACAATTTTATCATTATGAATGATAATTGTGTTGGCAGTCCCCAAGTCCATTGCAATCTCCTGGGTTAAGAATGAAAAAAATCCCATATAGTAACTCTAATCTTTTAATTCTAATTAATGTTTAAAATGTCTCATCCCGGTAAACACCATTGCCATGCCATGTTTATTGGCAGCGTCGATGGATTCCTGGTCGCGGATGGAACCTCCGGGGTGAATAATGGCGGTAATTCCTGCTTTGTGAGCAGCTTCCACACAATCCGCAAATGGGAAGAAAGCATCCGATGCCATAACACTTCCGGCAATTCTTTCTCCTCCCTGACGAATGGCATTCTCCAAAGCCCAAATCCGACTCACCTGTCCTGGTCCAACACCTGTTGTAGTCTTATCTTTAGCAATGGCTATACCGTTCGATTTAGCATGCTTAACTGTCTTCCATGCAAACATCAAATCTTCCATTTCCTTCTCAGTCGGCTGACGATCAGTAGCAACTTTAACCTCCCCTTCGATCAAGGCATTATCCAATTCCTGCATCAACAATCCCCCTAAAACGGTTTTTGCCTTAAAGGTAGGATAATCATTCTTCAAAATCTCAGGAAGTTCCAACAGACGAAGATTTTTCTTCTTGGTCAACACCTCCAAAGCCTCAGCACTAAAGGAAGGAGCAACAATAACTTCCAGGAAAATTTTACTCATGATTTGAGCGGTCGCAGCATCAATCTCCCGATTGGAAGCCACGATTCCTCCGTAAATGGAAACAGGATCTGCATCGTAAGCTTTCTGGAAAGCTTCCGCAATAGTTTCAGCGCTACCAATTCCACAAGGGTTTGCATGTTTAGCTGCCACAATTGTTGGCTCCTGAAACTCTTTAAGTGTTTCAAGTGCTCCATCGGTATCTCCAATATTATTATAAGACAATTCCTTACCATGAATTTTTTTGGCTGCAGTCAAAGTCCCTTCCGTATCTTTTATCTGAGTGTAGAAAGCAGCTTTCTGGTGTGGATTTTCACCGTAACGCAGATCCTGCTTCTTTTCGTAAGTCAATGTAATTGTATCAGGCGAAGTGATACCTAACTTACTATTAAAATAGTTCGAGATTAAAGTATCGTAATGTGAAGTGTGCTGGAAAACTTTAGCTGCCAAGTACTCCTTCGTTTCAGCAGATGTATCACCGTCAGCTTTCAATTCTTCAATCACCCGGTTGTAATCCGCAGGATCGGTAATAACAGAAACAAAGTTGTAATTTTTAGCAGCAGCCCGAATCATGGTAGGACCACCTATATCAATATTTTCAATAATTTCTTCGTGACTTACACCTGGTTTCAGAACCGTTTCCTTAAAAGGATACAGATTACAAACCACAATATCAATTGGTTCAATATTCAGTTGCTTCATCTGGGCCTGATGAGCTTCGTTGTCCCGAATGGCAAGAATTCCTCCCTCAACATTGGGATGAAGGGTTTTAACCCGCCCATCGAAACACTCTGGGAATTGAGTCAAATCGGAAATATCCATCACCTTAATTCCGACTTCGTTTAACTTTTTAGAAGTACCTCCTGTGGAAATAATTTCCCAACCCAGGGCAGTTAATTCTTTGGCAAACTCGACAATATTCGTCTTATCAAAAACACTGATCAGCGCTCGCTTCATGTTGAAAATTTTAGGGGTAATATATGAAAGAAGTAATAAAAAAATTTCGCCTTTCGACAACCTAGTCAACCGATTTATTGCAAGCATTTTAATATCAGATGCTTACGAAAACCTTTTTAACCTCATGCAAAGTTATAAAAAACGACTAATAATAAGGAAGATTGACAAAAGAAATTACCCAACTTTTTTCAACTTATCATAAACAGCTTCACTGGTTTGAACAGACAGTAACACTCCCTACTTGCGTCAGAAATGAAAGAAATGCGAATATTGACTCAATAAAAGCTAATGAATACCTTCGCCCAACTACAAAATCTGGAAAAATATTTTCCCAATCGAGAGATAAATAAACAAACCTACGATATCATTAATTGTGGTAATAAAAGGACCTGTAGCCAGAGCCGGATCAATCTTCAATCGATTCAGGGCCAAAGGTATTAAAGTTCCAAAAATGGAAGCAAATACGATCACAGAAAACAAGGCCACCGTAACTGTTATAGTCAACGCATACGAATCACTAAAAAACCAATTGTAAAAAAAGATAAGAGAAGAACAAGTAATACCATTTACAAAAGACCCCATCAACTCGCGTATCAAACGACTGAAAGTACTTTCAATCCCCAAGGAGTTACTCGCCAACCCCTGCACTATAATTGAAGAAGATTGCACCCCAACATTTCCACCCATAGCTGCTATCAAAGGAATAAAAAAGGCCATTGATGGATAAACTCCTAATTCTGATTCATAACTCCCAATCACCTGGGCTCCAAACACCCCACCTAACAAACCGATCAACAACCACGGCAAGCGGGCTCTTGATTGCAACCAGACAGAATCACTGGCTTCCACATCCTCGGTAATCCCGGAAATCATCTGGTAATCCTTTTCTGCTTCCTCCCGGATAACATCCACAACATCATCAATGGTAATTCGTCCAACCAACCGATCGATACTATCCACAACAGGAATTGCTACCAAGTCGTACTTCTCCATTATCAAGGCCACATCCTCAGATGCCTCATCAGTTTTCACCGACATTACATCCGGATTGTAAATATTGAAGATCTTAGCAGATGTAGGACTTAAAATCATCCTCTTTAAGGAAATGGTTCCCTTCAATTTATGATCATCGTCCACCACATACACATAATATATCTCATCAATATCCTCGGCCTGCCGACTCAACTCGCGCAAACAGGTCAACACAGTCCAGTTCTCGTTTACAATCACCAATTCCTTGGCCATCAACCCCCCGGCTGTATCCTCATCATAATGCAGCAGATCCACAATATCACCGGCCTGCTCAACATCATCAATATGGGAAAGAATTTCTTCCTGCTTTTCATCCGATAAACCACCAATTACATCTGCGGCATCATCAGAATCCATGTTATCAATGAATTTTCGGGCAATCACCTCAGAAGGCAAGGCTTGCAAAAACCTCTCCCTATCATCCTCTTCCAACTCCGCCAAAACATCAGCAGCAGTATCATCATCCAACAAAAGATAGAGAAACTTAGCCTCCTCAATAGTCAATTCATCATAAATTTCGGCAATGTCTGCAGGATGAAGCTCCTGCATTAAACCTATGGATTTAGCCTCATCCTTCTGATGAATTATCTCACGAAGTTGATCGATATACTCTCGCGTTAGTTCAAACTGCATACGAATAAAGTTATGGCGTTACAACCAGAATCCTCTAATGGTCCTGTATCAATTTCTCAATTTTGTTTGTCAAAACAACAAACTCCTCCACACTAAGTTGCTCGGGACGTTTTCCCATAATATCATCCTCAAGCTTTCTATCCCCCAACACCGCTTTCAGAGAATTCCGAAGCGTTTTACGGCGCTGGTTAAATCCTGCTTTCACAACCTGAATGAACAATTTTTCATTACAATCCAATTCAGCCACCTCATTTCGAGTCATGCGAATAACAGCCGACTTTACCTTTGGTGGTGGATCAAAAACCTGCTCTCCAACTGTAAACAGATAATCTATATTATAGAAGGCCTGCATCAAAACACTCAAAATCCCATAACTCTTATTCCCGGGAGTTGCACTCATCCTTTCCGCAACTTCTTTCTGAATCATACACACAACCTCCGGCACCCGATCTCTATTTTCCAACACCTTAAAAAAGATTTGGGAAGAAATATTGTACGGAAAATTACCTATGATTGCATAAGGGCCATCAAACACTTGCGACAAATCATACTTCAAAAAATCCTTATTTATGATACGTTCTTTCAATTCCGGATACTCCTGCTCCAGATATTCTACAGACTCATCATCAATTTCAACAACATAGGTTTGAAATTCCTGTTTCGGCAACAGATACTGAGTAAGCACCCCCATGCCGGGGCCAATTTCCAACACTTGTCTCACACCCTCCGCTTGCATACTCGCCACAATTTTTCGGGCAATATTCTGATCCTTCAAAAAGTGTTGACCTAAATTTTTCTTTGCTCTTACATATCCCATATCCAGAATCTTTTCCACCAAAAATTAAAAAACATTTTCTTAACTAATCTTAAAAGCCAAGTCTAATCCGGTTAGATTTAAAACATTTATTTATTTTTGTACCTTCGAGTTTTGTCCGGCAAATTTAGGACATAAAACCAGAACTACTTTAAACTTGCCTAAAAATATCACACACAAAGGGCATTTTCTTACAGAATATAAATTTAAAAATATTAAAATTGAAGAAAAAGCTTACTCACATTGCCAAATTTTTGTTTTTCTTTTCCTTAAGTGGCTTTCTTTTCTGGTTAGTATACCGGGGACAGAACACCGACGAACTTCTTTACATTCTGAAAAACGAAGTTAATTACTACTGGATCCTACTCTCTCTGTTTTTTGGCCTGCTAAGTCACGTCAGCAGAACCATCAGATGGAACATGCTCATTGAATCGCTAGGCAAAAAACCTCGTACCATCAATACTTTTCTTGCCGTTATGGTTGGTTATTTTGCCAACCTTGCGCTCCCACGAATGGGAGAAATTTCCCGATGCGGAATAATGACTCGCTACGAGGACATCTCGTTTCCCAAACTGGTTGGAACAGTTGTACTAGAAAGGGTACTGGACATTATCATGCTTTTGGTTTTCCTTTTAATAGCCCTAACAACCCAATTCGACATCTTCACCAATTTCATGGACAAAAACCCGCAGGTAAGCCAAAAATTATCTGCTACTTTTGCCTCCTCAACCACTCTTGTAGTCGTTCTATGCCTGGTTGTTGCACTCTGGGTTTTCAGAAAACAATTTCGTCATACAAAGGTATATCAAAAACTATCGGCGACTTATCACAAGTTCCTGGATGGTTTTCGCACCATCAAAAAGCTGGATAATAAGATGGTCTTTATCCTCCATACTGTTTTCATCTGGATCATGTACTACTTAATGACTTACATCTGCTTCTTCAGCTTCGGCTTCACCTCTAACCTTCCTGCACTTGCAGGCTTAACGGTGTTTGTCATGGGAAGTTTTGGAATGGTAGCTCCAGTACAGGGTGGTATTGGCGCCTGGCATTTCATGGTAATTGGAACATTACTAATATATCTTCCGGAAGTCAACAACATTGAAAATATGTCCAGAAGCTTTGCCTTGGTTGTTCATGGAGCACAAACAGCAATGATAATTATTGTTGGGGCTTTATCCATAATTGCCCTTCCCTTTGCAAACCGAAAGCATTTAATTGAGCAAAAAAGCATTTCGTAATGAATACTATTTTTGACATTCAAGAAGTTAAGTCTCCCCAAACTCAGGAAGAATTCCTGAGACTCCCGGCTAAACTTTACAAAGGTGACAAAAACTGGATTCACCCGCTGAAAGAGGACATCCAAAACATTTTTGATCCCACTAAAAACAAACACTTCCAGCATGGTGAATGCACCCGCTGGATTCTCACAAACCAGAATGGAGAAACCATTGGCCGAGTTGCAGCATTCATTGATCACAAAACCAAAGATCTAAACGACCAACCCACAGGGGGAATGGGATTTTTTGAATGCATCAACAACAAAGAAGCCGCATTTCAACTTTTCGATCAGTGCAAGAACTGGCTTAAGGAAAGAAACATCGAAGCCATGGATGGACCAATAAACTTTGGTGAGCGCCATCAATGGTGGGGACTTCTGATTGATGGTTTTGACTACCCCAACTACGGGATGCCATACCACCACTCCTATTACAAAGATTTTTTTGAAGAATACGGTTTTCAAATCTACTTCAAACAATACACTTACAAAACCCAATTCAATCCGGAAAATCTTAGTAAAATATTGGTTTGGAAAGCCGACCGGATCTTCTCCAACCCCAAGTACCGTGTTATTCATTTCAAAAAAAATGAAAGCGAACGGTTCATTAAAGACTTCACCGAAGTATACAACAAAGCTTGGGCAAAAGACATCCCGGGAATTGATGGCATTGAACCAATCCAGGCACAGGAGTTATTCAAATCAATTCAGGATATTATTGAAGAGAAACTGATGTGGTTTGCCTACTACGAGGATCAGGTCATCGGCTTCTTCATCATGATGCCGGACTTTAACCAAATTCTAAAACACCTAAAAGGCAAAATCACTCTTTGGGGAAAACTTCTTTTCTTGTACTACAAATACATTAAAAAGAACCAAAAAGCACTGGGCTTAATTTTCGGAGTAATCCCGGAGTACCAGAGCAAAGGCATAGAGGCTGCATTAATCAAAACGTTCTCAGACGTTGGCTTCTCTCCAAAATTCCAATTCAAACAACTGGAGATGAATTGGATTGGAGATTTCAATCCACGCATGATGCACCTTATGGAACACATAGGGGCCAAAATCCACAAAACACACATCACCTACCGAAAACTCTTTGACCCCAACAAACCATTTAAAAGAGCGGAAATTATAAAATAAAAAAAGCCCCGAAGAAAAATCTTCGGGGCTTTTACATTGTATTCTATATCTTACAATCCCATCTCGGAATGGAATTTAATACGCATCAAACGAACATCCTCTTCCGAATACTCATCTTCACCCAGCTCCTCCAAGGCTTCCTCGATATCATCAGAGTCTGCCTCCTGGAAGTACTCCAACACCTCATCCTGATGCTCATCATCTAACACTTCATCAAGATAGTAATCAATATTCAATTTTGTTCCTGAGAATACAATTGCTTCCATCTCCCGAACCAAGACTTCAAAATCCATTCCTTTCGCATCGGCAATATCTTCCAAATCCATCTTTCTATCGATACTCTGAATTATATACACCTTAAATTTGGATTTATCTGCCACCGATTTTACGACGAAATCCTGTGGTCGCTCAATACCATTTTCTTCAACGTGACGACTAATCAACTCAACAAATTCCTTCCCGTAACGTTTTGCTTTACCGGCACCCACTCCTTGAATATGGGCCATCTCCTCCAGGTTCACCGGATAATGTATGGCCATCTCTTCCAGAGAGGGATCCTGAAAAATCACAAAAGGCGGCATATTCTTTTTCTTGGAAACGTCCCTTCTCAAATCTTTCAACATCGCCAACAAGCCTTCATCTACGGCAGCAGTTCCCCCCTTTTGACTTGCAGCATCCAAATCAGCCTCCTCGTAATCGTGATCATCTGTCAACATAAAAGGCTGTGGATTCTCAAGGAATTTGTGCCCTTCTGGACGAATCTTGATCACACCATATTGCTCAATATCCTTTTCTATAAAAGAATTAATCAAAGCTCTCCGGAACACCATATTCCAAAAGCGCCGATCCTTTTCTTTACCACAACCAAACACTTCCAGCAAATCATGCTTGTAAGATTTTATTGCCGAATTGCCTTCTCCAACCAAAATACTTACAACATGATCGGTTTTAAATCGCTCCTTCACAGCCTTAACAACCTCCAGAGCCTGAACAACATATTCCTCCCCTTCAAATTCTTTCTTTGGGTGCAGGCAATTATCACATATACCGCAATTGTCCTGCGTATACTCTTCTCCAAAATAGTGCAACAAAACCTTTCGGCGACAAACAGCAGATTCTGCATAGGAAACAGTTTCCAACAAAAGTTGTTTCCCAATCTCCTGCTCAGCCACAGGCTTCCCCTGCATAAATTTCTCGAGCTTTTGAATATCCTTGTAACTATAGAAAGTCAAGCAATTTCCTTCTCCTCCATCACGACCAGCACGGCCGGTTTCCTGGTAATACCCCTCCAAACTCTTAGGAATATCATAGTGAATTACAAAACGAACATCAGGCTTATCAATCCCCATCCCAAAAGCAATTGTAGCAACAACAACATCCACCTCTTCCATCAGAAATTTATCCTGATTCCCGGACCGTGTTCCTGAATCCATTCCTGCATGATAGGGCACCGCCTTGATTCCATTCACCTGTAAACTCTCGGCCAACTCCTCAACTTTCTTTCGACTCAAACAATAAATAATACCTGATTTCCCGGGATGACCTTTAATATATTTAATAATCTCCTTGGTGGCATTTACTTTTGGGCGTACCTCGTAATACAAATTCGTCCTGTTAAAGGAGGATTTATATACGGTAGCATCAAGCATACCAAGATTTTTCTGAATATCATGCTGTACCTTAGGTGTTGCAGTGGCCGTCAATGCAATAATAGGAGCAGTACCTATCTCATTCACAATTGGTCGGATCTTTCTGTATTCCGGACGGAAATCGTGCCCCCACTCCGAAATACAGTGCGCCTCATCTACCGCATAGAAAGAAATCTTCACCTGTTTGAGAAACTCTATATTACTCTCTTTGGTAAGAGACTCAGGAGCTACATACAAGAGCTTGGTTCGCCCTTCCAAAACATCTTCCTTTACCTTTAAGGTTGCAGATTTCGACAGGGAAGAATTCAGAAAGTGAGCCACTCCATCATCCTCACAGAAACTTCGCATTGCATCCACCTGATTTTTCATCAGCGCTATCAAAGGTGAAATTACAATAGCCGTACCCTCTTTAATTAAGGAAGGGAGTTGATAACAAAGGGATTTTCCACCCCCCGTCGGCATTAGAACGAAAGTGTCATTTCCGTCCAATATATTCTTTATAACTTCTTCCTGATTCCCTTTAAATCCGTCAAACCCAAAATGCTTCTTCAGATAATCAGTCAATACAACGTCTTTTCCCATACTGTCATTGATATGCTTTAATCGAATTGATATGCTAAACCGCTAAGTTAACATTTTATTAACAAGATGAATCAAAAAAATAAATTTTAATAAATTACGTCCTGTTCGCAAACCAAAAATGAATACTTTTGTATTCTAAATTTATACAAACACTCGAATAAAACAAAACAACGCAGACTTTTAACAGTTTTTAACGAAGCTTGCGATCTGCTTATTTTGAGAGTTTACTTAGTTTTGTACGAACACAAAAATGATAAGTTTTGGAAAACAAAATCAACATTAAGGATATCGCCATAAAGACGATCCTCGAAGAAGCAAGCACCATAAAAAAACTTGCCGACTACGTGGACGAAGACTTTATAAAAACCACTGAACTAATACTTAACAGCAAAGGACGAGTGGTTATCACAGGAATTGGAAAAAGCGCTAACATTGCCAATAAAATAGTAGCTACATTGAATTCCACAGGTACTCCTGCCCTGTTCATGCATGCTGCTGACGCAATTCACGGCGACCTGGGCATGATCCGTCCCAACGATGTAATTATTTGCATTTCCAAGAGCGGAAACACGCCAGAGATCAAAGTTTTGGTGCCGCTCATCAAAAACATGGGGAATTACTTAATTGCCATGGTTTCCAATCCCGACTCCTTTTTGGGACAGCATGCCAACTACGTACTAAAATCAACCGTTGAAAAAGAAGCATGTCCAAACAACCTGGCACCAACCAACTCCACAACAGCACAACTAGTGATTGGTGATGCCCTTGCGGTTTGTCTTTTGGAAAGCCGTCAATTTTCAAGTCAGGATTTTGCCCGTTTTCACCCCGGAGGAGCACTCGGAAAGAGACTTTACACCCGAGTAAACGATCTGACCGTAACCAATAATCCTCCCATGGTTCGGGAAAACGAATCTATCCGCCCTATTATTCTGGAAATTTCATCCAAAAGAATGGGAGCCACAGCAGTTGTTGACGAGAATCAGAAATTAAAAGGCATTATTACAGATGGTGACTTACGACGCATGCTTGAGCACAATGAAAAAGTAGACCACCTTACTGCTGCGGACATCATGACTCCAAGCCCTAAAACGATCGAGGGGGAAGAGTTGGCAATCAATGCTTTTAATCTCATGGAAAAAAACAGCATCACCCAGCTTACAGTTGTTCTTCATGGAAAATACATTGGCATGATTCACTTGCATGACATCCTGAAGGAAGGAATTGTCTAGTCGGATCAATTGTTTATTCAAAAAAAAATCCAATCATACAGTATGCAAGACACTAAAGATATTTCTGAAGAAAATGAAATGAGCTTTCTGGAGCATCTGGAAGTTCTACGCTGGCATTTGGTACGTTCATTTATTGCGGTATTTATTTTTGCCATAGTTGCGTTTGCCTTCTACGATATAATTTTTGACAAGATTATACTAGCCCCAAAAAATTCAGAATTCTTTACCAATCGCGTACTTGCCAAACTAGGAGAGCTGGTAAACGTTCCAGCTCTCGCCATAAACCAAACGCCTTTTCAGGTAATAAACATCAATCTGGCGGGGCAGTTTGCAACTCATATTAGTGTTTCCCTTGTAGTGGGACTGATTCTTGGTTTCCCTTACCTGTTTTTCGAATTCTGGCAGTTTGTAAAACCGGCTCTTTACTCCAACGAAAAGAAACATGCAAGGGGCTCCATTTTTTACACAAGCTTCCTTTTTGCTGCAGGAGTATTGTTTGGCTACTATATCATCACCCCGCTTTCGGTTCATTTCCTCGGGTCCTACAATGTTAGCGACCAGGTTCTCAACCAAATTAACCTAAAATCCTACATCTCTTCAGTCACTTCAATTGTTTTAGCCAGTGGTGTGATATTCGAACTGCCTGTCCTTATCTTTTTCCTAAGTAAAATTGGACTGGTCACCCCTCAATTCCTAAAGAAATACAGAAAACACTCTGTTATTCTAATACTGATTCTTTCTGCCATAATTACCCCTCCTGATGTTTTCAGTCAAATACTTGTCTGCCTTCCTCTGATGGTTCTATATGAAATAGGTATCGGAATATCTAAAAGGGTATACAAGAAACAACAACTGGATCTTGAAGAGAATCTTCCTGATAAAAAATAAGAAACCACCGAAATCTAAGAAAAGAAAACCATACTGCTTATTTAATTTAAAATAATTTTTATTCAACTAACTATTTAAATGAGTAAGACGTTACAAAAATCATTGCTCTTAATTCTTTTATTTTTTGGCACCTCTGTCACTCTTCCTGTTTTGGCACAAACAACCAAAGTAAGAGGTAGAATAATTGATGCAAAAACCAAAGAACCTTTACCTTTTGTTAACATTGCCTTCAAAGGAACAACCATTGGCACAACTTCTGATTTCGATGGAAATTACTTTCTTGAAACCAGAACGCCCTCCGACAGTTTATTAATATCATTCATTGGTTACCAAGAGCAACTTTTTCAAATCCAAAAAGGAACATTTCAAACCATTAATGCCAAGCTAAAGCCTGAATCCTTTGACTTGCAAGAAGTGATCGTTACGCCGGGAGAAAATCCTGCCCACAAAATCCTGCGCGGTATAATTGCAAATAAAGACAAAAACGATCCTTCCCGTTTCAACTCCTACCAGTACGAAAGTTATACTAAAATGGAGATGGACTTAAACAACATCAAAGAGGACTTTAAGGACAAACGAATCATGAGGAAGTTCCAATTTGTTTTTGACTACATGGACACCTCTGTTGTCACCGGCAAACCTTATCTTCCAGTCTTTATCACCGAATCGCTTTCGGATTATTACTACCAAAAGAAGCCCAAAACCGAAAGAGAAATCATTAAAGCCTCAAAAATATCCGGCATCGAAGACAACTCCAGTATTGCTCAATTCACAGGACAGTTGCATCAAAATGTAAACATCTACGAAAACTACATCAGCCTTTTTGATCAAGGTTTTGTAAGTCCAATTGCAGATGTTGGGTTACGGTACTATAAATATTACCTCACCGACAGTACATTTCGCGATGGAAATTGGAGCTACCACATATCATTTAAACCCAAAAGGAAACAAGAACCTACCTTTACCGGTGATTTTTGGGTTGCCGATACCACATTTGCAGTCCAAAACATGCAAATGCGAATCGCAAAAGGAGTAAATCTAAACTGGGTTAGAGACCTGGTCAGCACAAACGAATATCAGAAATTAAACGACTCTACCTGGTTTTTGAAGAAACAACATCTATTCGTAGATTTTATGATTTCCCAAAAAGATTCCACCAAACAAATGGGGTTTTTTGGCCGAAAAACCATTTCGTACCGAGATATAAAAATCAACCAACCAATTAAAGAGGATATATTAAAACTGGACAACAATGTAATTGTCGAGGAAAATGCCTTAACCCAGGACAACTCCTATTGGGATAATGCACGCCCCTTCCAGCTATCTGAAAGGGAAGCCGGAATTTATTCAATGGTTGACTCCATTCAGAATGTTCCTCTTTACAAAACAATGGTGGATATCATCACCACCTTTTTTACCGGGTACTACGTAAAGGGAAATTTTGAATACGGCCCCTACTACAAGCTATACAGTTTTAACGAAATAGAAGGCAATCGGTTCATGTTTGGGGGTAGAACCTCCAATGATTTCAGCACCAAAGTAATGTTCAACGGTCATGTTGCCTATGGAGACAAAGACCAAAAATTTAAATATGGAGTTGGTGCCCTGTACATGTTTAACAAACTTCCAAGAGAGGCCGTAGGAATTCAATACAAACACGACATTGAACAATTGGGCAAAAGCCCGAATGCTCTTACCGAAGCCAACATCCTATCCTCTTTACTTAAAAGAAATCCAAACAATAAACTGACCATGGTCAATGAACTGGCTCTCCATTACGAAAAAGAATGGTTTCAAGGCTTTTCAAACAAGGTCACTTATCGCTTTCGGGACATAACTCCAACAGAATTTGTCCCTTTCTCTACACCATCCCCCAGCGAGGCAATTCCTGTGTCAGGGCTTCGCTCGTCTGAGATTGAGTTGAACACTAGGTGGACCAGGAATGAAAAAATGATTATGGGCGAATTCGAGCGTGTTAGTTTAGGAGGCCCCTTTCCAATTGTGAATCTTTACCTCACCATGGGGTTGAAAGATTTCTTTAAAAGTGATTACGAGTACTACAAAATTGATTTAAGTCTGGAACATACCGTAGAATTGCCCCCTATAGGAAATTTCTACTATCTAATAACGGGAGGAAAACTTTTTGGCAATGTTCCTTATCCTTTACTTCATTTACACGAAGGGAACGAAACCTATGCATTCGATCCTTATGCTTTCAACATGATGAATTACTATGAATTTGCCAGTGATCAATACATAAGTCTATTCGCCGAACATCACTTTATGGGATATATTCTCAACAGAATTCCTCTGTTTCGTAAACTAAAATGGAGAGCGGTTGTTTCGGGGAAAGCACTTTGGGGAACCTTACGTGATCAAAACAACGGATCCTTGCCTAACACCCAAGCCGAATACCTGTTTCCGGAAGGCTTATCCGATGTGAGCGATCCATATTTTGAAGCAAGTGTAGGTATTGAAAACATTTTCAAGCTAATTCGGATTGATGCCATGTGGCGTTTAACTCACTTGGATCCAAAACCCAACCAGGACTTTCAAAAATTTGGGATTCGAGCCACCCTCCAATTCAAGTTCTAAAACTAAACCAAAGGTTTTTCCTATATTTGCAAAAACTCAGGTCAAAACCAGATAATGTTACGATGATTCTACGAGCTGAAAATCTGATCAAAAGATATAAAAACCGAACCGTAGTAAAAGGGGTTTCGGTAAACGTTAAACAAGGGGAAATTGTTGGACTTCTAGGGCCTAATGGTGCTGGAAAAACCACTTCCTTCTACATGATTGTTGGACTTATTAAGCCCAATGGGGGTAAGATATTTCTGGATGAACGGGATATCACCAAGGAACCGGTGTACCGCCGAGCTCAATTGGGGATTGGTTACCTGGCTCAGGAAGCATCGGTTTTCCGTAAGATGAGTGTGGAAGATAATATTCGTTCGGTCTTGGAAATGTCTGATTTTTCCAAAGAATATCAGCGCCATAGAGTAGAAGAAATGCTCAACGAATTCAGTCTCCAAAAAATTCGAAAAAGCAAAGGAATTCAACTTTCAGGAGGAGAACGTCGAAGAACAGAAATTGCACGTGCCCTATCCATTAAACCCAAATTTATCCTTTTGGACGAACCGTTTGCTGGGGTGGATCCCATCGCGGTAGAAGACATACAGGAAATTGTAGCCAATTTGAAAGAAAAAAATATTGGTATTCTGATAACAGACCACAACGTACAGGAAACCCTTTGCATAACAGAAAGGTCCTACTTGCTGTTCGAAGGAAACATTCTTAAATCAGGTACAGCAGAAGAACTCGCTTCCGACGAAGATGTACGACGTGTATATTTGGGCAAAAACTTTGAGTTAAGACAAAAAAAGTAATTCATTCCATCTTGTAGAGTTGAATTAAAAATTGTAATTTACTCGCTATTTGGTGGTTCTATAAAACAGGTGCAAATATTTTCTATTATTTTCTCAAAAGCTATTGCATTTATAAAAATATGCTCTATATTTGCACCGCAATTAACCCGCGGACGTGGCGTAATTGGTAGCCGCGCTAGACTTAGGATCTAGTGCCGTAAGGCGTGGGGGTTCGAGTCCCTTCGTCCGCACCCTTTAAAAATAACCTTAAACCGCCCTTACTTACGATACGAATTGTATCGATTGTTTAGGCGGTTTTTTTGCAATTTACAAGGTTTTATCTTTTAATAGCTAAAAAATGAACATCACAAAAACCAACATTGATGAGTTAAACGCTGTAATTAAATTACAGATCGTTAAGGAAGACTATGAGAGTCGTGTAAATGATGTGCTGAAAGATTATCGCAAAAAGGCGAAAATCGATGGTTTCCGTCCAGGTAAAGTGCCAATGGGTCTGATTAAAAAGATGTATGGTACCGCAATTTTAGCTGATGAAGTGAACAAAGTTCTAGGTCAAGAACTTACCAAATACATTGTTGACAACAACCTGAATATCTTAGGAGAGCCTCTACCAAACGAAACTGAGCAGAAGGAAATCAACTGGGAAAAAGACGAAGAGTTTGAATTCGCTTTTGATATCGCTATGTCTCCAGAGTACACTCTGAACCTGAGCAAGAGAGACAAAATGATCTTCCACAAAATTTTGGTTGACGAAAAAATGATTGAGAATGGTGTAGAAATGCACGCTCGTCGTTTCGGATCTAATCAAGATGCAGAAGTTGTTGGAGAAAAAGAGCTATTAAAAGGAAACTTCGTTCAAGTTGATGCTGAAGGAAACGCTGTAGAAGAAGGAATTACTGCTGAAAATGTAGCCATCTCTTTGGAGTACATGAAAGACGAAGAGTCGAAAGCAAAATTCTTGGGTGCTAAAAAGGAAGATGCAATTGTATTCAACCCAGCCAAAGCTTTCACCAACAAATCGGATCTTGCTTCAATGCTAAGCATTTCTAAAGAGGAAGCTGAAAACATGGATGCTGATTTCCAATTCACCATCACTGAATTGACTACTTTTGTTCCTGCTGAAGTAAATCAGGAATTGTTCGATAAAGTATTTGGAGAAGGAACCATCAACTCTGTTGAAGAATTCCAAGCTAAAATCAAGGAAGATATCGAAGCTCAATTGGTAAACGATAGCAACTACAAGTTCTTGATCGACGCCAAAGAGAAATTGGTTAAGAAGGCCAAAATTAAATTGCCTGAAGCATTCCTTAAGCGTTGGATCGTAGCAACCAACAAAGAAATGAACGAAGAGCAAGTAGAGAAAGATTTCGCAAACTACTCTGACGATATCAGATGGCAGCTGATCAAAGACAAATTGGTTAAAGATCACGAATTGAAAGTTTCTGAAGAAGAAATCGTAGAATTCGCCAAGCAAACTGCTTTGATGCAATTCCAGCAGTACGGTTTAATGAACGTACCAGAAGAGCACCTTGAAAACTACGCTCAACAAATTCTTCAAAACCAAGAAGAACGCAGAAAAATCTACGACAGAAAAGCAGATGACAAAATCGTAAGCTTCCTGAAGGAGACTATCAAAATTGAAGAGAAAGAAGTGAGTACTGAAGAATTCAACAAAATGTTCGAATAATTTTCACTCTCAAAATATTGTGCAAACCACGCCCTGAGGCGTGGTTTGTTTTTTTTTACAACTTTATCCCCTATCTTTTGCAACCTCATCCTTTTCAATTGACAAAAAATTAGTTAATTTAGGTTTGCGAAACACTATAAAACAGATGCACTTATGATACCAAAAGATGAATTCAGAAAATTTGCAACCAAACACATGGGTGTAAGTAGCCTTACCCTGGATAATTATACCTCGGTTTCCAACAGCTATATATCGCCCACAATTATTGAGGAACGCCAGCTGAACGTTGCCTCCATGGACGTATTCTCTCGTTTGATGATGGACCGAATCATCTTTTTGGGAGTTCCTATTGATGACTATGTTGCCAATATTATTATGGCTCAACTGTTGTTCCTGGAATCAACCGATCCCTCCAAAGACATTCAAATCTATTTCAATTCTCCCGGAGGATCAGTGCATGCTGGTTTGGGAATCTATGATACCATGCAATACATTAAATGTGATGTAGCAACAATCTGTACCGGAATGGCGGCCTCAATGGGAGCTGTTCTACTTACAGCCGGTACCGAAGGCAAGCGGTCTGCTCTGAAGCATTCCCGGATCATGATTCATCAACCAATGGGAGGAGCTCAAGGACAAGCTTCTGATATCGAAATTACCGCTCGTGAAATCTTAAAATTGCGAAAAGAACTTTATAACATTATTGCTGATCATTCCGGAAACACTTTTGAGAGAGTAGAGAAAGATTCTGACCGGGATTATTGGATGACCGCTCAGGAAGCCAAAGAATACGGTATGATTGACGAGGTGCTGCTTCGAGAAAGATAAAAACCTAAAGTTTTTGAAAATCAAAGAATAGCTGGTGCAAAATTAAGCTAAAATGCTTAATTTTGCATTTCTAGTATAAGAGAAATTAAATCATGGATAAATGCTCATTTTGCGGTAGAGAGAAAAAGGATACCAATTTGCTTATTGCCGGAATAAACGGTCACATTTGCGACAGCTGTATTGAACAAGCCTTTTCTATCGTGCAGGAAGAACTGAAGAGTCAATCGGACATGGATCTGAAAGACATCAAACTTCTGAAACCTGCAGAAATTAAAAGCTTTCTGGATCAATATGTAATTGGGCAGGAAGAGGCAAAAAAGTACCTGTCTGTAGCAGTTTATAACCATTACAAGCGTTTGTTGCAGGAGAAAGATGATGATGATATAGAAATCGAAAAATCCAATATTATTCTTGTTGGTGAAACCGGTACAGGAAAAACCCTTCTGGCCCGAACCATCGCAAAAATGCTTCATGTTCCCTTCACCATTGTGGATGCAACAGTACTCACCGAAGCCGGATATGTAGGCGAAGATATTGAATCTATTCTTACCCGCTTGCTGCAAGCTTCGGATTACGATGTAGCAGCTGCCGAGCGAGGAATTGTTTTCATTGACGAGATTGACAAGATCGCCCGAAAAAGCGACAACCCCTCCATCACCCGTGATGTTTCGGGAGAAGGAGTTCAGCAGGGCTTACTTAAACTTCTGGAAGGATCGGTTGTAAACGTACCACCCCAAGGAGGTCGTAAGCATCCCGATCAAAAGATGATTCCTGTTAATACAAAAAATATCCTTTTCGTATGTGGAGGGGCTTTTGACGGAATTCAACGCAAAATTGCCCAACGTCTAAACACTCAGGTTGTTGGTTTCAATGCCAGCAAAGAAAAAGAGCAAGTGGACCAGGGGAATCTTCTGCAATATATTGCTCCTCAGGATTTAAAATCCTTTGGTTTAATTCCTGAAATCATTGGTCGTCTTCCGGTATTAACCTACCTGGAGCCATTGGATCGGAAAGCTCTTCGCAACATCTTGACTGAACCCAAAAATTCAATTGTTCGTCAGTACACCAAACTATTCAACATCGATAATATCGAATTGAAATTCGATGACGATGCACTTGAATACATCGTGGATAAAGCCGTAGAATTTAAATTGGGAGCACGTGGGTTACGTTCGATTTGCGAAGCCATCATGATGGATGCCATGTTCGAAATGCCATCCACAGATGAAAACCAAATTACCATCACAGAAAAATATGCCAGTGAAAAACTGGAGAAAGTAAATATGAAACGGCTAAAAGTAGCCTAATCCCTACTCATATCAACACAAAAAAAGTCCGGTCTTCCCGGACTTTTTTCATATATAAAGGATACAATTACATATTAACCGCCTTTTCCACCCCATCAACAGTCACTACAACCTCCTGATCACAGGTACCATCTCCATAATCTACTGTTACGTCCGATTGCCCTTCCATACGGAATACGGCAATTCCGGAAGTTACTTCAGGGGTTTCACACCCCAAATCCAAAAGTAATGCAGAAACAATTTCAAAAGTAAAAGCATTGCCCTCCGAATCCATACCGGATGAGCTTCCTGTTATCTCATACTGATCGTCCGAAAAATCATCCGGAGTTCCACCATCGCTTAAAAGTGAATAGGAAAAGTCTGCACTATACGTGTATTCATTCCCATCTTCATCCGTAAACACCTGGTCCTCGAAATCCATCGAAAAATCTGAATCGCCGAAATCCAGAGAATATTCACCATTGAGGCAAAAATCCTGAGAACAGAAATTCTCAAAAATAATTTCGACTTCCCCCATCATTGTTGTATCCAGCACTAGAATGATCCGACCAGAAAAATACTGCCCATTGTACCATTCGCAGGAGTCCACCCCAAAATCAAGGATCAAAGAATCCAAACTATTAATATCATAAATTACTTTGGGGCAACTATCCTGGTGAAATGTTTTCACCAGAGAAAATCCAGCCAGAGATTCTTTGGAATTAAGGGCTACATCGTTAACCGAATTTTGCATTTTCAAAGTCTGACTAACCGAGGCAATCACATCGGAATCGCTGGACTTAGAGGGAGTATTGTCGTCATCATTACAACTAGCTACCGCAAAAAGCAGGGCAGCAAACATCAAAATAATTCGATAGGATTTGTGTTTCATCATACTTCACATTTAATGGTTTAAAACTATCTCCTTTCACACAATAAGCTATAAAATACAGCGAATAAAACCCAATGTCAAGTCCTCTCGTTCCTATTTTGATAAATGAAAAAAGGGCTCCAACAGGAACCCTTTCAGTAATTTATGGTCGGAAAGCCGTATCTATCTCCTCTTCAAATCTATAAATGAATAGGGAAAGGGGTTTTTCTCATCGGGCATATGATCCTCCCGAGCTACGCTTTCCCAGTCCTTCGCATTCAATTTGGGGAAGAAAGTATCACCATCAAAATCGTGATGTACTCGTGTCAGATAAATTTTATCGGCTTTTTCCAGAGCCTCCTGATAAATACTTCCTCCACCAATAATAAAAACCTCTTCCTCGTTCTCTACTTGTGATAATGCCTCCTCCAGAGAATTCACTACTATACACCCATCAACCGAATAATCTTTTTGACGAGTAATAATTATTGAAGTACGGTTGGGCAGAGGCTTGCCTATTGACTCAAAAGTTTTCCGGCCCATTATGATATGGTGTCCGGTGGTTAAACTCTTAAACCTTTTAAGATCTGAAGACAGATGCCAAATCAGATCGTTGTCTTTACCGATAACATCATTCCGCGAAGCGGCAACAATAATTGAAACCTTCATAATGCGCTATTTTAGATTAAACAGAAATTTTTCCCTTTATATGAGGATGTGACTCATAATTCTCGAGAATAAAATCCTCATATTGGAATTCAAAAATATCTTTCACTTCCGGGTTCAACCGAAGAGTCGGTAATTTCTTAGGCTCACGGGTCAATTGAAGCTTTACTTGCTCCAAATGATTCGTATAGATGTGAGCATCCCCTAATGTATGCACAAACTCACCGGGTTTCAAACCACAAACCTGAGCCATCATCATGGTTAAAAGAGCATACGAAGCAATATTAAAAGGAACTCCCAAGAAAATATCGGCACTCCGTTGATAGAGTTGACATGATAATTTTCCATTAGCAACATAGAATTGAAACAAAGCATGACAGGGAGGCAAAGCCATATTCTCAATATCTCCGGCATTCCATGCACTAACAATCAATCGACGGGAATTAGGATTGTTTTTAATATCCTCAACTACCTGTGTAATCTGGTCCAAATGACTCCCGTCTGGTTTAGGCCACGAACGCCACTGGTAGCCATAAACATGTCCCAGCTCTCCGTTTTCATCAGCCCACTCGTTCCAAATTCGCACTCCATTCTCCTGAAGGTATTTCACATTCGTGTCCCCCTTCAGAAACCAAAGCAGTTCGTAGATGATAGATTTCAAATGAAGCTTTTTGGTCGTTAAAAGAGGAAATCCTTCCTCCAGGTTGAATCTCATTTGGTGACCAAAAATACTAATCGTACCTGTTCCTGTACGATCGCCCTTTAAATTTCCTTCCTCTAAAACATTTTCAAGAAGGTGAAGATATTGTTGCATGTAAAAAAAATCTATGTGGATTATTTACTAAAGTTAATATTATTTTCGAGACCAGGCATGCAGATATTCCCGAACCTTCAATTCCAGACGGTAACACCATACTACTAAAACAGCCAATAGCATACGTGTCAGGATCATCCACCCCAAAGGCACACCTATGGCTGCAAATAACAAAGGATCTTCCAACTGCGAATGGGAAATAGCAATATGATGATTCAGCAGATCAGCCTCTTTTTTACTCATTTTCCCTTCCTCAACCTGCTCCAACATGATAGCGGAACCATAGGCCAAGCCCAAAGTATTGGCCACAATCCATGAAAAAGAAGTAGATGCAGGTAAGCCCATTACAACCAGTAAAGGAGCCAAAAATTTGGATATCCACTTTATGATACCAAACAACTCCAGTATTTTCTGAAATATCATCAACAAGGTAATCAAAACCACTACCTTAACACTTAACATGATGGATGATTGCAACCAACCTATAAGCAATCCCCAAAAAGGTTCCGATTGTAGCCCGATTGCAACAACCGCATGACCACCTTCTGCCGGTAACAACCAATTCAGAACGGCACCAATAACAAAACTCCCCATTAATCGAAGCAATATCATCCGAACAACCGAGGATCCCGTCTTTTTCAGCACTGCAGTCTCTATAATAAATCCATGGGATACAAGGCACATCACAGCTAGTATAGTTACTACTCTCCCCTCCAGTTCTAAACTTGTGATTACCGCTATAGCAGTGTAGATATTGGTAAAAATACTGGTAAGTAGCACAAATGCTGATTCTCCTGGCAAACCAATCAGTTCAAAAGCAGGGGATAAAAAAGCGGAAACGGTAGCAAGTATCCCGGTATAATCCAAAATCATTACTCCAAACGATACGGGCAACATGATACTCAACAACCATTTTGAAGTAGCAAAGGCTTTCGGTAAAGCAAGACGAATAGCTTCCCTTATTTTATCTTTTGCAGATTGACTCGATTGGTATGATTGCTTTACTTGGCTCATTATTTGATTCTATGAAAGGCAAAAGTACTTATTTTTTCATCATATTTTTGTTCTATTTGCTAGTTTAAAAACCATTTACATTTTTCCATTGCGACCAATAATTTCAACAGATTAGGCTAAAGTGCAATAAGAATGGATTCGAGAAAATTCTGAAAAATCCCCTGATAAAAAGGTATTGTTAATAAATCTCCTGGATCCACACTAAAATCTAAGGTTCTATTATTTAAAGAATCTATTTTTTTAGTTAGTTTTGAGACTTTTGAAATTCATCTTATTACATTGTTCGTTTTTAACAAGTAAAAATGAATTTTAGAATACCGCTACTAAAACAACCAAACCATAAAAAACACACCTATTACTAATCTTATTTTTAAACAACAAATTATGGGAATAAAAGGTCGATTGACATTAATGAACTTCCTTCAGTTCTTTATCTGGGGAGCTTGGTTGATAACTATTGCGAATTATTGGTTTGGAAATAAACATTGGTCCCCGGAAGAATTTGGAGCTGTTTTCTCAACTTTAGGAATTTCTTCCCTCTTTATGCCAACACTTACAGGGATTATAGCAGACCGCTGGATGAATGCGGAAAGATTGTATGGCATTCTTCATCTTTTGGGAGGTATTGCATTAGCTTACTTGCCACAGGTGGACAATTCAACGGTTTTTATTACTGTCATACTAATGGCTATGATATGCTATATGCCAACCATAGCACTTACCAACTCCATTTCGTACACAATTCTTAAGAACAACAACTACGATGTAATCAAAGTCTTCCCTCCCATTCGTGTTTGGGGAACCATTGGTTTTATTGCAGCGATGTGGGTAACCAACCTTACTGGAAATAAAGCTTCGGCGAATCAATTCTATATTGCAGCCTTTGTATCCTTTGTTTTGGCCGTTTATGCATTCACCATGCCGCAATGTAAACCACAGAACAAAGGTCAAAAAAGTGCTGCTCTCACTGAAATGTTAGGTTTAAATGCATTTAAGTTGTTTAAAAACTACAAAATGGCATTGTTCTTCATCTTCTCAATGTTTTTAGGTGCCGCTTTGCAATTAACCAACATGTATGGCGACCGATTTCTTTCGGAATTTGAAAAAATCCCTGAATACGCAGATTCATTTGTGGTACGCTACTCGACCATCATTATGTCAATTTCTCAAATATCGGAAACCCTATTCATTCTTGCCATTCCCTTCTTCCTGAAAAAGTTTGGAATCAAAAAAGTAATGTTAATCAGTATGGTTGCCTGGGTTCTTCGATTTGGCTTGTTCGCCTACGGTGATCCGGCTGGAGGATTATGGATGATCATTCTCTCCTGCATTATTTATGGTATGGCATTCGATTTCTTCAACATCTCAGGTTCATTGTTTGTTGAAACACAGTGTGATTCCAACATACGTGCAAGTGCTCAAGGTTTATTCATGATGATGACCAATGGATTTGGTGCTATCCTTGGTTCCTGGGCAAGCGGAATTATTATTGGAGCATTCTTCACCAGCAACAAAGGCGATTTCATTTGGATGGATATCTGGAATACTTTTGCCTTCTACTCTCTGGTAATCGCAATCTTCTTTGCCATCCTGTTTAAACACAGACACGATCCGGCTATGGTGAAAGAAATAAAACATTAGAGTAATAATCTCAAACAAAAAAAGACAAGCTTACAACTTGTCTTTTTTTGTTTCCTTTACCGATAAATATCATTGTTAAGGCCCAAAACAATTGGTCCAATTTATTTCTTCTACAGTTAGAATACTTCAGCATTTGAACTACTCTTTCGATTTTCTCTTGTTGATCTCGTCCCGTATTTGCGAAGCTCTCTCATAATTTTCATCCCGAATTGCTTCATCCAACAAACTCTTTAATTGCTGGGCAGAGTAATCACGATACGGACTGTTCTCAACCGGATTTGAGGCTGGTGGTTCTTCTACAGTCTTAGGCTCAATGGTTGGTTCCTGGGGATCTCCTTCCACACTCAAAACAATACCTGCCTTCTCGATAATTTCCTCTGTGGTATAAATCGGGCAACGAAAACGCAGAGCAATGGCAACAGCATCAGAAGTCCTGGAATCAATCCGAATTCGGCTATCCCCACGTTCACAAACTAGCTCGGCATAAAAAATCCCTTCCTCCAGTCGATAGATATTTACCTCTACCACAACTACAGCAAAAGCCTCTGCAAAACTCTTGAACAAATCGTGAGTTAATGGCCGGGGGGGCTCCAACTCTTCCAACTGGATAGCGATAGATTGTGCCTCCACTCCACCAATAATAATAGGTATTCGACGATCACCACCCTCTTCGGATAGCACCAGTGCATAAGCACCTGTTTGTGTTTGACTGTAGGATAATCCCAGTACATTCAGCTTTATCTTGCCCATTTTTTGATCAAATGATTATCTTCTAACGTTATAGCAAATATAAGAATTGTTTTAGCAACAAGTGTCTGCTCAAGCAATTAATCTAATTTAAATACTGACTTGTAAAAAATACAATTTTGGTATCTTTCCATGAAAGATATTTGTTAATCAATTTAGCTAAATTAATTTCAATTTAAAAGAGGTATACCAAATTAAGCCTTCAAAACTTTGTTTATCAATTATTCTTTCATATTTTTGCAGTCCAAAATAATTTTTCTTCGGGGGTTCTCTAAGTGGAGAATTGAGTAAATTGATGCGCCCACCCCCTGGAACAAACCGATTAAATTGTAAAAAATGTACGCAATTGTAGAAATCGCAGGTCAGCAATTTAAAGTTGAAAAGGACCAAAAGATTTTTGTTCACAGATTAGACGCTGAAGAAGGTGGCCAGGTAGAATTTGCCAAAGTACTTTTGATGGATAAAGAAGGTGAAATCGTAGTAGGTGCCCCTGCTATCGAAGGAGCTAAAGTTACCGCTAAAGTATTATCTCACTTAAAAGGTGATAAGGTACAGGTATTCAAAAAGAAAAGAAGAAAAGGATACAAAGTACGCAACGGACACCGTCAGTACTTATCCCAAATTCAAATTGAAGAAATTGTTGCTTAATCATTAAAAATATTTGAAAAATGGCACACAAAAAAGGAGTTGGTAGTTCTAAGAACGGTAGAGAATCGGAAAGTAAACGATTAGGTATCAAGATTTATGGTGGTCAAGCTGCTAAAGCCGGTAACATCATCGTTCGTCAAAGAGGAACTAAGCATAATCCAGGAGAAAATGTAGGTATCGGTAAAGACCATACCCTTTTCGCACTGATCAACGGAACTGTAGTATTCAAAAAGAAGAGAAACAACAAATCTTACGTTTCTATTGAACCTCTTGCTGAATAAGTAGTATAAACTACACTCAAAAATATTCCGATCTCCTGTTTTTTTTATGAAAAAGGCAGGAGATTTTTTATTTTTATACTTTCGAAATAAACCACCATTCAATTATTTTCAAAAGTCAACCTATGTTAAGCCTAAAATTCATACAGGAAAACAAACAACAGGTAATTGATGCCCTTAAGGTTAAGAACTTTGATGCGCAAGAAATTATCGAGGAGGTAATTGCCCTTGACGGGAAACGCAAAGCCACACAGGCAAAGCAAGATAACTCTCAAGCGGAGCTAAATAGTCTCTCCAAACAAATTGGACAACTATTTAAAAACGGCCAGGTTGAAGAAGCCAATGCAGCCAAAACAAAAACAGGAGAACTTAAGGAAGCAATTTCTGCCTACAATACAGAAATGTCCTCCATTGTTACTGAACTTTCGGATCTATTGCTGCAAATCCCCAATATCCCCCACCCCTCGGTTCCTGAAGGAAAGGGAGAAGAAGACAACCAGATAGAAAAGACCTGTGGAGAAATTCCTGAATTAGGCCCTAATGCTGTTCCTCACTGGGAACTGACAAAAAAATACAATCTAATTGATTTCGACCTGGGAGTAAAAATTACCGGTGCAGGATTCCCATTGTACCGTGGTAAAGGTGCCATTCTACAACGTGCACTTATCAACTTCTTCCTGGATGAAAACAGAAAAGCAGGATACGAAGAGGTAATTCCTCCATTGGTGGTAAATGAGGATTCGGGCTATGGTACAGGACAGCTTCCTGACAAAGAAGGACAGATGTACCATGTTACCGAAGATAACCTATATCTGATTCCAACAGCCGAAGTCCCTGTTACCAACATCTATCGTGATGTAATCCTAAAGGATACGGATTTCCCTATTAAGAACACTGCCTACTCCGCCTGTTTCAGAAGAGAAGCCGGTTCTTACGGAAAGGATGTTCGTGGCTTGAACCGTTTACACCAATTCGATAAGGTGGAAATTGTTCAGATTCAACACCCGGACAAATCCTACGAAGCTCTGGAAGAAATGGTAGCTCATGTTGAGAACATCATTCAAAAGCTGGAACTTCCTTACCGTCTGCTTCGTCTGTGTGGAGGTGACGTAAGTTTTACCTCAGCTCTTACATTCGATTTCGAAGTATTCTCGGCAGCTCAGGACAAATGGCTGGAAGTTAGCTCGATTTCCAATTTTGAATCCTACCAGGCCAACCGCCTGAAACTTCGTTTCAAAAATGGAAATGAAAAGAAAACCCAGTTGGCACACACTCTGAACGGAAGTGCCCTTGCACTACCTCGTATTGTTGCAGCTTTGCTGGAAAACAATCAAACTGAAGAAGGAATTCGCATCCCTAAAGCACTGGTCCCTTACACTGGTTTTGAGATGATCAACTAATTCGTTTAGTTTACAATATACACCCCCGGGCTGTTTCGCTTGGGGGTTTTTTGTATCTTTGAATGTGAAGTTCATTTCAACCCGTAAGCATGTTCCACCCCAAAGGAGGTAGAGTTCATACAGCAAACAAAGAGCGAACTTCAGATAAAAATAAGCTCACAGGCTAAAGAACAATCATTGTGAAAAAAACAATTGCCATACTCACTATTCTAATTACTTTCTGGATTGAAGGAAGTTTTGCTCAACAATCAGATAGTCAATTGGCCTTTCAATATTACAGGGACAAGCAATACGAAAAAGCAGCTCCCCTTTTTGATAAGCTGTACTCCCGAACTCGCTCCAGGTCCTACTTCAATTACTACATTTATTGTTTAACCAATTTAAAGGAATACTCCCTCGCAGAAAAAATCATAAAGAAGGAAATCCGCAGAAATCCTTCCAACAAATCCTTCCTGGTTGAACTTGGATACTTATACAAGCAAACCAACAAGCCGGGGAAAATGCAGGAAAAGTATCAATTAGCAATAAAAAAGCTTCTACCTGTAGATCGGGATATAAAAGATCTGGCCAATGCCTTCGTATCGAAACGGGAATATGAAATGGCTCTTGCAACCTATGAAAAAGGACGCTCGATCAGAAAACAGAATCATTTGTATTATTTCGAGATTGCAAATATCCATCTCTACCAGCGAAACTTTGAAAAAATGCTGGAAGAGTTCATGATCGCACTAAGTGTGGATCCAACCAAGCTAAAACAAGTCGAAAGCCGATTGCAATCGGCCCTTTTTCAAGATATCAATGGGGACCTTGCTCCCCTGATGAAACGCAAGCTTATCCAACGCATACAAAGCAAGAATTCCAACCCGGTTTTCAACGAATTGCTCCTTTGGTACTTTATTCAAAACAAAGAATACTCCTCAGCCCTTCGACAGGCTAGAGCACTGGATCTGCGCTTGAGGGAAAATGGAGAACGCCTTCTTCGTTTGGCTCGACTTGCTATTGCTAGCAAGGATTATGAGAATGCTTTCACTGCTTATCAATACATTATCGAAAAAGGAAAAGGCTCCAAAAATTACCTAACAGGTAGAATGGGAGCCCTAAATGTTCAATTGCTTCAATTGGAAGAGAAAAAGGTCCGAACACCAATTGAAATTCACCAGCTGGAGAATCAATTCAAAGAATTTCTTCAGGAAACTGATTTTAAACCTTCTATTCTTCCGGCCATACTCAACCTGGCAAGATTGGAAGCCTTCCACTTGAACCACATTAATGAATCGACACAGCTTTTGGAAAAAGCTTCAAAGATGAAAGGATTGAATTCCAGGAGAAGGTCCGAAGTTAAAATGTTACGCGCCGATGTGGCCCTTCTGGCTGGGAAAATATGGGACTCTATTCTACTCTATGCCCAAATTGAAAAAGCCAACAAAAACAATCCCATCGGTTTTGAAGCCAAATTTAAAAAAGCGAAAGTTGCCTACTACTCGGGCGACTTAGACTGGGCACAGACCCAATTGGATGTACTAAAGGGAAGTACGTCCAAACTCATTGCCAACGATGCCATTGCATTGTCCCAGTTAATTAATGACAATACCAGTCTGGATTCAACAGAGCAGGCCATGAAGCAATACGCCCGGGCTGACTATCTGCATTACCAAAGAAAAGATACTGCAGCTCTGGCCACCCTCGACTCGTTAATTCGAAATCATCCGGGGCATTCACTTTTGGATGAAGCTTACTTTAAAAAATTTGAGATCTATTCATTTCTAAAAGAGAAAGACAAAGCTTTAGAGGCCCTCAACAAAATTGTAAACGATTCCCCTTACGAACTGCTAGCAGACAAAGCCTTGTTCCAAAGGGCTCTTCTACACGAAGCAGAAAAACAGAATCAGAAAGCAATGGATAGTTATAAAATGATCCTAACCAATTATCCGGGAAGTATTTTTGTTATTGAAGCCCGAAATCGCTACCGGGCCCTAAGGGGAAATTAGTCAAATTTGCTTTAACTTTGGGCTCAAATATAAAAATTCTGATTATGATTATTTTTAATACGACCTATCATGTAGATGATTCCTGCGAGAAGGAATGGATCGACTGGGCCAAAGAAAAATTTATACCCCTAATAATGGAAACCGGAGTTTTCTCCCAGCACATTTTCTGCCGTATATTATCGGAGGAACAGCAAGGGGGCAAATCTTTTTCATTACAGTTGTTCGTAAAAAAGGTAGAACATTTTAAAAGATACCAGGCTGAATTTGCTCCTAAAATCCAGGCCGTTTTGCATGCCAAATTTGCCAACAGAATACTTGCATTCAGCACACTTTTGGAAGAAGTGTAATCAAACAAATCCCATAAAACAAACCTACACGATTGAAAACACAAACCAGGGCCTATTTCTTTGCAATAACTGCCATTCTTTGCTGGTCTACAGTAGCAACTGCCTTTAAGCTGGCATTAAAGGGCATGGATTTTCTGCAGCTTCTGGGAATCGTTTCGGGAGTGGCAGCCCTTTTCCTGCTAGTCATATTACTACTTCAAGGCAAATTAAGTCTGCTTAAACAAACAACATTTAAGGATATACAATCATCAGCCCTACTTGGCCTGCTGAATCCCTTTCTTTACTATGCTGGACTGCTAAAGGCCTATTCGTTGCTTTCAGCTCAATTAGCACTGAGTCTTAACTATATCTGGCCCATCACTCTGGTTCTACTTTCCATTCCTTTGCTAAAACAAAAAATTGGATGGAAGAGTATTATCGCAATCCTGATCAGTTTCATAGGGGTATTGGTAATAGCAAACAAGGGTTCCTTTTCCAACATAAATTTAACCAATCCCCTGGGAATTGGATTGGCCTTGGCTAGTTCCATTATTTGGGCATTGTTTTGGATTTTTAATGTTCGCGATCGCCGGGAGGATATCCTTAAGCTACTGCTCAATTTTGCTTTCGGTTTTGTCTACATTAACATTGCCATTGCCTTATTTTCCGATTTTCGGATACCGGATTCCAATAGCCTTTGGGCTGCAGTTTACATCGGAATGGTGGAATGTGGTCTGGCCTATGTTTTCTGGCTGAAAGCTATGCAATCCACCACAACAACGGACAAGATCAGCAACCTGGTTTTTCTAAGTCCGTTTATTTCCTTAATTTTCATTCACCTGATTCTGGGAGAAAACATTCATCTCAGCACACTCTGTGGTTTGGTACTAATTGTGACTGGTATTCTTCTGCAACAATTCATCCGTAAAAAACAGTAAAATTGAAAACCGACAGAATAATAATGGGCATTGACCCCGGAACAAATCTTTTAGGTTACGGCCTTATTAAAGTGGTAAATAAAAAGCCTGAAATTCTGGTTTCAGGGGTATTGGATATGAAAAAGATGACCGATCCCTACCTCAAACTTCAAAAGATTTTCCAACGCATTACTCAAATCATCGATGAATTCCACCCGGATGAATTGGCTATTGAGTCCCAATTTTTTGGAAAGAACATCCAATCCATGCTAAAATTGGGCAGGGCACAAGGAGTTGCAATTGCCGCAGCACTTCAACGTAACATCCCGATTTTCGAATACGCTCCCCGAAAAATAAAATTGGCTATCACAGGAACCGGAACAGCTTCCAAGGAGCAAATGGCAGTAATCCTCCAACGTTTTTTCAAAATGAAAGAGATGCCTCAAAATTTGGATGAAACGGATGCTTTGGCCATTGCCTTATGTCACTTTTTCCAGGCCAATGCCATCAAAACTCCCAAAAAGACCAGCTCCTGGGCCGAATTTGTGAAACAAAACCCTGACCGGGTAAAATAGTAAGAGCAAAAAAAACGCTGCCCTTCGAAAAGGCAGCGTTATATTTTCTGTTTGGATTAATCTAAACAAATTTTGCTCGAATTTTGGCCGCAATATCCTCCAATTCCTCCGAGGATAAACTCAATTTAGGGTTGGCAAAATTCAAATCTCCAATTTTTTGAAGAGGCACCAGGTGAACATGAGTATGAGGCACTTCAAGACCGATTACCGCAACACCAATTCGCTTGCATTCCACAACCTGTTCAATAGCTTTCGCTACCCGCTTGGCAAACAAACTCAAACCGCTCAACATATCATCTTCCAGATCAAAGATATAGTCATTCTCCAGTTTGGGAATTACTAAAGCATGTCCTTTCGCCAATGGATTAATATCCAAAAAGGCAAAGAAACGATCGTCTTCTGCTAACTTATAGCAAGGAATTTCTCCTTGAACAATTTTTGTAAATATCGTAGCCATTTGAATAATCTCTATTTTAATTTCAGTTCAAATCTACATGGTAATATCAACGATCTCAAAAGGAATGATACCATTGGGAACTTTAATTTCAACTACATCACCAACCTTTTTCCCTACCAATCCTTTTGCGATTGGAGTATTAATAGAAAGCTTTCCATTTTTGAAGTCGGCTTCACTTTCCGATACAAGGGTGTAGGTCATCACGGCACCATTTTTCTTATTCTTAATGGTTACCTTGTTTAAAATCTGAACTTTAGACGTATCAATTTTCGATTCGTCAATTACCCTACTATTGGCAAGTGTATTTCGCAATTGGGCAATTTTCGCCTCCAATAATCCCTGAGCATCTTTAGCTGCATCATATTCAGCATTTTCAGAAAGGTCTCCCTTGTCGATAGCCTCTCCAATCTGACGTGAGATTTTAGGACGTTCCACGTTTTCAAGCTGCTCCAGTTCCTCACGTAACTTTTTCAAACCATCTTCAGTTACATATGAAATCTTAGACATAATATCCTCCTATTTTATTTTCCCTAAATCAATATTCTATTATAATTATTTCTATTTGTTTTTATCTCACGGCCCATTCCTTCTGCCGACATATAAAAACAAAAAGAATCCCGATCACTCGGAACTCTTTCTGATGCAAAGATATATAATTTTTTCTTATTTCACATCATTTAACTTAATTGCCCACAGACAATTCCTTCATTAAAGATAGGCAATTTTTAAACTAGTTGTATTTCCGATTTATAATTTCTGAATAAATAATTGCCTGGCGCCAGTCGATCTCCTCTGTTTCCGCCACTTCATCCTCATCTGTAGAAGGAGATTTTTTTCGTTCCTCCATAGTCTGAATCCGTTCCGGTTCTTTCATTACCTGATCGATCTCATCCTCTTCCAGCTCAATCACCTCATCTGGATATCGTTGGTTTTCATTTTGATAAAGGTCCTCTTCCGGCTCAAAAGTGTGTACCACCTCTTTCCCGAGCAATGCTTCCAAAACGGTTTCAAAACCGGAGCTTTTTTCACCTCGCTCCCCCGGAGATGCTTCATTGGGAACTGGTTTGGCGGTTTTATTCGCCTTATTCTTTTTTAAAGCCCCTACAACCAGTAAGAGTACCATCAAAAGCAGGTAAAGAATATCACCCCATTTATCATCCATAACCCAATTGTTTAGATATTTAGAAAAATCTTTAGCTTTGTTTCACCTAAAAAATTCGAAACACAATATACTAAGAGTGCTTCAGTATCGTTAATTAGCCAAATCCGATTTAAAATGAACAAATCATTCGTACAATCAAAATTACTATATTTTTTGATATTCCTTTTTGCCGGAACCCTATTTTCTGCATGCAGTTCCGATAAGGAAAATGAGGAAATTATTCCCTATACCTACATTAATTTCAGCATCAACCTCGATTACTACAACCATTTAAATCCAATTGGTAACTCCATACATTTTAAACAAATGCCAGGTGGAGCCTCCTTGGGATATAAGGGACACGGAATTATCGTCACCCATACAGTAGATGGCTTCGTGGCCTATGATGCAACTTGTACCCTTAATGTTGAAGCTGCGGAATCGCTGAAACTTTCAGAACCAATTGCCGAATGCCCCATTTGCAATAGTAAGTTTAATTTACTGGATGCTTATCCCCTTAACGAATCAGAGGCAAAATACCCCTTAAAAAAGTATCGTACTCGTTACTCCGTCTCCAATAACACTCTCTACATTAGCAACTAGAGTTCTTTTTCTCTTTAAAATGGAATCTTTTCGGGATCATTCTCGAAAAAAATAATCTCCACAGATTAAAAATAAAAAAATTCATTTACAACGCAAATTCTAAAAAGTTATATATGTGATATTTTAGAGCTATAAAAACTTGTTTCATTGACAGTTAATTCCTAATTTGAGTTTCATCTAACTGTTAACCTTTTTTATTTTATGAAAAGAACAAGTTTTCTACTCGTATTGATGGCGCTTTTCCTACCCCTGGGAACATTCGCCAGTGAAGCGGACCTGGTGGTACCGGATCTTCACCAGAGCTTTTTCGGGAATTTAGGTACCGATGGCTGGAATTTACTAATGTGGGGCATGGGAATTATTTTCCTGGGTCTGCTTTTTGGCTTGGTTCAATTTGCCCAAATTAAAAAATTACCAGCCCATTCATCCATGCTGAAAGTAGCTAATATAATCTACGAAACCTGCAAAACCTATCTCTTGCAACAGGGAAAATTTCTGGTAATTCTATTTTTGATTATTGGTGTGGCCATATTCTACTACTTCTTTGGACTGAGCCACATGGCTATGTCCAAAGTACTTCTGATCCTCTTCTGGTCGGTATTGGGGATTCTGGGCTCTTACAGCGTTGCTTGGTTTGGGATCCGGATCAATACACTGGCCAACGCCCGAACAGCTTTTGCATCCCTGCGCAAGAGACCCTTCGACGTAGTAAAAATCCCTTTAAAGGCGGGAATGAGTATTGGTCTGCTTTTGATTTGTGTAGAATTGATAATGATGCTGGCAATTTTGCTTTTCGTTCCAGGCGAGAGCGCTGGTGCATGCTTCGTTGGTTTTGCCATTGGTGAGTCACTGGGAGCATCAGCCCTGCGGATTGCAGGGGGAATCTTTACAAAAATTGCGGACATTGGAGCCGACCTGATGAAGATTGTATTCAACATTGGGGAAGATGATCCTCGTAATCCAGGTGTTATTGCCGACTGTACAGGCGACAATGCTGGAGATAGTGTAGGCCCCACCGCCGATGGTTTCGAAACCTATGGTGTAACCGGTGTCGCCCTGATTACATTTATTATACTGGCTGTAACCGGTATGGAATTTCAAGCCTCTTTTATTGTTTGGATTTTTGTGATGCGCCTTTTAATGGTGGTTACCTCACTCCTTTCCTACGAAATAAATAATATCATATCCGCACAAAAGTACGGGAAAGCCTTAAAATTTAATTTTGAAGCTCCTCTTACCTCTTTAATCTGGATCGCCTCTACGGTTTCAATTGCGGCGACTTACCTGGCAAGTTACTTTCTATTGGCCGAAATGCCTGGAATGGAAGGTACTGGATTGTGGTGGAAACTATCCACCATAATTAGTTGCGGTACCCTGGCTGCAGCATTGATTCCGGAATTCACCAAAGCGTTTACAAGCTCAAAATCGCGCCATGTAGACGAAGTGGTAATCGCATCCCGTGAAGGAGGACCTTCTCTGAATATTCTTTCAGGTATGGTAGCCGGGAACTTCTCCGCATTCTGGAAAGGTATGGTAATCGCTGCACTCATGGGAATTGCCTTCTTTATTAGTGGTATGGAACTGAATGTCTTTATGGATTATCCTTCCATTTTTGCCTTTGGTTTGGTAGCGTTCGGATTCCTTGGTATGGGACCGGTAACCATTGCTGTTGACAGCTACGGTCCGGTAACAGACAATGCTCAATCCGTATTTGAACTTTCACGTATTGAGCAAATCAAGGGAATCAAGCAAGAAATAACCAAAGATTTCGGCTTTGAACCCAACTTCGAAACCGGAAAACATTTTCTGGAGGAAAACGATTCAGCCGGAAACACCTTCAAGGCCACTGCCAAACCCGTACTGATCGGTACTGCAGTGATTGGTGCTACCACCATGATCTTTTCCATTATTCTTATACTGAAAAAAGCAGGTCTCCTGCAAATTGAACTTACCGATGCTCCCGTACTATTAGGTTTCATTAGTGGTGGAGCAGTTATCTACTGGTTCTCTGGCGCTTCAATGCAAGCTGTAACCACCGGAGCCTACCGTGCGGTAGAGTTTATTAAAAAGAACATCAATTTGGAAAAGGAGGAGGCAGACATTAACGATTCCAAATCGGTGGTTAAAATCTGTACCCAATATGCCCAAAAGGGGATGTGGAACATTTTTATCGTACTGTTGAGTCTTACCCTGGCCTTTGCTTTTATCGACCCCAACTTTTTTGTGGCCTACCTGATTTCCATTGCCATCTTCGGACTTTTCCAGGCCATGTACATGGCCAATGCCGGAGGAGCCTGGGACAATGCCAAGAAAGTTGTGGAAGTAGACCTGAAGGAGAAGAATACTCCTCTTCACGAAGCTTCTGTAGTTGGTGATACCGTAGGTGATCCCTACAAGGATACTACTTCTGTGGCCCTGAACCCGATCATTAAGTTCTCGACCCTGTTCGGACTTCTGGCTGCGGAAATCTCCATTGAATTGATCAAAGGGGGTGAAGCAATGCTCTCCCGAAACATTGGATGGGCTTTCCTGATTATTGGATTGATTTTCGTGTATCGTAGCTTCTACGGCATGCGAATCCCTCAAAAGGAAAAAAGCAACAATCAAACGCCCACACCAAAACAAGAAAAAAACAAAAATCCTCAAAAGAAGGAACAACTTGACCCGGTACAAGTAAATGGGACAAACCACACCTAATTAAGAGAATGCGATAGAATGAAAAACCTCCGGTCGGTAGCCGGAGGTTTTCTTATTTTATCCCCATTGGGGTTCTATTTCAATATCTCAAGAGCTCTTTGCCTATCCCTGGCCAATTGAGCTTTTAATTCATCCAGGCTATTAAAACACTTCTCATCACGGATACGCTCGTGAAAAATAATGGAGATATTTTTGTAGTAGATGTTTTTATCAAAATCGAAGATATTCACTTCAATGCTTCGTTTGTCAAGGAGTGTATTTACGGTAGGCCGCACCCCAATATTAAGCATTCCTTTGTAGCGTTCGTCATCAATATCCACTTCAACAGCATAAACACCATCGCGGGGAACTAACTTATAGCTTTCCTGAGGATCGATATTAGCGGTTGGAAATCCTATTTTGTGTCCCAGTTTCTGTCCATCCACCACATCACCTTTGATAAAGTATTTGTAGCCAAGATATCGGTTGGTTTTCCGTATATCTCCCTCCCCAATGGCTTTTCGGATTTTAGTAGAGCTAATATTAATGGCATCCATATTCAAAGCTTCCTGCCGTTCGATCTGAAAATTCAACTGATCTGCAAAAACTTTCAAATCCTCGTAACCACCTTCCCGGTTGTGTCCAAAACGGTGATCGTAGCCCACCACCAGGTACTTCATTCCCATCTGGTTCACCAGAATCTTTTCAACAAACTCGGTGTACGATAAACGGGAAAACTCAAGGGTAAACGGAAAAACAACAAGATGATCAATTCCTGCAGCCTCCAAAAGCACCTTTTTCTCCTCTAAAGTATTGATGAGTCGCAAACTGTTATCCTGCGGATTAAGAACCAGGCGGGGATGCGGATAGAAAGTAAAAATTACGGTTTCTCCCTTCACCCGATGGGCCAGTTCCTGTAATCGATGGATTACCTTTCGATGCCCCAGATGAACGCCGTCAAATGTTCCGATGGTGACCACCGGATTTACGGCCTTAAAATCCTTCAAATCGGTATATACCTTCATCCCTTGTTCTCTTGCTGTATTAGCCGGTCCTCCTATTGTTGAAACGGAAAGTTTTCCTTTTGGTTTTCCTCCAACCAGAAGAAACAAAATCCGGCCTGTCAATTTATGTTCCCAAAAATAGAAAAAAAATGGGAAGTATACCCCGGAAGCCCGCAGGAGATCCTCCGACAGTATCGAAGCTCATCCCCTATCGGCATAAAACAGCACTTCTTTTTCTCTTTATTTCGAAAAATCTTCGCATAAATTGACAGGCCGGATTTCAAAAGAATCAAAGAAACCAACTTCATGGTTACTTACAATTGTTTATCAGTTGTGATTCCTTATCTTCGACATACCAAAACAGATTTTCCAATTCAATGACGAACAAAAGTGACAGCTTGCGAATTACAATTGGCCTTGAAATCCATGCGCAGCTAAAGACGCAAAGTAAAGCCTTCTCGGCTGATCCCAATCGCTATGGAGAACATTCCAATACAATGATCAGTCCCTATTCGCTCGGGCATCCGGGTACACTGCCCAGAGTGAATCAACAATTGGTTCATGCGGCAATTCTGCTCGGATTGGCTTGTCAATGTCGAATCAACCGCAAAAGTCAATTTTCCCGCAAGAATTACTTCTATCCCGACCTTCCCAAAGGCTATCAGATAACCCAGCAGGAAAATCCCATCTGTAAGGGAGGAAGAATTCCCATCCGGATAGGGGATCAAATTAGAGAGATTGCCCTGCAGCAAATCCACATGGAAGAAGATTCGGGCAAGAGCTCCCACCAAAAGGGAGATCCCTTTACCCGGATTGATTTGAACCGTAGCGGGGTTCCCCTACTGGAAATCGTTACTGCTCCCGAAATTCAAAATCCGGAAGAAGCACATGCCTTTGTCCGAGAAATCCGTCGTTTGCTGCGTCACCTGGAAATTAGTGATGCCAACATGGAAGAGGGAAGTTTGAGATGCGACGCCAACATCTCGGTTCAGCACCGGGATCAATTCGATCCCAACCTGAAAGTTGAGGTCAAAAACATCAATTCCATGAATTTTGTAAGAAAAGCCCTGCACTATGAAATCCTGCGCCAGAAGGAAATTTTGCAAAGCAATGGGAAACTGAAACGGGAAACCCGCAGGTATAATCCTGGACGCAACCAAACCCTTCCCCTTCGAACCAAGGAGGAAATTCAGGATTACCGCTATTTCCCCGAACCGGATTTGCCCCCCTTGCAAATTCAGCAAAACGAAATTGACACCCTCCGGAAACAGCTCCCAACCTCGCCCTGGGAACTTGAAAAACAATTCGCAGAAGAATATCAATTGAAAACCAACCAGGCCCAATGGCTTGTTGATTCCCCGGAAACGGGGACCTTTTTCCGTCAAACTGCACAATTTACCAAGCAGTACCGAGAAATTATCAAGTGGCTGATGGGGCCTATTCAGGCTCACCTTAAGGAAACAAAAAAAGAAATCACAGCTCTGGACATTCCCCCCGAACAATTGGCCAGCCTCATCAATATGATTGGGGAAGGAAATATAACTCATAATACAGCTGTTAACCAATTATTCCCTTTGCTTCTAAAAACGCCTAATTCAGATCTGCTGGAGCTTGCCCGCAAGGAAAACCTGATTCAAACAGGCAACAATGAACATTTAATGGTGATTATACAGGAAATAATTAGTAAATTTCCGGTCGAAGTTGAAAACTACCGGGCTGGCAAGATGAATCTTATCGGCTTTTTTATGGGTGAAGTCATGAAAGTCACTCAGGGGAAAGCCAATCCGCAGGTAGTACGAGCATTACTAACCAAATACTTGAATAACTAGGTTGATTGCTTAGAACACGAGATCCGTTTACTGCCAATTTGGGGTGCAGGTAAACGTCTCAAAAAGTTCTTGCAACAACTAAAAATGAACCTTTAAGGTAGAAAGTTAGCCATAGAAACAGATTCAACCCTCCGGATAAGGAGAAAATGGCTGTCTTCCCCAAAATGAAACGGGAATACCTTATAAAAAACTATTATTGAAATATGAAAAAACTATTAATGGCCCTTCCGCTTTTGTTATTTTGGGCCTGTAATCAAACTGATGTAGTTAAGATAGAAGGATCCATAAGGAATGCAGAAGGCAAAACTCTTTACCTGGACAAACTTCATGTGGCCAAAACAGAAACCGTAGATTCAATTCAATTGAACAAGGATGGAGAATTCGATTTCAAAGTAAAATCCACCCAACCTGAATTTTACATTCTGCGCCTATCCAACGGGAAAATTATCACCCTTCTTACAGAACCTCAGGAGCAGCTAAGCCTGCTAATCGACGGGAATAAAATGGACCGTGCCTACAGTGTGGAAGGTTCCAAAGGCTCGAAACTGGTGCAGGATTTGAACGATCAACTGCACATTACCAAAGACAAATTGGCGGCCATTGTAAAGGAAGCCAAAGAGAAACAGGGACAGCCGGATTACCATCGAATCGCACAGAATCTGACTGCTGACTATGTGGAAGCCATTCAAAAGCAACGTGAGTTTTCCATCAACTTCATCATGAAAAATGCCACCTCACTTTCCAGCTACATGGCATTGTATCAAAAGGTGGACAAGGAGAACTACACCCTAAACGAAAACAAGGACATCAAATTTGTAAAAATTGTGGCCTCTTCCATGAAGGCATTGTATCCCAATTCGGAATATACAACCGCCATCCTGAACAACCTTAGCACAATGCAATCTGCTATCAACAACATGAAAATGAAGAAACTGATTGATCAGGTTGGCACGAACTATCCCGACATCAGTCTTCCCAATACAAAAGGCGATTCCATTGCACTGAGCTCATTGCAAGGAAAATTCATCGTTTTGAGCTTCTGGTCGGCTCGTGATGCCAATTCGCGCAAGGTGAACAAGACCCTGAAAAAGATTTACAGCAAATACCATGGCAAAGGTCTTGAAATCTACCAGGTTTCGGTAGACCAGAACAAATCGCAGTGGATCAATGCCATTCAACAGGATAAGTTGAAGTGGATCAATGTTTGCAATCCTGAAAACGGAAGTGCCATCGCGGCTCGCACCTACAATATTCAGCAAATTCCATCGAACTACCTAATCGATAAGAAAGGAGATATCGTAGGAAAGAACCTGTACGGAGTAGCACTGGAAGAAAAAATTCAGGAATTATTGAACTAGGAGGGGAAGGCTTCAAGCAATGAGTGAAAAGAGAATCTACTTTGCCTCGGATGTCCACCTGGGAGCACCTGCTCTAAACAACAACAGAGAACGGGAAAAGCTTTTTGTAAAATGGCTCGACCAGGTAAAAGAGGATGCTGAAGCCATCTATCTGATGGGCGATATCTTCGATTTCTGGTTTGAGTACAAAAGAGCAGTACCTCGTGGATTCACAAGGGTATTGGGGAAACTGGCCGAAATAACCGACCGTGGAATTCCGGTGCATTTTTTCACAGGGAACCATGATATCTGGGTATTCGATTACCTTCCCGAAGAGGTGGGGGTAATCGTACACAAGAAGGAATGGAGTACCGAAATTAAGGGGAAAAAGTTTTTTCTGGGCCATGGAGATGGATTGGGACCTTTTGACAAGAGTTACAAACTCCTGAAAAAGATTTTTACCAACCGCATTCTGCAATGGTGTTTCGCCCGCATCCATCCCAACTTGTCTATCTGGTTGGCCCATCGCTGGTCGTCACACAGTAGATTAAAGGATGGAAAAGTGGAAGCTGACAGCTTTAGGGGACCCGATAAGGAGTGGCTGGTGCTGTTTGCCAAAGAAGAACTGAAGAAGGTGCACTACGACTACTTCGTGTTTGGACACCGCCACTGGCCCTGCAATATCGACCTGGGCAATTCGAGCCGGTACATCAACACCGGCGACTGGATCACCCATTTCAGCTATGCCGTTTTCGACGGCGAAAAAATGGAAGTAAAAGAATTCGAAAAAGCAAAATAGATAAAAGCAGTCCGATGGGCTGCTTTTTTTGTTTTCATGATATGAATGATCAATTGGAAAAGACCCGACCGATTCCTCTCCTCAATTCCAAATAAATTCCTTTACTTAGCATATACAAAATCACAATATCAAAAATATGGAATTCATCTTTCTGGCTGGAGGCCTTGTACTGGGCTTTCTTTTTGCCTTCCTGACAAGCAGAATCAAATTATCGAAAGTAAAAGCCCAAAACCGGGTGGAACTTTTAAAACAGGAACAAAGTTATCAACAGGATATGAACCGCCTGGAACAAAATACTTCCATTTTGCAGGAACGAAACCTCCATTTGCAGCGCGAAAAACAGGAATTGCACGAATTCCTTGCTCAGGCACGGGAAAAGAACGAGAACCTGAACCGATTGAATTCCATTGCCACTACAGAACAGAAAAACCTGGAGGAGAAGCTGGCCAATCAGAAAATGGAACTGGAGGAGCTACAGGAACGCCTTCAAACAGAATTTGAGAACATTGCCACCCGCATTCTAAAACAGAATTCGCAGGAATTTACCCAATCCAACCAGAAAAACATGGGCGAGATCCTGAATCCGCTAAAGGAAAAATTGCTGGCTTTCGAGAAAAAAGTAGAGGAAACCTACGACAAGGAGCTGCGCGACAAAATCAGCCTGAAGGAGGAAGTAAAAAAACTATACGAACTGAACAGCAGAATCAGCGACGAGGCCAACAACCTGACCAAGGCCCTGAAAGGGGATGTGAAGAAGCAGGGAAACTGGGGCGAAGTGGTACTGGAACGAATCCTGGAACGATCCGGATTGAACAAAGGGGAAGAATACGAACGGGAGGTGGTGACCCAAAACGGCGATGGCCAGCAAATCCGGCCCGATGTAATCATCCGCCTACCGGAAGAGAAGCACATCATCATCGATTCCAAAGTCTCGCTGGTGGCCTACGAGCGCTACGTGAACGCCAATGGCGAAGAGAACAAGGAGAAATTCGTTCGGGAACACATCGCTTCGCTGAAGGCCCATGTAAAGGAACTGGCCGGAAAACATTACCAAAGCTCCGCGAGTTTGAACACCCCCGACTTTGTATTAATGTTTGTGCCCATTGAATCCTCTTTTGCCATGGCCGTGCAAGCCGACCAGGAATTGTTTAGCTATGCCTGGGACAGCAAGATTGTTATCGTGAGCCCCTCTACCCTTCTGGCTACCCTGCGTACCATTGCCTCCATCTGGAAACAGGAGAACCAGAACCGGAACGTGATGGAGATTGCCCGACAAGGAGGTGCCCTTTACGATAAGTTTGTGGCCTTTACCGAAGATCTGCAGAAACTGGGCCGACGACTGGAAGAAACCCACACCACCTACCAGGAATCCATGAAGAAGCTATCCGATGGCAAAGGCAACCTGGTTCGACGGGCCGAAAGCATTCGCGAACTGGGAGCCAAAGTGAAAAAACGCTTGCCCCAAAATCTGCTGGACAAAATGAGGGAGCAGGATGCCATTGAGGAGTAAAACCGATTACGAACCACAAAGGAACGCCAAGTATTTCGCAAAGAACGCAAAGGAAAATGAGTCTAAAGATTCTTTGTGCCCTTTGAGTAAACTTTGTGGTTAGGTTTTCTAATTTCACTTTAATTAACACTCACCTCTTTCAATATTATGTAAATTTAACTAGTTTTAGAGTTCACATTGTAAAGGAGTAGGTTCAATTCCAATTCGCAAAACAACTCGGAGCTTCCTCCCCTCACTAAAACTGGTAAACTCTATGCTTCAAAAATGTTCTCAACTACTCAAAAGAAGTATCCTGATTCTGGTGGTTGTTTCCGCCGGATTTGCCCTGACAAACTGCAATCAATCCATTGAGGATACCTCAATCAAAACCATCCAATTGGCGGATTTGAACGAAAAACAGTCCATCGATGCAACTCAAATGGTGAAACACATCCAATTAATCCCCCTGGAATTCAATGAGGATTGTGCCATTGAAAGCTTAGATCAAATTGATCTCTACCGGGACACTATTTTTATCCTTTCCAACGATCAACTTTTTCTGTTCAACAAAAAGGGAAAATTCATTAGCAAATTTGCCTCCGTTGGCAAAGGCCCAGGAGAATATCTCTCAGCATTCAATTTCTCCATCGACAGAAAAGCCAAACAGATCTGTATCTACGATTACATGCAGGATAAAATTCAGGTGTACGATATCAAGGGCAAGTTCATAAAAAAGATCCCCATTGGAAAATCCTGGCAAACCATCGACAATGGGAATGGAAACTATGTAAGCTACCCTCTGAATATTTTAGGAAACCAACCACACAGTATAGTTGTGGTAAACACCCAAGGAGATACCTTGAAAACCTTTAACAATTTTTTAAAATTTAAACTAACAGGTAATCCTTTTCTTATCCATCACGTTGGGGCCCTATACAAAAAGAAAAACCAGATCGCCTTTCACCAGTATTTATCGGACACTCTTTTCTATGTAAATACAGAAAAACTGGAATTGATTCCCCACTATATTTTGAAAGGCTTCAACACCCTTCCCCTTCGATTTTTGGGCGACATAGAAGCCTTCGAGAAATCTTCTGACAACTATTCCTGGCTGAATAGAATTCAGGAATCAGCCAACTATCTCTACCTAACTTTCAAAAACGAGGGAAGCAGGAAAAACATTCTCTACTCAAAACAGGATGATAAACTGCTTCTGGTTCCAAAATTGGATTCCACAATTACTACGAACAATTTGACCCCCTACTTTTGGCCCGATCAAATAACCGAAAACGACCAGGTAATTAATGGATGGACAGCAGTCTCCTTTCTTGAAAAATTCAAACGAATTAAGGCCGAGGAAGCCAATGTAAATTTTTTAAAGGAACACGGTATCGAAAACTTTTCCGCCCTTTACCAATCGATTCAAAAGAATGACAATCCCATAATTCAGATCACCACCTTAAATTAGGAAATATTCGATTGGGGGTGCATTAATTTTCGGAAGGTTATTATTTACCTGAGTTCGATTATTAATATCTTGAATTTATCTGATTAAAGGATATTGCTATGATTCAAGTTACAACAATCGTCATCCTGATCCCGAAAGCTTTCGGGATCAGGATCTGTTCTTTTCAATTAAAAGATTCCGAAATAAATTCGGAATGACGAAAAGTTTTGAATTTCTATATATAGATTCTATTTTTTTAAATCGAACTCAGGTTGTTAATCAGACCTTAATTCGTTTAAAAACGCTTAGCCCTTAAAAATAGAAAAAGCCCGGCAAAACCGGGCTTTCTATTTTTAGCCTGTTACAGGCATTCTTCAAATTTCTTACAGCAGGCAATTACCAACCAGAGGCCTATCACACTACTACTAGCTTGTGGCTTGCAGCTTGGAGCTTCTAACTTGTAACCTACCTACAAATCGAAAGCTTCGAAAAAACTACACGTGCTTCAAAATATCTTCCAGATTCTCGAAACGCTGCTTGTAATCGTTCATCGAACGAACAATTACCTCGTGAGCCTCTTCCACCCCGTAAACGTGGGTAATTTCGGCCTGACGATCCAAACCGGGCATATCCTTATAGGTCAGGAAGTAGTGTCTCAAGCGATCCAGAATCACTTGCGGACAGTCGGCAATATCCTTGAACTCCCCGTAGGTAGCATCGTTGTTAAGTACTGCAATAATCTTATCATCCGCCTCATTTCCATCAATCATACGGAAACCGCCAATGGGACGCACCTCAGCAATAATATCGCCGTGAGCAATGGACCGCTCGGTCAAAACACAAATATCCAAAGGATCCGCATCCCCCTTAATTCCTTCCCTTCCGGAACGATCGCCACAATATTCTCCCACTGTTTCACCACAATAGGTTTGAGGTAGAAATCCGTACAATGCCGGAATCACATTGGAATATTTTTGGGGACGATCAATTTTCAGGTAACCACTCACCTTGTCCACCTCATACTTTACAGTATCGGTAGGAACCATCTCAATGAAAGCCATCACCGAGTTGGGTGCATCATCGCCCACATCAAGCCCATGCCAGGGATGCGACTTGTATCGCAAGCCCATCAATCTTGCAATCGGATCGTTTACTTTATTTCCCATACGAAAATGAATAATTTTTTAATTCTAATAACAAAAGTAAGAAAACATAGCGGAAAGTCCACCTCACCAACAATCGATTTCGGTAGTAAAGAGCAATTTGAGTATTTTCCGCCAATCATAAAAAAGAGGGGCCACCTTGGTTTTGCCCGGGAAAAGAGGATTGGGGAAAGGAAGATGGACAAAAATAAAAGTTCCTGTCATTCTGATCCCGAAAGCTTTTGGGATGTTTCAGAACCGGGCTTGCGAGTTCAACGGAGTTTATCTTTTAATCATTGATAATGAGATCCTGAAATAAATTCAGGATGACGATCAGAATTGTATATTTCCATTTTTATACCCCCTCATCCCTACCTGCTCACCTCCCAACAGGCGTCAATTCTAAGATGCAAAACCTCCTCCCTTTTTTCCGTCCATCTTGGTAGAAACTGCGGTAACCAGCCTTCTCTTTTGGTTGTACAGGACGAGAGAGAATCCTTAGGGAAACTCCACACGGAACTACTGTATTCCTGACACTTACGCCACAAACTCCTATACCCCTTACAGCATCAGGGATGCACAACAATTTAACATTTTTCTTAATTTTTTCATTGTCCAATCCTTCAAATATGGTTAACTTACAGATAGTTATTCGTTTCGTTAAGTGTTTAATCGGTTAGGCCCCTGGTCCAACCATAATTCTAAATTCTATGGCACACACAGATGATTTGAATGCCCTTTTGGAAACATTAAATGCCATTCCAAAAGAAAATTTAAAACCCTTAAACATGCCGGCAAAAACGGCAACCCAGGAAGCAGAAAATCTGTACTACTGGGCAAACAAGGACCTGGCTGAACTCCAAAGGGCAGGCCTGGGTGAAACGAAAATTGCCCAACTACTGGTTCGGGCCGGAGCCTTGCACCAGGCCCAGTCCGACTGGATTGATGAGAAGCACGAAAAGGAGAATTCTGAAATCCTTTGGAAGGAAGAAACCCCCATGGCTTTCGATCTGCAGGCCGAACTGGAGCACACCTTCCGCTTTGCCTACCGAAACGATGAAGCAAGACGGAAAAGCATCCAGGAGATTGCCGAAGGAAATGGACACGATGACCTGATTCAGGATCTGAACGACTACGCCAACATTGGCAGGAAGCATCCGGAGCCCCTGCAGGCCATTAATTTCGACATGACCAAGCTGGATCTGGCGGCTGATACCTCCGACCGGTTGGCAGGATTGCTGGCACAGGTGAATGGAGCACGGGAAACCAACAGCGAGGCCAAACTGCTGCGCGACCGAGCCTATACCCACCTCAAGGAGCTGGTAGACGAGATTCGCGAATACGGAAAATTCGTGTTCTGGAAGGATGCCGAAAAACTGGAGCACTACAGCAGCGGCTACCACCGTAAAACCTCCAATAAAAGAAAAGAGGAAGAAATACACCAATAGCTCTGAAAGTCCCGCCCGGGGTGGTATCCTACCCCCCGGGACGACTTAAAATACCCCGGGAGATGTAAAAAACCGCCCGGGAGAATCAGAAATTTACCCGGGAAACCCCCAAACCAGTTGTAGGCCCCTGAAAACATGCCGGGAAAGGGAGAAATTCACCCGGGACAGATCAAAACTCACAGGGAAAGGTTAAAAACTTCCCGGGACTACCTTAAAAGCAGCCGGGGTCATAATCACCTGCAATATCCTGATATTACGGAAGAAGTAGGGAGGGGAGTTTTTACAATAGTTTTTGCACAAATTTTGTTATTCGCACCTCTTCAGTCTTTTGCCAGCTGGTGAGGTTTTTTTTAGAGTAGAATTAAAGCCAATTGAAATCTCTAATATTATCAAATATTAAAGGTATAAAGTATGTTATCATTAGGTAACATATTATGAAAACAATTTCCCATCCTTTAAAAATAATAGCCTTTTCTTTTTTGTAAGATACAATTATTCGAATGATTACAATGAGGAACAAAAAGATGGAAACGTATATACTAACTGGACTTGAAGATTCTTTCGTTAAAGGTATCTCTTCAAAACCATATCCATTTTTTGCACCTTTCACACGCCCCTCAAGGAGCCAATCAATTTCTTCTTGAGTAGAGTATGTAATCTTAGCCTTAAAACCATCAAGATATTCTAATGCTTCTTCTCCTTTTAAATAAAAGAGGATATATTGCATCGAATCATTTTCAATAATTTTCGTGGAAACTGCAATTTCAGATCTACTACGCTCTATAATTCTTACATTATGAATATTTACCTTACCAACACATTGTAATTTAATAGGAGAACTTTTGACGAAATCTGAATAATCAATAAATTCATCCCCATCATTCCAAATTGTTAGATCAATCTGGCTGATATTATTTAATTCAGTTTCTTTCCAAAAAAATTTAAAATCACTATCCAAATTTTGATTATCCAAAACAGTGATTGGAGATGTTATGTTATAAGATGGTTCTTTGTTATGAGGAATATATACGAATGCTCCCACTCCTAAAAAAATCGTTACAAAAAGAGCCAAATAAGGCGATCTAATAAATTTTAATATTGCACTAAACTGCTTCTTCCCCAGCTTCATAATCATCATCAATTTTTTTTGCTCCTGTTACAATATACCTTTTTGCATTATTTGCCTTATCATTAACCACGCTAGCCGTTAAGCAAATCTTCCCTCCATCATCAAAATCGGCATTAAATAGAGACCAGCGTATAAGCAATTCATGCTCTACACTAATCTTATCTTTATCAATATTGAATGGTAAGGTTCGTTCTAGCTCATCATCATAAAAACGGCCGTAACCAGTTATTATATTGTATTTAGTAACATTCCCAACTAAGTCATCTTTGATTCCGGCCTGTATAGTTGAAAACACATAATTTTTCGTGGCAGAGTCAAAATTAATTACTGTCCCTTTTCTGGGTCTATTTATTTCAATATTCATACCAGCCCCACCTTTTATTGGCCTATGTAACTGCTGCAGTGGCTTCTCAAGTACGTCAGCTAATTCAAGATCTATAAGATCTTTTTCTCTTATAATTTTTTTAACGGTAGGATTTACTACATCACAATCTTGCCCTGTTGCAATCTTAAAAGAATATTCAAGCATTGCCCAGAAAGCTGCAGAAATAGTACTGATTCCAATTGCCTGTACTGCTGCATTTTCAAAAAATACAGATACACTTTCAACAAAACTACCTTTTTTGGGAGGATGAAGGTATAATTTCACATTTGGTATTGTAGCACCATTTTTACGAACCTCCCCTTTAGATACTAAAGCGTGTGTAGAAATTGCTAAAGCTTTTGATAAGCCTAAAATTGAATTACTTGCATTATACAAGTCAAGCTTATTCTCTTCTGCTTCACCACCTGTATACCTAATATCAAATCTGACTTCTTTTGTCTGCATATAGTTTTATGATTTTTAACATATTTATTTCAAAATTAGTAAATTATTTGAATTAAATACTCTTTCAAATACTCCACTATATTCACTTAATAAGAAGAAATGATAAATTGAGTTTACTAAACAACAATAAAGACACCAGATATAATTTTTACATTTCCGTTTTAATCCTAAATATTACTGGTAATTTTATTCGAATACTTGAAACAAAATATACCCTCCCATCATAAGACCAAAGCACACACACATTATAATTATGCGTTCGTTGTCGTTTTCCTCCAAATCTGGATCAAAGAGGCGTAAAAGATCTATTAAGTACTTTCCCCCTCCTAAATAATTTTTGCCACATCCGAAATAGTATGGTGCGGCGATCGATAGGGCCGCTGGAGCATTAGGGCGCTATCTTTCTCCTGAGTATCGCCACCAAATGAATCGTTGTTGTTATTCTTGTAGCCAGCCATTTGCACCGAAAAATATCGAATCCTCCTTCCGCCTATTCCGCAAGTTCATAGTCTCGGGTAAGGAGTTCAATGGGGATGGAGAGGAAGCTCTCCAATTTTCGAATCATATCCAGGGTTAATTTTCTTTTTCGGTTGAGAATTCGGGAAACCTGGGTTTTGTCACCGATCACGTTCACCAGGTCCTTTCGCTGGTATCCCCGCTCTTCCAGAAAATACTCTATCACCTCAATGGGATCCAATTCGGGGATTTCGTAATTCGTTTTTTCGTAATTGGCAATTAGAACTGCGAGTAGCTCCAACTCATCCCCCTCGGGGGTGCTGGCCGGTGGAGCAAGTTCCATCAGTTGCTCTACCCTGGCAATGGCCTTGTCGTATTCCTCCTCTGTTTTAATAACTTTCCAGGTTTTCATCTCTTCCGTATTCTTCAAATTACTACAACTTATCGTACTCGGCATGTGTGCCCACAAACTTGATAAAACCAATCTGTCTTGAATAATCAAACTGAATGATCATTCGGTAAGCGTTTCCTTTGACCCGAAAGACAATCTGGTTGTTTCTTCTTGCACTGGATCGGGGAAAGGCCTCTGTAATTTCCTGACTGTTCCTAAAATTCCCTTTTTCCAAGGTCTCATAAATAGCAAACAATGGAATTTTCGCCTGGTTGTGCTTTTTAACAAATTCGAGAATCTTTTTCCTTGAAATAATGTTCATCGGTAGCCCGTTTTTACTGTTGCCTGTGCTTCTCCAGTGTTCTGTATAGATATAGTTTTCAATCGAATGCTATCCGTTCTATATCTAAAGATAGAAATTTTCTCAGTCGTTGTCAAATTGTCAACAACAGTATTGTGCATTTTTCAACTCTTATCACGGATTACTCGCCAATAATTGGATCGCAAATACTGCTCCCCCCATTGCTTCTGCCAACTGCGGCGCCGCTTTTTTGCATACAATCTTTTGCTACAATAATCCTTCCCCTCCAGGAAAAGATCATCAACCTCTACTTTCGTTTTCAAAACAAACTTGAAACCTCATAGTTTTTATTCTCCCCCTAATGCTAAGCAATACGTTACCTTTCCTCTAATTCGACCTTCTGCGGTACCACCCTGGTTTCTACGTTTTGGAGCCTATACTTCCAATACAAAAAACACGGATTTCAGAAAAGAGAAAAACAAATTGGTAAAAAGGTTTTGACATACATATCCTCAAGAAAAAAATCAATTTTCTCTATCATTAAACTCTGTTTGCCAAATCATTTAGCTTCTAACTATTATTCCAAGGACTTTTCAATATTTTAAATTGCTGTAGTTTCTCGTAAGAATTATTTTAAATAGACGTTTTTAGAAAACTTGACAATCCTGACACCTTTTAAAATAATCATAATATTTACATTTGCTTTAAATTCACGCACAAATATGTTAATATATGAGAAATTTATTCCTGGGCTTACTTCTGACAACAGCCTTACTATCATGTAGCAAGGAGGAAAACTCAAGCCATCAAAAAGAACTTCAGAAAGTTGTTTTCAACGTTAGCACATTTACCCAAACAAATGAAACGATAAAAAGTGATCCGGCTGAAAAAGAAGTTAATCATTTAAAATATATCGTATACAAAGAAAACGGAGACTACGTTCACCAGATCGAACAAACAAGAGAGGATTCTGATTTTGGAGTTATTCACGATGAATTGGAAGCTGGTAATTATTATATCGTCCTTGGGGCGTGTCATGCAAATGATCAAGGCTACCCAGAAATTTCCACAAAAAACGAAGAAAATTTTTCAGAACTCTACTTTGGCATGCGAAGTGAAAATGGAGATAATTTCTTTGGAATTACCAAAAGTATAACCATAGGAGAAGAAACTCTTGAAACCGACCTTACTTTGAATAGGTTAAACGGAAAATTTCAACTCTCCTTCAATGATAAGATTCCTGATAATATTGATAGAGTTGACATTGAGCTACTAGACACTCGAAACCATATATATATGACTGACTACCACTGCACGCACAATGGGAGTAACAGATCTGAGGGATTATTATTTACAGAAGATGGCAGAGAAAAAAAGGAAAGGGTTTTCACCATTTATTCTTTTCCCTATGAAAGTGCTACGGCAAGAATAATAGGCTATGATAGTTCAAATGTAAAAGTTTTTACTCTTGACATTCCAAATATTAATATAAAAGCAAATACAATTACCAAATGCAGTGGTGTTGTATTTAAGGATGACGGAACAGTAGTAAAAAGTTCTTCCAACTTGAAAATTGCATTCAATTACGAATGGGATTCCACAACTGAAATTACGTTTTAATCGTTTCTGGCTCAAAAAAACGATAGAAACACCAATGACCGAATCAAATGCAGATATTTGCTACTATTTGTTGTAAGCATTTGGTTCGGTTCATTTTCCTTCCATCACTCGTCTGCTCCTAAAAGAAAACGATAATTTAATAGGTGCACTATTTGGCATCCGGGAAAGGACCATCAACCTCTTCTTTCGTTCCCCAAACGCATTTGGAACCAGGAACAATCCCCAACAGCTACTGCAGATAACTTCCATTTTTTTAAAAAATGGTATGAAAAAAACCGCCATTTCGACGAATAGCGGCTTTTTTCTTTGAAGCACCTCTCCTCAAAGTAAGTGGATGGAGGACTTCTGATAATTTAACCTGTTTTCTGCCAATATGCGTTTAGAAGTTCTCTTCCGCTATTTGGTAGATTTTCCGAACATTTTCGGTGGTTGCAGGAGATTCTCCTTTTTTCAACCCCTGTTCCGTAATTACTATGTGCTTGTAATTCTCGAAATTGTGGTGCTCCATCATCCGCTTCCCGCAGGCAATGGGGCATCCGTCAATCACCAAAAGGTCTTTGCTTTTAAAACTCTCGATGGAGTTTTCGATTCCGGCACCCACCATGGCCAAACAGCTCATATTTCTGACACCGCCAACTTGTAAACTACGGGCCACCTGATCCGAGATCAATCCCACATCCGATGCTCCGGAACAAGCCATTACAATTTTTTGAGCTTCTGCACCACAGGTGCACTTTTCGTTCTTATTTTCCATTGTTTTACTATCTAAAGGTTAAACGCCATACTAAATACGATTCTGTTCTCATCGGAACCACTCGCTTCATCCGCTATCCATCCCTGGTAATTCACCGAAACATTTACCCGCTTCACCGGAGCATACGAAACTCCGCCTATCACACTGTGCCCATCAGCAACGGGTAGGTGATTGTTTTGATTTTGGGGTAAATCATTCAGCAAACGATCGTAGCGGCCAAACAGCAGGGTTTTGCGACCTATCTTATAGTTTGAATAGACAGAATAGCCATAACTATTGAGGTCATCTATGTTGTTAAGATTACTCATGTAGTTGTATTCCCCTCCAAGCTTCATTTTTGGGGTGATGTGAAGTCCCAGAAAGGCCGAAAACATCTGCTCGGTTTTTGCCTGGTTCTGACCGGACTGCTTACTGTGATAACAGATTCGGGATTGAATCGAGGAAGAGGGTGTGAAATCAATACCTGCAGCATATTTCACTTTTCCATACTTATCCTGATGAACTCGTGAACCTTCCCCGTTGGTAACTGCTGCATCCAAGGCTATTGATCCATTAATTTTATACCGTGCAATAAACCCAAGGTCGGTGCTGGAGATCTTCCAGTACTTATCCTGAAAAGTTTGCGCCACATATCGCAAGCCCCAAAACTTTTCCTGGGTGATGTAATGGTTTTGAAGAATGGCACCCCCCTCGAAACTCAAATTACGATTTACCTTCCATCGCAAACTCGCAAATTTGAGAAACATGGTGTAGTAACTGCCCTCTTTGGTATTGCTCTGAACAAGCAATTCGTTACCCTCAATATCGGTAACCGTAATGGGGCCAATGTGTGTGGGTCTGCCCCGGTCAACAATCAATTTGGCGCTCCATTTCTCGCTAAATTCGTATTGAAAACCAAGATGTGCACGACCAATACTATAATCGGAAAAATCGTTTTCCACATCGTAAGATGCAGTCCCAAATACCTGGACTATGGGTTTTAATTTATTAAAATTGAATTGAAAAGCATCATCCTTGTTTTGGGCAAACGTTTTGCCACTGGTTAAAACAAGAAACAATGCTAAAAAACTTAGAATCTGTTTCATTCTGTTACAATTTATTGCGACATATTGCAAGCAGAGGGAAAATCTCCCGGGATGATCTTAAAGGGTATCCCCTTTTCCCTTGGAACTAAAGCTACAACATGCTTTTTTATTATCTGAAAACTGTTCAACGGCCAACTGAAAGTCCTTTAGCAGACCAACTATTAATTTGAATTTTTCCTCATTGAGACTATAAAACAAATAGTTGGCCCTGGCATTGCAATTGATAAGCCCAATTTCTTTCAGCCTGTTCAGATGCTCGGATACTGTAGATCTCGCCAAGGGCAAGTTTTCTGAGATACTTCCAGCCTGGCATTCATCGTATTTTGCAAGATGCAATATGATTTGTATCCTGGCCGGATGCGATATCGCATTCAAAACAGGGGCCAGTTTCTGGGGAATATCTCCATAATTCTCAATATTCATAACCCTAATGGATTTACTGGATTGGTAATTCTACAAATCGGCCCGGAGTACAATCCCTTTCCCCCTGATTGGGAAGGAAAGGGAGTTGTAACTTTCAACCGCTATATTGATTCAAGAAATGAATCACATCACATGATTAAAAATAAAACCGACCAAAACGATACCCGATGCAACAATCCCTACAAATACAGTGATCAATTGCCATTTCAACACTTTTTTCAGAATGATTACCTCGGGTAGGGAAAGAGCTACAACCGACATCATAAATGCAAGCGCGGTGCCCAATGAAACGCCCTTTTCAATTAAAACACTTACAATTGGAATAATTCCGGCAGCATTGGAATACAGTGGCACTCCCATAACAATAGCCAAAGGAACTCCATACCAGTTATCTTTTCCCAAAAGGGAGCCCAAAAAGTCTTCGGGCACATAACCATGAGCACCGGCCCCAACTGCAATACCAAGAACTATGTAAATCCATATTTTCCCCACAATCTCACGAACTGCTGCGTAACCCGATTTTATCCGATCATAAAAAGTATACTCCTGCTCGAAATGATTCTGATGATTGGATTTGATCTCATAGACCCATTCCGCCACATATTTTTCCAGCCCCAACTTTCCAATCAGCCATCCTGAAAAAATGGCAATGGTTAAACCTGTAAGCAGATAGATCAGGGCCACATTCCAACCAAAAAGCCCAACGAGCAAAACCAGTGCTACCTCATTAATCATGGGGGCAGCAATTAAAAAGGAAAAGGTGACTCCCAATGGGACGCCTGCCTCAACAAAACCGAGAAAAAGGGGAATCGCTGAACAGGAACAAAAAGGGGTGATAATCCCCAGCAGGGAGGCCAGAATATTCCCGGTAAACAGTGATTTTCCCTCCAGAATATTTCGGGTTTTCTCAGGGGTGAAATAGGTGCGGAGTATGCCCACTCCAAAAATAATCAGCACCAACAGCAACATTACTTTCGGGACTTCGAATATGAAGAAACGAAGGGTCTCCGTTAGATGCGCTCCTGCCGTCATTCTCAACAGATGATCAACAACAAAATCAGCCATGGGCTGTAAATTCCAGTATAGCAAAACCCAAACCGGTAAAAGAAGAGCTGGTAGAAACCAACCATTCATATCCCTATTTAAAGCAATTACTCTTTCTCTCATTGTACTCTCCTTTCCTATTCGCAAAAACACGAACAGTATTTATAAATTTTTTAAAAATAGATGGATAACACATAATAGACTCCAACCACAACAAACAGAACAGCAATTATCCGTCTAAACCACAATTCAAAACTCTTCAACTTATTGTAAACATTACCTATCGACCCCACACTAAATGCTATCAGCCAGGCAAAAACAACCACAGGAATCCCGGTAGCAAGTGCAAAAAACAGGGGCAGATACAAACCACTCACATTACTAATGGTCATGGGCATCAGCATTCCAAAATAGAGCACCCCACTGTAAGGGCAAAAAGCCAGGGCAAAAACAATCCCCAGAAACAGAACGCCCCAAAATCCACCTTTGGATTTCTGCTCCATTCTTGTGGTGAGGGAACCAACACCCGGTATCTTGATCTTTACCACCCCCAGCATAAACAAACCGATTAAAATCAATAAGGGGCCTAACAGCTTTTCTCCCCACTCCTGGAAGAAGCCTGCAAATTGGAATTGACTTGCTCCGAAAAAGAACAGGACACCAATAAAAGTATAGGTGATTGCACGTCCCAAAGTATAGATCAGCCCATTTACAAACACTTTTCGCTGACTTTCAATGTCCTTACTGATGAATCCGATAGCGGTAATATTCGTGGCCAAAGGGCAGGGACTTATAGCAGTCATAAGTCCCAGAATAAATGCACTTAGTATTGGAAACTGTGAGGTTTCCAGAAAATTCTGTAAAATCTCCATACCTACAACATTGACTCGATAGTTGACTTGATTTTACTCTTCAACTTATCGGGGTTGGTACGTGCATTCAGAAATGCTGTATTGGTTAAATTTACGCTCCTATCGCCATGCACAATCAACAGGGTTTGCCCGGTAATTTTGTACTTTTTCACCAAATCGCTCTCCTTTTCCACATTGATTGACTCAAACGATACCTTTTTCCCGAAGTTTTCCTGGATAGCAGCTTTGGATACATCTTCAACAGCCATACATGTAGCACATCTGCGAGTAGCGTGAAAATAGTATGCTTTTACTTCTGATGTCTTTTGTACACTCGAACAACATGAGGCTTTTTGCTTTTTGGTGTTCTGCGCACTTTTACCACTGCAACATTGAGCTGAAACGGCCGTCGCTCCAACCAACAGCACAAGACTTAAAAAACTTATGATCTTTTTCATCTGTTTGTAATTCTATTTATTTATCAGATGAAACTCACCATGATTTTTAATCCTACTTCTGTGAGAAGTTTGGTATGTAAAAATTCATGTTCGTTTCCTTCACTGATTTCTATTAGCTATTATTTACTTACGATTTTCACCATCTCATCCACCGAAGGAATTTTACCGGTTAGCACCACCTTACCATCAACAACCAGGGCAGGAGTACTCATAACGCCCATCTGCATGATTTCAACAATATCTTCAACTTTTGTTACACTTGCCTCAACACCGGCTTTTGCAACAGCCTCTTTGGTAACTTTCTCCAGAGTCTTGCATTTGGAACAGCCTGTTCCTAAAACTTTAATTTCCATAATTTAATTGAATTAATTTGTTTTCTTCGTATTTCGTAAAACAACGAACAACAAGGGTATTTCTTTTCCATAAAACGTCAACAATCTACCGGATTCTTATCCGATACATCATCTCCATCTCAAAACGATCCAACTCCCGGGAACCAGCAATTCAACATGTCCTATTGGTCCTGTTCCCCATCGAAGGAAGTGTTCGTTGTTCGCAAAAACACGAACATTAAAAGTAAATTTTTTATATCTGCAGGAACTGTTTAAAAAGCAATTGTGCCTCTTTCCAATTCTCCTGGTTAATGCAATATTTAATTCTTGGAGCCTCAATTTCTCCCTGAATTAAACCCGCACTCTTCAACTCTTTAAGATGTTGAGAAAGGGTAGATTTGGCGACAGGAAGTTCATTACTTAAATCGCCACTGTAGCAACAACTTTGCTTTGAAAGCAATTCCAGGATATACATGCGCAGGGGATGTCCCATTGCTTTTGCATATCTGGCAATTCTTTTCTGTTGGGCTGTTGTTACTTCTTCGACACTCATATCCGTTCGTTAATTTACGAACAAAGGTAAAGGCTTTTTTTTAATAACCAAGCCCTTTTTTATGTTTTTGAAAAAACTGTCCATTTCTAAAAAATGTAACACACTTGGAACCAGAAACCTTAAAAGGCACGGGAGGTGACATCCCCAGGGACCAGGAACTTTTTCATTCTATCCACCCCACCCTTCCCGGTCCAGGCTACGGTAATGGATGGCTTCGGCCAGGTGTTCGCTCTCCACATTTTCGGCTTGGCAAAGGTCTGCAATCGTTCGGGAGACTTTCAGGATACGATCGTAGGCACGGGCGGAGAGGCCCAGTTTCTCCATGGCGTTCTTCAGCAGCTGCTGCCCGGCCTCATCGGGTCGACAATATTCACGTAACAATCGGGTGTTCATCTGGGCATTGCAATGCACCTCCTCCTCCTCGCGGAAACGTTGGGTTTGAATCTCTCGTGCTTTCTCCACCCTTTCGCGCACACTCTGACTCGGTTCGGAAAGGCGCTGCTCCGAAATCTTTTCGAAGGAAACCGGCACCACCTCAATATGAATATCAATTCGGTCGAGTAAGGGACCGGAAATTCGGCTCAAATATTTCTGCACCATCCCCGGGGGACAAACGCAGGCCTTGTCCGGGTGGTTGTAGTAGCCACAGGGACAGGGATTCATTGAGGAAATCAGCATGAAACTGGCAGGGTAATCCACCGTGAATTTGGCCCGGGAAATGGTAATGTTTCTATCCTCCAGGGGCTGACGCATTACCTCCAGCACGGTTCGTTTGAATTCGGGCAACTCATCCAGAAAAAGAACTCCGTTATGGGCCAGGGATATTTCTCCCGGCTGGGGGTAGGTGCCCCCACCCACCAGGGCCACATCCGAAATAGTATGGTGCGGCGATCGATAGGGCCGCTGGGTCATCAAGGCACTGTCTTTCTCCAGGGTACCGGCCACCGAATGTATTTTGGTGGTTTCCAGGGCCTCCTTCAGGCTCAATGGAGGCAAGATGCCCGGAATTCGTTTGGCCAGCATGGTTTTTCCCGATCCCGGGGGCCCTACCATAATGATGTTGTGCCCTCCGGCTGCAGCGATTTCCAGAGCTCGCTTCACATTCTCCTGTCCTTTTACATCGGCGAAATCGTTCTCAAAATGGTTCAGATGCCGGTAGAACTCCTCCCTTGTATTCACCACCGTGGGTTGCAAATCGCTTTTGCCGGTAAAGAATTTGATCACATCCAAAATGGAATCCACACCATATACCTTCAACCGATCCACCACCGCCGCTTCCCGGGCATTGGCACTGGGCAGCAGCAAACCTTCAAAGCCCTCCTCCCGTGCTTTTATGGCAATGGGCAGCACCCCTTTGATGGGCACCAAACTGCCATCCAGTGAAAGTTCTCCCATCATTACGTAGCGTTCCAGGTTCTCACAATGAATCTGTTCGGTTGCGGCCAAAATCCCCATGGCAAGGGGCAAATCGTAAGCCGATCCCTCCTTGCGTACATCTGCAGGGGCCATGTTAATAATAATTTTTTTCCCGGGAATCTTATAACCGTACTGCCGAAGCGATGAATCGATTCGTTGCTGACTTTCCTTCACTGCATTATCGGGAAGGCCAACTATACTAAAACGAACGCCACTGAATACGTTCACTTCGATGGTAATGGTAGAGGCACTGATTCCATAAACAGCGCTCCCAAAGATTTTAACTAGCATGGTGTTTCAGAATGAGGTTTCGAATAGACTTAGGTATCATCAATTTACAACTTTTTATGACTTCTTAAAAACGAATTCTCACCGCTTTTGCCCAAAAAAAAAGGATGGCCCCTTAGGAACCATCCTCGTTGTATGAATTTGGAATTTTTTTGTTCTTTTATCCACCTGCTCCTTTTTACTTAGATAAACGGTACAGGTGTCTCAATCAAAGTAACAATTCACAAGTTGTAAGCAACAAGCAAAATACTTGAAGCTTGCGGCTAATAATTACTCCTTCATTTTCCCCTCAATGTACTGAATCAGGCAGTGAATTACCTTGATGTGAATTTCCTGAACCCGATCGGAAAAACCATTCCAGGGTACCCGGATCTCGGTATCACAAATCTCAGCCATCTTTCCACCGGTTTTGCCTGTTAATCCAACCACATGCATTCCTTTGCTTTTGGCAGCTTCAACCGCATTAATCACATTGGCGGAATTTCCGGAAGTACTGATGCCCAGAAATACGTCTCCTTCCTGTCCCATTCCTTCTACAAAACGAGAGAAGATAAAATCGAAACCGTAATCATTTCCTACACAGGTAATGTGACTTGGATCGGAAATGGCCACTGCAGGCATGGATGGACGATCGTTACGGAAACGACCGGTCAATTCCTCGGCAAAGTGCATGGCATCGCACATGGAACCTCCATTACCGCAGGAAATTACCTTGTTTCCTCTCTTCAAGGCCTCCACCATAGCATCCCCGGCTTGCTGAATGGCTTTAAAATTCTCCTCATTTGCAATGAACTCCTCCAAAACCCGGGAAGCATCATTAAAACTATTCTTTATTTCGTTCAATATCATTTGGTTCAATTTTGCTCAAAAATACAAAAGATTCATTGGGATAGAAAAGGATTGAGAAAGATTTCCTCTCGGTGCAATCTTCACCTTCCGATTCAACAAAAGAATGTTATCTTTGGTAGAATCAATTGCTATCCCAATACAGCACAATTGCCTTTATTCATGAGCCAACTAAAATCAAGACTCTACGAGATCATTTTTGAAGCTGACACCCGTGCCGGTAAAATTTTTGATCTTCTGCTTCTCATCATCATACTGCTCAGCATTCTTTTCGTAATGATTGAAAGTGTGCCCTCCATTGAGCAAACACACAAGGAATTTCTAAAAATTGCAGAGTGGATCATTACCATCATCTTTACGCTGGAATATTTTCTACGGATTTGGATCGTAAAACGATCCCGTGCCTACATCTTCAGTTTCTATGGCATCATCGATTTGCTGGCCATCCTACCCTCTTATCTCGGACTTTTCTTTGTTGGCACCCAAGGTTTGATGGTAATTCGGGCACTACGACTGCTTAGGGTATTCCGGATTCTTAAGCTGAACCGTTACATCAAGGAGGGACGCATCATAGTAGAGGCCCTTAAGGCTAGTCGTGTCAAAATCTCCGTTTTTCTGTTCGCCATTTCCACCCTGGTCATCATCATCGGCACCGCAATGTACCTGATAGAGGGCAATGATAACGGCTTTACCAGTATCCCCAGAGGAATCTACTGGGCCATTGTAACGCTAACAACCGTAGGGTACGGCGATATCTCCCCGGTTACGGCTGTGGGACAATTCTTCGCAGGAATGGTTATGATACTGGGGTACGCCATTATTGCAGTACCTACGGGAATTGTAAGTGTAGAACTGGCAAAAAAAGCACCTTTAACGCAGAGCACCCAGGTTTGTCCCCATTGCCTCAAGGAAGGACACGAAGAGGACGCCCTTTTCTGTAAATACTGCGGTACCAAACTTAACTAAATCCGCATTCGTAACAGTAAGTGAAAGGGTACTTGTTTTCCCCCCTGCTTTTTTCCTGAATTTAGTAATTTTTAACAGTGCGGGACAGTAGGAAAAACAAGCGATTTTAAGATTATTTCGGTATATTTGTAAATCTATTTCTGAAGACTCGAAAGAGCGCAAAACATCTGATTATGGGATTTTTCAACAAACCAGAACACAAAAGATTTCACATAGAACCCCGCTACTGGGATCCAGCCAAAGAGGAACGTGAGGAAAGAATTCGAAATGCCAAAGCAGAATTAGGCATTAAGGATGAAGATGGGGCTTATATTCCAAACATCAAGGGGCGCATGAGAAGTGATCTTCGCCATAAATTGGAAGATACCCGAACGCTTCGTCGTAAGTCGAATCTTCGACTTCTCGTTATCCTGGCGATTCTTTTAGTAGCAGCCTATGTTTATCTGTTTGGGTGGGATCAGCTTCTTTAACCGGGAAGGCAGCCCTGTTTTCCAAAACATGGCACAAACATTGTACAGATCCCTGCTCAAGTTGGAAAAGTTTTTCCTTTTCCGGAAGACATTTACCTTAAGGTTACATGAGGCAAATGCCTTCTTTTTTGCATCAAATTTCGGAACCTGAAGCCACAAAACGCCACAGTCCCGAAATCTGCTCTGCAAAACCATCCACCCTTTGGGGTGATTATTTTTTTAGAAGATTAAAGCGATATGTCCGATATTATCCAAATATTACCCGATTCAGTTGCCAACCAGATTGCAGCCGGTGAAGTGGTGCAAAGACCCGCTTCGGTTGTAAAGGAATTGGTAGAAAATGCCATTGACGCCGGCAGTACATCCATAACCGTAAACCTTAAAGATGCAGGAAAAACCCTCATCCAGGTGATTGATAACGGCTGTGGGATGTCGGAAACGGATGCCCGAATTGCTTTTGAACGACATGCAACTTCAAAAATCCGAAAAGCCAAAGATCTTTTCGCCATCCGTACCATGGGGTTCCGGGGTGAGGCCCTGGCTTCCATTGCTGCCATTGCCAATGTTGAATTGAAAACCAAACGTGTGGAAGATGAGCTGGGAACTCATCTGGTAATCAACGGATCGGAATTTGGTAGCCAGGAAGTGGTTTCCTGTGCCGATGGCTGTAATTTCATTGTGAAAAACCTTTTTTTCAATGTACCTGCCCGTCGAAAATTCCTAAAGGCCAACTCTACGGAGTTAAGAAATATTATCAATGAATTTCACCGGATTGTAATTCCCAATCCCGACATTTCATTTCAGCTAATTCACAATGATGCGGAGGTTTACAACCTGCCTGCAGGGAATATCCGGCAACGGTTAATGAACCTGTTCGGTCGAAGTACCAATTCTAGAATTATTAGCCTGAGTACCGAAACCAGTATTGTGAAAATTTCCGGTTTCATTGGCAAACCCAAGTACGCCAAGAAAAACCTGGGGGAACAGTTCTTTTTTGTGAACGATCGCTACATGCGACACCCCTATTTTCACAAGGCCGTAATGCAGGCCTACGATAAAATTCTGGCTCCGGAAACGGTTCCTCCCTACTTCGTTTTCTTTGAGGTGGATCCTCAGATTATTGATATCAACATCCACCCAACCAAAACAGAAATCAAGTTTGAGGACGAACGAGCCATTTTCCAGATCATCCAGGCCTCCATCAGGGAAGCCCTGGGAAAATTCAACATTGTGCCTTCCATCGACTTTGATGAAGATACCAGTTTGGAGATTCCCGTGGCCCCAAAGGATATGGACGAGATTGAAGCACCAATGATTAAGGTGAATCCGGAATTCAACCCTTTCGAATCCGATTTCAACTACAATCCTTTCGATTCGGAAAAGAGCTACAATCCCTTTGACGAGGAAAGAAAATCGTTCGAGAACAATCAATTCTACCAGGAATTCAAGGCCAAAAGTCCGGAAAGCCAACCCAAGCCAAAGCCTCAACGATCGGAACCTTCTGTGCCATCGGGTTGGGAAAACCTGTACGGAGAGCCCAAATCGGAACCAAGAATTCCTCAACCGGTGAATACTCAACCGGAGCCCTCTCTGGATATCTTCCAACAGCAGGAAGTAGCTCCACAGAGTGTACAACGACAATTTCAACCCAAAGAAAAAGCGGCCAAGGCTCAAAACTTCTTCCAGTTGAAGCACAAATACATTCTTACGCCGATTCGTTCCGGATTAATGATCATTGACCAGCGGAAAGCACATGAACGGATTCTTTTTGAGAAATTCATCAATTCTCTGGAAACCAACCAGGGGGTTGCACAACAAACCCTGTTTCCCCAGACAATTGAATTGAATGCGTCGGATTATACCCTCCTTCAGGTGATTATTGATGATGTGAAAGCTCTGGGCTTTGACATTCGGGAATTCGGGAAAAAGACATTTGTGATTAACGGAACTCCAGCGGATATTCAAAATAGCGATCCCCGGGAACTGCTCGAAAATCTGCTTGAAAATTACAAGAGCAATCAAATTGATGTAAAACTAAAAGTACGAGAGAATCTTGCACAGTCTCTGGCGAAAGCTTCGGCAGTCAACTATGGCAAATCATTATCCAACGAGGAGATGAGCTCCATTATTGACCAGCTTTTTGCCTGCAAAACCCCCAACTTCACCCCCGATGGAAAACCCATTATTTCGGTACTGGAGACCCAGGAGTTGGAAAAGCGTTTTAAGTAGAAATTGTTTATGACAAAATGTCGGGCTGAGAACCAAATTCCTGGATAAAATCGTTTTGGCCCGACTATTGAGTTGTAACTTAGGAATCAAAATATTTGTTACGATTGGAATCTGCCCCGGGAAATTCTAAATTCCCCGAAAAATAGAGATAAGGGCTAATGGTTCCCATCCCCCGATTCCATCGGGCTTAAAAAGAATTCAACTATGAATCAATACAGACCTATGCTATCCATCCCCCCTGTGGTGAAGAATCTGATCATCATCAATGTTCTGTTTCTACTGGGTAGATTTGTAATTGGTGATACATTTGGGGTAGATCTGGACCATATACTGGGCCTTCATTTCTTTAAATCGGAGTATTTCCGCCCCCACCAGATTATCACGCATATGTTTATGCATGGGGGCATCATGCACCTTCTTTTCAACATGTATGCCCTTTACCTTTTCGGTCGCGTTTTGGAAAATGTATGGGGACCCAAACGATTTCTGACCTACTACCTGGTGACCGGGTTGGGAGCTGCTGCCCTGCACACCTTCGTTGGATGGCTGGACTATTCCTCCATGATGAAGGAAGCAGTTGCATTTTCAAACACTCCCTCACCGGAACTATTGAGCCATTTTATCAATGAGCACGTAGGTCGACCAGCACCCTGGGTATTGGAATTCCTTGATCATTGGGCCGATAATCCGGATAGTGCTGCCAGTATCAACCAAGCCCTGCAGATGGTGAACCAGGTTATTACGGAAAGCATTAATATTCCAACAGTGGGAGCTTCAGGCGCCGTTTTTGGAGTACTTCTGGCCTTTGGTATGCTGTTCCCCAATACGGAGCTAATGTTGCTATTCCCACCAATTCCCATTAAGGCTAAATATTTCGTAATCATTTACGGATTACTGGAATTGTTCCTGGGCGTTCAAAACCTGAGTGGTGATAATGTAGCACACTTTGCCCACCTGGGCGGGATGCTCTTTGGTTTCATTCTGATAAAGTATTGGAACAAGAATTCCAGAAATTTCTACTAAATTGTAAATAAAACAAAGCAAGTAGCAATGAATTTAAACAATCCATACGGCAATTATTCCAACCGGAGCTTTCTGGACGGAATCAAGGAATCGTTTCGACAGGGAAGTACACTGACAAAACTAATCTACATTAACCTTGGGGTATTTCTTTTGGTCAAGGTATTGGGCGTTTTCTATTTCCTTATGGGAGCGGATCCCTCCGGCAGCTTTTCACTAATCCAATGGTTGTCGGTACCTGCCGATTTTAATGCACTTTTGCACAAACCCTGGACGATTTTCACCTATATGTTCCTGCACCAGGGATTCCTGCATATTCTCTTCAATATGCTTTGGTTGTACTGGTTTGGTATAATTTTTCTATCGTATCTCGATCAGAAAAAATTGCTCAGCATTTACATTTTGGGCGGACTCACCGGGGCTGCAATCTTTATGTTTGCCTTCAATCTGTTTCCAGTATTTGAAGAAGCCCGGGAATACTCCATTGCATTGGGCGCCTCTGCTTCCGTATGGGCCGTTACCATTGCAGCGGTAACCTATGCCCCCAACCACATAATGCATTTGATGTTTATCGGCCCGGTAAGAATTAAATACATTGCCTTGTTTTTCCTGGCCCTCGACATCATTAGCATTCCTTCAGGAAATGCAGGAGGTCATATCGCACACCTGGGAGGAGCATTCTATGGCTGGTTGTATGTAAACCAGCTACAGCAAGGCAAAGATATAGCCAGTGGCTTTGTTGCCTTAATGGATTCTTTCTTTAGTTTGTTCAAAAAAAGAAGTCACATGAAGGTAAAGTACAAAAGTACGAATCGCATGAGTGACAAGGATTACAATAAAAAGAAGAAAAACGAACAGGATCAGATGAATGAAATCCTTGACAAAATTTCCAAATCGGGCTACGATAGCCTGACCAAGGATGAAAAGGAGATTCTTTTCCGATCGAGTAACAAACACTAGCCCTTAGCATTTCTTGAGACCTTTTCTACACAAACTATTGGTGATAGTCAGCCTGATTTTTGTCGGCCTGCTACTACTCTCCTACCTGGCTCCTTATGTCAGCCCGGTATACTTTTGGCCCATTGCTTTTCTTGGTTTGGCGTACCCTTACCTTTTGGCCATCAACATTCTTTTTGTACTCTACTGGACGTTTCGTCGCAAGAAAAGTGCATTAATTCCTCTACTTGCAGTAGCAATTGGTTACCCTCAATTGCAAAAGTTCATCCGCATTGGAGAGAACAACCCACAGGTAGATTCAGAAAAGGTAGTGAAGGTCCTTACCTACAATGTCAGGTCCTTCGATCGTTACAAATGGAGTGGAAACCCCAAAACCCCATCTGAAATTGTGCAGTTGGTAAAGAATGAAAAACCAAATATTATTTGCCTGCAGGAGTTTCGGAATACCACTACGGGCCTGCTTCGTCTTAAAAATCTGAGCCGAAAATGGGGCACAAGATATTACCACAGAAGCAAAGGAAATAACAGAGTAGCCACCTTCTCGAAATACCCTATCATCCGCCGGGACGAGATCTCCTTTGGCAAAGAACATCTGTGCAGATGTATTTTTACGGATCTTAAAATCGGAGAGGACACCCTTCGTGTATACAACCTTCATTTGGAATCCAACCGATTCGTAAACCGGAATTATAACTTCATCAACAAGCTTGAGAAGGAATACAAAGAAGAGGATCTGGAAGAAATCAAGGACATTTCATTGCGCTTGAGATTCGCTTTTATCAGACGGGCCAAACAAGCCAATATCATTCGTGAACACATCAACAAATCGCCCTACCCATCTATCGTGTGCGGTGATTTTAATGATACCCCCAACTCCTATACCTATAATCAAATCAGGGGAGACTTTCAGGATGCTTTTGAGGACTGGGGAAAAGGAATCAGCACAACCTACAATGGAGATTTTCCTTCGTTTAGAATCGATTATTTACTTTATTCCAAAGGGATAAAATGTTGGGACTACGGTAGAATCAAACAAAAGCTATCGGATCACTATCCCATTTATGGCAGTTTTCACTTTTAGGCAATCAACGATTTACCTTTACTGGATAAGTTCTTTGGGTCACATAAATATTATGGTCCATAGTTCTGTATTTGGCTACAATACTTACACTGGTCTCTATGCTTTTCCCGTTATCAAGTGGAATTTCGATTCGGGCTATACCACTTTCCGCAAAAATGGGTTGCACCCTTTGAGGAATAAACTGTCCTCCGGCAAGTTCCGTTTCATAAAAAACAACGTTTTTGGAATGGTTGGACAAAAAAACATGAAGAATCACCTTTCTCCCTCGTAAGAATTTCTGTACTTCAATACGGGGATAATTGTTCCGCAGTTCCCCAGTTCTTTTGTACTCTTTCAGCCCTTTTCCAGGAAGGCCTTTACGGTAAGGTGTTTCGGCCCAAAGTTTACCATTGGAATAGAACTTTTTCTGGACTCCTTCTTTTTTCCCCTGGAAATAAGGTGTTAAGCTGTAAATTTTCCCGTTCTTATGAAACTTCTTAGCGATCCCGTTCTTCAGATCGTTAATGTACATGATTTCATCACTGAGTGCCCCCGAAGAGTAGTAGTATCGCGTAATACCATGTCGCATCCCATCTTTGTATGTCACTTCGGAAACCAAACGATGTTGTACATCAAATTTTTTAACCACTCCGTCCTGAACAACTTCCTCCTCTATCCGCTCAGAATCAGAAGATGTTCCTCTTCCTCCAGGCTTGCAGGAAACGATTACTAAGGCAACAAATAGGACTAAACAAACTCTCATCCTCTAATATTTTGTGGAATGTTACAAGCTAATGAACAATAAGGTACAACTTTTCCTATAAAAATACTTTTTCAAGCTGAGAGTTAAAAATAAATTAAGAAATAAATAAAATTGAATTCCGTGAAAATAAGGTCTTTCGGAATATCCAATAAAGAACAAGCCATTAAAACAGTTTACTTCTTTTCATCAGGAAGGGCAATAGTACCTCCCGAAAATCTTTCTGGATATCGGCTTCTACAAGATCGATGGAAAATTGCCCGCATTCGATACGTAATTCCTCCAAAATTTCTTGCTGCTTCCTGGAGTAATGCTCGCGAATTTCTCCCGGGTTCAGTTTGATACTTTGCCCACTTTCCAGGTCAATAAATTTTGTTGGACGGTTGGTAAATTCAAAATCCTCCTCCAATTTTCTATCCCTTACTACAAATAGTAACACCTCATGCATATTGTACCTTAAATGCTGCAGAGATTCGAAGATCTCAGAAGGATTCTCATTGCTCATCAGATCGGTAAAAACAATCACCAATGAGCGCTTGTGAATTCCTTCGGCCAACTGATGCAACACCTCACTAATCCGGGTTTCCCGATGCAATTCAAGGTCTCGCTCCTGAAAGAGATTCTCCAATTCGGCGTACATGCGCTGAGCATGCACTGCAGACAATTTTGAAGGTGTTAATAGATCAATTTTTTCGGAAAAAGTACACAAACCAACGGCATCCCTTTGCTGACGCAATAAATGCACCAGTGCAGCCGCACACATTACCGAATATCCAAGTTTGGAATTCCTCTTTTCCTTGGAGGGAAAAAGCATAGAGGAAGAAGTATCCAAAACCAGGTGAGCTCTAAGGTTGGTTTCCTCCTCGAATTGTTTTACGAACATCTTACCACTGCGGGCAAAAAGCTTCCAATCGATGTATTTGGTAGATTCTCCCTTATTGTACTGACGATGTTCTGCAAATTCTACCGAAAAGCCATGAAAAGGACTCCGGTGCAATCCGATAATAAAACCTTCAACAATCTGTCGTGCCAACAATTCCAGATTATCCAGTTCTTCGTATTGAATAATATCTGATAAATTTTTCAAGCGTATCTCAATTTCATTCGTTACTACTCTACAATCTCAGCGCGAGAGTGAAAAAATAAAGGCACAAGAAGAAAACCTCTTGTGCCTTGTACTATTTTTTGAGATGATCTTCTTACAGAAGAGCATCAATTTTTTCAGCCAAACTTGATTTAGGCACTGCTCCTACTTGTTTGTCAACCACTTCACCACCTTTAAAGAAAAGAACGGTAGGGATGTTACGAATTCCAAATTTGGCAGAAGTAGCAGGACTACTATCTACATCCAATTTGGTTACTACGATTTTTTCAGCATAGTCGTCAGAAAGCTCATCAACGATTGGGCCTACCATTCTACAAGGTCCGCACCATTCTGCCCAAAAGTCAACCAAAACAGGCTTATCAGATTTCAATACAACTTCTTCAAAATTGTTATCGTTTACTTCAATTGTCATGGTAATATTATTTTTAGTGTATTATATTACTATTTATTTCTGCAATTTAGTTAATTTTAAAATTAATCTCCTCATTATTTCTAAAATAATCGATCAACTCTTTCGAAAGATTCACCCTGCAACTCCGAGAGAACATCTTTAGTTTCAGATTAGTATCATCCCGGATAACAAAATTCAACTGCAAATTACCCTGATTTTCTCCCAAATAATGTGCCATTTCGGTAACCAGTTCTTCTGTCAGGCCCATCAAAGGAATTTCCACGGTAATTTTATTCACCAGCTTTTCAAGAACATCGGACAGCAGCTCTATGCTACGCACCTTAAATTCCAAATCAGTGGGATCTTTGGACCATGATTTGCTTTGAACTTTTCCGCGAATGAACACCGACATCCCTTCCACAAAATAGTTGGCAAACTCCACGTAATCTTTCGAGAAGAAGGGAATCTCATAGGAATCGGTAAAATCCTCGAGCGTAACAATCGCAAATGGATTTCCTGTACGAGTAGTTCCCCTGCGAATGGCAGTAACCATTCCGGCAATATTTACATCCTTATCCTTAAAACTCTGGAAAGAGGAGGACAGTTCGGCAAATGTGGCATTACAGAAACTATCAATCTCCAACCGGTAATCATCCAAAGGATGCGCCGAAAGGTAAATCCCAATCAATCCCTTTTCCTTGTTCAGGCGCTCCAGCTTGTTCCATTCGGCACACTCAGGAATTTTAGGTGGGGTTACCACATAATCTTCTACGTCACCAAAAAGCGTTTGCTGCGAGTTGTTCTTTTCTGCTTGTACCTTATTGCCATACTTCATCAGAGTTTCAAGAACAGTTGTCTCATTCTCCAAAAGCTGGAAGTACTGACTCCTTTTCAGATTAAAGCTATCAAAACCACCGGCCATGGCAAGATTCTCGAGATTTCGCTTGTTTACGGTTCTTAGGTTCACCCGCTCCACCAGATCAATAACATCCTTATAGTGACCGTTCTCATCCCGTTCCCGGATCAAATCCTGAACAGCAGCCTCTCCTACTCCCTTCACGGCAGCCATTCCAAAACGAATCGCCCCTTCCTTATTCACCGTAAAGCGAGGGTAGGATTCATTCACATCCGGTCCCAGTACGGGCATTCCCATTCGTTTGCACTCGTCCATAAAAATAGTCACCTTGGTAATATCCGAAAGGTTACGACTCAATACTGCAGCCATAAACTCTGCTGGGTAGTGAGCCTTAAGGTAACCGGTTTGATAAGCAATGTAAGCATAGCACACCGAGTGCGATTTGTTAAAAGCATATTTGGCAAAGGCCTCCCAGTCCGACCAGATCTTTTCGATCAACTTGTCGGCAACCTTTTTATCATTGCCAACCCCTTCCATAAACTCCGGATTCGCATGACAGCCATCAATAAATTTGACTTTCAACTCATCCATCATTTTGATCTGCTTTTTCCCCATCGCTTTACGCAGGGAATCGGACATACCACGGGTAAATCCACCTAATGCTCTCGACTGGAGCATCACCTGCTCCTGGTAAACGGTAATCCCATAGGTATCCTTCAGATAGTGTTCCATGATGGGATGATCGTAGGCAATCTCCTCCTGACCATGCTTTCGCTTTACAAAGGATGGAATGTATTCCATTGGTCCCGGACGGTAAAGGGCATTCATGGCCACCAGGTCCTCAAAACGGTTGGGCTGAAGAGCACGAAGGTGCTTCTTCATTCCAGGGGATTCAAACTGGAAGATACCAGTCGTTTCTCCTTTGGAGAAAAGTTCAAAAGTCTTTTCATCCGTCAGAGGAATTTCATCCATTACAATATCAATTCCCCTTGAAAGCTTAATGTTGGCCAGGGTATCCTTAATAATCGAAAGAGTTTTCAATCCCAGGAAGTCCATCTTCAGCATCCCAACGGGCTCTACAAAACGACCGTCGTACTGAGTGATCAACAGGTGGCAATCTTTGTTCGCCATTACAGGGATGTGATCAATTAGTGGGTCACGGCCAATGATCACCCCACAGGCATGCACCCCGGTTTGACGAACCGACCCCTCCAAAGTTTCTGCAAACTTAAGAGTTTGCGAAATTAAAGGATTTACTGATTCTTTCTCTTTCGCCAATTCGGGTTCTTCGGCAAATGCTTTCTTTAAACTCACCTTTGGACCTTCAGGTACCAGCTTCGCCAAACGATCGGCATCGGGCAAAGGAAGTTTCAGTACACGGGCCACGTCACGAATGGCGAGTTTGGCGGCCATGGTTCCAAAAGTGATAATGTGCGACACTTTGTCGTGTCCGTATTTTTCAGTTACCCAATCGAGTACCTGCTGGCGTCCATCGTCATCAAAGTCGATATCCACATCGGGCATGGAGATACGATCGGGATTCAGGAAACGCTCAAATAGCAAATCATATTTAATTGGGTCGATATTGGTAATTTTCACACAGTAGGCAACAGCTGATCCTGCAGCCGATCCTCGACCAGGTCCAACAATTACCCCCATATCCCGGGCCGCTTTAATAAAGTCCCAAACAATCAGGAAGTACCCGGGAAATCCCATGGTCTTGATGGTGCTTAGCTCAAAATCCAGTCGTTCCACCACTTCCTCCGAAAGCTCTTCTCCCCAACGTTCGTGGGCTCCCTCGTAGGTAAGGTGACGCAGATACTCATCCTCATCATCAAATCCTTCAGGCAAGGGGAAGTCGGGCATGAAGGGCTCCATATTCAATTTGAACTCCTCTACCTTATCAGCAATTTCTACAGTATTGGCAACAGCTTCAGGAACATCACTAAAAAGCTCATACATCTCCTTTGTAGACTTAACGTATTCCTGCTTGGTATAACGCATCCGGTTGGGATCATCCAAATCCTTCCCAGTATTCAAACAGATCAACAAGTCATGGGCATCGGCATCCTCAGCATTCAGGAAATGGCAGTCATTGGTTGCTACAACTTTTACACCATGTTTTTTCCCCAACTCAATAATCTCCTTATTGCACAACTCCTGGTTATCAAAAATGTTGGCATTCATCTGGGGATCATCGGTTGGATGACGCATAATCTCCAGGTAGTAATCTTCCCCAAACAAATTCTTGTACCATTGAATAGTATCTTCAGCTCCAGAAATATCCCCGGCCATAATTTTCTGAGGCACCTCTCCCCCCAAACAGGCAGAAGAAATAATCAAACCTTCGTGGTACAATTCCAAAAGCTCTCTGTCGATACGCGGCTTATAGTAATACCCTTCGGTGTAACCTATAGAGGCCAGTTTCATCAGGTTATGGTAACCCGTATGATTCTTGGCAAGAATAATCAGGTGATACCCCGATCGATCCTCCCGACCCGATTTCTCATGACGATTCCGGCGGGCCACATAAGCCTCAATACCCAAAATGGGCTTTACCCCATTGGCCGTAGCTACATCATGAAAATGCTTCACCCCAAACATGTTTCCATGGTCGGTAAGAGCAATTGCCGGCATACCATCCTCTTTGGCCTTATCGATTAAGCCATTGATACTGGAGGCACCATCCAGAATTGAATATTGTGAGTGTACGTGTAAATGCGCAAATGATGTCATCTGTAATGATCTGGAAATTTTGATTTTGGTAATTTTCAACCAACCGAAAATTACCTCCCGTAAAATTAGTATATTTCCTTATTGAAAAAAGAAGCAGGCACAAAAATAGCTATTTTTCACCAATCACAACAACCAACTACTTTTCAGAAAATTACAAAACAAATAAGCAATTCCTGATTATTTTTAAAAATCCATTTTCAAACCAAAATAAAATTGTAACTTTGTCCCCGCTATAAATAGTAGGTATTAATTAAATTTTAAGAAAAAGCTATGCCAGCAAAAATTAGATTAGCCAGACATGGTCGTAAAAGAAGACCATTCTATCACATTGTGATAGCAGATAGCAGAGCGCCACGAGATGGTAAGTATATCGAGCGTATTGGATCATACAATCCAAATACGAATCCTGCTACCATTGATCTTGATTTTGAAAAAGCCCTTCAATGGCTTCAAAATGGCGCGCAACCTACTGACACCGCTAGAGCTATCTTGTCTTACGAAGGTGTAATGATGAAGAAACACCTTTTGGAAGGTGTTAAAAAAGGTGCTTTTGACGAAGCTGCTGCTGAAGCGAAGTACGAAGCTTGGAAATCAGAAAAAGATGCAAAAATCGCTGCTAAGAAAGACGGTTTGTCTAAATCAGCTGCTGATGAAGCTCAAAAACGTCTGGATGCCGAAGCTAAGATTAGTGCTGACAGAGCAGAAGCTCTTGCTAAGAAAGCTGCAGAAGCTGAAGCTGCTGCTAAAGCTGAGGAAGCTGGAGAAGAAGGCGCTGAAGAAGCTGCAAATGAAGAAGCTGACAACACTGAAGCTTAATTTGAATTTGCATGTTTAGAAAAGAGGATTGCTATCTGGCCGGAACATTCATCAAAACCCACGGGGTAGAAGGTGAGTTGATACTGAAAAAGAACAGTGATCTTCTTGAAAGATATAAAATGGAGTCAGTCCTAGTCGATATCGACGGAGGACTGGTTCCTTTTTTTATATCTCCTAACGGATTTCATGTGCGCAATCACAATTCCCTCCGTTTAAAATTTGATGACATCGACTCCGAAGCAAAAGCTCTTCGTTTCATAGGCTGCCAGGTTTATGTACTGATTGAAGATGCTCCGGATGTTCTGGAAGAGGAAGAATTTGATTTGGATCTCCTGATCGGCTTCCATATTCTGGATGAGCAACACGGCGATTTGGGCCCCATTGAAGACATTCAGGATTACTCCGGGAATATCGTTTTTCAATTGACCATCAAAGAGCAAGAGGTTCTTATCCCCTTTGCCGAAGCAAACCTCCTCGAGATTGACGAGCAGAAAAAAACCATCAGTTTAAATCTACCTGATGGTCTTCTGGATATCTACTTTGAATAATATCGTAAATTCGATTCATTTACAAAACTACGGGTCTAAACTCTCTGGTTTGTAGTACCCATCTCATTAGTTACACCAATACTTCCCCCTCGAATTCCTGGATTCGGATTTTCAACACATCCGGAACAACAATACTCTCCCCTCTCTTTGGGCTGAAACCAACCATTACCTGAGTACTTTCGGTTTTTACCTGTCCGGTTATGCGATCCACAATTTGTTGGCGCAATCCCACACTTTTTGTTCCGATACGAGTAATTTTGGTACGAACTTCAACTTTATCTTTCAACAGAATGGGCGCCAGATAGTCAATCTCCAAGTGGGCAACAATTAGGGCAGCCTCCTGCCAATCGATGGTTTGGTTGTAAATTCCCTCAAAATAATCCATCCGGGCCAAATCAAAATAGCTTAATTGAACTGCGTTATTCACATGTCCCATTAAATCCACATCCCCGAAACGGATCTGAATATTTTTGCTGTGTCTAAATTCCATGTTCAAGTATCTTTATTTAAAATCGTTCCAAAATTAAGGACTTTTACAGGATTGACAAAAAATATTGAAGCAACAGAAAATTGAATGCAGCATTTCACTTCTTTCATCGTCATTGAAAGGAACCCTTTAAAATTTTTTGAATATGAAAAATATTGCAATCCCCCTAAAATTTATTGCCTCGGCAATTTTCCTTTTAGTGTTCAATCTCTTCTCTCTACAGAGCTTTGCTCAACATCAGGAAAACAGAAAAACAGGTCAATTCGAGTCCATCAGTTTGTCCGTCCATGCGGATGTTTATCTTCGCCAGGCTAAAACGACCAGCCTAAAATTGGAAGGCCCGTCAAAACTGTTAAAAGAAGTAGAAACCATTGTGAATGGATCTACCCTTAAAATTCGTTTTAAGGATCGCTTCTTCCGCTGGAAAAGTTCCAACGAAAAGTTCAAAATCTACATCTCTTCTCCTACAATTAGAGATCTTAGAATATCCGGCTCAGGAAATATCGTAGCTGAAACTCCAATCGAAACCGATTTTGCGGAATACACCATTAGTGGCAGTGGAAACATCAAAATTGCTGATTTAAGGGCTGACGAAATCAAGTGTTCGATTTCCGGTTCAGGGGACATCCGTCTTAAAGGAAAAGACTTAAAAGAATTGAAGGCTCGAATCAGCGGTTCCGGGGATATTGACACCCACCAATTGAAAGCACGTAAGGTTTCCATTCAAATAGCCGGATCTGGTGACTGCAAAGTCTATGCCTCCGACGAACTGAAGGCCCGGGTAGCAGGAAGCGGCGATATCTACTACTACGGAAATCCTAAGGTAGATGCCAACGCAGCAGGTTCAGGCAAAATCAAATCAATGAATCACAAATGGGATTAAGATTTTGAGTAACCAATAAGATCCCTCTGATACATGGATAGGAATTTACTCTGAACCAGAACTGGACCAACTCCGTATTAAGTCCGTATAAATACGGAGTTGATACGGACTTGATCTAAAGAAAGTCAAGAGTTGGCACAGATGATCCTGTAGCTTGTATTCGCCCAAAACACATTTGTTCTATCACAAAAAAGCTGGAATCCAACAGGAATCCAGCTTTCTTTTTTTCTGAAATATTTTTCAACAAATTTCTATGGTCTCAAAATTTGAATCTCACCACTTAATCCAATCTTCATGATACTCGAAGCAACAGCTTTCTCCACCTCATCCTGACGATATTCCACGACAAAGTCAACTGCATTAACGATCTCCTCCGAGATTTCGGAAAAATTCCCGGGAGAGGGTTGTCCACTAACATTAGCTGAAGTAGAAACAATCGGCTTCCTGAAGCGTTGAATCAATTGCTGGGTAAAAGCCTCCTGGGTAATCCGGATTCCGATGGTCCCGTCCTCATTGATCAGGTTGGAAGCCAAATTTTTCGCTCCGGGGTAGATCAAAGTCAAAGGTTTATCGGTCACTTCAATCAGGTCCCAGGCAATTTCGGGCACCTCATCCATATAGGAATTCAGTCGATTGGGATTCTCCATCAAAACCAACATCGATTTGGAATCCTCCCGCTTCTTGATTTCATACACACGTTTCACCGCCTCCGGGTTGGTGGCATCACATCCAATGCCCCAAATCGTATCGGTTGGATAAAGGATTACACCACCCGATTTCAGGACTTCCAACGCTTTCTTGATATCCTCGTTCATATTTTTTGTAAATGAGTGAAATAGTAAATTACTATACTGCTACATCGTATTCACGCAAAGCATCATTCAAAGATGTTTTCAGATCAGTTGAGGCTTTACGTTTCCCGATAATCAATGCACAGGGCACCTGGTACTCCCCTGCTGGGAATTTTTTGGTTCGGGTTCCGGGAATAACTACCGATCGAGCCGGAACAAACCCGGTATATTCTACAGGTTCATCTCCCGTTACATCAATAATTTTGGTAGAACCTGTAAGTACAACATTGGCACCCAACACCACCTCTTTTTCAAGATGAACACCTTCAACAACAATGCAACGCGAACCAATAAAACAATTATCTTCCACAATAACCGGTGCTGCCTGAATAGGTTCCAGTACACCTCCAATTCCAACACCTCCACTCAGGTGCACATGTTTCCCAATCTGAGCACAAGAACCAACAGTGGCCCAGGTATCCACCATGGTACCTTCGTCCACGTAAGCTCCAATATTTACATAAGAAGGCATCATTACCACATCTTTGGCAATAAAGGCACCATATCTTGCTACAGCATGAGGTACCACACGAACGCCCAACTCTGCATAATTCTGCTTCAAGGCCATCTTATCATGGAATTCAAACGGCCCCACCTCAATGGTTTCCATTTTTCGAATGGGAAAATATAGAATTACCGCTTTCTTCACCCACTCGTTCACTTGCCAGCCATTGGCAACGGGTTCGGCGGTTCGTAACTTACCTTTGTCCAAAAGCTCTATTACTTCACAAATAGTATCCTGCACTGATTTTTCCTTCAGCAGGGAACGATCTTCCCAGGCAGCCTCAATACTTTGCTTTAAGTTTTCGTACATAACAATTAATTATTTGAATTTTAAACGGGTTGTAACTGCGAAAATAAATGATTTCCTCCACATCTCCTTATCCCGATTAAAAAAAGAAAGGCCTAAAGTTTTGAACTCCGCATTTCTGACGAGCCTCTCAGATTGAAAACAGGTGAATTTCCACTTCCGGAATTGAAAACAATACCCAAAATTCTATTTTCCGGGCAAAAACGGATAGCTACTGTCTTACATTTCCTATTGATTGCAAATCCACTGCCCGAAACCAGAAACAATTTACAAGGATTTCCGATAGCTTTGCTATTTTTGCAGCTGAAACAATCAATCATTCGCTCAAGCTATATTACAATGGAAAACTCACGCTTTCTCTCCCCTTTGAACATACATTCCAGCTGGAATAACTTCCTGAATTCCCAAAATCTGGATTTGATTCAAAATATCGAACAACAACTTCAGAAGGAAGAGGAGGTTTCTACTCCAAAAAATGAATGGGTGTTACGATTTCTGGAAATGGACGTTAGTCAAATTCGGGTGATTATACTGGGACAGGATCCCTACCCCCAGGAAGGAGTGGCTACCGGTAGATCCTTTGAGGTAAATGGATTGAATTCATGGAAAGATAAGTTTCGCAATGTATCATTAAAAAATATGGTACGAGCCATCTATAGCGCTTACCGTGATGAAAACCGCAAATACAGTGAAATTCTTTCGGATATCAATGAAGGAGATCGACTGCCATTGCCCACTGATTTTCAGATTCTGCCTCCCAACCACCTGTTCCGTTATTGGTGGGAGGAACAAAATGTACTTCTTCTGAATACAGCCTTTACCTGCCAAATAGGCTCCCCAAACTCCCACACCAAAATATGGGCTCCCTTTACCCGAAATGTGCTGGAGTACATTGCCCAAACGAACCCGGATATCACCTGGTTTCTTTGGGGAAACAATGCCCAAAAGGTTGTGGAAGGAATTCACATTGTTAATAAAATTGAAACCGCTCATCCAATGATGTGCTATCAGAGGGAAAACGACATTCTCTTTGGAAAGATCAACCCCTTTACCGCTACAAAATCACTGGTAGACTGGACCGGATTTTCCAAATCCTAAAATCATTTTACATATTTTCACACATATTATTGAATTACTTAAATCCGGTTAAAGAGTGTTAAATACTGTAAACAGCTTATAGTTTTAGGTTTAAAGAATTTATCTTTACTTCATAACCTAAAATTATTAACTATTGAAAACTCTACGCTTTGCCACTCTTCTGCTGGGACTACTTTTCTCTTCACTAAATATTTTTGCACAAACGGATTCTGCAGATAGTACCTTCGTGCTTTCCGGAAAAATTTTGGACCCGGCCAGTAAGAAAGGGATTGCCTTTGCCCACATTGTTGTAGACGAAACCCGTTGGGGAACCATTTGCGATAGCCTGGGCTTTTTCCATCTTCGCATACATCCCAACCAACACCTTCATATTACTGCCATTGGATTCCGGGAGCATCTCTTTCCGGTAACCATCTCCCCCAACGAAGGAGAAGCTTTCGTTGAAATACCCATGGAAAGGCAAAGCTATCTACTGGAAGAAATCAGTGTTTATACTCTTGGCACCTACGAACAATTCAAATACAATTTTGTAAACACAAAACTCCCCCCGGAAGAAGAAAACAAGGGTTGGGCTGCCTGGGAAATGAAAATGGCCCACAAAACAGCTTTGGCTCAAAAAAGAGGCGGAGCAGGTATAAGTATCGGTTTTTCTGGAAGGGGCAAAAAGGCCAAATCCAGAGCAAAAGTTGCAAAGATGCAAGCCAATGAATACAAACAGGAGATACTGAACCGCAAGTTCAACCGTTCCATGGTTGAAAACTTAACTCATGAAACCGGGAAACGCCTGGATGCCCTGATGGTTTACATCAACGACCGGCAGATGTTTACCTATCAAACCAGTGAATACCACATTTCCCTTAAGGTGAAACAATATCACAAAGATTTTTTACAGAAATTCCCTCCGGTTCAGGATAATTATGCCCTGACCGACAGTCTGAATCGTTTCTCTGTAAAAGATACTTTGTATGCGAAGTAACCTGGTAATTGTCCTTTTCCTGCAATTCTTACTGTCCTCGGTTCACGGTTTTACACAGGAAACAGATAGCCTGGTGGTAGTAAGCGGCCAGGTAGTCAGTATTGCTACCAAAAAAACCATTCCTTTCGCCCACATCAAGGTGAAACGGAAAGGTTGTATTGCAGACAGCCTGGGCTATTACACACTGGAATGCAATGCAAAAGACAGTCTCAAGGTGTCGGCTATCGGGTACGGTACCCTGGAAATCCCCCTGATCCTGCATCAGAAAAATTGGCCCTTCCTGATTATTGAACTTCAAGCAACTTCCTACCAACTGGGAGAAGTAGAAGTCTTTGCCTTTAGCAGCTACGAAGAATTCAAGAAGGATTTTATTGCCTCCAAACTCCCCGAACCGGAATTCAAAATCAACGAAAGTATTTTTGAAGCATTAAGTCCTTACACGAAACATCCACCCAATGAAATTCCTCCCATGTACCGCACCTCTTTCCGAGAAAAACCGGGATTTTGGGATGCTATAGGAACACCTACCGATTTCCTCTACTACCACCTGAGTAGAAAAGAAAAATCGAAACGAAAGGTGGCCAACATGATTCGCAAAGAGAAAAAACAGAAGAAGATTGGTTTCAGATACAACTCCAATCTAATCGCAAGAATCACGAACCTAGAAGGTGAGAAACTGGCCGATTTTATTGCCTTTTGCAATTCAAAAATCAAGGTAGATACCAAAAGTTCAGATTACGAAATTTCCTCCCAGATCAACAAACTCTTTAAACAATATCAGGAGGAGAAAATTAAAGTAAAGGGGTAAACAAACGAACCACTGATTCCTTCATCTTTTGAATACGGGGCCGATTGCTCCATTCTACCAGATGAATCTCCTCACTTTCCTCAAGGTCCGACAAGAATTGATCCTGCAATTTCCGGGTCTTGCCCTCATCGTATACCAGGGCATTCACCTCAAAATTCTGCTCAAAACTACGGATGTCCATATTGGCTGTCCCCACAGTAGAGATAATCCCGTCCACCATCATAATTTTACTATGATTAAATCCCCTTTTGTAGAAGAAAAACCGGATGCCAGCCTCCAGCAATTCCTCAATAAAAGACAAGGTTCCCCAATAGGTCATAAAGGAATCCGATTGCTTAGGCAACATTACCCGAACATCTACTCCACTCATCGAAACTGTTTTCAAAGCCATAAGTATGCTGGTATTGGGCATAAAATAGGGCGTTGAAATATACACATTATCTTTGGCTGAAGTAATGGCCGAGAAATAGGCTTGCAGAATGCTTGCCCAATCGGAATCGGCACCCGAGGAGGTAATCTGAAGCAAACATTTCTCCTTCACACGGAAGTAGGGCAGGTATTTTTTATTCAACAGAACCTCCTGCCGCACAAAATACCAATCAATCAGGAACACGATCTGCAAACTTGAGGCCCCCTCCCCTACAATTTTCAAATGGGTATCACGCCAAATCCCCAAACCTGGAATCCCATGCAAATAGCGATCGGCAAAATTCAATCCTCCCACAAAGGCCGTCTTCCCATCCACAACTACAATCTTTCGGTGATTCCGGTAATTCACTTTACTGGTAAAAAGAGGAAAACGAACCGGTAAAAAACCATATACCTGGGCCCCTGCTTCTTCCAATTCCTGAATATATTTACTGCTCAACTTCCAACTCCCCACATCATCAAAAATTACGCGCACCTCCACTCCTTCCCGGGCCTTACGAATCAATATCTCTTTTAACTGACCAGCCAGCTCCCCTTCCTCAATAATATAGTACTCCAGATGAATGTGATCTTTGGCTTGCTCCAGGGCTTTAAAAATTGCAGGAAAAGTCTCGTCTCCATTGTTCAGAATTTTCACCCGGTTGTATCCCGTAAGCAATGCTTTGGAGTTATTAAGAAGAAGCGTCATCACATTTTTCTTCTTGTGAATGCGTTCATCCTTAAGGAATCTATTTTTTTCCAAGCGAAGCTTTTGATCCTGACTCATCACCTGCAACCATTTCATATCCCCCAGACCTTTTCGGGAAAACATTTTCTGTTTGCGATAGTTCTGACCAAAAAAAAGATAGAAAATAAAACCAAGGATAGGAAGTGTAACCAGAACCAGAATCCAGGAAATTGTTTTAAAAGGACTTCGATTTTCAAATACCACCAAAAGGACTGTAAACAGTATGGTTAAGGCATACAGTACCCCAAGCAACTGAATTGCGTGTACCCAAAAATCAGCCCAATTTACAATTAGAATCATAATTCCAGTTTTTTCAAACGATAAGGAGTTGGCGGATGTTTGTATCTTTGCTTAAAATCATTTGCATTATGACCGAACCGGCTACAATAAAACAGCTGATCCAATACATCAGAAAGGAATTACAGCAATACTATCCACCCCGAGAGATTGAAGGCATTTACTTCCTACTCTTTGAACATATACTAAAATACTCAAAAATTGAGATTCATCTCAATAAGGAGGAGGGAATTCATCCGGATAAGATAAAAAAAATAAAAGAAGCCATTGTGGAACTAAAAACCCACAAACCCATTCAATACATTCTAGGCTGTACCGAATTCTACGAAATGGAATTCAAAGTAAACGAACACACCCTGATTCCCCGTCCCGAAACCGAGGAATTGGTTCACTGGATTCTACAGGAAAATCAAGAAAAAGCGGCTCAAATTCTGGATATTGGCAGCGGCAGCGGTTGCATCCCCATTTCATTGGCAAAAAACCTACCCGAAGCCAAAGTTCTATCTGTTGACATTTCGGAGGGAGCTCTTGCTACAGCAATTGAAAATGCCAGTTTAAACGAGGTGAATGTTGCTTTTGAGCAAAGAGATATTCTAAAGTGGAAAGATTACGAATGGGAGGTTCCATTCGACATTATCGTCAGCAATCCGCCCTACGTCCGGGAATCAGAGAAACAGGCCATGGAGCCCAATGTACTAAAATATGAACCGGATTCCGCCCTTTTCGTCAGCGATTCCGATCCCCTAATTTTTTACAGAACCATTGCGAATTTCGCCAACATACATCTGAAAAAAGGGGGAAAACTCTATTTTGAAATCAATGAATACCTGGGCAACGAGATGGTGAGCCTGTTGGAACAAACAGGCTATCAGAATGTACAGTTAAAAAAAGATATTAACGGACGCGACCGAATGGTATGCGCCATAAAGCATTAGCAATGTACTACCGTAAATCAAAACCTCAGGCTCTTGATGCATCCGAGGCCCTGGCCCGATCCCAGGAATTATGCAGCAGACAGGAAAAATGCAAATCCGAGATCCGAAAAAAACTGATCAATTGGCAAATCCCGGAAGATCAACAGGACGAAATTCTTTCATCGCTGGAGGAGGATCGGTTTATCAATGAATCACGCTACACAGAGTTCTTCGTAAAGGATAAATTCAGATTCAACAAATGGGGGCGAATAAAAATATCCTATCAACTAAGGATGAAGGAAATTCCAAATACAATCATTAGCAATGCTCTCGAAACTATTTCCGAAAAAGAATACCTGGAGACCCTGGAAGAATTATTGAATCAAAAACGCAGAAGCTTAAAGGATCAAGATGTCTACCAATTAAAAGCCAAACTGCTACGATTTGCCCAGGGACGAGGTTTTGAACCTCATCTCACGCTTACCCTGCTTGAAAAGGTACTATAGGTCCATAAAAAACAGGCATGATTATTGTTTAACTTTGCAGGAGTAACTACATTTATATTCTGTTCAAATGAATTTAAATTATCTGTTCATCCTGTAGATTAAAACATTAAGCTTTTTAAGACTCTATAAATTCGAATCTATGATAAAATATTTACGCTACAGCCTTTTCCTTTCACTGCTCATTTTCTTTATGGGAGTTGGAAACACGGCTTTTGGACGAAAAATCCCCAAATGGGTAAGAAACCGTCCGGTAAAAAAAGAATTCTATATCGGTATTGGAATGGCAAAAAATACCGGGACGGATCAAAACTATATGCAAGTGGCCAAAAGCAATGCCCTCAACGATCTTTGCTCAGAGATTTCAGTAATGGTTTCCTCCAATTCCGTTTTGCATCAATTTGAGAACAATTACGAATTCAAGGAAGAATTTGAAGCCAAAACCCGCACTTCGCTGCGTCAAAACCTGGAAGGCTATGAGCTGGTCGCTTCGTGGTACAACAAAAGAGAGAAGGAATACTGGGTGTACTATCAGCTCTCTCGTCAGAAATATGAGCTACTGAAAAGAATTAAGCTGAACAAAGCAAAAAAACTAGCCGAAACCTTCTTCCAGCAAGCCAAACAAAATGAGCAGAAACTTGATCTATTCCAAGCCTTAAACTACTATGCAAAAGCATTGGATGCCATCAAAGATCATTTGGACGAAGATCTATCGGTTATGACACTTGACGGCAAAATCAACCTGGGGTGCGACATCTACAACTCCATACAGAATGTATTCCAACGAATCCAGTTGCAACCAAAGAACAAATCCATTCGGATAGATATCTCCACTGCTCCCAAGGATCCCCTTTTGATCGAAGCCACCTGGCTGGGAAATGAAGGGGAACAGGCTATTTCGCAACTTCCCCTTCAATTCCACTTTTCAAAAGGGGATGGAATCCTGAATTCAGAAGTAAAAACCGATTCGGAAGGAATTGCCACCTCAAATCTTTCAAAGGTTACCTCCAAGCAAAAGCTTCAGGAAATTGAAGTAAGCCTTAATCTTTCCTCCATTTTGGGAGAGAATTGTGAAAACAAAAAATTGAACAGCTTGTTCTTCACTCCTGAATCGGTTCCCTCGTGTAAAATTCTTTTGAACGTAGAACGCCTCACTGCCTTTATGGATTTTGAGGAAAAGATATTTGGAAATACATCTCAACGAAGCATTCTTAAAAACAATTTCAAAAAGGAGCTGTCGGAAAATTTCTTCTCTTTTACCAATCAGAAAGGGGATGCTAAAGTACTGCTAAACATCCGCACCAATGTAACCAAAGGAGAAATTAAGGAAGGACGCAACTACAAAGTTTATATTGTATACCTGGATTGCTTTATATCCTTAACCGATGCCAAAAGCGGAATGGAGATTTTTAACGATGCATTGTACGAAATCAAGGGAATGAAACCCATCTCCTATGAATATGCAGTAAAAGAAGCCTACGAAGAGGTAATCAACGAAATCCACAACAACATTATACCCAAGTTAAATCAATTGGATTTATAAGGTATCTGGGATGAAAAAATTCCCTGCCAAATAAAATTGTCAAACATTAAATTTACTCAAATGAAATCAAACATTGTAAAAAAGACTAGCTTATACCTTGGAATGGCTTTTGTAATTGCAAGCGGAATGGTTTCCTGTAAATCAGGTGAAAAAGCCGTATCTGTTAAGCAACAGGGTGAAAGATTGATAGAAGTACATTGTACCGGAAGCGATTATCAAAGCGATAAAAAGCATTTCCGCGCAACCGCAATTGGCGAAAGTATGGACCAGATGGTAGCCAAGAGAAAAGCAGGAACCAATGCCAAAGCAGAACTGGCCAGCCTGATCCAAACCACCATCAAAGGAACCATAGACAACTACGTAAACTCTACCGAACTGAACAATGTAGAGCAAGTAGAGGAGCGTTTCGAAGGTTTAACCCGCGAAGTTATCCACCAACAGTTGAACAACATCAAAATCATTTGCGAGAAACAAACCATTACCACTCAAAACAAATACAAAACCTACCTGGCCCTGGAAATGAGCGCAGAGGATTTGGAGAAAGCCATCGAGCAGAAGCTATCTGCTGATGAGAAACTGAAAGTGGATTACGACTACGAAAAGTTCAAAAAAACCTTCGAAGCAGAAATGCAGAAGTTGGAAGCACAACAAAGAGGTTTCTAAACCCCAAATCATATCATAAAAAAAGCCTGACAAAAGTACTGTCAGGCTTTTTTTGTACAAGTCTTTGAAGTACAAATGCCTTACCCATCAAGCGAAATCCCCCTTTAATTCTTAATCCACACACAATAGAAAAGACTCTTACGGATATCATGCCTAAAACGAACTCCAATGAAAAGCGATAGCAATTATCGTCACAAATAAAGGCGTAAAAAAAGCGGATAACTTTTTGGAGAAGCTATCCGCTATTCAATTGATTTATTCCCTACTTATTTCTTTCCAAAGAAATAACTAACGGAGAAGGAAAGTACACGGTTGGAGCTTTTATAATCTTTAGCATCAAAACCATCTTCTCCCTTTTTGTCAGGAGTAAGATTTGCCAATCCTAAAGAGTAACCTACATTGAACAACATTGGGCCGGTTTGGTAACCAACTCCAAAGTTCAAACCATAATCAAACCCACGCATGTACTCATCATCATTATCGTCATCAAAATCCTCCTCTCCAACTTCACTCTTAAATTTGATATCACATTCAAAGGAATCGCTTTCAGTTTCCCCATTATAAGTTTCTGTCCATTCCTCTTTTACCTTTCCACTAATTCCAAAGGCCACATAAGGTCCGGCGTACAGCTGAAAATCGTTCATTTTGTAAGCAATATTCACAGGTACCTCAAGATAGTTTACTTTGTATTTCCTTTCGTAACTCTCACTCCAATTACTCTCAGCAGAACTGTTTTCTACTTTATATCCCTTTCGGGTCAACATTACACCAGACTGAAGGGCCCATTTCTCTTGAATTTCATATTCAGCCGTTACACCAAAGGCATATCCTGTCAACATTTTGGTATCCGACTCAACCTCACTGTCTTTAAAATTCTGAGCAATATCAGCCAAATTCAGACCAACTTTCACACCAAATTTGATTTGGGCATTAGAAAGAAAGGTAGTAGCCACTAATACAATGGCAATTGCAAATTTCATTAGGTTTTTCATGATAAATTAAATTTAAATATACTCTTGCCAATAGCAGTCATCCTACCAACTGCGCGAGATTCGTCTTTACTCCCCCAATTGGTATTCCGAGTCTAAAAGCGTGCAAACATAACAAATTTATCACTGCCAACAACAACAAAAACAACCATTTCAAGACACTTTCAACAAGCCAATATAGCACTGTGTACAAACACGTTGTGCAAACTAGAATCATAAGACATCCCACTTCACACACAAAACAAACAACAACATAAGATCAAACCTACAGACACAAAAACCAAACAACAACAAAGTTATTTTACATGTAAAACCCTATGCTACATCTCACAAAATTCAATCGCAAAACATTAATTCCCTATTGAAACAAAATCTCAAGTAAGACCTGCCCTTTAATGAGCAGTATTTATTTCTGAAATACTGGAATTTATTGGATCCAATCACCTCAGCCTATCAAAACATTTCTGCCAGCTCATGCAATCGGTTCTGGGCCATGGGCAATTCTTTTTCAATATCTCCATTTTTTAGAACACAAATACGCTCCTTACGATTAACTGCTTTCAAGTAATTTAAATTGACCAGGATGGAACGGCTAATTCGAAAAAACAATTCTCTGGGCAGTTGACTTTCCACCAATCCAAGTGTGGTGGAAGTCGTAAGTTTTCGATTGTCCAGCATACAAATACGCGTGTAGTTGCCATCTGCTTCACAGTACAGTATTTCTTCCGGTTTGATAATTTCAAAGCCCACACGACTATTCACCCGCAAGCGATGGTTCTGTTTCAAGCGGATTAATAATTCGGTCATATTTTCCCGTTCCAACTCCTCCTCTTCCAAAGCATACAAACGCTTTAAACATATTCTTATATCTGTTTCCTCAACTGGCTTTAACAAATAATCCACCACTGATGCTCTGATGGCCTGGATGGCATAACGTTGGTGCTGAGCTACCATCACTACCCGGGGTTGTTCACCTACCTGGGTTAACTCATGAATAAAATCAAATCCACTCTTTCCGGGGAGATCAGCATCCAAAAAAATCAAGTTGGGCTTTTGAGTAATAAAACAACGCAAAGCCTCTTCGGTGGAACTAGCTTCCAATATATTGCAATGGGCTTCTACCTTTCGAATTTGCTGAGAAAGTTTTTCCCGACTCTTTGCGTCGGCATCAACAAGCAGGAATGTATACATGATAAGGGAATTTAGAATTATACCACCAAAATCTAAATTATTTTTTGTGTATAAAATAACCCGAAGGAGTAGATCGATTTTGGAACTTTCCCAGCCCTAAAAAAAATTATACGCCACTGTTTCAAACCAATGTTTCATCAGATTTTTGGCCTAAAATTTTATGATAATCATCTGATTTATTATCTTCATCAAACCCTAATATTACATCCCAATGAAAATACTGATAATCGAAGATCACCCTCTACTAAAAACTGCAATGGAAGGCATGCTACTTACATTACTTCCAAATGCTAAGATCCAAAGTTTCAGCTACCCTTCACTTGCCCTGCCCATCGTTCAGAACCACCCTGTGGATTTGATGCTGGTAGATCTGGAATACAGCAATGGGGAGTGTGGCATCCAATTCGTAAAAGAGGTAAAACAGAAAAGGTCGCAGATTCGGGCCATTGCCTACACCAGCCACAAGCTCAACCAGATTCTGAAGGACATCCGGAACGCCAGATTCAACTCCTACATCAACAAAGATGCCAACGAAGGGGAAGTGAGCGAAACCATCGAAGCTGTTTTGCAAAGACCGGAAAATAGTTTCTACGAGTCTAGCTCTTTTATCAAGCACCGCAAGACCATAGAAGAGCAAGAAGCCCGCTACTATAGCTCCGATTACGAGAAGCTGAAATCGCTCACCAAAACCGAGAAGAAGGCGTTTCAACTCATCGCAGAAGAAAACACCAGCAGTAATAGCCAACTGGCCGAAAAGCTGGGAGTTCAACTCAACACCCTGAAAAAACACATGAATCACATCTACCGAAAATTGGGAGTAAAGAGCAAGGACGGGATCAAACACTTCTCGGAACGAACGGGGATGAAAGAGTAGCAAGTATCAAGCCACTAGTAACAAGAAACTCCCTCTTACTACTTGATACTTGTCACCGACTACTTGTAACTTGTCACTTGAGGCTTACAACTATATCAACACTTTTAGATAGAATCCCTCCCCCGGTGCTGTGGTCATCTCCATCTTTCCCGATAGATAGGCCACACGCTCCTCGATATTGATCAGGCCATTGCCCTTTTGTTGCTGTGTGAAGTCCATACCGATGCCATCGTCTGCGTATTCCAGGAACAGCTTCCTGTTTTGTTCCCTGAACTTGACTACGATGGTAGAGGCCTGGGCATGCTTCAGGCTGTTGTTCACCAGCTCCTGCACGATTCGAATAAGGTTGATCTTCACCTTGTAGTCGGCAATCTCGAAATCCTCGGGCAGGTGTATCTGCAGACCAATGTCCTCCGGGAAGTGGTTCAGAAGGAGGGAATCGGAAAGGGACGAACAGAAATCCTGGGCCGCAATAGCATTCATGTTCAATTGGTGGGAAATGCCACGCACCTCATCGCTGATACGGCGAAGCTTTTCGGCAAAACCCGCCTCCGGATGCTCCCGCTCCATATGCCGACACAAGTAGCCCAAGCTACTGGCCACCCCATCGTGCAGCTCGCGGCTGATACGAGTACATTCTCGGTTCTCCCCGGCAATACGCTCCTCCAAAAGCTTATTCTTCTGGCGCTGTTTCACAAAAAAGCCCAGGGGCAGCAAGCCCAGGATCAACAGGATCAAACCACCGCCCAGATATAGGCTTCGCTGGCGACTTTGCTCCAGTTCCAGGTCCTTGTTCTTGCTCTCCAGACTTAGCAACTTGATCTGATTTTCCTTCTCCCGGGTTTGGTAGCGCGTTTCCAGCTCCTGCATGTTCTTCATACTCTCGGTATTAAAGATGCTGTCTTTTACAGCAATATAAGAATCGTAATAAACCAAAGCCTCTTTCCCCTTATTTTGCGCTGCGTACAAATTCTTAAAATGCAGGTAAACTTCTCGTTGCAAATCTAGAGCCCCAATTTCTTCTGCTATTTTTTTTCCTCTTAAAAGGTAGTCCTCAACTTTATTGTATTGTTCTTTCTCATAATAAACCTCACTCAATAAAGTACATGCAGATGCAATACCTGCTTTATCACCTAATTCTTGCTTTAATCTCAATGCTTGCAACAGGCTCTTTTCCGCATTTGCAATATCCTTTAATCTTAATTGAACATCACCTATATTAATATAGGCAATAGACAACAATTTTTTATTTCCGAATTTACTTTTCAACCGAATTGATTGATTTAAATTACTCAATGCAATATCAAATTTTCTAAGCTCCCTGTAGCAATTTCCAATATTATTTAATGCTCCAGCAATATTCTTTTCATCATCAAGTGATCTATATATTTCTAGAGATTTTGTGAAATAATCAATTGCAGAATAAAATTCTCGTTGTTTCTTTTTCACAATGGCATACTCATTATAAAATGAAGCTTTCAATTTTACTGATAATACATCACTTTCATAATTGAGGACCTTTGTAAAATAACCTAAGGCTTTATCATATACTCCAAGCTTACGATACACAATCCCAATATTAAGAATGATTTTACATGCCTCCTCAGATAAGGTATCAGGCAAATGATTGTATGCATTTTGAAAACTGCTTAAGCTCTCTTTATAACTCCCTGTATCTGTATATAATATTCCCAAATTATTGTAACAAGCAACCAGATATGCTGAATCATTTATTAACCTGGAACATTCTTCTGCTTGATTTAAATAGATAATTGCTGAATCAATTTGTCCATTATTCCATGATATAACTCCTTCTTTAATCAACCGGAGAGCTTCTTCTTTCTTTTTTTGATTATTACCTAGTGAAATAGTGCTAGTAAGAATACCAAATAGTACAAACAATAGAATTAGATTCGATTTCTTCATTACTACATATTTAATAGCTATCAGGTAAAATTACCTGATAGCTATTTTTAACATTGGTTTGTACTAAGATAATGATTTTATAGTTCCAGAACTTCTTTACCTATTATTTCTCCATCTTTCCTAATTACAATCTCATAGGAAGCCACCTCAACATTTTCGAATTCAAAAGCTCCTTCAAAATTCGTGGATGTTTCATCTTTTAGAACATTCTCTGGAACAATTCTCAACTCAAGATTTGCATCCACAATTGGAGTCCCTGATTGATCTACCAGATTACCTGATACTTTTGGAATTATGACATGCTGATTACCTTCATCTTCATCCTTAAGCTTATGACTCCAACTATTCCACTCAATTGAATAATTCTTCGTCTTAATTCCTAAAGAATCATCATGATTATCACAACTAACCATTGCTAAAGAGATCAAAGCGACTAATACGGTAAAAATAAATGTATATTTTTTCATCTTATTTAGATTTAAATTTTTAGACATAGCTCGCCCATTACGATTTGGTGAGCGTTTAAATTCGAGCCAGAAAATGTCCTGGTAAAAAGGGTTTGAAAGGATGAATGAACAGTAAGCAAAACGATAGATCGTCCTTTCAAAGCAATAATCGAATTGCTTATGTTCACTCTTTAAGAATGTTTATTATCTTTGGTAGCTAACCAGATTCGTACGAAATAAACATTCAATTGAAATTTCTATGAACAAAATTATGTAGAACCAAAATTTTAATTTTGGAAATGGTTGGAAACTTCCATTTCCAAAAAATGACAGTGAAGCAAACGGAATTCAAAATCTATAATATCTCTATACAGATCGAAACTTTAGACAACGACAACTTTTAGCTATCAACTGTAAACCTATTGTATGCTTGTAACAAAAGAAATATCCTCAATCAGGTATTTTACCGAAGCTGAAGTAAAAGCCAATGGTTGCGAAATCAGAACCCTTATCCGTAAAGAATTTCCAACACATCCACTATGCGAAGAGCTTAAAACTGCTTCAAAAATTAAAAATCATGTTAACAAGGGGCTCCTAAAATACATACATGCCATCTGGAATGATTCCTTGAAGGATTGGCAACTTAAAATGGAGAATCTTTGGGCCAATGAGAAAACTCAAACTGATTTCTGTTCCAAACGCTGTTTAGCACTATTGAATGACTATTCAAGCTTAAATGATTATGAGCAAGACAACCATTTTTTGATCGTCCAAAACAAGAAATTACAAGCAATAATAGAAGAAAATGCCATCCTGTGGAAAGAGAAGGGCAAACATGGAGAACTACTACAACTGCAAAAAGAGTTTGCCGATTTTCTGAAGGGAAAAATACTCCTGGATGCAATCAATACCCTGAAGGGATGCAGAATGATAACGGATCAATTTCTAGACGAAATCAAAAATCTATCTGACAAGGAAATCGTTAAAAGCTTTAACCTGGATGCTGGCGATTTTAAACAGACTCAAAGCCTAATCAGAGGCAATTGCAACACTGAGTTTCGCGACTACACCATCAACTTTGCGGTTGGACTTTTGATGCTGGATTTACAGGAAGAGTATTCCATTATTGAAGCACGCAAAAAGGAAGGTCTTTCACTTTTACAGAGCAAGAAAAAGTGGGATGATTACCTGGAGGAATCGAAAAATCAAACTTCTGGTTTTCTTGCAGAGATGTCGAAAGAAAAGTACGATGCCGAAGTATTCACAGACCGGAGTAAGATTAGCGCCTCTTTTGATCAGTTCGCAGCATCAACATCAACGGCCTTTATTCTTTTGGGAAGTGCAGGAAGCGGAAAAACCAATCAAATTTGTCACTGGGCATCCGAACTACTAAAGAGGGATGAGTGTGTTATCTGTATCAACAGCAAGATTTTCTCAAGTATTAGCGTGGAAGAGTATTTTCAGACTGCTTTTGGAGAACTCAAACTGGAAACTCTTTTGACCAATTTGCAAATTCTTGCCAATCAAAACACAAAGAAAATCTACCTCTTTTTCGATGCCATCAACGAATGTGTGGACTATTTCGATAAAGCATACCCAAAAAATCAGAAGGGGCCCATTGAATTGCTAAAGGTAATCGACAAGTATTTCATCAAACACAATTTACCCAATCTTAAAATCGTAATCAGCTGTCGCTCCTACACCTGGAAAGAACTGATTGAATTGGAAGCATCCTCTATCAAGCACGATTTGTACTATTCCAATCAAAGAAAAGAAGAGCACGCCACCATTCAGCATCTGAGTGAATCGGAATTACGAAGCACCTACAGGAAATATCAGCATAAATATCAACTCCAAACCAGTAGCGAGGAACTTTTTCATGCCGATTTCAACCTGATTCGAAATCGTTTAACCGATCCGCTGATCTTAAAAATGTCTTCCCTGGTATTTCAAAAGCAGGCTTTGCCTAATGACATTCGCCTGTTCCATTCCAACCTACTATTTGAAAACCTGCTAAAGGAAAAGGGAATTACTCAAACTGCCAAAAACAAGCGCGAACATATTCTGCTCAATAAAATTGCCAAACACCTTTGGAAATCGGGCCAGGATTCCATTTCAATGGAACAGCTTATTATGGCCTACGACGACGAGGATTCTCCAATGTACAACCTGAGCAAAAGCATTTTCCGCAATGATGATTTTGAATTCAGTTTTCCTTGCAATGCCTTGATCGAAAAGGGAATTCTGAAAATTGAGGAAAAATATGGTATCGATGAAATTCGATTTGTATACGAACGCTACCAGGAATATTTGTTTGCCCGTATTTTCAAAGATCAGGAAAATCTAAAATTGAATCATCCGGCCCTGCCCATCCCTCCTGAATCCTACAAAAGGGAACTGCTGACTGGTAAAAATTATGCCGTAGTTCGCAATGCATTGCGTTCTGCCCTGCTTCAGGATTATCTGGACAAGAACAACGACCCAAAAACTATTTTAAGCCTGGCTTGCGATAGCAATTACGAGGTTCAGCAATTGGTAATTGATGCCCTCTCGGTGATTTTACAGGAAGATTACAATCAACTTTGGAGCCTGCTGGAACAAATGTTATCGCACAAGCGTGAGCATTCAAACGAAAAGGGAAAACGCCTAGATAAATTGGAGAAGCTGTTGGAAGATTACAGCAAAAAAAAAACCAACAGTCAATCGGCAAGGTATGAACAACGCTTGCAGGAGCGAAATCGGATATTGAACGATCTATCGCCCACCATACAGGTGAAAAAGTTGGCAATTTATGCCATCTATGAAATCTTTAAATCGGATATCTACCAAAACCATTTGTACCCGGAAGAAAAACATCCGGTTTCCGCTCTTCTGCATGCCATGGCCAACCCGGTTTCAAGGGTAAGGGATATTGTTAGTCTGTATGTTTACTACATCACCAAGCTGGACAAAAACCTGGGGTTTGAAATTCTGGATCACCTGGCGGGCAAAATGACCAAATCGCATGTAATACTAAATTTTTGGAACGATTCATTGAAAAAACACGTGTTTGAACCTGCCATTCGAATCAGTACTCTTTTGATTGTGGAGGACTTATCGAGCAAAAAAAAGGTGGATCGCACCAAGGATTATGAATTCTCTTTTAAGATTATCAATCAATGGATAAAAATCTTAACGGAATTCAGCATTGTATTTCCTGTATTAAAGAAATTCACCTTGCGAAAGTTGGCCACCGTTCAATCTGAATATGTGAACAATGGAATCGAGTATCAACATTTCTGGGAAAAAATTCCCAAAACCAGCCGCAATGGAGAATGGTCGCACCAGGGATATGACATTCTGCTGGATTACCTCACCAAAGACAAAGGGGGATTTATGGAATTGCATCCTTTGGTAATGAAAGGAATGTATTCGGGCGATGCTTACAGCTTTTTAATGTTGGAGCGGGTTTTGATCATGCAGGCATTTCAAGACTGGAAACGCATAGAAAATATTGTCCAGCAAATTAACGATGCCGATGTATCACATCCCTGTGTGAATTACATGCAGATGTCTATTTTGTATGTGCTGTTCAGGTACATTATCAAAACGGAAAATCCTGACCAGGAAGCCATGCGTTTGTTTTCGGTGCTTATTTACAATTGGACGGCAAGGTGCAAGGGCGTGTATTATGCCCACAACAATTACGAAGCCAACAACAACAAACCCTACAAGCAATACACCCTAAATTGGTATGGTGCAGCCTACTGCACTCATTACGGCGATGGCAACAAACGTGAAGGAGATCAATATCCAATGCCTATTTTCTACCAGCTCATTGATGAAGCAATGCAGAAAATGGACAAGGAATTGCTGTACTGTTGCATAGAAAACATTGCTGTTTTGGTTACCGATTTTGGTTATTACATAAATGCATTGCAACTTTTCGAATATGTAATTAACAAGATACAGTACGAATCCACAATTATCGAATTGGATTCCATAAAGGTGGATCGTGAAAATTACCAGGACGATCTCCGAACTTTTTTGTGTAAAACATTGGGTACCATCAAAAGCTACCATCACAAGGAAGTGGATTTCTTTATCTACAATAATTTAAGAAATTCCACTTTCCCGGAAATCGACAAGTTCCGCGAGGAGTTGATCAATTACAACCAATCCTACGAAAATATTGGAGATTTATTAACCCATAAATTTGGCAATTTCATTATTTGGTCATTACAAAATGACCCGGAAGTGAGTGCATCTCTTAAACAGATTATGCAATATGGAACAGAGGTTGACAACTACAAAGGGTGGTTTAAAAAACTTTCGACCCATATATTCGACAAACTTTTTGGAATTGAATTTTAAAAAAGAACCAATCATGACTACTAAAAAAAGAAGAAAATACAACAGAATCCTCCTGTTGATCCTATGTATTCCGATTTTGTACGGAGGATTTCACTACATCAAACTAACTACTTTTTCAAAGAAAATGAATCACCCCACACTATCTATTATCGCACATCGTGGAGCATCTGCCAACGCACCTGAAAACACACTTGCCTCAGTAAGACAAGCTTTGGAGGATTGTGCAGACAAGATTGAAATCGATGTTCACCTCTCCAAAGATGGTGAAATCTGTGTTATGCATGACAGTAAAGTGAACAGAACCACCAATGGGGAAGGAAAAATAAAGAATCTGACATGGAAAGAGATTCAAGAATTAGATGCCGGGTCGTGGTTTTCACAAGAATTTAAAGGTGAAAGAGTACCTACTCTACAGCAGGTATTAAATTGTGTGCATGGACAATCAAAATTAATAATCGAAATAAAAAACAAAAGCTCCTACTATCCCGGAATCGAAAAGAGTATTGTGGATTGCATTAAGCAACATGGAGCTGAAAATTGGTGCATTGTTCAAAGCTTTCATGCTGATGTTTTAGAGAAAATTCATCAACTGGCTCCAAATCTGGAACTCCATAAACTGGAAGTTTTTGTGATCCCATCCTTGAAAATTGCATTCGATAAAGCACCCCACCTGTTCAAACCCAAAACCTATATCAAATCCTATAATGTAAACTGTTTTTTCCTTTCTAATTTAATTATTAAAAAATTACACACGCTCAACAAAAAGGTTAATGCATGGACATGCGATTCGCCTTCGATGATCAATCGAATGGAATACATTGGTGCAGATGGAGTCATCACCAATGAACCGGGAAAGATATATGAGATCAAAAATCGAACAGTTAACCCAAAGCTAAGAGTCAACAGCCGTTAATCAATCAAAACCAAGCTGTTCCCAAGCGGCCCACACATTGCTATCTTTTAAATCAAACTCAGTTTAGTAACAAAACATCAAACCACACTCAATCCGTAATATTATAACTCTTGTTTGCATCTTAGATAAATATTCATAGCAGATCAATAAATAAATACTAGCATAGGATAAGCTTCAAGACGATTTCATCAGCCATCACATAGTGTCTGCAATTTTTATGATCAATTCTTTTTAATTTAATCAGCAAATAATGTGAATAGAAATTTTCAGATCGGAAGCCATTTATACCCTTTTATATTAAAACAAAAATAAAAACCGCTCCCACACATTAGAAGCTCTTTCTAACCCAACAGATGATGAAATAGTAACTCAATTATAATCTTAACTCGAAACGAATATGTCAGATAAAATTATTTCCAGAGCAGATCTTTCCAGTTTAAATCGATCTATAAGAACGATTAGTTCAGATATGTCTACAATAAACAAAAGGCTGGGCAACATAGATTCAAAACAAGACCTGCTGGAAAATGAATTGGAAACGGTCAATCTAAAGCAGGATCAACTGGGCGATGAATTGTTTAAGTTTGCCACAGCATTTGCGGAGTATGTTGAGGCCGATATGAAACAAAAGGCCCTGCAGTTAGCGGAAACCCGTCAGGGCAATTTGAAGCAGGATCTGCAAATCAAGTTTGGCTACTATGCAGAAGTGAGAAGAATGGCCACAGGCATTCTACAGGCCGTTGATACGGGCGTTGTGAGCGATGAGACCCTAAAATCATCAACTGAGGGAGTTATGATTAAAGCACCCGGCTATTGGCTGGCGCCTGCATTGGTTGCCCTGGCATCCTGGATTCGAAACAACAAAGAGACAACTGAAAAAGCGGTAAACGAAGCTATGAAAAGAGATGATTACAAAACCACTCTTTTCTTTATGTTGGTTATGCGCAGGCTTACACGAAACGAGGCCAGTTTGCAATGGTTGGAGCGCTATTTTATGCACCAGAATCCACACAATTTAGACCGAGAATTCCTGATTATTCTGGAAGCTGTGGTAACCGGTGTATTTCCTCCGGCTTCCAAACAGTTAATGAAGCAAAATGTAAAAAATTGGTTGGACCAATTGACCGAAGGAGATGAATACATCAATGAACAGAAAGCACAGTGGGTTAGCTTTTTCGAAGCAATGGCTCCTTTGGATGAAGGGAAATATCCTCAATTGGGAAAATTCGCCACCAACTGGAATGACCTGGAAAATTCCTTGAAAGAGGCCAGAACACATGCTGTTCTTCATTCTCATTTTAATGATGTTGTCTCCCTCTCATCTGATTTCTCTAAAAACACAAAGGTGCAACTGGATGAAATACTATCTCTTCTGGTTACCAATTTTGACGACGAGGAGTTACCCCTGCAGGAGCAAGTTCGATTGAATGAATTGATAATTGAGATGGAAGGCGACAAGGAGGCAGCGCAAAAAAGGATGGATTCGGAGAAACTGATTTTTAATGAAAATGTAGACTTTCTTCAAATGCTAACCAATGCTTCCTTCAACCCTGAACTTTCCGGTGTTACCAAAGTATCACAGGCATTGGCCATTTCCATCAGTCAACCCTGGATAGTAGAAGCCTACAATAGTTTTACAGAACAATGCAGAAACAGAATTCCCCAGGCAATCAATCTAAAAATTGAAGGCTTTGAAACTTCAACTGCAAATGGAAGCGATGAAAAAGAACTGATTGATCAACACAGCAGTTACTACAAGAATATTTTAGCAACAGAGCTCAAAAAACTTTCGTTCCCTGTTATTTCGGTTGTCATAGGGATTTTGGTTGGATTAGCAGGTGTTTATGTCTCCAATTTTAACCAGACCTTGGGACCTGTAGTTATTGGAATCGGAGGAATTTGCATAATTAGTGCATTTTACCAACACAGTAAAGCCAAAAAGGCCGTTCGAAAACAGGTGGCCCAAAGAGAACTGGAAGCACGGGAAGTATTAAGAGAATGCATTGTAGAAGTAGTTGATTACAGAAAAGAACATGCCTGTGAAGATGCGCGTGCAGGAGATGTAGGATATCTTTTGAATTCTATCACTCCTGAAGAATTTTCGAGTGTATCAAAGGAAACGGAAAGAAGTCTTGTTTAATCATAAAAATCAATCCAAAATGTCAAATATAGATAATCAGCAAGAACAATTAGAAAATATCAGTATTGAGAAAAATTATAATACTAGCAAAATGCCAAACTTGTTCGAGGGAATTACAGATCCTGAAATAGATGGTGCCAAATTTCCGGATTGGGATATTGTTCCTCCCAACCAATTTATTAATCCAAGAATTAAAGACAAATAATGCCAGTACCTACAACCTATTTGGAATGGTCTGAGTTACTGGATCAGTTCGGGAAAGGTGACAATACAGCACTTGATGATCTAAATAATGGAAACTATGCATGTGATTCCGTTATTGGATGGAGGTTTTGTACACGGGTTTATGAAGCTTTCAATAATCGGATAAAGATATGGCTTGATAAGTTTGAAAGTTCCTTTCATTTACGAAACTTTAGGTCTTTTGAGGATTATGATGCCCTACTAAAAGATGCCAAACAAAACCTAACTCCCTTATTTAGATTCATAGAGTTAGAGGGACTTCCTAAAGAAATAAGAAGTGCCTTGCGAAACGAATTCCAGGAATTCTTAACTGAATTTAAGAAATCTATGATTAAGAATGTTCCAAAAGAATCGAATAACAAAGAGAGAATCCTGTTTTTATTGAATGCATTTAGTATTTCGCACACGTCTACAGCAATCAATACAGACAAGAAATATTTTCCTCAGCAAAAAGAGAAAGTACTTCAGAACGCAAAAAGAAAAATCTTATTATAGGATGGCGAATAAAACAGAATTCAAGACCGCACTTTTGAGAATGTTTAAGGCCAGAATCCCTTTTATTTCGATCCATAGCATTGAAAGAGCCCGAGTTTTGGAAGTAATACAGGATTTGGCTGACGAAATCAACATTTCAATCTATATGCACAATTTGTTTAACGGCACTTTGGACATCAAAAGCAACAAGGTGGTGGATGAAGATGGATCGGTGGTTGGAGGCTTAAATTTTGCATTTCAAAATATCACCCAAAGACAAAACTTAACTTTTGTATTCACAGAGGTAAGTGATATTGAAGATGATAATATTGTTTCCAGGCACATTTACGACTGTGTTATGCAAGCCAATGATCGAGGTGGTTCTATTTGTATTATAACCACTAAGAGCATTTGGCCTCAATTGCAGCGTTTGGGAATGACACTAACTTTGGATCCTCCCAATGAGGAAGAAATACTTGAAGTTATTGATAACTGTATTACTCCATATAAGGATATTATGCCGATAGATTGGGACAAAGCCGATTACAGAATGGCCGCCTCGCTTTTAGCCAATATGACCCAAATTGAAGCGGTCAATGTCTTATCAACCCAAATGGCAAAAGGTGCTTTAACTAAAGAAGATATCAAGGAGTTAGGTAATGCCAAAGACAGGTTGTTTAGTAACATTTCAGGACTGGAAAAGGTAAAAATCGATCCTTCAGCTTTATCCCTTGCAGGATTAAATGGGCTTCAAGCCTGGCTCGACAATCAGAAACAACTTTTAGCAACAGATTTAAAAGCCAGGAAATTACGACCGCCCAGAGGAGTACTCTTAGTAGGTGTGCCTGGATGTGGGAAATCGCTTTCTGCCAAATTTATTGCGGCAAATTGGAATTTACCACTCTACCGTCTTGATCTTGCTTCTATTCGTGGACAATACGTTGGACAGTCTGAAAACAGGCTTAAGGAAGCATTAGCTTCGGCTGATCATACAGCTCCGTCCATCCTTTGGATTGATGAAATTGAAAAGGGTCTATCAAGCTCAGATGACGGAGGTACATCAACCAGAATGATTGGACAGTTTCTTTTTTGGTTGCAAGAAAGTCAAGCTAAAGTTTTTGTTGTTGCCACAGCAAATGATGTCAGCAGACTTCCTGCTGAATTACTTCGAAAAGGAAGGTTTGATGAGTTGTTTTTTGTGGATTTACCCAAAGAGAATGAACGAAAAGACATCTTGAATTTATACATCAAGCGCAATCTTTTAAATCCCCCCTCTTCTGATACTCTTGAGAAATTAGTCGAAATTTCCGATGGATTTGCAGGCTCTGACCTGGAAGGTGCAGTAAGAGATGTGACAATTCAGGCAGTCATTCACGGTGATAATTCTGTTAGCGATGAATTGTATGAAAAATGTATCAGAAATGTAGTTCCTCTGAGTAAAACGGCACCTGAAAAAATTGAAGCAATTCGAGCCTGGGGACATGCTAGAGCTGTTCCGGCATCAGGAGTTTCCTGGGAAGTCTCAAAAAACGATAGGGTACTTGGAAAGCGATCGATTCTCATCTAATCCATCTAAAAAGCTACCGGGAAAAAAAGATCATCACTTTTCGATAGACTTGTGGTTTAAGAAAATGAAAAGGACTATCACAAAGTCAACGATTCATACAAATTAGCGCCACCTCCTAAAGGAGGTGGCGCTTGGTTTTGGGCACTTGTTCTGAAAAAAGACAGTTATTACCTCAATAAGCTATTTGTGCCTCAAACCTCTACCAATCAAAGCAAGAACTTATATCTCTTCGGTTGACTCCACCTTACTATTGCGAGCCTTACGGCTTCTAATTACGGTCATAAATTCGCTAATTACTTCGTTGATCAACCGTATCAACTGTTTGTATTCGTTCGTTGGGTTGATCTGATAATTCAGCTGAAGATATTGAAACAGGAACTCACAATCCTTGCGAAGGGCATTGCAAGCATCCTCTGTTTTAATATCTGTAGTACTGGCTTTGGCTACAGTTCTGGCCTTTTCGGCTTCTTCGAAATCCTGTTGAGCCTGTTTTAACTCTGCTACCCATTCGGTAAGCGACAGGGTTACGATGGCTTCCTTTAATTCGGGTTTGGTCTCCAAATCGGTAATCAGGTTATTCAACCGGGCCGATTCGGTAGAGTAGGACTCTTTGTGCAAACGCATGCCATAAACCGATATAGTACTCAACACCAATTCTGCAGCTCTTCGCCATACAGGCTTCAACCGCCTGGCGCAGGCTTGCAGATAGAAGCGAATGGCCAGAAAACTATCATCCCGCCTATTGTCCTTCTCTATCACATCTACTGTTAAAGGAATGGTACTGCTTTTTACCAAGGCCGCATCAAGCATATCTATTGAATTGCTCAGGTTGTTTACGGGGAAGGTAAGCTGCAAAGCATCCAGATCGGATCCGGAAAACACTCCATGGATCCGTTTCCCAAAAGTGAAATACTCATCCCTGTGGAGGGCATAAAAAGACATATTTTCAATCATCTTATTCGAAATTTTAGTTCGTAAAAAATTTATCTTCTATCAAAACTTATTCAACTCCGATCCGATTAAAAAAACATATTGCCCGTTTGGATGCATTCCTCTCCCGGTTAATCTTTCTACCTCCTCCCCCAATTTGGCGGGGATCATCTTAAACGTCAAATGTCTTCTCCCTTTTTGGCTGATGCCATTCTAAGCTTGTTTTAGCCCTACCCATTTTGGCTGATCGTGCTTTACAATTCAATTCTGTCCAGCCATTTTGGCCAAGCCTGTTTTACGATTCAAATTCGTCCGCCCATTTTGGTTGACCTTTCCCAACCATTGGTTTTGTGTTTCCCATTTTGGGCGGGATAAAACCAGGGATGAAAGTCTATATTCGGTATTGAAATGGGGCCCTTTGCAAATCATTGCATCAGGAACAGCTCAACTCTAACAGCTTAGCAAAATAGAAGTTACATAATTTGTCCCAGTTTTTTATCATTCCCTGAAATATTTTTTTGAATTAAATGCTGTTTGAATGAGAAAACTTTAATCCCCCCTGCTAGCCCTCCAACCAAGCATAAAATCAGAAACATGAAGAAGCCTACCTGTACACTCTTTTGTCTGTTTTCTTAAATTTTCCAAATTTCCTTATTAAGCTTCACGACATTTTCTGAACATCCCCAATCTCCACATGGAGAAACTTCTTCCATCGACCAATCAGCATTCAAAATATCGTTATATGTTTTTTTCGATTTTTCTGATTTTAGATTGTAAGCATCTATCCTACCCAAGTATTTTATTGGATGCTTAAAATGGACATACAAACCATTCTTATCAGCATGTGGTTTATTCTTCTTTTCAAGTTTTAATATATTTCTAAACTTGGTGAAACCATAGCCCATCCAATCATGGTTCTTCTTGTCTTGTTCTGTAAAACCAGAAATTGCACAATCAGCTAAATACAGTTTTGTACCACTTAAACCGGTAGTATTTCCTACTTGTCTTTCAAAGACAGTGTTATAACGATGGCCTACTTTTTTCGCACTGTTATTGAAAATAACAGATTCATGCACTTCTGTATCGGTGTAACTATAAATAGCCCCCCTGGTATTTCTTGCCCAACAATTAGTCACAGTACAGCCAATCACAAAAATTTTCTTCTGATATTGCTTATAATAACTAGCGAATCCTCCTCCATTATCGGCTGTACCATTGGCTAACAGACAATTTTTAATCACATTACTACCACAGGCATATATACAACCACCATTATCAGCTGCAGAACAATTAATAATCTTTGAACCGGTTACTTTTGCATCTCCATTGCAATAGACTCCTCCGCCTGATCCCCAGTAGGCATCACAACTGCATATATAACACTCATCAACATGGGCATTAATGGCGTATATTCCTCCTCCTTGAACATTAACTCTATCGGAATCAATTTTTTTGTTCGAATTATAACTGTAGCAGAATCTTACCACATTTCCTTTGAAGTGTACAGGTCCCATTAAATAGGCACCACCACCTCTTCCTCGAACTGCATCCAGATAGCAATTGAAAAACCTATTTTTACTAACCTCAAAATTTATTTTTTTCAGATATTTTTCATTCGTTGTGGTGTTAAAAGATAATCCACCACCTGTTGCATCACTATCCCTCGCTCTATTATCTATTTTATTAACATGGCATTTGTAAAAATTATTTCTATGGATTAAAAAGTTATGTCCTTTTTTAATTTCAACCTTCACAGGTTGTTTAATTTTCTGGTATAGACCTCCACCATCTGAGGTAGAAGAGCTTGCATAAGCTGAGCAAGCATTAAATATATTATTAACAATCCTGGTATTTGATATTGCTGAAGCAGTTATTTCTGAAAATTGTGCAACTCCACCACCTACACTTGCAGCATGACAGCCATAGAAAAGATTGTGATCCAATATCAAATTATTTTTACCTGTTTGACTATTATAAATGCCTCCTCCATTATTCGACCAACACTCATGAAATAAAGTGTTTTTTACCAGAAGATCATTTCCCTCATAACATACTCCTCCTCCATTATTTACGGCATAACAACTTTGAATATCACAATTGATTACGTCCAATGGACTAGATATGGCAATTCCTCCTCCATTGTGATGTATACCACCTCCATCAGCAACTCCACCTGTTAATTTTAGACCATCGATTACAATTTTTTCTTTAAATTTATCTTTAGCAAAAAACAGATGTGTACAATTGTCCTTCATATTGCAGGCACTCCATGGATGTGATTTTGAATTAGCGTCTTCTACCAAACGGGGGTTCCACTTACTAACATCATCGTCCCGGTTTTTGTCTCCGCTAATAATGGTTTCATGTGCTAAAAATTTCCAGTCCAAAGAGTCTTTGTATTCTCTATCCTTTGAATACTTTTCAGTTCCCTTAAATCCTCCCAAAATGTGAAGTGGCTTTCGAATAATAAATCCTGTATCATTTGGAGGGATGTAGGTTCCTGCAGCTATCCATATTGAATCTCCGGTAGATGCAGCCTCCAGGGCTGGCTGAATATCTGTAAAAGCATCTTGCCATGACTCGCCGGATTGGTTTCCGGATGCATCATGATTGACGTAGAAAATTTTTTTCTCTTTTGTACACGAACTAAGTATCCCTAATAAAAAAATGAGGACTACTGAGCATATTTTAATGTTTGCAGTTTTCATTGGATATATTTTAGTCTAAAATATTTTAACATTCGCATTAGGTTAAATAAGAGTAGGAATACATAAAAAGATTCCTACTCTACTCTTTAGAACGATAATGCTGCACCAATACCAGCAAATACTACTAACAGAAGTATTATTCCGATTAATGAAATAACAAGACCTGCTATAGCCATACCTTTAGGATTTTTAAATACTCCAATAAACGAAAGGATTAACCCTAAAACCCAGACTACCCAGCCAAGAAATGGAACCCAACCAAGAAAAAGAGCAATTAATGCAAGAACAAATCCTGCTGTTCCTGTTCCGTTAGACTTTTTTCCCTCTTGAGTAATAACAATCGTTTGACCAGAATTACTTTGCTCGCTAGTTTTAACTGCTTGTGTCATTTTGATAATTTTTAATTAGGATTAATTTATTTTAAATCAAAAATGTGAAAGAAACCAGTATCACATTCTTGTTTCAATTTCATTGCTATTATGCAACCCTGAAATGTAAATTGGCATTAACATGACAATTACCAAACTTTTATTTACTCACCAACAAATCAACTGGCTCCCAATTCGTTTGGCGATTATCGTTAAAGACTGTTGCTTTTGTAAGAGTTATTCTTTTACCATATCCACCAACATCATCACCAAAGCCTTCCCAATCTCATACAGTTCCACAATATGATCACCACTCATTGTTACATAGCTAATAAGCATGGACATGCGGCCAATCACAAATGAAATGAGCATTCCAAAAATGAAAATCTGAAAGAATAGGATGATCAGGTAGGACCACACCAGCCCAAACACCTGCAAATCGGGCTGATTACGGTGAGCCTGCCGAATTCCTATTGAAAAGGAAAAGCCCAATGATACGCCTAACAAGCCGAAATAAACTTCGGCTCCCGAACTGGCCAGGATAAAATAGATTGGAAAAATAAAAACCGTTATCAAAGGGAAAAAATAGGGCGATAGTACCGATAGAATGTTGTGTTTTCCTTTGAAGACAAAAACACCTCCCATATTTGCTTCCACATTCAAGCCAACGGGTTTGTTAAAAGTTAACACCCCAAGAGTATTGTGAGTTAATTCATGTGCCAGAATTGCCAGGTAACCATGAGCTTTTACAAATAATGTTGTAAGCAGAAATCCTCCTCCCAAAGCGATAAAAAATATCTTCTGATACAGATCTGCAAAAGAAATCATTTGTATCGTAGCAAACAGTTCCCGACCGAATGCATAAATTAGTAAGGGAATCAGTATTTTAAATAGTTTTGTTATCATATTTCGTTGATTGATTAGTCACTAGTCAGTAAACTTTAGCTAAAAAGGCAATGCTACATCACCGACTATTGACAGATGATTTAATTAACCGAAGAATCGTTCCGGGTTAACTCTCTTTTTATTTTTTAGGATTTCGTAGTGCAAATGCGGCCCGCTAGAACGACCGGTACTGCCTACCTCCCCAATTACATCCCCTCTTGATACCTTCTGCCCGTTTTTAATCCTTATTTTGGACAGATGCCCGTATACTGTTTCGAAACCATTGCTGTGTTTTATCTTAATATAGTTTCCGTAACCATTATTCCAGCCCGATTTTACAACAACCCCATCGGCAGGCACGTGAATTTCGGTTCCTTTTGGACAGGCCATATCCACTCCCCCATGAAACCGCCAACGAAACAGGGTAGGATGAAATCGGTTCCCAAATTTCGAACTCAACCGATAGCTGGCATAAATGGGTTTGGTACTGGGAATACTTCGTTTCTCTGCTTCTATAAGGCTTTCCCTGTCGATTTTGGGACTTGTATTCTCTTTTACAGGTACAGGCTTTGAAACCATCATCACCTCCTCCTTACTGGTTTGTGTCTCCACCATACTGGTTTGAGCCTCAACCTCATCAACCTTTGCTTCTACCTGATTGGTTTCGACCTGAGCTGCTGTTGTTTTGGCCTCTACTTTCTCTTCTTTGACAGGAATAACTTTTGCTTCCTCAGAACCTATTTCCTCATCCGATTTCTCTTCCATCCGGGCCAACTGCCTGTTTATTTTTCGTTTAATCTGCACTATTTCATCATTTAGGGTAGCAGTCAAATTCACATATTTCGGGGGAGTAGGCTTAACAACAGCTTCCTTGTTTTTGATCTCTACCTTTTCCGAAACAGGAGTCTCCACCTCATACCCCAGTATCTCTTTGTTCCAATCGAGTTCGTTTCTTTTGAATGCCTCAAATTTTCGTTTTTCGTTCTCCTTGTATTTCTGAAAACGTGCCTTTTCAGCCTTCTTATACTCCTCAAACGATTGGTATTCCTGTGCTTTCATTTGTAAACCGGAGCACAATAGAATTGCAACTAATAAAAATCGGATCGCTGTAATATTTAATTTCATTGTTTTTCGGTTTTAAGCTTGAATGGTTTATAAAGTAGTTTGCATATACAGTCTGTTCCCTTCAGCTTTCAATTTTGAAATCCGGAACTTCATTTTTTGATAGTCGACTATTCGGAAAAGATTCTTGAACATTTCGTTGTACTTATCTCCCAATGATTTCACCTGCCCTCCATCCTTGGTCATCAGCAAAAGGTTATTCAGAATCACATCCAGATATGCATTCCAAAATGAATAGTTTAATGAGGCTCCAATTAAACCTGATTGGTAATACGTACTATCCTGAGCCTGGTAGGGTTGATACCGATACACACCGGAGGGAAATTTAATTTCGTACTGATTGATTTTTGAAACAATATCTTTGCCTGATTTTGTATTGTAGGAATAGTATTGCAATGATTTAACGGCAAATTTTTCAGGGTTGCGAATATGCAATTTGATAAAATTATAGCTCTCTTCTCTTGCGCCTTTTGTCTCACATTGCAATAGATCTGCCGATATTCGAATAGTGGTTGTAGTATCACATGTAGCTTCAACATCCTGCAACCGGGGGGATTTAATTAAAACAAAAACCTCATCGAAAGCAGAAGTATAGGTCTCTTCAATTTCGATCGCATTTAAATCGATACAGGCTACAGAAAAAATATTTGTTAGGCTAACAAATTTGGAGGAAGCATATCGCCCCCCCTTATCGGCTGAATAGTTGTCTACAATAGACCTGTAGGCCAGATTTTGCTGCAAACATGCAATTGCAACTGCTCTTACCTTGGCTTGAGCTATGGCCAATTCGGAATCCATGTAGGGATCGGAAATCCCCATACTATATTCCCCACTTTCTAATGATGAATAAATCCATTGAGGGAATACGGAGTTTTTGGGACAGAAATCATTACTCCACCCTGCCGAATCCAGAGGGAAAGAGCAGGAATCTATAACCTGCCCTTTCAACTGAATTCCTAATAAACTAATTAAGAAAAATATCAATGTTGATTTGATATTCATAGTAAAATAGTATTACTCAAATTCAAGATCCTACCTTGGCCATCTCCTCTTTCAAGTCTTTCTTGAATTTTTCGTATTCAAAATCGATTTTCAGCTTATCATCCTGGCTGATTCTATCCTGCATACTTTTAACAATCTCATCTCCTGCCAGCTCCATGGCCACATAGCAATGAAATTTCCCTTCTTTGGTTTTCTTCATTTTTTCGCAAATTACCCGGGTCCCGGAAACAACTTGTTTCACAACAATTCGGGGTAAATCCTGAAAGCGTTGCTTGGCTTCCTCGTTGCCATTAAAATTATGAGAAGAGGAATAGTTATCGGTAACCCTTTCTACTTTGGCCTCAATAGCAGTAGCCAACTCTGCACGAGCATTGGTATAAGCCATCTTTTTGGCAATATCCATATTCATGCTTAAGCCGTCAGCCGAAGCTCTAAAATATTCAGCGTTGGTCCTAAACTCAGGGCCGGTACAGGGTACATCAAAATCCACCTCATCGGGCTGTTGAACCTGTGCTACTTTTGGTGCTGAGCACGCAAACATGGCAGCCATCATAGCTATCGCCATCAATTGACTTAAACGTGTTTTCATTTGTCTAAAATTTAATTTTAAAGGCTATCTGGAACTCACCAATATTGTCATCCCTTTGTGTAAAAAGGGATTTCTCATGGCTTGTTTCATTCTTTACTAATTCTTTTTCTTACTGATCATTTGAATTGCAACAAATGCAACTTGAAAAGAAGACAGAGCTCTTAAAATGCGAACATCTTTTTACTGATGTTCTGCAGCAACATGAGCTGGTTTGGCAGTCAACTGAAGTTTCTTCAGTTCCTGTATTAGTTTCCGCTTTATCTTCTTTAGAATATTTCGGCTGGCCGACATCCTGGCTGCCGACATGGAAGTGCTTTCAGGCGCTAACGATCGCATATCGTTTACAGAATAGTCAAATACTGTTTCCTGACTTTTTTTGCTGGTAATCTGTAAGGAAACGGATGAGAAATACTCATTCATATTGTACATCTCGCCGGGGATTCTCTCACCTTTTCTGAATTCCTCATTCAAATCAACAATGATGTCTGCCATTTCTTCATTGGGCACAAAGTTGAAGTAATTGTTGGTTAACACCCTTTTCAAGGACTTCAGCAGGCTGGAATTGGATTGTGCTCCCTGTTTTAAATAAGCCTTCAGAGTGGGGGACTCCAATCTCAATTCAAGCTGCACCTCCGGCACCGATTGAATGTTTTCTGACAGTCTTCGCACCAACTCGTTCCGATCACCCGAACATAATCTATCCAAATCGGGCGAAATACGAATCAATTGTCGTGCTTGCTTACTGGTAACGTTCAAAATCTGTAAGCTTGCATCTCCTTTATCATTGGTTAAAACCCCGCTGTTAACATCTCCCGATCCGGAGGTAAACTGAAACTTCAAGGGCAAATTAGTAACAGCATTCTCCCCTCTTCTCACCCGAACCCAAATAACATCTTTCACAGCTTGGAACATCTGTCCATATACAATTTTTGGATCAGTCACTATTTGCACTCCTTCGAAAACTCCAGCTAACCCCTGGTACAATTCGTTACCCAGATAATATTTAGCTCCATTTTTCTGAAAGGGCAAATTTCGATTCAAATCGTTCTGAATTAGCTTTAGCCCTTCAATGTAATTGAATAGGGCACCAGACAGATTTCCCGAAAGTTTGTGTGACCTGGCTTTTTCAAGATGATCAAAGGCTTTTTCCTGGATCTGCTCCAATCGCAAGCGCTCCTTCTCCTTATAATCGTACTTGTTTAGCTGATAGTAAACCCAATATTCCTGGTCATTCTCCCAGCTTTCAACCAACTGATAATCTTCAATGGTTTTCTGAGCTTCCAACTGAATATTCTCCTTAAAATAGCTGGAAATTTTCCCATTGTCATCCAACGAATTCAACAGGGAATTACTGGCTACTTTTACCTCAATCTCCGAAATCAAATCACTCAGAGCCTTTTGTTTGGCAACTTTCATGTAATCTGTTTCCGACTTTGAGGCATAACCAATCCCAATGTAATACATTGTATTAATCGGTCGGCCACTTGCCCATCCAGGCCTGTTTTGTGCTCCCGCCTGAAAGGAAAAGAACAGAATCAAGCACAATGCCAGGGAAAAAAAATTCCCTGACGGCATGCTTTTCTTACTCAAATATAGAAATCCAAACATCATTGTATTTTTTGCATGTTTTAAGCACTATTCCTGAATAGTGATGTAAATGGTATTTCCATCCACCCGCTTGCGGCAGGCGATACCTACATCACTTCGGAGGTATTCCCACAGATTAAAGGCAAAATCACTAACACTGTATGGATTGCCATTTGAATCATTTGCTGGAATCTGAATCTGATCAAAAATGATGGATTCGGCTACTGCCCCCTGAACATGGTAACGCCCCTTGTGTGCATTCTTCTTCACCCACAAACGCAACAAATCGGACAAAGGCAATTGATCGTTACCCAATTCACTATCCATATCAGTAGATGCATCGCTGGCAATAGAAACATTTAAGACAATGGTATTTCCATTGCTGGCCTTTTTCTGAAAATTGGCATTCACCTGCGCCAGAAAATCATCAAGAATAATTTTTATGGCCAGGGAACTCAATTTATCCATTTGTGTAGTTCTGAAACGAGGCGACCAATTCTGTTTATTGGCCAGCACATTTCCGGTAGAGGTTTCGTAAGCTTTCAGAATTAAAGCAACACGATTCCCGTTGGCAGCAAAATCCTTTCTCACATCCACTGTTACATAAACATCTGAACCGGAATTGCGCAACAATTGCTTATCAACCGATTGGGCATCGTTCATCTCAAAATTGGCCGAACGCATAGCTGCATTTACTTTGGCCTCAAAATCAATTGTATTTACCCCTTTCTGATTGAAACCTTCCTGAACAGTTGCAACAGCAATTCTTCTGTCAAAATCATTCTGCAGAATATTCTTGTAGGAATCACCATCCCGTTTGTAAGGAATCACCATAATGGTTGGCATTTGAATTTCTTCTGCCACTTCGGCTAAATCCTTTTCTTTCTTCTTGACAATTACATTGTATGCTTCCAAATCTCGTTTCAATGCATTGATGTAGATTGTGACGGTAACAGTAGCCTTGTAGGACTTCCCAACTTTAATTGGTTCGCCTACATTTATGCACGATTTGGTAAACATTCCGTATCGGTTTTCCCGGAAGAATCTGTCGAAATATTTGGAATGCTTAAGCTTGGCTTGAGCGGTCACCAAAGGTTCTCCATCATTGTATCCTGCTACACCAATATTAAAAAGAGAGTTAAATGCTGCCCGATGAGCCTGGGCAGCAACATATTTCTTTTTACCGGCAAAGCCAGATGCATTTAAAGTGATCGTTTTTTCTGATTTACTCAGGAAAGTAACCTCTCCATTGATGTAATCCTGAGCAATACCAAGATTTGAAACCAAGCAAACAAGTAATAGTATGATTATACTTTTTTTCATTGATGCTAATTTTCATTCCTGTTATAGTTTAATAGCACCTACTCCAATCCCTGTACGAGGTATCATCTCCGCATAAATCTTTTGCTCCTCTTTGAAATCTATAAGAATTTTGTCCCCTCCCTTAAGTACTTTGCATTCACAGAAGTCATCACCTTGAACAGATAATACTTTGATTCTACCGATTTCCACAATACGTTTCTTACCTCTGAACAGTTTCTCCTCGCAAATCTTGAATTGATCGCCTTTTTTTACACCTAAAGCTGCCCCTGCTTCGATCAATAAAGTCTTGGCCATTTTCTTCTTTTCAGAGGTAATTTCAACAATCTCAGCAGTTATCGGGAAAATTCCTTTGACTTCCTTGATAACTTTGTCCTTTGCATTTTTAACAGCCTTCATGATTGCTGCATCCTTGGTTTTCTCAGACAAAAGAGTTGTACAAGCAATATCAGCCATTCCTTTTTGAGTACCGTCTCTCAAATTGGTAACCTTAAATACAAAATTTAATTTTCCATTAAAGCCGGTTAATTGTCCTTTGTCATTCTTTACCGGAACGGCATCATAATTGGATAAAGTTCCTGTAACGATATAATCTGCTCCTTTTACGCCAGCTTCGCTCAAACGCTTCATATTTTCTTCGTTCAGAGCTGACTCACCAGACTGACGATAAATTTCCTGACCTACAGCAGACAATGTATTGATATCAACCACTTCATGTAAGCCTTTTTCTACAAAAGCCTGCACAATCACATCATGAACATTTTTCTTAAACTGTGTTGAATTTTCGTAGTTGCAATTGATATCACCAATCAAAACAACTTCTTTTTTCTGTGCAAACAACACGCTTGCCATCATCAACATAAATAGGAATACAGTTAGTTTTTTCATTTTGTACTTTTTTTATAGATTAATAACATTGATTATAGATTGGCTCTTCTCTTTTAATCCGGAGAGTTGAGCTATTTTTTATGTAAAAGCAATATTAAATCTCCTGGTATGTCGTTCAAACTAGTCAACTAGTCACTTAGATTTCCAGTCAAAACCCAGAGCATATTGACTCCTGAAATCAGTCCTATTCCACGTAAGGCTTTTCTGTTTGTTTCCATTTGAATCCTGTCTTTTCTTTCTGTTTCGAATACTAAAGTAAATCAAAACAAACCAACACAACACACTATTAATCACTATACTTATCAAACTAAGGCATTAATTTATTCAACAAAGCATTTTAATGAGTAAAGGAAATCTGACTAAAAATTTCGTTGGGAGGGTATAATTCTAATCTGAGATTACAATGAGTAAAATCAACTGATAATCAATTCGGAATTGCATTAATTCAAACACGAACAAATGGAGATTAAATTTCTACGAAATATTGGTAGGGACATTTTACTCCACCCCTTTTTTACTACCTTTGTTACAGATAATAACAATTTGAATAATTTATAATGATCACAACAGACCAGCTAAAGAATTTAGCGGAGCGCACGGAAGCGCTAAGGAGGTATCTTTGACATTGATGCCAAACTTGTACAGATAGAAGAAGAAGAAATGCGGACTCAGGATCCGAATTTCTGGAACAACGCCAAAGAGGCCGAGGCCCAAATGAAGAAAGTTCGTGGCCTGAAGATGTGGGTGGAATCCTACAATGAAGTCGCTGCTTCGGTAGATGACCTGCAGGTGCTTTTCGATTTTGCCAAGGAAGGTGAAGCTTCAGCCGAAGAAGTAGATGAACAGCACCAAACCACTCTGAAACTGATAGAGGAACTGGAACTGAAAAATATGCTCCGCAAGGAGGAGGATCGCTTGGGGGCTATTGTAAAAATCAACTCCGGAGCCGGTGGAACCGAAAGTATGGACTGGTCGGAAATGCTTTACCGCATGTACGTGCGCTGGGGCGAAGCCAATGGCTACAAGGTGCGCCAAATTGATTACCAGGAAGGTGACGAGGCAGGCATCAAATCGGCTACCCTGGAATTTGAGGGCGATATGGCTTACGGTTACCTAAAGTCGGAGAACGGAGTGCACCGCTTGGTTCGTCTCTCCCCCTTCAACGCCAACAACAAACGCCAGACCTCCTTTGCATCGGTATTTGTTTACCCTGCAGTGGATGATTCCATCGAGATTGAAATCAACCCGGCTGATATTTCCTGGGATACTTTCCGTTCAGGTGGGGCCGGTGGTCAGAACGTAAACAAAGTGGAAACCGGGGTACGATTGCGACATGCCCCTACGGGCATCATCATCGAAAACACCGAGACCCGTTCTCAATTGGGCAACCGGGAGAATGCTTTGCGATTGCTGAAATCTCAGTTGTACGAACTGGAATTGCGGAAACGCCAGGAAGCCATTGATAAGATAGAAGGTGCAAAGATGAAAATCGAATGGGGATCACAGATCCGATCCTACGTGATGCAACCCTATAAATTGGTAAAAGATGTAAGAACCGGACACGAAACCTCCAATGTACAAGCCGTACTGGATGGCGAATTGAACGACTTCATCAAAGCCTACCTTATGGAATTTAGCGGGGAATAACATCTCCCCTCCTGGAGGAATACAAACTCCGTAAACTTTGTATATTCTGCGTTCCTTTGTGGTTTGAATGAAACCACAGAGGAACACAGAGTCTCCAGAAATAAAAAAGGCAATTACTTCTTTTTACCCCGAAACATTCCTCCAACCACAAGTCCGAACAATCCTCCATAAGGCACCATCGTATACCAATTGTTCTGGATAGGACAAGATCCGGTAACGCAACCCACGTATTTCCAGTAAAAGAATCCACCGACCAAGCCAAGTATGCCTCCAATAAGGGTATATCTATGTGATCTCAAAAAAACTGCTATTCTTTCCATTCTTCCAAGATAATGAATTCCTCTCGATCACAATTGGTCTTGATTTACGCATTGCATCACTTTACTCCTAAACGTTTCATCTTTTCTTCGTATTCAGTCAGAATGACGGGATTCATAATAGGATTACCATACTGAATTATTCGATTTTTCTCATTCACCAGAAAAGTACGCAAGTAGGCATCCGAAGTCAAAAGTTTGTTCCGCAATTCAAAATTATAAGCATTGTCCCACAACAGAATTCCAGTAGCATTTATGGCGGGTTGAAGGTTACGCATGAAATAGGACGAATCTGCTTTGTTGACATTCAGTACAAAAACCAAAGCTACATCATTCCCCTTAATACGATTAAATATACTATCCATTCTATTGAGTTGATGAATAATACACTTCATACATGTGCCATCAATAATTGATATTATTTTTGCTTTTCCTGTACTCTCGCTTACAAAGGAATCTACTCCTTGGAATTGAACTCCATCCAACTCCAAAAGTTTTTCCGGGAAAAATATTGTTTTTGTTAGCAGAGTATCTGCCAAACCATTATTGTTATGCCCATTTCTAAAATTGCATGATGCAAAAGTAAAAAGCACTATCAAAACCAATAGGGCATAGAATTGTCTTTTTTTCATCTTCAATCTAAATTCAAAGGAATATACGCCAAAGGATTTTTCCGATCATCGAAATAAATAATTAGTCTCTCATTTTCTTCATCAACACAAAAGGAAGAAAACTTATAACCTGTTTCAAGCGTTTTTATGTAGTCTCCTTTAGTGTTGAAAATCTGAAATTTGGTAGGAAAATTGCCCTCCTGCCTTTGGTATTCATTTAAAACAATGCGCTTATCACCAACATAAGAGACAATTATAAAATTCTTATATGTATCGACACCATAAAAATAAGCCATTTCACCAGGCCTGTACTTCTTCCAATTGGGCCCATAAATATTATACTTTAGAGTACCGTCCAAATTACAGATGGTCATAAGGTCACAATACATGTAACAATTGATATAAAGTTCATTATCCGGCGATAGTTTAAAAACGGAATTCGTCATTCGCCCGGTAATATCCGGATGTTCGTACCCATACCTTTCAGTAACATTAGTATTGATGTTCAGTTTTGCCATCGCTGTAACAGGGCTACTACTAACAATAGAATGAATGGCTTTACCTATTGCAATACTATCATTTAGGAAACCTTGTTTTATCATATACAGCTCACTATGCATCTGCAAATTTACGACAGGTTTGTACCTATCATCTTTCAGCACACTATCCAAAGGAAATTTCCATCGAACTTTTTTCCCGTAATCACAAATCCACAAATCCTTATTATTTACACCGATTTTCCCTAATCGTACAACTTCTCCTGGTCCTCTTCCAATAATGGCCGAACTTGTAATGTATTGAAATGTATACTTATCAAACAGATGTATTCCTTTGTATATCGACGGTTCAACTTCTGTTTCCGTTTCAACAATTAAATAATCACCAACAAGATACAACCTGGAATATCCAAAAAACATTTCTGTTGAAATATCTATAATTTGATGCTCCACATTGATAATGTTATCGCGCTTTCTTTGAAACTTTTCATTTTTATTTAAATTATTGCTCCTACACGCAAATAGAAACAATAGCAACAAATAAAAAAACAACCTCATATACTTTATTTTCAATAAATGCATTTTCAAAAAAGGTTTTTATCATTAAAAAAGATTTCTCTTTAGCGAAAGACTAGTACTTCGCATATATATTCTGCTTTTTTTGGGGAGGGATTTATATTGAGCGGCAACCACAGATGGCGGTCACCGCATCTTTTTTAACGAAATACTTTAATTAAATGGGACCTTCTTTTTTTCTTCAGGCCAACTAGCTTCACTCAAGTTAGGGTAATCATCAAAGCAGTGACATCCGCCCCCTCCTCTTATACATCCATTAGGACAATCAGGATTTATGTGAGCTTGTACTGAATTAATTGTAAAAATTCCACCAATTGAAAGTGCAGCAACCGCTACAAAAATTAACATTTTCTTTTTCATAACTTAATATTCTGTGCAAAGTAGTAACTTTGCGTTTTTCAAATCACTGGCACAGTACACTTCGCTTTCTTCCCAAAGCATTTGTGCTGTGCCGTTTTCATCTGCTACTGGCAGAACAGTCTCTTGCTTTCAGGAAAAAGAGAAATTCCTATGAATATGGCATCTCATACCATTTCATTCTTTTGATAAAGTTATGGCGACATAGGTTCGTTAAATTAATAAAATCTAATATTTGACTGCCTAAATCTACTTTTGCAATAAACTGAGAAACAAACACTTTCCACAACACCACTTCCATACCTCAAGTAAATCTACTTAATATAATCTCAATAGCGTAATTTTATATACAGAATTATTAAGCGGTTGGATATCCCTAATGAATGGTAGTTTTTTAACCATATTCGTTTGAAAGGATTGTCAGAAAGAAACAATTCATTTTTAAACACCCTATCAATCTTTTATCTTTGTATTTGCTTAATAACAAACACAAATAACTTAACCATGTTGAAGATCTACCACAACCCGCGCTGCGCAAAGAGTCGTGCAGGCTTGAAATATTTACAGGAAAAAGGACTGGAACCGGAAATTCGTTTGTACCTGAAAGAGGAATTTACCGAAAAGGAACTGGCTGATGTACTAATGCGAATGAACAAAGAGCCTGAGGACATTATTCGCACCCAGGAAAAAATCTACAAAAGTGATTTTAAGGGGAAGAATTTTACCCGGGAGGAGTGGATTAAGATTCTAATTGAGTACCCCAAATTGATTCAACGCCCAATTGTGGTTAATGAACACAGAGCTATTTGGGCTGATCCGGCAGAGAAAATGGAAGAAATTCTTTAATTCTCCCCTTCCAGGCAGGAGAGTCGGCATGCTAAATCTCAATCAAATGGAATTCTTTATAAATACAGACATATTGTACAACATAAAAGATTGCCCCCTGTAATTAATGAAAAATTTCTTCAATTAATTACTTTTGCTTTGTCATTTTACCCTCGAGGTGATACCTGGTGTGAGCATCTTCCAACTGGCAGGAGCTCATGCCACCAGGTAATCATTACGAAAACTAAAATTAGGATTACTGTACTATTCAAACTGCGAATTATGAGTTACAGAGTGGAATCCGATACCATGGGAGAAATTTTTGTTCCCGAAGACAAATACTGGGGAGCCCAAACCCAACGATCTCTCCGGAATTTTCCAATTGGCCCTTCGGCCTCCATGCCCATTGAAGTCATTCATGCCTTTGGTTACCTTAAGAAAGCGGCAGCATACACCAACTGCAAACTGGGAGTTTTATCCCCTGAAAAAAAGGAGCAAATAGCTACAGTTTGTGATGAAATAATCTCAGGTGAACTGAACGAACACTTCCCTTTGGTGATTTGGCAAACCGGATCGGGAACCCAAACCAATATGAATGTAAACGAAGTGATTTCCAATCGGGCACAGGTGCTTTCCGGGAGAAAATTAGGTGAAGGGGGAAAAATAATTCATCCCAACGACGATGTAAACAAGTCACAATCTTCCAACGACACCTTTCCAACGGCAATGCACATTGCCGCCTACCAGATATTAATGGAAAGCACCCTTCCCGGAATTAAAATACTACGAGATACACTTGAACAAAAGTCCCGGGATTTTAAAAACATTGTTAAAATCGGAAGAACCCATTGGATGGATGCCACTCCTCTCACTCTTGGACAGGAATTCTCCGGCTACATTTCACAGTTGGATCATTCCATACAAGCCATCAAAAATACATTACCACATCTTTCAGAATTGGCCTTGGGAGGAACGGCTGTTGGTACAGGACTGAACACCCCCAAAGGCTACGCCCACGAAGTGGCCGGATGCATAGCGGAATTCACAAATCTTCCTTTTGTTTCCGCTCCAAATAAATTCGAGGCTCTGGCTGCTCACGATGCCTTGGTCGAAAGTCACGGAGCATTAAAACAATGTGCCGTTAGCCTTATGAAAATCGCAAATGACATTCGATTGATGGCTTCCGGTCCACGTTCCGGAATTGGGGAAATCATTATCCCCTCCAACGAACCCGGTTCTTCCATTATGCCAGGTAAAGTAAATCCAACTCAGGTAGAAGCCATAACTATGGTATGCGCACAGATAATGGGTAATGATACAACAATAACCTTCGCTGGAGCCAACGGACAATTTGAATTGAATGTTTTTAAACCGCTTATGATTGCAAATTTCCTACAATCTGCACAACTTCTGGGAGATGCCTGTCGTGCATTTACAAACAATTGTATAAAAGGCATTGAACCCAACAAAAACCGTATCCAGGAGCACCTGGATAACTCCTTAATGTTGGTCACCGCACTGAATACACATATTGGTTATGAAAAAGCTGCAGAGATTGCCAAAAAGGCTTATGCGGAGAATTCCACACTTCGCAAGGCTGCCATTGATCTAGGCTACGTAACAGATGCAGAATTTTCTTTATGGGTTGATCCGCAAAAAATGACTCAATCATTGGATTAATCGCTATGATTTCCCGAAATTTATACCCGAATTCACTTCAATACAGTTAAAACAGAAATATGAGTATCCGAAAAATATGGTTCTTTCCAATTCTACTAATAATGATGGCTTGCGATCCTTTTCATACTAAACTGGGCGACGAAGTGGAACAATTCCAATCTGAATCGATAAACTTCGCGGAGTTTCCCGACACTCTGAAAGTAATGACCTGGAACATCAAGTTTGGAGGAGGTCGTATCGATTTCTTTTTTGATTGCCATGGCGACCGGGTGATTATGACCAAAGAGGAAGTTGAGCAAAACATGGCAGAAGTGGCCAAAAGGATCAATGAAATCAATCCCGATATTCTCTTTTTACAGGAAGTTGATATCAATTCCAAACGAAGTGCCAAAATCAATCAGTTGCAATATATACTGGATAATACACAGTTAAATTATGGAACCTATGCTTCGCAGTGGAAAGCAAGCTACATCCCCAGCGAAGGTTTGGGGCGTATGGATTCGGGGAATGCTATTCTCTCGAAATGGGAGCTAAAAGAGGCTCATCGAATTGCACTTCCCCTCATCAAAGAGCAGAATTTCCTTGTACGGTATTTCTATCTGAAAAGAAACCTGATGGAGGCCAGCCTGGAACACCCAAATGGGAAACTGATGTTATTAAACACTCATGCCTCGGCCTATGCTAAAGACAATACCAAAAAACTTCAATTGGATATCATTAAAAAGCACATTGATTCGTTGAATCAGCAAGGAATACAATTCATCCTGGCTGGAGATTTTAACTCTCTGCCTCCCTATACCCAACAGTTAAACAATTTTGACGATGCAGTATGTACCGGAGGAGACTTTGATGCGAATGATTACAGCAAAGAAACCGACTGGATGGTCCCATTTTATGAAAATTACCAGGCGGCGATCCCATTAAATGAATACAAATTGAATAATAAACCATATTTTTCCCATACAACAGACAAAAAAGGCTTTTGGAATCGGAAATTGGATTATATTTTTGCCAATCGAAACTTTGAGCCGGGGACGGGGATTACCCACCAGAAATGGATGCAATCCTCTGACCATGCACCTATTACAGCAATCTATTCTATCAAACAATAGATTTAGGGATGTTGTTAAACTATGATTTAGAACATTTTTTTTAACGTTTTCTATATGCTACAAAAGCCTTATTTTTAGGCTCTAATTTTTAAACAGTTACAGTTATGGCAGATAATAAACTTTTTAGTGAATTCGCACCCAACTCTACGCAAGAGTGGATCGACAAAATCACTAAAGACCTTAAAGGGGCTGACTTCGACAGAAAGTTGGTTTGGAGAACAAACGAAGGATTCAATGTTCAGCCTTTCTACAGACTGGAAAACATGGAGGACAAGAAGTTCATGGATACCTATCCAGGCGACTTCCCTTACGTTCGTGGAAATAAGAAGGACAACAACAACTGGTTCGTTCGTCAGGACATCATCGTTAAGGATGTAAAAGCTGCAAACGAAAAAGCATTGGATATCTTAAACAAAGGTATCGAGTCTCTGGGTTTTGTATTGGACTACAAAGAACTGAGCAAAGAAGAATTGGAAACCTTGCTAAAGGATATCTATCTGGATTGCATCGAAATTAACTTCGTAAAGTCTCACAATTCAGTTGAATTAGTGAAAAACCTGAAGCTAATTGCAGCAGATAAAGGTGTAGCTTTAGACAAAATCCAGGGTGGCATCTCTATTGATCCATTGGCAAACTTCAGCTTGAGTGGAACTTTCTGCCACGGAGAAGAAAGCGCTTTCGATTACCTGAAAGAGGTTGTTGAAGCAGCTAAAGATCTTGCTAACTTCAAAGTTGTAGCTGTTGGCGGTAAAATCTTCAACAACTCAGGATCTTCTATCGTTGAAGAACTTGGTTTCAGTTTGGCTGCCGGTGCTGAATACATGGCTCAGTTGACTGAACGTGGTCTTTCTGTTGAAGAAGTTGCTCCTAAAGTGCGTTTCCACTTTGCTACCGGTGCAAAATACTTCATGGAGATTGCTAAACTAAGAGCAGGACGTATGCTTTGGGCTCAAATGATGAAAGCATTCGGTGCCAAGCAAGACGAGACTTGTAAAATGTATGTACACGCTGAGACTTCTAACTGGAACAAAACCGTTTACGACCCATATGTAAACATGTTGCGTTCTCAAACCGAAACAATGTCAGCAGTATTAGGTGGATTGGATTCCTTTACCGTAAATCCATTCAACGAAGTGTACGAAGACACTACTGAATTCTCAGAGCGTATCGCTCGCAACCAGCAACTGTTGCTGAAGGAAGAATCTCACTTCGGGCAAATCGCTGACCCATCTGCTGGATCTTACTATATTGAATCTCTTACTGAATCAATCGCTGAAGAAGCATGGAAACTGTTCCTGGAAGTACAGGAAAAAGGTGGTTACCTTGCTGCATTCAAGGCTGGTTTCGTTCAGGAAACCATCAAAGCAACCGCTCAGAAGAGAGATATGGCAGTAGCTACCCGTAAAGAAAACTTCCTGGGTACTAACCAATTCCCTAACTTCAACGAAATGATGCCTGAGCTAAATGCAGAGGTATTGGAAGTGAAGGACATGACTGCAGAAGGTGCTACTGTTGAAACTTTGAAAACCTACCGTGGTGCTCAAGCTTTTGAAGCACTTCGTTACAAAACTGATCTTTACAGCAAAGAAAACGGACGTCCTAAAGTAATGATGTTCCCTATCGGTAACCTGAACATGCGTAAAGCTCGTGCTCAGTTTGCTTGTAACTTCTTTGCCTGTGCCGGATTTGAGGTAAGCGACCACAACGGATTTACTACCGTTGAAGAAGGAGTAAAATATGTAACAGAAAACAACGCCAACATTGTTGTAATCTGTAGCTCTGATGACGAGTACGCTACTCTTGCTCCTGAAATCTACGAAGAGTTGAAAGGAAAAGCTACTGTTGTTGTAGCTGGTGCTCCTGCTTGTGCTGATGAATTGAAAGGAAAAGGTATCGAAAACTTCATCAATGTGAAGTCTAATGTACTGGAAACCCTTAAAGCTTACCAAGCTGAGTTGGGAATTTAATCACTGAGGAGAGCGAGAAACGTAGATTTTCAATTTTACTTCAAAAAGAATAAGATAATGAAACCAAATTTTAAAGATATAAACATCAAGTCATCTCAGAGAGCAAACGAAACGGCTCAGGAATGGGAAAAAGCCAATTCCATTGAGAAAAACTGGATGACTGCAGAACAGATTCCTGTAAAACCTGTATTCAACAAGGAAGATCTGGAAGGCATGGAGCACCTGAACTATGTTTCCGGATTGCCACCATTCCTGCGTGGTCCTTACTCAGCAATGTACCCATTGCGTCCATGGACTGTACGTCAGTACGCGGGTTTCTCTACTGCAGAAGAATCAAACGCATTCTACCGTCGTAACCTAGCTGCTGGTCAGAAAGGTCTTTCTGTAGCATTTGACTTGGCTACTCACCGTGGATACGATTCAGATCACCCACGTGTAATCGGTGATGTAGGTAAAGCAGGGGTAGCTATCGACTCTATCCTGGATATGGAAATTCTGTTCGATCAGATTCCATTGAACAAGATGTCTGTTTCTATGACAATGAACGGTGCTGTACTTCCTGTATTGGCATTCTACATTGTTGCTGGTTTGGAGCAAGGTGCTAAGCTGGAAGAGCTTTCCGGTACCATCCAGAACGACATCCTGAAAGAATTTATGGTGCGTAACACTTACATCTACCCACCAGAGTTCTCTATGAAAGTAATCGCTGATATCTTCGAGTACACTTCTCAAAAGATGCCTAAGTTCAACTCTATCTCTATCTCCGGATACCACATGCAGGAAGCAGGTGCCACCGCTGATATCGAGTTGGCTTATACTTTGGCTGATGGTTTGGAATACTTGAAGAAAGGTGTGGAAGCTGGATTGGATATCGATGCATTTGCTCCTCGTTTGTCTTTCTTCTGGGCTATCGGTATGAACCACTTCATGGAGATTGCCAAAATGAGAGCAGGTCGTCTTCTTTGGGCTAAGATCGTGAAGCAATTCGGTCCTAAGAACCCAAAATCTATGGCACTGCGTACTCACTCACAAACTTCAGGTTGGTCATTGACCGAGCAGGATCCATTCAACAACGTTGGACGTACCTGTATTGAAGCAATGGCTGCTTCACTGGGTCACACTCAGTCGCTGCACACCAACGCATTGGATGAAGCGATTGCATTGCCTACCGACTTCTCTGCACGTATTGCTCGTAATACTCAGATCTACATCCAGGATGAATCAACCATCTGTAGAGCTGTTGATCCTTGGGCTGGTTCTTACTATGTTGAGTCTCTGACTCAGGAATTGGTAGAAAAAGCCTGGGCTCACATCGAGGAAGTTGAGAAACTAGGTGGTATGGCGAAAGCTATCGAGTCTGGTATTCCTAAACTTCGTATCGAAGAGGCTGCTGCCCGTACTCAGGCTAAGATCGATGCCGGTACTCAAACTATCGTAGGTACTAACAAATACCGTTTGGAGAAAGAAGATCCTTTGGATATTCTTGAGGTAGACAACACTGCTGTACGTACTGCTCAGATTGAACGTCTGAAGAAATTGCGTGAGAATCGTGATGAGAAAGCAGTACAGGAAGCTCTGGAAGCCATCACTGCTTGTGCTAACGGTGGTGAAGGTAACCTGTTGGATCTTGCTGTTAAAGCAGCACAAGCTCGTGCTTCTTTGGGTGAGATCTCTGATGCATGTGAGAAAATTTGTGGTAGATATAAAGCTGTAATTAGAACCGTGTCAGGAGTATATTCTTCAGAATCAAAAGATGATGCAGACTTCGCCAAGGCTAAAGAATTGGCTGACAAGTTTGCTGAAACCGCTGGACGTCGTCCTCGTATCATGATCGCTAAGATGGGTCAGGACGGTCACGACCGTGGTGGTAAAGTAGTAGCAACCGGTTTCGCCGATATGGGATTCGACGTGGATATGGGACCATTGTTCCAGACTCCAGAGGAATCTGCTAAGCAAGCCGTTGAGAACGATGTTCACATCGTAGGGGTTTCTTCCCTGGCTGCTGGTCACAAAACTTTGGTTCCTGCCATTATCGAGGAGTTGAAGAAACTGGGTCGTGAGGACATCATGGTAACTGCCGGTGGTGTAATCCCAGCTCAGGACTACGATTTCCTATACGAGGCTGGTGTAGTTGGTGTATTTGGTCCTGGTACCAAAGTATCCAAGTGTGCTATCCAAATGTTGGAAATCTTGATCGAAGCAAACAAAGAAGACTAAATAAGTACCTTCTTATACTATCAGAAAGAGGAAGCCGCAAAGCTTCCTCTTTTTTTTCCTCCTTCTCCAAAAACTGTTCAAATCTATAGGTCTGAGCAGTACGGTCCGAATCATAAAAAAACTTGCATCCCTTAAGCAGAGATGCAAGCCCTAAACAAGTAATCTATTAGAGAGTGCTTAATTCTCTTTAACCTCTTTCAAATGCTTTCCCCAAATTGCAACGATATCGTCGTAATCACCTAATCCTTTTAGTACGGTTTTTACGGCATATCCTTTTGCTTCCAATACTGTCTTCCAGCTATCTTCTTCATCGCCGGCCATATCATTGTTGGCATGATCACCTGCCACAGACATAAGAGGAGTCACTGTAACAGTTTTAATTCCGGTTTTCTCCAACTTGGCAATAACATCATCCAGGGTTGGTGAAGCCTCAACTGTCCCTACAAAGAAATTAGCTGCTTTAGCTGTCAATTTCTCTTGAAAACGGCTGTAACGATCATTTGCTTCATGATGAGTACCATGACCCATAAAAACAACTGCCTCACCAGCCTCTTTCTCGGCTTTGAATACATCTACCAGGATATCTCCCAACTCATCCAAATCACTATCATCATACATCAGAGGATGTCCAAGAGAAACTTTCATTCCCTCATTTTCCTTCACAAATTTTTCCATAGTAGCCTTCAGGTCATTGTACTCTGCACCTGGAATTACGTGCAATGATTGAAGAATGATTTTCGAAAATCCATCCTCCTTCATTTTTTTCATAGCCTCCTCCGGAGAGTCTATATCTTCACCTCTTCCTAAAAGAATATTGCGAATAATATGAGAAGTATAAGCCCAACGCACCTCCATATTTGAGTACTCTTTCTTTACCTCCTCTTCAATATTCTTAAAAGTATCCTTAGGTCCTGGATAAGATGATCCAAAAGTCACCAAAAGAATTCCTTCCTTCTCCCCTAGCTCTTTCTTGTCGTCATCGTCATCAGAACATGCCGTAAAAAGTAAGGCACTAGTCAGCAATAGTAGTAAGCTTTGTTTTAAAAATTTCATAATTTTTTGATTTAGTATTGGTTTATATATTGTGCTAACAGTCGACTGAAATGAGTATTTAAGTTCCACCCACCGGCAGTTGTAGCACTTTCTTATTTTCAACTATTCAGCAAAACGGATATTCACCCCACAAAAGAAAGTTCGTCCCGGACTTAGAGTACTATAGTAGGATCCATAGGGTTTTTCATCCACATAATCGAACAGGTTGTTTACTCCTACTGTAGCCTCAAATTTGATTTTTCCAACATTGGCAAAATGATGAGAAGTGGTTAATTTCCATAAATTGTAGGCATCAGCCTGCCCGTCCTCATAAAATCTTTCGGATTGTATTCGTCCAAACAAACTCACATTAAGACCGTATCGATCCCAAGAGCCATCCCAGGAAAAACGCAAGTTTCCGTAGTGTTCAGCCGTACCATTCAAGCGCACATTTTCAGTTTCGTTTTCAGCATTCACATAGCTGTAGCCACCCCCCATAGTAAAACCTTTGCCTATATACAGGCTACACAAAAAATCGATTCCCCGACTTCTTGCATTGGCTATATTGTAGTGTACCTTGGTTTGTTTCACGCCTCTTTCTGCGGCTTCTTCACTGGTTTCCACAATCCTGTAATCGATTAAATCTTTAATTTGATTATCAAAAGCTGTAAACGATAATGTGAGGTCCTCAATTTGATATTCCGCCGAAAGCGAATAGTAATTTGATTTCTGAGGTTTTAAATTTCGATTTCCCAAATAAAGTCGGTGCGACCCCATGCTTTCTTTCTCATATTCATAAAAAAGCTCTTTTAAGCTTGGCACTTTAAAACCATTGGCATAAGTTGCTCTAAAATTGAATTGGGATAATTTATAGAGAGCCGATAGTTTAGGGGTGACGATATCACCAAAAGTCATGTGATGAATAAAACGCAGGCCTCCAACCAAACTTAAGTTCTCAAATATCCGAAGTTCATCCTGCGCATAAAGTGAAACCGAATAGGCATTCACCGATTCATCATTCAATCGATATTCCGACTCAAGAATCTCATTCGCATGTTCAGCCCCAACACTCAAGGTATTGTTTTCATTTAGATGAAAAACACCCTTCAAATGGAAGGACTGACGAAGTTGATCGGTATTTTTATATTTATCGCCTGGGTAGAATGTAACCTGCTTCTCCCCCTCTTTGGTGGTAAACCGAACATTGTATTTGCCCTTGTAATGGTAGTAATAATTATAATTGTCGGAACTGACATCAAGTGTTATATAGTTTCTGTTCTTCAATAGATATTTAGCCCCCAAAGCATAGCTATGATTCTTGTAGTAGTAACCATATCTCTTGACACTCATCGGAAATACCACATCCTTTTCGTACAATGAACCGGTAAGATAAAAACTCAGATTGCAAGTTGGGTTGTAAGAAATTCTCTGTTTGATTTCGTAGTCATGAAATTCATTTACAGCCTTGGCCTCGGTAGGCAAAAACTTTGAAAGAGAAGGATCTTTGGCCCATTTCCTATTGAGTTCTAGAGAACTTAACTGCCATCCATTGGATTGTTTTCTGGTAAAATTGGTAGAAGATTTAAATTTCCCCTTATTGATATCTATGGAATTATATTGTTGCCATTCCCCATACTCCCCGATTCGGGTATCATTTTCGACACTAAGCTTGTTTTGGGATTGCTTGGTTATGATATTGATTACTCCGGCAATTGCCTCAGAACCATAAAGAGAAGATGAGGCACCTTTTACAACTTCAATTTGCTTGATTTTGCCAGGATTAATCCTGTTTAAATCGCTCTGCCCTCCAATATCTCCATAGAGCCGTTGCCCATCAACCAAAATGAGGATATAATCGTTGCTGAGACCATTCAATTGCATTCTGGATCCCATAAGATTAGGACTAAAATCGAAGGAAGGACTAACCTTTTCAAGTACTTCCTCCAAATTTCTTCCCGACACCTCTTTCACCAACTTGGGAGAAAACAATTCCGTTTGAACAGGAGCGCTTTTTACCTGATATCTTGTTCCCGTCCCTGTAACAACCACCTCTTCCAGCTGATTGTTTACTTTTTCCAGTTCAAAATCGAAACATTTATCTCCTGATTTGATCTCTATGTTTCTAACCAACCTTCGATATCCTGAAAAAGAAACCACCAACTGATACTTACCAGGAGATAATTTTGAGAGGTTATAAATTCCATTTACATTCGTTGCAGTACCAATACTTGTACCCCCCAAGTAAACACTGGCCCCCAGAACAGGCATTTCAGTCTCTTTCGCAGTTACTTTACCCGATACCGTGAGGTTTTGAGCCAACAGATTGCTACTTATCAAAAGAAACAATCCCAATAAAAAGTAATTAATTTTATGCATGACTTGCTCGTTTTAAAACACGAACACTCTGCATCCAAGAGGTTCCCCTAGTACACGTACAGATCCCACAAAATATATAATGCGTAGCATCAAGATGGTTCTGAACATCTTCTTCTATTCCCGGAAGCAAAATGTTAATATATAATTGACTGGCAGGTCTTCTGGCTTACCCCAGTTTAAAAAGCCTTCCCATCCCTTCCGATAACTACCGGAACTGAACAGTGGCAAAGAATTTTTTAAACTTTTACGGGGATTACAGCTGCGGGTACAGCCCCGGATTCACACCGGGTTCCCTTGCGTCGAATGTAGAATACATCGACTACCTAATCGGTGGCAAACATACATAATTTATATTCGAAACAAAACTTTTGCATTTCGGAATTAATCATTTCTACAACATAATAAGAGCTTATCCAAACCTGAGCAATATGAAACTAGAATTCAATACAAATCTTTATCGTTACTGAAAAAACTCTATCTTTCGCTAAATAAAAAACCAGAAAACATGCGAATTAGCTTCCTACTTATGCTACTCTTTTGCTGCACTTCAAATCTGTGGTCACAGGAATTCAACCAAACCCTTATTGATCCCAGGATCAACAAGGAGATTCTATCCGGTCCCGTCACCATGGAAGCCTTTCAATTTGATTTATGTAAGAATTGGTACAAATCTGAATACAACAACTACTCTCCCTCCAAAAGAACAATGAAAAAACTGCGAGAAGAAAAATTCAATAATATTACTTTCACAATCGCTCTTGGCAGCTGGTGTCACGATAGTCACAGGGAAGTACCTCGATTCATGAAAACATTAAAACAGATTAATTATCCCGTATCCAAAGTGAAGCTTTTTGCTCTTGATTCATACAAAAATGCCCCCGGTTTCGATCCCCAAACAATGAATATCCTAAAAGTACCCACATTTATCATTTACCGTAACGGGCAGGAAATTGGACGTATAATTGAAACACCAAAACGTAGACTGGAAAAGGACCTTTTACAGATTATAGTTAAAAATTAGTATATTTGATCAGAGATCAACGAACAACATAGTAATGGAACGAATTCAAACCAACGCAGGACAAGGCCTGGGAATTGCAGGTCTTATTCTTGGAATCCTCGCCTTTTTACTTGCCTTTATCCCTTGTGTAGGACTTTTTGCTCTTGTCCCAGGGGTTCTTGCAATTATCTTAAGCTCTATCGGACTTACCCAAGCTCGTAGACATGATGGAGCTAAAGGCCTAAACATTGGTGCTCTCTCGGTATCTATCATTGGTACTTGTATTGCCCTGGTGTGGTTATTTCTTATCGTTGGGATTGCCTCTCTTGAGGAAGAGGACATTCAAAATGCCATTGAAACCATCATTGAGGAAACCTCCTCTTGCAATCCCGACTTAATTGAGCGGGTAGATGAATTGGAACAACAATTGGATAGTTTGGATCAGATCACTATAGAGGTCGATTCCCTGGAAATTAAAATTGAAACTGAAGGTGATTGAACAGACTAATGTTCAAAAGGCCTATATAAAAATCAACTGGGTATTGGCTGGAATCATACTGGGAATTTTTTTGTATTCCGGCCTTTTTTCCTATGAATTTCCCCAACACCCCATTCCTTCCCAATTCACAAAAATAACGGGGTATCCAAGCAGCTCTACCGGCTTGTCGCGAAGCTTTTCCGCAATTGTCAGAGGAGAATTTAATGAAGCCCATCAATTGAATCCCTATGGTTTGGATATTTTCCTCTTTTTTCTTCTTCAACTGATTTTTAGAATCGGAGGCATTTTCCTGATAAAGAGCAAAAAAACATCCATAAACAAACTATTATTCGCAGATATCTGTTTAAGTCTCTTCACCTTTTTACTGGCTTTTAGAGGCATGATTCTATTCCTCTTTAAACTTTCGAAGTACCTACTCGTAAATTAGTTTAATTAAGATTTGTTAAACTAAAACACCCATCATCATGTCTATCCTCGTAATAGTGCTTGTTTTTCTTGCAATGACCGGTGTTCTTGCACATCATGTTAACAACGAATCACAGCTTTCAAAACGGATTTTAAAATCCGGAACACGAATCAAACATCTTTTAGATGCCAGGAACCAGAATCATATCGATCTTGAGATTACCTTCAAGAAACACACCATCTTTAAACAGATTCGGATTCTTGAATATTATATGCATGTATTGGATGAAAACTACAACCAATACATGCATAAAAAATCCATCTTTAAGAGAGTGGAAACAATTGAACAATCACTGGACTCCTTTTCGTTGGGCTTGGCCTAAGACTACTTCAAATCTTTCAATTTAAATGTTTTGTCCAATTTTACGCCCCTATCCGTTTGCTTAAGGGAACAACATTCATGAAAAATATCATGCTGGAAGAAGAGGAGGTAGTTATTAACCACCGCTTCTTCCAGAAACGTTTCCTTTTCCTTCAAAGCTTCCGTAGGATATAAGTCGTAACTCGCCAACCACTTCAAAGGTAAATTCACTGTAGTAGGAATAAAATCAGCCAAAAAAACAAGACTTTTATCTCCATACTTAATTACCGGAACCATTAATCCAGGTGTATGCCCATTGAAAATTTTCACAGCAAATCCTGGAAACAATTCTCCCTCTGTCTCCACAAAATTTAACTTTCCAGCTTCATAGATCGGCATCACATTCTCTGCAAAATAGGAATCCTTCTCACGTACATTAGGATTTAGATAGTTTTCCCACTGCTTCCGACTCACCCAATAATTAGCATTCGGAAAAGCCAACTCCAAAGTATTGGTTTCCTTGTTTCTTAGAACAGCACCACCACAATGATCAAAATGCAAATGCGTAAAAACAACATCTGTAACATCATCAAATGTATAGCCAATCTCTTGTAATGAAGAATCTAAGGTAGCCTCTCCATTGAGATGCTGATGCCGAAAAAAGTCTTCCCCCTGCTTGTCTCCACTCCCGTTATCAATAAGGATAACTCGATCTCCATCCACTACCAGTAAGCTTCGCATAGCACAGTTGCACAGATTGTTCTCATCACAGGGATAGCGTTTACTCCACAAGGCTTTGGGTACGACACTAAACATAGCGCCTCCGTCACATTTAAAATTCCCGGTTTCTATACTATAAATCTTCATACAATTTTATATTGAATTGTTATCTTTAAGAATTCATTGGAACTTCTGGTTTCAATTTTCTAAAAACAATACAGCTCCTGCTTTAATAGCAAACCAAAAATACGATTTTAAACAGATATATTTCATGAAGGTACATTTTATTGCCATCGGAGGTAGCGCCATGCACAACCTGGCCATTGCTCTCCACCTTAAAGGATTTCAAGTGACTGGTTCGGATGACGAGATTTTCAATCCCTCCAAATCAAGGCTTGAGAAACATGGCATTCTCCCCAATGAATGGGGCTGGTTTCCTGAAAAAATCACTTCCGATTTGGATGCAATCATTCTTGGCATGCATGCCAGGGAAGACAACCCGGAACTACAGGAAGCAAAAAAAATAGGCCTTCGCATCTACTCCTATCCGGAGTATATCTACGAACAAACCAAAAATAAAACAAGGGTGGTTATTGGGGGAAGTCATGGAAAAACCACAACAACTTCCATGATAATGCATGTATTGAAAGAAAATGGGATTGATTTTGACTACATGGTTGGTGCCCAACTGGACGGCTTTGAAACCATGGTGAAACTCACTCATGAAGCACCCATTGCTATTTTTGAAGGGGACGAATACCTCGCTTCTCCCATAGATCGTCGACCCAAATTTCATTTGTATCATCCCCACATCGCCATGCTCACAGGAATAGCCTGGGACCACATCAACGTTTTTCCAACCTTCGATAACTATTTGGACCAGTTCGGCCAATTTATAGAATTAATCGAAGACAAAGGATCACTGATCTATTTTGAGGGCGATCAACACCTTCAAAACCTGGTTTCACAATCCAAGAACAACATTACGAAAATCCCTTATAAAACCCCAGCTCACAAAACAAAAGGAAATCAAACCATACTAATTCATGAGAATGGTGAAACCCCCTTACAAATATTCGGTCAACACAATCTTCAGAATTTAAACGGAGCTTTCAAAGTCTGTCAACAGCTGGGTGTCACCGATGTGCAATTCTATTCCGCCATCCAAAATTTTTCAGGAGCAGCTAAACGCCTTCAAAAATTAGAGGAAAAAGAAAACACTTCCGTTTATATGGATTTTGCCCACTCCCCCTCAAAACTGAAAGCAACCACCCAAGCAGTGAAAGAGCAGTATCCTTCCCGAAAACTAATTGCCTGTATGGAGCTGCATACTTTTAGTAGCCTAAAGGAGGATTTTTTGCCACAATATCGCGATTCCATGAAAAATGCAGATGAAGCGATAGTCTATTTTAATCCGGAAACACTCAATCACAAGAAACTGCCTTCTATCAGTATCAAACAGGTAGAAGATGCTTTTGGCGGAGACAACCTGAAGGTCTATACAGATTCAAATCAAATGCTGGAATCTCTTGTAAGCCGTCAATGGAATGATGCAAATCTTTTGCTCATGAGCTCAGGAAATTTTTCGGGAATAGATCTGCCGAAACTGGCAAAAACAGTGATTGAGAAGCTGGAGTAACACCTCCAGCCACCTCCCAACACATTTAAATTGAACAGGATAGTTTTGCGGGCTTGAAAATTTTAGTACTTTTAGTCAACTCAAATTACAGCCCCTATGTTAACCCTATTCCGAAATTTGATTATAGCCCTGATCGCTTTTGGCATCTGGGCTCAACCGGTATTTGCCAACAAAAAACAGAGAATTCAGGAAGCGGAAAAACTGCTTCAAAAAACAGAAGGAGAAGAAAGAATTGGCCTATTGCAAGAATTGTCCAAGCTATACCTGGATACAATCTTCAATAAAAGTATTGATTATGCCAACGAAATAGTTGATCTCTCGAAAGAAAATCCGAAAGAACACGCTAACTCCTTATATTACCTGGGAAACATTTATCGCCAATTGCATCAATATCCCCAGGCTTTGGAACACCATAAACAGGCACTGGAAATCCGCAAAGAACTGGAGACCAAGCACGACATCGCATCCTCCTTCAACAACATAGGTGAAATCCACAAAATTTTATTGAACAAGGAAGAGGCCCTAAAAAATTTCGAGGCATCCCTAAAAATCAGAAAAGAATTAGGACGACTTAAAGAGATAGCCTATACACTTAACAACATAGGTAGTGTTTACTGGACCAGCAAAGATTACGGAAATTCTCTGGAGTATTATCTCAATGCCCTGGATATTCGATCTCAAATTGGTGACAAATCAGATATTTCTTCCTCATTGAGTAACCTGGGAAATGTTTACAAAAATCTGAAACACTACAACAAAGCTCTTAGCTATTATAAAAAAGCTTTGGAAATCAGAACGGAATTAGGAGAACAACACCTAAGAGCCTACACTCTCAATGACATTGGTGGAATCTATTGGCGGATGAATCGTTACAAAGATGCCCTCGATTATTATAACCAATCACTAATTATCAGGAAAGAGTTAGATGAAAAACGATACGTTGCCTCTACTTTAAAAAACATTGGAACCGTTTACAAAAATCTCAAGGAGTTGGATTTGTCTCTTAAAAGCTACAATCAAGCTCTGCAAATCTACACTCTTCTTAAAGATTCGAAGGAACAAGCAACAATCTATTCACTCATTGGCAACCTATTCCATCAGTTTCAAAATACAGAGAAAAGTCTGGAATACCATAAAACGGCCCTAACCCTCCACAAAAAAATAAACAACCCTAGGGGAGTTGCCTTTGCTTCCAACAACATAGGCGAAATACTTCTGGAATATGGTCAAAAAAACAAAGCCGAGCCCTACTTATTAAAAGCGTATGAGGTCGCTCAACAAATACAGGAGCCCAATTTACTCCGAAACACATCTGAAAATCTTTTTGAATACTTTTCGCAAAAGGGAAACTATAAAAAAGCCCTGGAATTCTATCGCCACCTTTCAGAATCGGAACAAGACAGTATTGTAGCAGATCACCACAAAGACAGAATTTCAGAATTTGAGGCTCGGTACGAAATCTCAAAAAACCGGGATGAGATAAAAAATTTACAAGAATTTTCTCACCAACAAACCATCCTGATCTACCTTTTTATTGCCATTCTGATACTGGCTATAATTATAGGATATATAACTTACAAAAACGTTAGAATCCGACAAGTCTCCACTCTGACTCTGGCCTCAAAAAACAAAGAATTACAGGGAATCAATGCCCGCTTAAAAGAATCTGAACTAATCCTTCGTGACCTTAACATAACAAAGGATAAATTTTTTAATATTATTTCCCGCGACCTCAAAGAACCCTTTAAGGAACTCAATCGTATCAGCAAAGATCTTTTCAAGAACTTTGAATTTCTAAACCGTGAAGATAAATTGGAGCGAATAAAAATCCTCTATGATACATCCATTCACACCAACACGCTCGTTGAAAACCTATTACTTTGGGCCGCTTCACAAACAGGAAAGACCAAATTCACTCCAGATTTTTTCAACATAAAGCACATGATCGACGATAAGCTTAAAGATCTGGAGGAGCAAATAATAGAAAAAAACTTAAAGATCATGTACAATCTAAATGATCAAATCACAGCTTATGCTGATACTAATTCGATAGGAGAAGTAATACGGAATCTACTTACCAATGCAGTGAAATTCTCTTATCCAAAAGGCACAATAACCCTAACGGTTCATGAAAAAAAATATATGATCGAACTGGAAATCTGCGACGAGGGGGTTGGCATCAGTGAAGACAACCTGAATAAATTGTTCCGCCTGGATAGCGATTACCTATCGTTGGGAACTGCGCAGGAAAAAGGTTCAGGGATTGGCCTACTACTTTGCAAGGAGTATATCGAAAAAAACAATGGGAAAATCTGGGCTGAAAGTGAGGAAGGAAAAGGTTCCCGGTTCTACTTCACCCTCCCAAAAAATAACAGATTATTCAAAAGCACACAGGGAAATCCCATATCTTCAGAAAATTCCGAGAAGAAAATCAGAGAACAATTGGAGGTCAAATAAACATCCCTGTCCAAATTTGTGATGCATATTTTTTTCCTTTTTGGAGAAAACCAGATTGTATTGCCCTTATATTTACACCCTCAAAGCGTCATCCTTTTATGATGCGGGGACAAAAAACAAGAAAGCGATACATGAAAGAGAACCAACAACACATTATTGACAAGACCATTTCATTTGTACAGGCAGAATTGGAAAATGCAGAAGGGGGGCATGATTGGTGGCACATCCTCCGGGTATGGAAAACTGCCCGAAAGATAGCCGAAACTGAAAAAGTAGATCCGTTTGTAGTGGAATTGGGAGCACTTCTGCATGATATTGCCGATTCCAAGTTTCATAATGGCAATGAAGATATCGGTCCAATGGTTGCGGCCAACTTTTTGGAATCAATAGGTGTGACTACAGATATCAACCATCATGTACAGCTCATCATTTCCAATATTTCCTTCAAAGGAGGTAATCAGGAACAACAGTTTCAGTCTCCGGAGTTGGATGTTATTCAGGATGCAGACCGCCTGGATGCTATCGGAGCCATCGGCATTGCACGTACATTTAATTATGGAGGATATAAAAACCGAGAAATCTACAACCCCAACATTTCTCCCAAAATGGATATGAGCAAGGAGGAGTACAAAAATAGTACAGCGCCCACCATCAACCATTTTTACGAAAAGCTCCTACTTCTTAAGGACAGGATGAATACTGCTACCGGCAAAAAGATGGCACAGGAACGGCATCAATTTATGGAAAATTACCTGGAGCAATTCTATCAGGAATGGGAAGGAGAAAAATAACAGCAGAATCTTTCATCCTCATTCGGAATTCATTTTAATGTAGTAAAAAAACAAAAAACGGGGCTGCCGATATTTTTCGACAGCCCCTTTGCATATATTTTGAATTCTGTTGAGAACTCTTAGTATTTCTCAGCAACAAAATGATAGTGGCTTCCAAAACGCTCAAAAGCAGCTTTGTCAAGCTCCTCACGGAAATTAGGATGAGCCACGGAAATAATCGCTTTTGCTCTTTCCTGCATTGTTTTACCAAACAAGTTAACAGCACCAAATTCGGTTACAAACCATCGCATATTGTTACGAGTGGTAACAACACCTGAACCTTGCAACAAGGTAGGAGTAATCTTGGAAATTCCTTTTGCAGTGACTGAAGGCATTGCAATAATTGGTACACCACCCTCTGATGCAGCTGCACCACGAGTAAAGTCGATCTGACCACCTACACCTGAGTAATGCTTGGTTCCGATGGAATCGGCACAAACCTGACCGGTAATATCAATAGACAATGCAGAATTGATAGCACATACTTTAGGATTCTGACGAATATATTCCACACCATTGGTATAAGAAACATCCATCATTAATACACCTGGGTTATCATCCACAAAATCATACAGGTCTTTGGTACCCATCAAGAAACCGGCAACAATTTTTCCTGGATCCAGTTTTTTGTTTCTACCGTTTACAACACCTGCTTCAACCAATGGCAATAATCCGTCAGCAAACATTTCTGTGTGAACGCCAAGATCTTTGTGATTACCCAACTGTGCCAACACAGCATTAGGAATACCACCAATTCCCATTTGTAGACATGCTCCATCAGGAATTAACTCAGCAACATTCTTACCAATTGCAACATCAAGATCAGACAAAGGAGCATTCCCATGCTCAATCAAAGGAGAATCATCTTCACAGAAGATATCGATTGCCGAAAGAGGAATCATTGCATCCCCAAAAGCTCTAGGAACATTAGGGTTGATAATAGCAATCACAGTATCCGCATTTTCTACGGCCGCCAAGGTAGCTTCTACAGAAGTTCCCAAGGACACATAACCATGCTTATCAGGAGTAGATACCTGAATCATTGCTACATTTACTTTCAAATAACCCTCGCGAATTAATTTTTGTGTTTCACCAAGGAATACAGGAATATAATCAGCATACCCAGCTTGAGTTTGCTTTCTTACATTGGCTCCTACAAAGAAAGATTCCAAATGAAAAATCCCTTCAAACTCAGGCTCACAGTAAGCGACTGCCCCTTCAGTGTGAATGTGTTGGATGGTAACGTCATAAATTTCTTTCCGACGTCCTCTTTCACACATTGCCTCAATTAATTTATGAGGAGTCAACGCTACTGAATGAGTATGTACTCTGTCGCCCGATTTAATTACCTTTACTGCTTCTTCAAAGGATACTGTTTTGATCTCTTTTCGCATCTTGTTTAGGTTTTATTTTGAGATTTTATTAATTTCTAAAAGCGTCCGCTAAATTACAAGAATTTTCAAATGCGAATTCTGCTGCTCAGCATAGTTGCTACAAAACATATTTGGTCTTAATCCTCCCGAACGAATTCTTTTTGAAAGTTAAAGTAAACAAAATTCTTCTTTCCCAATCAATACACAAGGAAAAACACCCATACAGCACTGATCTTTCGGTCGTTACAACAAACCCTCCTTCCCTGACATATTCCTAACCTTCCGGCATTTATTCAAGAGGAAACAATATTCAATTAAAAATACATCGTTCAACTCTGCCGTATAACATTCCTTAGCATTTGGTAATCAAATGATAATCCTGTCCATTCAAAAGAGAATCACCTCCCCGGAACGAAAAAAGCCGGGAAGTATTTTCCCGGCTATAAACCCAAACATCTAATAAAACTTAACTAACAAAAACTATCGAATTATTCATTAATTCCTATGGCTACAGATTTTCTACTTTCCTATTAATTCAATATTAATAGGTGATACTTTCACTTACTTTGTCATGAACTAAAATAACAAATCAAAATCTATCAATCAAATCAATATTCTTTATATCACAATAGATTATTTTTATATTTGTTACCCAATCAAATCAAAAGAGTATGGTTACAATAACTCAATTGGAATATATAGTTGCAGTGGACACCTATCGTCATTTCGCTACTGCTGCCGAAAAATGTTTCATTACACAGCCGACGCTGAGTATGCAGATTAAGAAATTGGAGGAATTTCTGGACATTACAATCTTCGATAGAAGTAAGCAACCAATAATTCCAACTGATGTCGGTATCCAAATCATTGAACAGGCCAGAATCATTTTAGGAGAAACCAAAAAAATTGATTCTATTATTAAGGATCATAAAAACACTGTAGAAGGAGAATTAAAAATTGGAATTATTCCGACCCTGGCTCCCTTTCTGCTACCAATGTTTATCGGTGGATACATCAGAAAATATCCTTCTATTAAGGTGGAAGTGGAAGAATTGGTTTCCGAAGAAATCGTAAAGCGCCTAAAAAAAGATCAATTGGATGTAGGTGTTTTTGTCACTCCGGCTCATGATGACAAAATTATTGAAGCTCCTCTCTTTTACGAAGAGATGCTTATATATGCCAATAAAGACCATGATTTAATTAATCAACCTCACATTGAGGTAAAAGATATTGCTACTCCTGAAATATGGATGCTGGGAGATGGTCACTGTTTCCGCAACCAGGTAATCAATCTCTGCGAGATGCACGACCTCCAGCATCAGGAACTCCCCTTCGAATTTGAAAGTAATTCACTAGAGACCCTGATGAAAATCGTAGACAAGGAAGGTGGCTTCACTCTGATTCCCGAATTGGCGACCCAATACTTACCCCAGGAAAAACTACAACAAGTACGAAATTTTACAAACCTGAAACCTCTTCGCGAGGTAAGTTTGATCTATTCTCGTCATTATTCCAAACTCAAATTACTGGAATTACTGCATGAGCATATAAAGAGTATTATTCCCAAAGAATACCTCTCTAAAGACCGAGGAACAATTGTAGATTGGAAATAGAAAAAAAAGTGGATTTTTTTTCATTCTGGAAGCGAGCAACTTAGATTTTTCAGAAGAATAAAAATTCATTTTTTTTCAAAAGACTATTGTCAGTTTGGAGAATTATCTCTTACTTTGCATCGCAAAACAAGAAAAACAGGGCTACAGAGCCCGCACGTTACTTGACAAGCTTGAAACTTTCGCAAGAAAAAAAAATCGCAAAGATGTTGCAGAATAAAAATTTTGTTTTACCTTTGCAGCTCCAATAAAATGGTCCGTTCGTCTAGGGGTTAGGACGCCAGATTTTCATTCTGGTAACACGGGTTCGATTCCCGTACGGACTACTAAAAAATTTGTAGTGAATGATTTTTATATTATCTTTGCTACTCAAAATTGTGAAAGAATAATGGTCCGTTCGTCTAGGGGTTAGGACGCCAGATTTTCATTCTGGTAACACGGGTTCGATTCCCGTACGGACTACTAAACAAATAATTTAGATAACTGAAGAGATGGCAAATCACCAATCTGCAATAAAAAGAATCAGACAGTCTGAAAAAAGAAGAGTACACAATAAGTACTATGCTAAGACTGCCAGAAATGCTGTAAGAGCATTACGCTCTACTTCAGACAAAGAAGCAGCTACCGAATTGCTGCCTAAAGTGTCTGCAATGTTGGATAAGTTGGCTAAAAGAAACATTATTCATAAGAATAAAGCTGCCAATTTGAAATCTAAATTGACCTTACACGTGAACAAATTGTAAGATCTAATATATCTTTAGAAAAAAGGCTCTCCTATCGAGAGCCTTTTTTTGTATCTCCCCCTTTCATCTCCTCTTGACTTTTCCTCAAAGATTTCATAAATTTTATCTTCTTCTTTTCCCAAAAATTGGTGATTAATCCTTTAATCTTTACTCAATGGAGAAGTATAAAAATTACAGCATCAAAGACTGGGCCCTGGAGGATCGGCCCCGGGAACGCTTAATGGCTAAAGGTGTTAAAAGCCTCAGCAATACGGAGCTAATTGCGATACTAATCGGATCGGGCACCAAAAAACAATCGGCGGTTGACCTGGCCAAAACAGTTCTCAACTCCTGTGAACACAACCTGAATGAGCTGGCCAAACGATCGGTGGAGGAACTTCAACAAATTAAAGGAATCGGCCAGGCAAGAGCCATCAATATTATGGCAGCAATGGAACTGGCCCGCCGTCAAAAAACGGATTCCTTTCGGGAGAAAAAGAAAATTACATGCAGTAGGGATGCCTATGAAAAGCTGGCTTCCCAAATGATCCATCTCACACGGGAAAAATTTCGGGTAATGTACTTAAACAAGGCCAACCGAGTTTTGGAAATCCGGGAGGTCTCCTCCGGAGGCATTTCCGGCACAGTGTATGATCTAACCGTAGTCTTTAAACTGGCCATTCTATTGGAAGCTCCCAACCTAATCCTTTCCCACAATCACCCCTCCGGCAATCTTCAACCCAGTGAAGCCGACAAAGAAATAACGAAAAAAACCATAACAGCAGGAAAACTAATGAATATTCATGTTGTAGATCATCTGATAATAGGCGAAAATGGCTATTATAGCTTCGCCGATGAAGGTCTAATTTAGAATGATTTAGGGTTGTGTTTTTTTTGCGTTCAAAAGGCAGTAATTCTTTAAATATGGCTATATTTGCGCTCAGCTAATTTTAAACTGAGTATCATGGTCAATATTATTGGGGACAACAATTCCCTGTTCAACCAGTTCATAGCTGAGATCAGAGATGTAAATATTCAAGGAGATCCGCTTCGATTCAGAAGAAACCTTGAAAGAGTGGGAGAGATTTTTGCATACGAAATCAGTAAAACTTTTGAGTACAAGCAATCTGAGGTAGAAACACCTCTGGGAATTTCGAAAATGAATCTGCCCAAAGACGAAGTGGTGGTAGCCTCTATTCTACGAGCAGGACTTCCTCTTCACAACGGCTTGATGAATTATTTGGATCGTACCGAAAACGCATTCATCTCCGCTTATCGGAAATACACCGAGGATGGTGATTTCAAAATTAACTTTGAATACATCTCTGCTCCTTCGGTAGAAGGAAAAGTAGTAATTCTGGCCGATCCTATGCTTGCCACTGGTTCTTCCATGGAACTTGCATACAAGGCATTACTAACCAAAGGAACTCCAAAGCACGTACATATTGTATCGGTTATTGCCAGTCAGGAAGGTGTTGATTACGTAAAGAAAAGTCTCCCTGCAGAAAATATCACTCTTTGGATGGGTGCAGTAGATGCTGAGCTGAATTCTAAATCCTACATTGTCCCAGGGTGCGGTGATGCCGGAGATTTAGCCTTTGGCGCAAAACTTGGATAATAATATTACTTTATTCTTCATAAAAAAACCAATTCCTAGCGGAATTGGTTTTTTTGTTATAGCAACTTTTATTTCTCCTCGTTTTCTGAATCAATACGAATTACTTTCAATTGATCGGGACATTCCTTTTGCAGTTGCTGCATCGTTTTCCCCAATACAGGATGCACCAGTCCTTCCGCAATTTGTACCAGTGGAGACAATGCAAACATCCGCTCAGCAATTCTGGGATGGGGAATCACAAGATCCGGTTCATCCACTACCCTATCCTCATAGAAAAGAATATCAATATCAATGGTTCGCTCCGAATATTGCTGCTTACCCCGAACTCGCCCCAAATCCAGCTCAATTTTCTGCGTTCTGATCAGAACCTCCCGGGGAGAATATGCGGTCTCCAAAACAACAACCTGGTTCAAAAAATTCTGATCATGTTCAAAGCCCCAGGGTTCTGTCTCGTAAAAGGAAGACCGTATCAATTCTTTTCCTAATGCAATTTCCAGTCTTTTGATTGATTCATTCAAAATTTCCTGTCGGTTCCCCAAATTACCTCCTAAGAGTAAATAAACCTTCGCCATGACTTAATGCCTCAATTATTTAGTAAATAAAGCTACGAAGGAAGAAAAGAAATTGATAATCACAAAATCCAAAACACCAATTCCCCTTCATTATGTGAAAGTTTTATCATAAAAATTAAATATATTTGTTTGACGCAGTAATATGCACCAAATGAAATCGTTCAGAAGATTTCAAAAGAATTGTAATAAATACCTATTTTATCAACAAACAATAGTAGGTCCATTTCTCTCCATGGGAAATAAACCGGACAAACCCTGATTTTATAAATGAACATCAAATAATTTACACATGAAAAGTTTCTTTAAGTTTACTTTTGCATCCATCTTTGGTGCACTTCTGGCCGTTGGAATCCTGGTTCTGATAGGCATGGGAATTCTGGGCTCAATTGCCGCAAGTGCGGACAAACCGGTTAAAGTAAAGAACAACAGTATTCTTGAAATAAAACTGGACAAGCAACTCACCGATCGAACCATCGACAATCCATTTGAAAAGATCAATCCATTCAGCATGAAGCCTGAATCGACACTCGGCTTAAATGACATTTTAAAAAACATTGAAAAAGCCAAAACCGATGAAAAGATCAAAGGAATCTACTTAAATATAAATGCGATCTCTTCCAATTTTGGAGGTTATGCAGCCATCGAGGAAATCCGAACCAAACTATTGGAGTTTAAAAATACCGGAAAATTCATTGTGAGCTACAACAACCTGGGCTATTCCCAAAAGAGTTACTACCTGAGTTCTGTCGCAGACAGTATCTATATGAATCCCCAAGGCTTTATCATGATAACAGGTCTGGGAGGAGAAGCTGTCTTCTACAAGAAATTCCTGAAAAAACTTGGCGTAGAACCTCAAATTGTTCGTCATGGGAAATTTAAAGCTGCTGTGGAACCTTTCCTGTTGGAGAAAATGAGCGAAGCCAACCGAGAACAAACCATGAAATACATTGGATCCATCTGGAACCACATGTTAGAAGGAATATCCAAGCAACGGGGAATAAGTGTTGAAAAACTAAATCAACTAACCGATGAACTGGCTATCCGAAAGCCCAAAGCCGCCCTTGCCCATAAATTTGTAGATGGTCTGATCTATGAAGATCAGATGAATACCAAACTCAAGAAACTATGTGGCTTGAAAGAAAAAGACAAACTTCGGTTGGTCGAAATGAAAAAGTACACAAAAGCTCCGGGAAAAAGCAAAGGTTTTGCAAAAGAAAAAATTGCAGTAATCTACGCCACCGGAGAAATTGGTTTTGAGCAATCCAATAAATCCATAGGTCCCGGTCTGGCTACCTCCATTCGTAAGGCTCGTCGAGACAGTACTATTAAGGCCATCGTTTTACGAGTAAATTCACCAGGGGGAAGTGCTTTAACCTCAGAATTAATTTGGCGTGAAGTTGAACTTGCCTCAAGAGCGAAACCGGTAATTGCCTCCATGGGAAATGTTGCAGCGTCCGGAGGTTATTACATTGCCTGTGCAGCCGATACAATTGTTGCTGAACCCAATACTATTACAGGATCCATCGGAATTTTCGCGCTTCTGTTTAGTGGTGAAGATCTAATTAAAAACAAAATGGGGTTAACCACCGATAGCTACGGCACCAACAAATTCTCCAACTTTGGCGGAGGAACTCCTATTCCATTCCTGCCTTTCTCCTCCCGAAAATTCAATAAGGAAGAATTAGCCATTCTTCAAGATTACATTGAGGAAGGCTACGATACCTTTATAACTAGAGTAGCTGATGGTAGAGAGATGACTAAAAAGGCCGTGGACAAAATTGGACAGGGACGTGTTTGGGCTGCCGATGATGCCAAAGAAATCGGACTTGTGGATGAATTGGGCGGTTTGGAAAAAGCAATTGAAATTGCCCGAGAAAAAGCAGGTTTGGAAAAATACAGAATTGTTTCGCTTCCCAAGGTTAAAGATCCATTCGAAGCTTTGATCGAAGATTTAACAGGGGAAGTTAAAATTCAAATCCTTCAAAGTGAATTAGGTGAGAACTACAAATACTATCACCAAACTCAGCAAATTCTAAAATCAGCAGGAGTTCAAGCAAGAATTCCATACAATATAGAACTGAATTAATCCGATACTACCTTCTAGGAAAAGCTGCCTTTGGGGCAGCTTTTTTTGTTTCCTCCCCTAACTAACTATCCCCAAAACCATGCTTTTTATTTAGAATTATTCTATTTTAAAATAAACTCATTTTTCATTTCCCCCAGTTTTTAGGGGCCTTGATAGACTTTCGTAAAAGATTCAACAGAAAGATTTGACTAAATTGAAAAATCTCCTTAAATTATATCTAAGAAATGATTATAAATGAATTAGATACAAGAAACCGAATAGTTTTCTTCAAATCATCAGGGGTTGCGCAAGCAAACCCAATATATTACTCAAAGCAACTATATAGGGTTAGTAGTTAAGTACATGGTTAGTGGTTGCTAAAGCGATAGGCTCTTCGGTCTATCGCTTTACTTTATGTCACAATTCGTTTTAGATTTCGAACCTCCATCATTTACGAACTCTCACCCTGCCAACGAAAGAGAAATAATCATGATGTTTTTTCAAAATGTAATCGTAGTATTTATTTAAATAATTCCCATATTTATAGGTTGATTCATTTTAATAATTTTTTGCTTACAGCTCCTGAACCCCAAACGTCAGAACAAGCAAATTCGGAAATGGTAAATCCTCCTTCCGGAATGCCTTACTCTCGTCAAAGGGCCTTACAGAAAACCACTTACAGATGAAAAATATATCCAAATCGATAAAATGGTTACTGATTCCTTTGAGTCTGCTTTACGGACTAATTATCTATATTCGAAATCTCCTATTCGATTTCAATATACTTTCCTCTAAGGAATTCAAAATCCCCATTATTTCGGTGGGTAATATTACCGTTGGAGGTACTGGCAAAACCCCTCATATTGAGTATCTGATTACCCTGTTAAAGGATGATAACAAAATTGCCACCCTTAGTCGGGGTTACAAACGGAAATCTCGTGGCTTTATACTTGCGGATGATACGGCAACAGCCCAATCCATTGGAGACGAACCGATGCAGATCAAACGGAAATACTCCAATATTCTGGTAGCAGTAGATGCCAAACGTGTAAATGGGGTAAAAAAACTTTTGTCTTCACCCAAAGGAGCGGATTTGGATGCTATTCTTCTGGATGATGCCTATCAGCACCGTCATATCAAACCAGGCTTGTCCATACTTCTGATTGATTACAATCGCCCTTTAAGTAAAGATCATATGCTTCCCTACGGCCGATTAAGGGAAAGTGCTCATGAAAAATCAAGAGCCAATATCATTATTGTAAGCAAATCCCCTGAAAATATCAGTCCTATTGAGCGCAGAATCATGGTGAAGGATTTAAATCTTCTCCCCTACCAGAAGCTTTACTTTACTACTTTACATTATAATCATCTACAACCGCTGTACCCTTCAACGGCAATAAATATTGTAAATGAGGAATGGGGAAAAGAGAATTTTTCGATACTTCTTGTCACCGGTATTGCAAATCCGAAACCTCTTCAGGAATATCTGGAAAACTTCTCAAACAATATTGAGGAAATCATCTATCCCGACCATTATGCCTTCACCCTTAAGGATGTCAATCAAATTCGGGAAAGATTTAAGAATCTGAAAGGGAATAACAAGATCATTATCACCACCGAAAAAGATTCGGTCCGCTTCCATTCCCTAAAAATTGAAGATGAATTGTTGAGAAGTCACTTGTTCTATGTTCCTCTCCGAATCCGATTCCTGGATAATGACAGGGACCTTTTCAACGATCACATTCTAAATTACGTTAAGAAAAACAGACGGAGTAGTAATTTACACCGGAAAGAATAATTCCAGAAACGATCGAATAAAAGGGGGAATCCGGATGGATTCCCCCTTTACACTACCATTTAATTAACCACTACATTAATTAACAGCTATTGTCTCACGACAAAAATGGACCAAAGGTCCAAAAACATCAAAACCCAAAAGCTAAACGATTGCATTCAGCTTTCTAACATTAAATTACAAACTTTAACATAAACAAATAAATTTATTCTACAGTATTTTTATATTTTTCTGAGCTACAACTACTCACAAGATAAAACATCACACTGATGCAATTATTAGCACTATTGCATATAGGCTGCCAAAACACAGGTTCTCTTGATCACTCTCACCTTGCCTTCGGGATGAAATAACTCGATGTATACGATATAAATTCCAACTGGTGCACGATTTTTATTTCCAGTTAATCCATCCCAGGCCAAATCCATGCTATTCCCCAACAATTGGTTTCGTGCAAGTTTTCGAACAACCCGTCCCTGCGCATCATAAATATTAATATTAGCTACATAGCCCGGTTCTTCCAATTGAAAACGAATGTGCAAAACATCATCAACGCCGTCCATATTGGGGGAGAACATTTCAGGATATACTTTCACGCTTTTCGCATCCTCCACCTCCTTTCGATACACTGAATTTTCCAATCCGGGAGTAGCAAAGCCAACATTCTGTGCTGCCGAATGCCAGTTGGATCGCTCCAGAGAGGGGCGCCAGGGACTAATTCTCTCCAGGGAAACCCCCTCTAAAGAACTCAACAAACTAAAATGCATCTTCTCATCATATTCCATTTCATCCAGCACTATATTTTTCCGCCCCAAAAGCAAGACTCTTCCCCTATCATCAGGATATGAGGGAAACTTTTTCATCTCTACAAATGCATCTGCATTGGCCTGTGGGTATTGTTGAAAAACCTGTGCCGAATCAGTCGTTAGTACAAGGTAATCCTCCGGTGAGAGTAATTGCACCTCATCACTCAAAGGAATTATTTCCTCAATCTGGTATTCCTCATCCCTATTGGCCAAAAACAATCCACTAATGTCGATTATTTTATCCGAAAGATTCCACAACTCTACAAAATCAACATTCCCGGGATAAGGATTAAACAAAACCTCGTTGATCAACACATCACTATTCTGTGGAATTCCAGGAAGAACGAACTCAAAAACGGAAGGATTAACTTTATTTCCGGCCCAATCCATAACATTTTCTGAAAAACGGATTTCATAAGTTTTACTTTGGGGTAATGCATATTCAAAATCTAACCGAAACAGGTCATCTTCCTCATCCAACAATTCAACCATAGTGGGGTGCCCCACATTATGACTTAATTCAAAATTAGAGGGATCTAGTACCAGTAGGGTGTCAAGGGCTTCACTAAATTTAATTAACAACTCCGTATCCTTCTCCCCTGGTTTTACTAAAACAACCTCTGGTGCCTTCTGGTCGGGATGTTTTCCAAAAATGGAATTCACAGTTCCTGGTGTTCCTCCCCTGGCATCATTAGAAGCCCACCAATTCCATTCTTCTCGATAAAATTCGTTGGGATCAATCTGCTCCAACGACCACCCTCCTGATAATTTCTCTTCCTTTCGGTACCAGGAATCGGAATAATCCACCTCATCAATCACTTTTCCGGAAAACGATACCAATCGCAATCGGCCTCCCGTATTGATCAAAGCCGGAAAACCAGGAACTCCAAGTACTTCCCCGAACTCTTCAAAATCATTCTCAGCCTTAGTTGAACTGAGCAAAAGAAATGCCCCAGGCTGAATTGTATCCGGTGGCAACTTTACACTTCTCGAATTCACTTCAAGCTGCCACCCCCCTAAAGGTATAGGATCAACAGATCTGTTGTACAACTCAATGTATTCATATTCAGGCAAGCCAACAGAAGGAGCTTCATCTGCCATTATTTCATTGATCACCACATCAAAGGAGCAAACCGGTGCAAAATAATCAAAAGGCAACTCTACGGAATTCATTTCATCAGCCGACTCATCCTGCAATCCATGCATCTTCAAACGGTAAGCACCGGTTGACAGGGCTTCCGAAACTGGAAGAAGAATTTCACGATGATCTTTTCCCCACTGCGGTTTTTCCAGGCATATCAAAGAATCCTCCCGATACAAATCAAAGTTGGATTCATTCAAACAAGCTTCTGAAAGATCTTCTGAAAACCAACATCGAATGGTATCAGGAGAAACAATCTCCATTCCCTTAAAAATAGGAGGATTTCCAACTCTGATCACCTGGAAATCATCTCCCCACAGCAGTCCGGCCCTTGAAGTCGATCCGAATTCAAACTCTAAACCTGTATACATCCCCTGTGGAAAAGCATTCACCACCTCCTCTGAGAATTCTCCTGCCTTCCATAAATTCTCCCATTGCCCCATTCGATTGTAGGCCAGTGTCCATTTCCCTTCCGGCGATCGAATCACCTGCACTGCAACTGCATCCGATGCATTCCAGTCCAAATCCGTCCTAATCATCACCTCGTGATCAGAAAATTCGTTCAACTTCCAAAGGCTTAACAGATCATCCGAACCATCCATGTTTACCCCCACAACATAAGCCCTTGTGGCCTCCTCTAGGCTTGGTTGATCGGCAACCAGACAGTAGCAGAAACGATTGGTTGATGACGGATCCCACTCCCCGGTTCCAAGCAGGAATCGCCAAACAAGGGTTTCGGATTCCCAATTGAAATTCTGCAGCTTGTAATAGATCCGACTTGATCCCTCCATTAGAGTGAGGTTGTGTTTAAGCGAATAATTTCCGGACAAAGGAGAATAGGAACTGACCGTCCAATCTTCTGTCGGGTTCCAACCATTAAGCTCTTCGGTCTCAAAATTGGTCTCTACTCCTATTTTTTTACCATGCACCCTCAACTTCAAGGTATCGGAATACAACAAAGAAGTCTCGTCCTGAATTACCAGAGCAAACTCTTCTTTCAAAGAATAGTTCATCTCCGAAAACATAAATTCACCCGCCTCCAGCTTTCCATTTCCTTCATTGGAAACATACAGTGTCCCATTTCCTTCTATCTGTTTTAAGCAAACAGTGCTCCCTGCATCCTGATCAATGTTTTGATAGATGTCCCCTGCCCCTACTTTTAGATCAAAAGCTTGTCCTACACTATCAACAACGAATGGATTCCAAATAAAAAACAACTTGGTGGCCTTTACCTGCAACTCACAAAGGGGACCTTCTATGTTTTGGAGGAAACTTTCCTCTAAAGCAGAACCTGAAACTTTAGTCTTCCACCCATGATCCATTGCAGGTACAAAACACTGAAAGCTCTGATGATCGGGAAGCTGGCTTTTCCTGAACCAGATGTAGAGAGACAGTTCCCTGGAAGTTCCATTCTCCACAATAAGAACTCCATCCCCGGAATTGAAACGAATTTCATCTGAAGCAATAGTAGTAGTTTTAGCTATTGTTGTACTTCCTTCCTTAAGAATTGCTCCGGCAATATGTTTTGTCCAGTCCAAACCATTCACTGGCCTTGAATTGAAAAATTTGAGAGTTGTGAGAATTGTTGGCAAAGAATCATGTAATGCATCGTCTGCAACAACAAACCGCAAGACTTCACAAGCCGCTTCAAAATGAATGGCCAATGAGGAGAGCCACCTGTTCTGCTCCTGCTGTTCCGCAACCAAAACAGTACTGCTCCTATCCACCTGTGAAATATTATCACTCAGTAAGGTCTCAAATCCGGAAGTTTCAGCAAGTAGGGTAAAATTATCCGCATAGTTATAGGACAGATTTTTCCACCCATACTCCCCGTCCAAAGGGCTTTGCACAAGACTTGTGTCAGAGGAAAGCTTGCCTTTTCCGGAAGCAACACTAAGGGTTACCATTCCTTTTGCATCCCTATCCCTATTACCCCATTCATCCTGTGCCTGGATTCTAATGGTGAACTTCTCTCCAAACTCCAGAAATTTTGGAACCTCAGTTAAAACCAAATGATCGCCAACAACTGAAAGCTGGAAAATAGGCCCCTCTAAATCGGTATCAAAGGAGCTTTTCCAATCACTCCCCTCCAATCCAACCTTCCAGCCGGTATGTAGCGAATCAATCCGGAGTTGAATTACCTCCCCATCCTGAACATGCCCTTCCTCCAAATAAATGAAAAGGGAAAATTCATCGGTTGCTCCATTCGAAAGCTGGTAGCTCTGTCCCTCGTCCCACTCCATTACAATCTCATCAGAATCAAAAAAAACAGAGCAAGGAAGAGTCTCCCCCTCCTTCTGAAGCAGAATACCCTTGATTTGTTTTTTCCAGTCCGAATTATTGGATGGGCCGGCAGTAAACCGCATGCGGATAATGTAGGTAGGAGCATCATCATCCCCAAAATCTTTCAGTTTAAAACGAAATACCTCCCGGGCCAAACTTTCCTTGGTTATAGAAGCAGGAATCAAAGTATCCCCGGGAATCCAGTCCGATAAATATGCGGTTCCCGATTGCACCGACTGCACAAAAATTGGTGGAGTTTCACCCCCTTTTAGTTCAGTTGCTGTAATACCAATCGCCATCTCCTCCACCCTGCTGTAACGAATATCCTGCCAACGAATCCGCCCCTTTTCCAAATTTTGAGACAAGCCGGAAACAGAAGTCAGTTCTCCACTCCCGGAAATCAACTCCAAATCAACTTGTTTATTGCAATCAAGATCACGGCTTCCCTTAGCATCAATTGCCTCTACGTCCAAAACAAAATCCTGATCTCTTACCGGATCTTGTGTCAATTCCAAAATTCTTAGTTGGTCTGCTGTAACCTCCAGAGTGTGTAGCGGAGAATAAATATCCTTTCCAAAATCAGAAGCAAATTGCGATCCGCTGCCGAATGCTTCAAAACCATGGTCACTTGCAGGTATTTTGATTTGGATCTGCTTCCCATCCTGAATCGCCTGATCTTTTAGCCAGGCAAACAAATGATACTCCTTCTCCCCATCTTCAGGAATATCCAATTGTCCCTCGGTGAAACGAAATTGAATGGATTCTTCTGTAATCGATAGCTCCTGAGGAACAAGTTCGGAATCCCCCTCCAAAAGTTTCACTCCCCCCAGGTTGTTCACCCAGGATGCAGAATTGTCGGGTTTAGCATTTTGAAAGATCAAAACAGAAGGTTTTGTAGGGAATTCATCATCCCCAGAAATTGGATCCTGAATCTTGAAACGAAATAGTTCCAAGGCATCTTCCTCTGAATCGCAAAGAGAACTAATAAGCTTGACTTCCGTTTGTGGGAATGTCTCTAGAACCATCGAGGTGGAATCTGCAGGTACAACCATCGGCTCCCCGGTCACCACTACATTGTCTAAATACACCTTATCCCCCGCATTGGGATTGTTCATCCGAACCACCAATTGCAAACGTTCCCCCTCCAAGCCGGATTGGGAAGCCGTATCCTTCCCCCAATTGCCCACTGTTTCTACGTTAGTGTGCAACAAAACTTCACTTCCTCCATCCAATCGATAGTAAGCTTTTAGGTACTTATTGACATTTTGTGAAGTACCTGTTTCTGCCAATATTAGGGAAACTGATACATTAGCATGCCCGGAAATGTCTATTTCCTCACTCCGCCAAACAGCTTCTCCATCGCAGTCAACGGCTTCCATTCGTCCTCCGCTTGTTTCCACTACCTTCACGTAATCCTTCTCTCCCTCCAGGGTACAATTCCCAACATCCAAACTCCATCGAACCACCCCGCTCATATCAACACCTCCTCCCCAATATCCTCGGTTCAAACTGGTTGAAAAATCCTCCTTCCAAATCTCATCAGCCTGTACTGGCAATATGGGAAAAGTCAAAAGAGCAATCAATAATTTGAGGTAAAGTGTGCTTTTCATCAGAAAAATCCTTTAATTTTGATCTGGTTTGTAGTCTATTGACTACATAATTTAACCATAACCCGTTTAATTATCAAAAAAATAATTGTTTGAAACTATGAAAGTTGCAGTCGTAGGGGCCACCGGACTGGTGGGCCGTAAAATGCTGGAAATACTGGAAGAACGCAACTTCCCCGTGAGTGAATTGTATGCTGTGGCCAGTGAAAGATCGGTAGGTAAGGAGATCGAATTCAAAGGCCAAAAACACAAGGTAGTTGGCATGCAGGAAGCCATCGCGCTTCAACCTCAAATTGCTATTTTCTCTGCAGGAGGAAATACTTCATTGGAATGGGCTCCCAAATTTGCCGAAGCAGGAATTACTGTTGTTGACAATAGCTCTGCCTGGCGTATGGATCCTGATAAAAAGCTGGTAGTTCCGGAAATCAATGCCTCCGAACTAAAAAAAGAGGACAAAATCATTGCCAATCCTAATTGCTCCACCATCCAAATGATTGTGGCACTGGCACCTCTTCACAAAAGGTACAAAATGGAACGCCTGGTGATTTCCACCTATCAATCCATTACAGGAACCGGTGTTAAGGCAGTAGAACAGCTGGAAAATGAGCGAAATGGTCAGAAAGGGGAAATGGCCTACCCGTATGAGATTGATAAGAACTGCCTGCCTCAATGCGATGTATTTACAGATAATGGCTACACCAAAGAAGAATTAAAACTGGTGAATGAAACCAAAAAGATCTTGCAGGATGACAGCATCCGGGTAACCGCTACTGCTGTTCGTGTACCTGTGGTAGGTGGCCACTCCGAATCGGTTAACATTGAGTTTGCCGAGGATTTTGATTTGGCAGAGGTTCGTGAAATCCTTGCCGCCGCACCCGGTGTAGTAGTTGTTGACGATGTGAAAAACAACCAATACCCCATGCCACGCTTCGCTCACGAAAAAGATGAAGTGTTTGTGGGAAGAATCCGTCGTGATTTCTCCAACCCTAAAACCCTCAACCTTTGGATTGTAGCCGATAACTTAAGAAAAGGAGCAGCTACCAATGCCGTTCAAATTGCCGAATATCTGGTAGAAAACCAATTGGTTTAAATGGCATTTTCACCTTGAAATAGTAAAAATTGTGAGTGAATGAGTTGAAGTAGAACTCATTCACTCTTTTTTTTTACTTATCAGTTCAAGTCCTCCTTTGTTACTGCCTCTATCAAGCTCATAAAAATATCTACCCCCCGCTCGATTAATTCATCAGGGAAATCATAATCCGGATTGTGTAATTTGGGATGATCCTCCCCTGCCCCCAAAACAAACAAGGCTCCCGGCTTTTCCTGAAGAAAACAGGAAAAATCTTCGGACCAACGAAACGAAGATTCCAATTCGTCGTAACTCAGATGAACCTTACCAGCTGCCTCTTTTATAAAATCGATACTTCCGGGATCATTAACCGTAGCCATAAAACTTTCGGTGTACTCAATGAATGATGCTAATCCGAACTCCGAAGCCTTTTTCTCCACTTCCAACTCTATGAGGTTTCTCAAACATTGCATATCCTTATTGCTGTAGCTGCGAATTGTAGCCATCACCACAGCCTCACCGGGAGAAGTCCCAAACGCCTCCTCACCCAGTTGAGCATGAACAGGAGTTACCAGCACAAAATCGTCAAAAGAAAAGGATTGGGGCAGTTCAACCAACCAATTCAACAGGCCGGTCATGGCTTTTAATGGACTTATCCCCTGCTCCGGCTCTGCAGCATGAGATGTTTTCCCCGTCAGACGAATGATTACCCCGGATGAAGCTGCTGTCATCCCCCCCGTGCGAGCCCATACGCTACCTAAGGGCAATCCGGGATAATTGTGCAGGGCAAAAGCGTAATCGTATAACAAATCTTTAAACTCCTTACTTTCCATCACCTGTTCTGCTCCTTCACCGGTTTCCTCGGCTGGTTGAAACAGCAGAATCACTTTTCCTCTCGAAACAGGGTTTTGGGACAATTGCCGCGCCACTCCTGCCAAAATTGTAGCATGACCATCATGGCCGCATTTGTGAGCAACCCCCTTTTGCTTTGATCGATGTTCAAAACAATTTAGTTCCTGAATGGGCAATGCATCCATATCTGCCCGAAGTAAAACTGAAGGTCCTTCCTGTTTCCCCTCAAAAACCAGTGCAAAACCATTGGTACCCGAAAATTCAATCCACCGAGCCGAAGTTGAATCCCTCAAAAATGACTTTAATCGCTGAGAGGTACTCCTCTCCTGTCCGGATAATTCGGGATTTGCATGCAATTCATGACGCAATTGCAGTAGTTCCCGCAACAAATCATTGCTTATCATAGCTTTTACTATAACTTAATTTAGAATTGAAAGAAAGATTTTCAGAACAACTCCACCTGGACGGACCAATTTCTTCCTACATCAGAAAAAAAGGGGAGTTCACGGATAAAAACTGGAAATCATAAACCTTTAAACTCAGAATTCGTAAATGAAACCACTTTATACTGCCTCAAAATACACCTCCACTCACCTCTATTCCCTACATCCACACCTATAGTGTTGCCTTGCTATCATTTTATGATATGAAATTATAAAAAATATGCCTATGAATTAAACATTATCTATTACTTAAATTTTCTTTCCTCTTCATGTCTTCTGAAGAATCCGGCAAGGCATGGCAAGTATAATTGTTTAACGTAACTTTAAAACCAAGACTTTATGAAGATGGAAACTTTTTTTTCGATAAGAGGGTATTCACCCTACTTGCTAGTGCTATTTTTCTCTCTTTTGTGTGCAGGTTGTTCCGAAGATTTTCAAGGCCTTGAAATTTCGGACGAAGCTGCTCCAAATATCCAACCAACTCTAAAGAACACTATTGCCCCAAACAATTACATCACCGGTCAGCATAAGGATGGTGGTATCTGGGAAATCGCGTTACCGGAAAACTGGAACGAACTTAAAGAAAAAAATGTGCTGGTTTTTGCACACGGCTATGTCGTTCCCAACGCTCCCCTAGAACTTCCGAATGACAAAATTGATGGAATTCTTGTTAAACAAATTGTCAATAATATGGGCTGGGCTTATGCGGCCACCAGTTACCGGTCCAATGGATTGGCCGTGAAAGATGCAATCAATGACATAATTGATCTCCGCTTAATTGTGGATACCCTTCTTACCGAATCCCACGGATACCATCCCCCCAATTATGTCTTCCTTGGTGGTGTTTCGGAAGGAGGTATTATTGGCACCCTCACAATCGAGCAAAATCCGGAGCTTTTTGATGCTGCCATCGTAACCTGCTGCCCAATTGGCGATTTTTACAAGCACCTACAATACGTCGGCGATTTTCATGTTCTCTTCAATTACTTTTTCAAAGATGATCTTTTAGCCCTGGGAGTGGACATGGGAAGTCCGGAAGGGGTTCCTCAATCAACAATGGCACTATGGATCAATGGAACATTGCAGCAGATAATCATTGGCGTATTGCTCCAAAACCCCGAAAAGGTAGTACAGCTATTGAACACAGCAAAAGTTCCCGTTGATCGTAACGATCAAACTGCAGTTGGTTCCGCTATTCTCGATCTTTTAAAATTTAATGTAATGGCCACCAACGAAGCAATTCTTCGGCTGGGCGGTAACCCCTTCAACAACAATAACCCGAAGAAATGGTATTTCGGTTCGGATAATGACCTGAAGCTAAACCGGAAAGTGGAACGAATCCAAACTGATTCATGGGAAAATGCCCGAGCAGAAGTGGAGAATTTCTATCAAACTACGGGGAATCTATCTCTTCCCCTGGTCTACATGCATACAACCGGAGATCATGTAGCTCCATTCTGGCATCAACCTCTATATGTGCGAAAAGTCTTCTTAAACAAAGATGGTCGCCTACATGTACCTATTCCAATAAAACGTTTCGGACATTGCACATTCACTCTTCAGGAAGTAGAAACCGCAATCCAACTCATGCAATTCAAACTTCTCCAGCTGAACCGATTAAATATTCCGCATGAATTGCAAGCGAAAAGTACTCCGTAGAGCATCCGCTACTAGTGTCTGTTCTTTTCAATAAAGACGATCTCCTATAGCAAGGGCAGGCTTAAGCCTGCCCTTTTCGAATTTGAATAGCACGGTCAGGATATGTCCTGACCAAATCATCAATCCTCCATCAAAACAAAACCCCAAAATCCTCCCCAATTCAAATCCCCCATCCCTATAAATCAAAAGCCTCTACAGAACGGTCAGGACATGTCCTGACCCAACCATTTATCCTCCCAATAAAAAAAATCACCCAAATACTCCCCAATTCAAATCCTCCATCCCTAAAAATCAAAAACCTCTACAGCACGGTCAGGACATGCCCTACCCCAACCATTAATCCTCACAATAAAAGAAATCACCTAAATCCTCCCAAAACTCAAATCATTCATCCCAAAATACTAAAACCTCTACAGCACGGTCAGGACATGTCCTGACCCAACCATTAATCCTCCCAATAAAAGAAATCACCTAAATCCTCCCCAAATTATCCCTTGAAAAATCACCCTCTCTCAAAAAAATACAATAACTTAATACGAATCAATCAAAGACTCAAGCAAATGCATTATCCGAGACGCAAGAAGATACGCCATCCCAGCCACGACTATTCAAAAGGAGGATGGTACTTTATTACCCTATTCACCAGATTGGGAGTACATCACTTCGGAAAAATTCATTCGGAAAAGATGCACCTATCGCCTATAGGAGTAATTGCCGAAAAATTTTGGATTGAAATTCTCCAACATGCACCACATGTAAAATTAGATACCTTTGTGGTCATGCCCAATCATCTTCATGGCATACTAAAAATGCAAGCACCAGAAGGCTTTCAAAAAGGTATAACATTCCGATCAAATTCCTTCGGACCACAACCCAAGGGTTCCTTACAAGTAATTTTAGGCCAATACAAAGCTGCAGTAACCCGTTATGCCAGAAAAAACGGGTGCCTGATATTTGATTGGCTTCCCAGATTCGATGACCGTATCGTTCGATCGGAAAAGGACCTCCCAAGAATTCGCCGATACATCCGCAACAATCCACAAAAATGGTGGGAAAAATATGGGGCATCACCTCAATAAATTCCCTCCCAATTCATTCTCCTCGAATTAGCACGGTCAGAGCATGCCCTGACCTGACCATTCCTCCTCCTTCAAAATAATCACTAAAAATCCTCCCATTTCAAATACCTCCATCCCCAAAACACAAAATCCAATATAGCACGGTCAGGACATGTCCTGACCCGACCATTAAACCTCTCATAAAAAAATTCCCCCCCCTATTGCACTGGTAAGACACACACTGCCCCAAGCATTACACCTCAAAAATCCCATAAAAAAACCGCCATCCCAAAAGGAATGGCGGCCTCAAATATCTTAAATCCGGAATCTAATCCATCAAATGGGTATAGTCCTGGTAAAGGAAATCATTATAGGGGAAACGGGCAGAGTGAATCTCACGAACCTGCTCGTAAACTTTGGCCTTAAATTCCTCGATATTGTTCTTCTCCTTAGCCGAAATAAAAACGCAAGGTGTTTCCCCTTTGGCTACCCACATCTGCTTCAGCTCTTCCAAACTGAAGTTTTCACGGGTTTTTGGGGTCAGATCGTCCTCATCTTTCTTCACGTAGCTAAAGGCATCAATCTTATTAAAGACCAGGTAAGTGGGTTTGGCTGTTCCATCGATCTCGGCCATGGTTTCGGTTACCACCTTAATGTGATCTTCAAAATTAGGGTGTGAAATATCCACAACGTGTAGGATCACATCCGCTTCGCGCACTTCATCCAAAGTAGATTTAAAGGATTCTACCAAATGGTGGGGCAGTTTGCGAATAAAACCTACCGTATCAGCCAGCAGAAATGGAATATTCTGTACCACGACCTTACGAACCGTAGTATCAAGAGTCGCAAACAGTTTGTTCTCAGCAAAAACTTCCGATTTGCTAATCATGTTCATTATAGTGGATTTCCCCACGTTGGTATAGCCCACCAGTGCCACCCGAACCAGTTTGCCACGATTCTTCCTTTGGGTCGCTTTCTGTTTGTCAATCTTCTTCAGATCGTTCTTCAGCTTGGCGATTTTATCCAGGATAATCCGGCGGTCGGTTTCAATCTGGGTTTCCCCCGGTCCGCGCATTCCAATCCCCCCTCGCTGACGTTCAAGGTGAGTCCACATGCGGGTCAGGCGCGGCAGCATGTACTGGTACTGGGCCAGTTCCACCTGGGTTTTGGCATGAGCTGTCTGAGCCCGTTTGGCAAAAATATCCAGAATCAGGTTGGTACGGTCCAGAATTTTGCGTTCCAACACTCTCTCGATGTTTCGCAGTTGAGTCGGAGTCAGTTCATCATCAAAAATTACAAGATCCACCTCGTTACTAGCCAGGTAATCCTTAATTTCACCCAATTTACCGGATCCAACAAAGGTACGGGAATTGGGATATTCCAGCTTTTGGGTAAAACGTTTTACGGTTTCGGCCCCGGCAGTGAGTGCCAGGAACTCCAGCTCGTCCAGATATTCCACAACCTCCTTCTCTCCAATGTCCTGTGACTTATCGGCCAAACCGATCAGAATCGCCTTTTCCCTTTCCTTACGGGTATTGATATATGAATTCTCCATTAAAATAGTTTAGCATGATCCGGAAACGAAATTCATCAACAAGATCCTTCCGGAAAAAAACAATTATCTCTCAACAAATTAGAAAAATCCTTGCAAAAATAATCAAAAGCTTTGAAAAAACTTCTTACCAAATGAGCTATTAAACAGTATCTGCTGGGAAGAGGTCCAAAATAAACTCTTTCTCCTTCCCAATTGGAAAACAAGTTCAAACATTCGTTCACAAAAAAAGGTCCTGATTGCTCAGGACCTTTAGATATGTAGTACAATATGGTATCAAACTATTGTAACTGGAAGTTGATAGGCACGGTATAGGATACCTTTACGGGCTTACCCCTTTGCTTACCAGGCTTCCATTTAGGCATGGATTTGATCACACGAATCGCTTCCTTATCAAGAGATGGATCCACCCCTCTCAAAATACGAACCTGCTCAACGTTTCCTGTCTTATTGATCACGAAAGAAATAAACACACGACCGGTGATACCATTCTCCTGTGCAATAACAGGGTACTTAACACGCTTGTTAATCCAACCTTGCAAAGTATGAGTTCCTCCTGGGAATTCAGGCATATCCTCTACAATAACGAATACCTGAGCCTCATCTTCCTCTTCCTCCTCTTCAACGACTTCCTGGATTTCAACCTCTTCGTCCTGATCGGCTTCCGAGTCTTCAATCTCCAATTCGTCCTCAATCTCCTCTTCGTTGTCTACGATGTTCAATACATCTGAGACTTTAGGAGCTGGTGGTGGTGGTGGTGGTGGCTTAACAGGTTCCTGTCTGGTAACTGGAATCATTTCCTCCTCGGCTTCAACTTCCTGTACTTCGGCAAGACCGGTAGTTTCACTTGTATCTACCTTCCATTCGAAAGCCAGCAGTACAATCGCCAGAGTCAGAGCCATACCAATCTCGAGAAAAAGACCTCTCTTCGTCTCCAGATCTGCTTTGGGTGACTTTTTAACTTCCATAATCTTCTTTTAATTTTCTTTTAAATTCAGCGTTTAAAAATAACGATTTCAATTTTATAATCAAAACTCTTATTTCTAGTCCTATAATTTTGAGGCCTAAAGATAGGAATTTTCAGTGCAAACCATTCGAAATCGTTATAATTTTTCCAACACACACATTATTAGAGCCAATAAAAACCACCTTGAAAATTTTGTATCACAGAAGCCAGTGCACCAAAACCACTCACTTTCTGACTCTTTACAGCCTTTCCCCGATATATCTTTTGAGTGATTCTAAATTATAAGGACAAAAAAAAGGGAGTAAAAAACCTCCCAAAACCCGAACTCATCCTACCTATACACACACACTTTACATTGCTACCAATCAATTGTCTACTAACAAACACTATTCGGACCCTGGGAGACTTCTTACTCTGCCTAGTTCTACGCAAAGTATCCGAAAATGTTAGTCTTTAGAAAAAATTTCGACAAATCTTTTTGCTTTTTTTAAAATTGAGCTATATTTGCCATCGCAATGGGGGATTAGCTCAGTTGGCTAGAGCGTTTGACTGGCAGTCAAAAGGTCAGCGGTTCGATTCCGCTATTCTCCACAGAAACTCTTCAATCGCAAGGTTGGAGAGTTTTTTGTTTTTACCCCCTCAACTTCTCCGAATAGAACACAGATTGAACTGATCGGACTGATTCCCGCAGATCTCTTTAAGCAAAAAACACACGCACCAACAAATAATAGGACTGGCTCCTGACATCCATTGAAACCAGGAACTACTTTTGTCTCTTGCTACTTGCTACTTGCTACTTGCTACTCTATCACTTTCCGCCCCGCGTAATTGTACAATATATAGTTGTCGTAATCGCCTACGGAAATTTGCACCCAGGCCACCCAGGTCTCTTCTCCCTTGACAACCTTCAGCCCAATATACTTTTCGGCCTCTCCATTCCAGCTTTCCCGATTCTGGGAGGTATTGTCCGGGTAGTACCCGGCAACAACCATTGCTCCAGAAGTACTCCATTTCAAATTGGCGTCTTCCAGGTCCTGGTTCCGGTCCAAAATAGCAGGAACATTTAAGTCGCCTCCATCGTCAACCACCCAGTTGCCGTTTAAAATCTCCAATCGCAGCTCTTTTGCGATCAAGCGGGCAGGTTGAACGTTCCTATCCCATCTCTCTTCCGAAACCAGGCGGTAGTCCTTCACAAAATCATTGTTGATATCCAACTCCAGGGTATGCTTGTGCCGCTCATCATGCTCCACCACCAAAGGGTTTTTCATATTGGAGAAAAACACATCCTCTCCACTGGTGCTTCCTGTTACAAAAGATTGATTTTGGGTCACCACTTCCTCATCCTCACTCTTACTACAGGCTCCCAAACAGAAACTCAAGCCAAGTAGCAAAGTCCCCAACAGGAGACTGGTATTTCCTTTTCGCATCATCATTCTATTTTTTAAATCTACCCTGGACCAACTATCTACCACTGATTTCCACGGCACACAAATTTGAGGGTTTACTCCCCACTTAAAGCTATTGGGAAATTCCCATAACTACTACCCTATAGCCAGAGGCTTGTAAAATATTACCTCTTAGGGTCGACCCCAGGGGTAGAGTAGGGACCAAAAGTACTCTATTCCTTTGTCTTAATGACAACCGAACGCCCACAAAAACTTATCAATTGAGAAAATTGAGTGTTTTTACCCAGAAGCGGAAACTTGGAATAGAACACAGATTCAACAGATGAAACTGATTCTCTCGGATCTCTTTAAATACAAAATACACGCAGAAACTATAGTATTGCTCTGACATCCATTGAACCAGAAACCAGGAACCCAAAACTCCGAATGGAACACAGATTCAACGGATGAAACTGATTCCCGCGGATCTCTTATACACAATACAAGCGCAAAAACCACAAAATCCTTCTGACATTCACGGAACAAGGAACTAGAAACCAGAAAACCGGAATGGAACACAGATTGAACAGATGAAACTGATTCCCGCAGATCTCTTATTCACGATACAAACGCAAAAACCACAAAATCCCTCTGACATCCATTGAACCAGAAACCAGGAACCCAAAACTCCAAATAGAACACAGATTCAACGGATGAAACTGATTTCCGCGGATCTCATTAAATACAAAATACTCGCAAAAACTATAGAGTTGCTCCTGACATCCGCAGAACCAGAAAACCGGAATGGAACACAGATTGAACAGATAGGACTGATTTCCGCGGATCTCTTTAAATACAAAATACACTCAGAAACTATAGTATTGCTCCTGGTATTCACGGAACAAAGAACAAAAAACTCAGAATGGAACACAGATTGAACGGATGAAGCTAATTCCTGCAGATCTCTTTAAACACAAAATACACGCAGAAACTATAGAGTTGCTCCTGGTATTCACGAAACCAGAAAACCGGAATGGAACACAGATTGAACGGATGAAGCTAATTCCCGCAGATCTCTTTAAATACAAAATACTCGCAAAAACCATAGAATCACTCCTGATATTCACGGAACCAGGAACTCAGAATGGAACACAGATTCAACGGATGAAACTGATTCTCGCGGATCTCCTATTCACGATACAAACGTAAAAACCATAAACTCGCTCCTGAAATTCATTGGAACAAGGAACTACTTTTGTCACTTGCTACTTGTCACTTGCTACTTGTCACTTGCTACTTGTCACTTGCTACTTGCTACTTGTCACTTGCTACTTGCTACTTGTCACTTGCTACTTGTCACTTGCTACTTGCCACTTGCTACTTGCTACTTGCTACTTGCCACATACAGCTCTTATACTTTGTGCAGCATAGCCTGGGGATGCTCCACCTTGTACTTCATATCCTCCACAAGTATATGCTCAAGAAACCATTTCTCAAGAAAATTGTATACCTCCCGTCCCAATCCGGATTTGCGCTGCAGGGCCTGGGTACAGAAGCGGGCGGTATGGCCGATAAACTGATCGTGCTGGCGCTTGTGCTCATCAAATTCCGGAAAATTGATGGATTTCAGGTAGATCTCTTCCTCCTTGATATGCTCCATAAAATAATTGGTCATTTCGCCCAACACATCATGCAGCAAAGGGGTGTCTCCATCGGGATACCCACCAAGCATCAGCTGGTTCATCAGGTCGACAATCTGCCGGTGGGCCTTGTCGAAAGGCGAAATTCCAACATTGTACTCCTCTTTCCAGGCATATACGGATCCAAATTCCATGGCAAAAGTTTTTTACGGTTCAACGAAGAGATGTACCCCAATTTACAAAGAATTTTTCGCCCGCATCCAACCAAAATTCAATCCTTTTTCTTTTTTCGATAAAACCGCTTCGTTCCACGATAAACCATCCTCAAAAAAAGTTATCAATCGCATCCTTTCCCCCCAAACAATCCCTAAAACCAACCCTTTCCTTTTTTCTTTCCCTTTCCCCTCTTCAAAGCGAAAATTAATTCGGGAGAACTACCTTTTTTTTAGTACATTTATAGGACACTACGTCCAAACCAACAATATGGAAATGCAAAATCAAATCTGGTCCAGAGAGGAGCTGATCCTGGCATTCAACCTCTATTGCAAACTGGACTTCGACAACATTCATTATGAGCATCCTCAGATAGAAGCTCTGTCCAGGCTGGTGCGACGGTCTCCCAATGCCGTTGCCCTTAAACTGACCCGTTTAGCCAGTGCAGACCCCTGCCTGCGGGAGCATTACAAACAGAACCTGCCCCAGGCGGGCAATGCCGAACATTCCATCCTCCAGGAATTCCATTCCCGGCGGGAAGTACTTGCCTTCGAAAGCGAACTGACCCTGGCCAAATTCGAGAACCAGACCATCGAAAAGAAATTCAGGGAGCAACTGCAGGGAATATACAAGCTCACCGGAGAGGAACGCCGTTCCTACATCCGCACACGGGTCAACCAGCACTTCTTTCGCAAGATGATACTGGCCAACTATCACAGCCGCTGTGCCATTACAGGGATTGACATTCCCGTACTACTGGGCGCCAGTCAAATTGTATCCTGGAAAAAGAGCAGTAAGGAGCGGCTCAATCCGCAAAACGGCATCTGCCTTTCGGCCCTCTACGATAAAGCTTTTCAGCAAGGATTGATCGGTTTCGACGAGAACTATTGCCTCATTCTCTCCCCCGAACTGGAAAAGGACTGCAGCAAACCCTTCTATCGGCAGCATTTTGGACAGCTGGCCGGACGGAAAATGACCCTGCCCCACCGGGGTGCCCCCAGCCAAAGACTTTTGAAATGGCACCGGGAGAACAAAATGCAACCCACCGTTGCCACCAATCATGCCAAATAGAACACAGATTTAAAGGATCGAACTGATTCCCGCGGATCTATTAAAACGCAAAAACCATAGAATCGCGCCTGACATTCACAGAATCAGGAACAAGAAACCAGGACCCAGAAACTAAAAATAGAACACAGATTGAACGGATTGGACTGATTCACGCAGATCTTTTAATGTGCAAAAACTATAGAATCGCTTCTGACATCCACTAAACCGGAAACCAGAAACGAGAAACTCAGAATAGAACTCAGATTGAACGGATTGGACTGATTCACGCAGATCTCCTAAAACGCAAAAAACATAGAATCGCGCCTGACATCCACGGAACAAGAAACGAGGAATCAGGAACCAGAAACAAATCCCAAGCATAAAAAAAACTCACCGGACGTCTCCATCCGATGAGTGCCATTTAAATTGTATGATTTTAGTTGTATTGCAATTTTAGGGCCAAATGGATCGGCAATTCACCGAAGACAAACAGCGACATCTCATAAGTATGGTTATCCTCAGAAAAAAGCTTGGCAGCGGATCGTTATTCTCCATTTAATTGTAAGTACATAAAATTATATCTTCCGAAAAGCCAAAATAAAAACGACCCACTGCCAATCTTGCTTTTTACCAATTAACTTAAACAAAATTGCTGAATACTTCTAACCCATTTAGTATTAACAATAAAAAAGTTACGAAGCTTTTTTCACACAAACAAAAAAAAACGCATCTTTTTTCCCTGCAAATCCCTCTGTCACTTCGCATTACCCTCTGAAAAGCCCCATATACAAGCCTTTTGGCGTATTAAACTTTTTTATGTTTTTTTTGATAAACACAAACAGAGAAAACACAAACCTTATATGTTCTCATACTGAATCTTACAGCAGTCATCCATCCCAAAATAACAGATTACAACCCCTCTCGCCCCAAAACCGGGAACAATCCATTTATCGACTAAACCGCCCAAAGGTAGTCATCACCTTTTCCATATAGGTTTTGGAGACCGGAAAGGTCACGGTACAGGGTGAATCCAACTCCAGTCGTAAGCCCTCTTTCTCCTTGCGGATGAGCTTTACCTTCTCAAAATTCACCATAAAGGAACGGTGACAGCGCACCACCTCCAGCTTGGCCAATTGGGCTTCCATCCTCTTTAGCGAATTGCGAAGCACAAACCGCACTACCTTCTCCCTGTCCTGGTAGTAGATGTTCACGTAATTGTCGGCCGCCTCCAGGTAGTAGAAATCCTCTGCCTTTACCGAAAACCGGAGCACCCCGTTTTCATCGCAAAAGGGAATCATATTCTTATGCGGCACCGCTTCGGGATGCTCCTGCTCCAAAAGATTCAGCTGCTTCTCCTTTTCCCGCCACGAAAAATAGAGCCAGAGCACCGAATAGGGCAGCAACAATACCAGGGAGGTATTCTCAACCGACACCGCAAGCAATTGTGAAAAATCCCGGCCATCACTCAGGGCAAACTTTTCGAAAGCTGCATAAAACATAGCCATGCAAAAAACCTCCAGCAGCATCCAACCAATATATTGCCAATACCGAAGCTCATGCTTTCGGCAGTACCGAAACATCAACACCCTGCTGATTACCACTACCAAAACACCGGTGAGAATTACCAGGCTGGAATAGAAAAACAATTCCCAACGGGTAACATGATACAAGGTTTGCACCCCAAAAGGAGAATAAATATTAATAAACACCAGGGCAAAAACCGAAGTAGACAGAATCAGACGAACCAGATTCCCCTTAGCGGTCAGATAGGAAGGAATGGGGGTTTGGAAGTTCAACATAGGCGTGGGAATTTTAATACGTTCAACAATATTATATTTCTATATGTTTTTTTGTGGTAAAAAAGGATCATTATTTTGTTCAAAGAATATTTACATATAAAAACTCCTCATCCAAAATCGCATTAACTTTAATCGTAGCACCTCGGCATTGGCAACGGAGGTGGGGCCCCATAGGCGAAAAAGGCGTTAAGAACAGAATGCTGTTTGAGCCGAGGAACGAGGTGAGTTCATTCTGTTTAGCCTTCGTGCCGTGATGGGTCAGCGAGTGCCGTAGCCTAGAATTTTTGGTACTTTTTTTTCATGAAAAAAGTACAGGCCCGTCCGGCTAAAGGACGAAAGTATAATATCTAGAAATTCCTTTGAACAAAAACACCAACTATAATCCATATAACCCCAAAATTATTCATTTCTCCCCAATAATGTCTTTACTGCTCACAAAACTCCACGGGGTTCTAAATTCTTCTACCCCACCATGTCGAAATTCACCCCACCACACCCACTTTTATCCCATTCCCCAGGCTCGTATCCCTCTTATTTGAGCTTCTTTACCACATCCCCTTACTTTGCCTCCGAAAACTCAATATTCAATGCCCTATGCAATACACCCAACTCTTTTCCCATCTCAAACAATGCTTCGGCACCGAGCAAAAAAAGGTGAAAATTCCCAACTCCAACATCGAAATTCAATGGCACCCCTTTACGGCCACCCCCCGGTTCTCTATCCCTTCCCTTGCCAACTGTCCCAATGCCTTGAGTTCCCTCCCCGATGACAAAATACCCGAAAACCGAATCTTTAGCTACCCCGTTTTTGTTCCCGAGACCCGCGGCAAGCTCTCCGATCCCCTGCTCCTGCTGCATGGCCTCAACGAACGAAGCTGGGAGAAATACCTCCCCTGGGCCTATCGTCTTTGCGAAAGTACCGGCCGGCCCGTTGTCCTCTTCCCCATCGCATTTCACATGAACCGGGCCCCCAAAGACTGGGGCAACCCCAGGGCCATGCTTCCCGTTCTGAAGCAGCAGCAAAGTAAAAAATTCCCCAACGCCACCTTCGTCAACATCGCCCTGAGTGAGCGGTTGCGAAACAATCCCCTGCGTTTTTTCGTTTCGGGGCATCAGAGTGCCTGCGATATCGAGCACCTCTGCGCTGCTATTCGCGATGGCAAACACCCCCTGTTCCGCAAAGGCAGCCGGATCGATTTCTTCTCCTACTCCATCGGGGCCTTTCTGTCGCAGATCCTCTTCCTGGCCAATCCCCGGGGACTATTCAGCCATTCGCGGCTCTTTATGTTCTGTGGCGGCTCGGTATTCAGCCGGATGGATGGCAACTCCCGAATGATTATGGACAGCAAAGCCTTCGACCTGCTGCTGGATTACTACGTATTCGCCCTATCCCCTAAGCTACAGGAATCCGACCCCTTTGCCCGCTTCCTCACCCAAACCCCGATGGGTAAAGCCTTTCGGGCCATGTTGGACGACTCCCAACTGAAAGCCTATCGGGAAACCGCCTTCCGTAAAATAGGGAAGCAGATGCACGCCATCGCCCTTGAACAGGACAAAGTGATTCCCGCCCCATCAATTGTTCACACCCTTTGCAGCTGGGATCCCGCCATGAAAAACACCGTGGAAATCCGGAATTTTCCCTTTCCCTGCTCCCATGAAACCCCCTTTCCGATTGGCAATACCCAAATCTCACCCCTGGTAGACCAATGCTTTGAGGAAGTATTCCAACAGGCCGCCAGTTTCCTCACTCCCTGAATCCCGATGCCCGGAACCCGGAATCCCAATCCTCGGGACCAGACAAGCTGGCCGGAATCCAAAACAAAAAAAAAGCCCCCCGAGGATAAACCGCCGGAGAGGCTTTCAAAAAAACAAAAATGAATGCAAGCAAATAAAAATGAAGATATTAATTATTGTATTCGGTTTGAGGTTCCTCCTCACTCTCCTGCTTGGCTTGTGATTTGGAAGGAAATTTGAACCACTGCAGCATCTCCTCATCTTCGTCGTAAATAATACGTGCTGCCTTAAAGTAAACTGCCAGCTTTTCGTACAATTTGTTGAGCTTCTCTCCCCGTTGTTCAGCCGCCCGACTTCGCTCCATCACAGCTTGACTTTGCTCGTCCATAAGCGATTTCAAATTACTCTTGTGAGTTAGGATAGTCTCAAAAGTTTCCTCAGTCCAGCCATTGGCAAGCATGGTCTCCTTGTAACGAGTGGCCACCATATGCACATCGGTCAGCAACACATTCATGTGTTTGGCTGTCCGGCGGGCCAAATCGTAATCATTAAACCCAAACTGATTCCAAATCTTCTTCTCGTTGGGAAAGGCCAACTCCACATCAAACCTGAGCCGCTTGTAAAATTTACGGCAGCCTTCCATTTCCGTTTCCACATTCTCGGTACACTTGGCCTGAATGTCCACATAAACATTATCTGAGGGAATACTATTGGCCTCCTGGTAATTGTCTTTTAATGCCTGTAGCCCCTCCGGAGTAAAATGAGGTGAGAAAAGAATAAAATCCGGGTGTTTCTCCTCAATCAGATTGATACGAGGACTGGAAAAACTGATAAAACCGGCATCTGACCCATGGTACAATCTACTTTGATTCATAGCAATAAGATTTTTTTTTGAAAATTTGACATTATCTTTTTTTAACCCTAATTCAAATTACAAAATTTGGCAGAAGACCTTCGGTTTACCTATAACTAACAATAAAAAATATAACTTAAATACTACCTCCCCGAAAAGCCTCCTGCCAGAATTACACTAAAAAATCATATCATGATCAATTAATTCTAAACAGTATAGAAGTTACAAAGCTTTCCAATTCCACCCAAATATTTTTTCTTTTTTTTACAACTTCACCCAAGTTATTTTCTGAATAGCAACAGCTTGCCCCACCAACAGGGACTTTCAGAATCATAAAAAACAATCACCATACTACTTTACACCCACCACACAACACATTCCTATCTCTTACCTGTTCGAACCGGACCTGAAACCTTTGCCGGAAGTACTTTCCAATCCGCGTCAACCCTGAGACCTTTGCCGGAAGTACTTTCCAATCCGCGCCAACCCTGAGACCTTTGCCGGAGGTACTTTCCAATTCGCGCCATCCCTGAGACCTTTGCCGCAGGTACTTTCCAATTCGCGCCATCCCTGAGACCTTTGCCGCAGGTACTTTCCAATTCGCGCCATCCCTGAGACCTTTGCCGCAGGTACTTTCCAATTCGCGCCATCCCTGAGACCTTTGCCGGAGGTACTTTGACCCTTGCCGCCACCGGAAAACGCCAAACTACCGGCGACACACTCCAAAGTTCCATAGCCCAACCCTAAAGTGTTGACGACAACCCCAAAAATCCCCATGCCCCTTCTCAAAAGACCAGCAACAAGCGGAAAAGAACCTCCAACCAAACCGATATACCAGGGGTACAAACTCAAAAGACCCCCGCTACCCCTCTTCCTACCAGCAACCAAAATGAAAATACCACCATCCCAAGCCAAAAGACCAGCAACCGTTGACAGGCAACATAAGACCGTTGACAGGGGTATTAGATCAAACGACAAAATTCGAAAAACCAACAACAGGGAACTCTTACAATAGATAAACCATATCTCTCTTTTCAAAAGACTATTACAATTGACAACATTGACAGATACAGTTTGCATAATTTTTTTGTAATTTCGAAGTGTTATCAGTTCTAAAAGAACATGTCAGACGTTCATTCAAAGAAAACAAGGTCTTTTAACATGTCCCGGATCGGCAGCAAGGACACCACTCCCGAAATGCTCGTCAGGAAATATCTGTTTTCTAAAGGTTTCAGATATCGCCTCAATGTTAAAAATCTACCGGGTAAACCTGATATTGTTCTTCGAAAGTATAATACCATTATCTTTGTCAACGGTTGTTTTTGGCATGGCCACAAAGGCTGTAAATATTTTGTGGTACCAAAAACCAGAACAGAATGGTGGTTGTCAAAAATATCTGAGACACAAAACCGCGACAGAAAAAACTATGAAAACCTTAAAGCTATGGGCTGGAAGGTTATAGTTATCTGGGAGTGCCAACTCAAAGACACCAGGAAAAACCAATTGGAAAAATTAGTAAAGGAACTGAAAAAGAAAGCATGACAAAACAAATACCGATTATTGACCTATTTGCAGGGCCAGGAGGACTAGGAGAAGGGTTTTCGTCTTTAAAGGATGATAAGGGAATTCGTATTTTTGATATAAGACTCTCAATAGAAAAAGATGAACATGCACATCAAACTCTTCGATTAAGAAGTTTTTACCGAAAACTGGAAGAAATTGGAGTTCCAAACTTATACTATTCTTTTATAAAGGAAAATGATAAAAAAATCAAACTTGGTTTATTCGATAAGCTAAAAGAAGAGTATGCTATACAATGGAAAGAAGCAGAACAGGAAGCTTGGCATTGTGAATTACCTTTTGAATTGGAAACAAAAAAACGTAATGGCAAAGAATATACGATAGGATATACGCCAGAGCAAATCATTGCTAAGCACAAAGAAATAGACGAAAGAATTAAAAAAAGTCTCAAGAAGGAAAAAGACTTTTTATTAATCGGCGGACCGCCATGTCAGGCTTATTCTTTAGTAGGAAGATCAAGAAACCAAGGGATCTCAAATTCAGATCATCGTGTTCATTTATATAAGGAATACCTTAGGATTATTGCCAAACATCATCCCGCAGTTTTTGTAATGGAAAATGTTAAGGGCTTGCTTTCAGCTAAAGTAAATGGTCAAAAAGTATTTGATTTAATTAAACAGGATTTACAGGACCCAAATTCTGTCTTTCCTGAATTACATTCTCCTAAATATAGAATATACTCATTTGTAAAAACACCCGACAGATATACCCTTAAAGAATTTCCTCTTTACATGAATGACATGGAATTTCTTATACAGGCTGAAAAATATGGAATACCTCAACGCAGACATCGTGTAATTCTTCTGGGAGTTCGGGAAGATATCACTTATAATGGCAAATTAATTCTAACGAATAACGAAGAAGTAACACTTGAAAGTGTTATCGGCAATCTTCCTGTACTTCGAAGTGGAATTGGCCGTGAAATAGTTGGTAAAAATGAAAAAGGAAATCATATCTATTCTAAAATAGAAAACACTTCAGAGAATTGGTCTACAGCGGTACGAAATTCTGTCAGGAAATTGGATAAAGAATTTACCAACCTAAAACTGGATAATTTCAATAAGTTACCAAAAAATCAAGGGGCTAATTTCACTGAAGCTAAATTAAAGGAAGACAATAACCCACTATACGAAGACTGGTACAAAGATCAGAAGCTAGATGGTGTTCTTAATCACGAAACAAGAACTCATCTAAAGGAAGATTTGTGTCGGTATTTGTTTTCGACTATATATTTAAAAGAAAAAGGTGATTTTCCTAAATTACGCGATTACCCGGAATGGTTATTGCCGGACCACAAAAATGCCAAAGGAGGTAAGTTTGCGGATCGTTTTAGAACCCAGCGACCAGATATAGCTGCGACTACAGTAACCAGTCATATTTCAAAAGACGGTCACTATTTTATTCATTACGATCCTAAACAATGTAGAAGTTTAACAGTACGGGAGGCAGCCCGAATTCAAACATTCCCTGACAACTACTACTTCTGTGGTACCAGAACCAAGCAATATCACCAAGTAGGGAATGCTGTTCCACCTTATTTGGCCAGGAAAATAAGTGTAATTGTTAAGGAAATCTTTAAAAACAATAAAATAACAGAATAAGTCCAATTATGCCTATCCCTAATGTGAATTTTGAAAATGCATCCCCAAATCCGGAATACCTTATAAAATCAATTGCAGAGCAAGGATATAGCCTTGAAACCTCTTTAGCCGACTTAATGGACAATTCCATTTCTGCAAATGCTGATAAAATTGAAGTACTAATTGATGCTGATTTTGAACCATTCACTCTGTTTATGGCTGATAATGGGAATGGCATGACTGAGGACGAATTGAGAAAGAACATGCAATTCCCCAGTAATTCTCCGGAATTCACAAGAAATGAATCGGATTTGGGAAGATTTGGATTGGGATTAAAAACAGCTTCATTTTCACAAACAAGAAAGTTCACAGTTTTATCTAAACCAAAAGGGGAAAATAAATTCTGCGGAAGAACTTGGGATGTCGATTATCTTAGGGATAAGGGATGGAAAATAATCATCAACTCAGAAGAAGAAATAAATGAATTAATAGCCAGATATAAGCAATTATCCCAAAATCATCTCAACGGCTTTGATAAATTCGAGGTAAATACAATTGTGATATGGCAAGGTCTATATAAATTCGAGCACTTTTTAAAACCTGAGAAAAAAAAGACCGCATTAAAGAAGGAAATCAATGAAGTTACCGTTGATTATCTTTCTTTGGTTTTTCATAGATTCATGGAGAAAAAAGAAAATCCTCTTCAAATCAGAATAAACAACAAACGCATAAGACCTTTCAATCCTTTTCCTGAAGAGGAAAAAGATTTTCGGCAACTCGAACCCAAACAAAGTTTCTTTGGGGAAGATGTTGTAAAAATAGAAGGTTTTGTTCTCCCTTCAAGAGCAATAAAGGAAAGTCAGGATAGCATCACAAATTGGACTACTCGGTTTCGGGGCCTCATGGACATGGAAGGATTGTATATTTACAGGGCAAATCGAATCATTTTGTTTGGAGGCTGGAATGGCTTAATACGAAAAGCTCCCCGCTTGCAATTGGCTAGATTAAGAGTCGAGGTTGGCAATCAAGTTGACGATCGGTTACATCTAAATGTAGCCAAATCAAAAATCGCAATTCCTCATGAGTTAAAAATAGCCTTTGAAAGCTATATTGGCGAACTTAAAATTGAAGCTGAGAGAGAATTTTATAACAGAGGAATAAGAAAATTCTCTGGAAATAAAACCCAAAACCATTTACAGCTGTTTGAACGAAGTAATTCCAATAAAGGTGCAATACTCGAACTCAATCCCAATTTTCCCTTAATAACAAGTTTGCAGGAAGGGCTTAGTAAGAAACAAAACTCTCAACTTAATATGCTCTTTAGAATGGTCAATACGAGGATAAATGAAATCAGACGTGTGCATGAAGAAAAAGAATTTATAGGTATTGAAAAAGAAGATGGTGTTGGGCAGCAAGAGATTGTATACACAATTAAGCAATTATTGGATGTAGGATTATCCAAAGAATCTATAAAAAAAGATATTCTACCTAATTTAGGATTTAAATTATCTACCCTCCCGGATGAAATAAAACAACTCTTATAAGAAAACTAACCTCATGAATTATATTGATTTATTTAAAACCAGAATTAAAGAAGAAGTAAAAAAGGTTAATGGGGACAAAAATTTCGTTGATAATCTCTATCCTTCTATAAAAGATCAAATAAAGATTGCTGGACAATGCATTGGGCTAAGCGAAGTCGATGAACCTACCTTAAAGAGCTACTTCCAAACAGCCAAAAATGATTACCTTTCAACTAATCCAATAGATCCCGGATTTACGCATTCCTTAACTAAAAAAGGATTTAAAACTTGGTTAACAGAAAATAGGTTTGATGAAATTTCATGGGACTATTCTGATCGATATTTTGAATATCTTTTAAAAAATGGAAGGTCTGAAAAGGTTGTTGAGGAAACAAAAAATTCCAGTTTGTCAATTCTAAAAAAATTGGCTGATCCAAAATCAAAGAATGCAATTTATACCAAAGGATTAGTAGTAGGTGCTGTACAATCAGGTAAAACAGGGAATTTTAATGCCGTAATAAATCGTGCAATCGATTCCGGATATGCTTTAGTTATAGTTCTTTCTGGAATTATGGAGGATTTAAGAAGTCAAACACAGAAAAGAATTGAAACTGATGTTATAGGTGAAGGTGCTATTGATTCAACAGAGATAAAAGGGAAGAAAGGTGTTGGTGAAATCAGAAGATTTGGACCTCAGGGAGATTCATCTATAATTCAAGTCCAATCGATTACTTCAGAACGAAAGGATTTTGGAAAATCAACGGAAGAACTTGATCACACATTAAATGCTAAATATGTGTTGGTCTGTAAAAAAAACGTAAGTGTTTTAAAAAATTTAATCATTTGGCTACATAATTCACTTGAGAAAGGTAAAGAGAAACACAATTTACCCTTACTAATTCTGGACGATGAAGCAGACAATGCCTCATTGAATAATGATGGGGCTAAAGGTCGGGAATATGCAAGTAAAATCAATGGACATATCAGAGCAATCCTTGAAATGTTCCATATAAAAACTTACTTAGGCTATACAGCAACACCATTTGCCAATGTTTTACAGGATAGAAATGAATATCCCGAAAACGACTGGCCTATCAAATATAAATTCAAAGGAGAAGAGCAAGAAAAACAATTAAAAAGAGTTGATAATATTTTCCCCGATGACTTTATAGAGTTGTTGGATCCACCTTCAAATTACATTGGAGCCAAACAAATTTTTGAAACAGTAAAATCTATTGAGAATTCTACCGATGAAAATGAAAAGTTGCCTCTTCTTGCTTCTCCTGTTAAAGATTATGTAGATCAGTTTCCCAATAGGATATATGAAGATGAAGGTGGTGAGGTTTTTGGAGTTGAAAACATTGAGTCAAAGCAAGATTGGGAAGAAAAATACGAAACTGAAGGTTATTTGGATTTTGATTCATTCGCAGATTATCGAAAAGGAACAAGGGCTCCCAGAAAAGAAGATGAATTCCCAAAAAAGCTTCCAGAATCTTTAAAAATTGCTATTAAGTGTTTCTTCCTTTCCCTTGCAATTAGAGAGTCAAGAAAACCAAGAATGGAAAATTCCAAACTCTTTCAGCCACATAATACAATGTTAATTCATACGTCCAGATTTACTTTATGGCAGATTACAACAAAAAAATTAGTTGAGGATTATGTGAATGAGTTAATATCGAGAATTAACAATGACAACCCAACGCATGAAGATTCTATTTATGCCGAGCTTCAAAAAATATGGTATTCAGATCAAGGGTACGCTCATATTGTTGAAAATATTAGAATGTACTTACCCAAAGACTATGAAGATAGTTTTATGGTTCCTATTGTATTTGATTCCCTGAAAAACTTTTTACCAGATGCAGTTAGGGGAATTGAAATCAAAGCTATCAATAGTATTACAAAGGAAAAGTTGGAATACCCAAAAAATTCGCCTAAAAAATATATTGCTATTGGAGGGAATAGATTATCCAGAGGATTTACCCTGGAAGGATTGACGATTAATTATTTCATAAGACCAACAAATTATTCAGATGCTCTGCTTCAAATGGGACGATGGTTCGGGTATAGACCTGGCTATCTGGACTGTTGTAAAATTTTCACCACCCAAGATGCTCTTGATAAATTTGATTCTACCACAAAATGCATTGAGGAATTGGAAGGTGAATTTGTGAAAATGGAAGAGCAAGGTCGTGAGCCTCGTAATTTTGTACTAAGAGTAAAAAAACATCCGGGAGCACTTAAAATTACTCGACCTTCAATTCTAAAAAATGCAATAGATGTCAAATGGTCATACCAAGATCAATTAATGATGTCAACCAGATTTAATGTTTCGAAAAACAATATCGAGCAAACTTGGTCAAATTTCACTAAAAATATAGCTCCTAAGTTTAATTCTCAAGAAAATGGACTTTTAAAATTTGAAACTTCAGGTGAAGATGTTGTCAATATTTTAAAAAATCAACCCAATAATTTTGATCAGTTGGATCGCAACAACATGGCAAAATTCATTGAATTGTGCAATGAAAGAGGATTATTGGAAAATTGGACTATTGCTTTAAAAACAACTGGTTCATTACCAGAGGTTATACCTTTTGACTACTTCAATATTAATCCTAAAATAGCTGGAGATATAGAAGGAATTAAATTAGCCAGAAGATCAGGTCCTAGGATTGATCAGGATGTTAATACCTTCCTCTATAAAAATATTTTCAAGGCAAGTAGTAAAAGTGCAAACATCATAACCTCCAACGAGGATATGGCTATTCTGTTATCTCCCAGCGAAAAAGAAAAGGCTAAAGAAACTTTTTACAGAAATAAAGCAAAAGAACTTCAAAAGAAGGATAATTCTTTATCGTACGATGAAGCAATAAAAGAGTCTAAAAACAAAACTATTCCAGAACGCTACTACAGGGAACAAATGAAAGAATCAGAAGGGCTTCTGGTCATTTATTTATTTAATGCTGAGTATGCTTTTAATCAAAAAGGAGTTAACGAGGATAAATACCACGGACTTAAAAAACGTTTTTACGATGATTACATTGTTAAGCACGATATCGACACAACAAAACCACTCGTTGGATATGCAATTGAATTTCCTCCAATCAAAGATGATCCAGGAGGGGAATATATGCAAGGAGACTATAATATCACAGAGGATGAAGGAGAGGAAGGAGATGGCACTGTAGAAAGTTTGGAGGAAGAATTATGTTTTTAGAAAACTTAAACAAAAAGTGGCAGACCATAAATAATTGCGATACTGTTAGTGGTTTTAAAATAATGAGAATTTCAAGCTCCTGCGTTCCAGAACTGTATATTGCATTGGATGAAAATGGATTTCGATGTTTAGTATTATTTGTTTCTGGGGAAGTTAAAATAAAACTAAAAGGATCTCAGAAAAAAAATGTGTCTATACAATACAATAAGGATGCTGAAGCTGTCGTAATACGATTATGTGATTCAAACTTTATGGAATTATTTAACGATTTAGTAATTTCATTGTATAATAAAGTTAAAGCTATAGTTGATCCACAAATACTATCCCATGAATTAATTGGTGCATTCTATAAATGGGTGGAACTCTTTGAGCCAACTTACACCAAAAAGCTTAGTCAAGACCAGGTTAAAGGTCTTTTGGGGGAGTTATTCGTATTGAGAAATTTTCTTACAGACACATCAGTTGAAAACATTGATGAAATAATGAGTGCTTGGCAGGGACCTTATGAGAATTCCAATGATTTTATTCTGGATTCGAAAAACATAGAAGTCAAAACCAAAATGGAATCTCAGTCAATCATTCGGATTTCCAGTGAACACCAACTAAAAAAAGAATTTGACAAAGGACTTGAATTGGCTGTTGTTTCAGTGAAGTTGGATTTGGTTAAAGGAGAATCTATCTATGATCTTATTGTCAAGATCGTCCAAATATTAAGGGAAAAGTTAGGGGATTTATCAATATTGTATCATGCTTTAAATCAATTGGGATTAACAGTGGAATCAACCATAGAGTACAACAACTATAGGTTTTTGGTTTCTAAAATAAGCCATTACGACTGTTCAAAGGATAATTTCCCTGGATTATCCATATCCAATATACCCAAAGAGATTTCCAAATTAAGATACAATTTAAGAATTAATAGTTTACAAGAATTTTTGATCCAGGAAAATCAGTATTGAAATGATCATAGAAGAATATTTAAACTATCGAAAGGAGTTGCTTGATCAATCTATGGATGATCAAGAACAACTTTCAGAAACTTTATTGCTGTCACAGGTTTTACCATCTATGGTAGAAGCACGATTAATTGATTCTGAAGATTTCAATCAATCTTATTTTAAGTCAGTACCGGATAAACTAAAGATAAATGCATATTGCGTTAATGAATCAGGAGAAAGACTACAATTGTTTCTTGTCAATGAAAATTCTATTGACTTAACTGCTAAATCTGCGGACCTTCAAATATCAACAAAATTGGCATATGAAAGCCAGTTCAAAAGAGGAACAAACTTTATCATTAAAGCAATTAAAGGTCATTTGAATGAGGAAACTCAGGATTCACACCCAGCCAGAGCGTTAATTTCACAGGTATCATCTTCCGCAGGTGCTGATCAATTCGACGTTATCGAAGTATTTTTAATCTCAACAACAGCAACTGTTTCATTACAGGGTGCAAAACCACAACCAAAGCGAATTGAGTTCGAAAATGAAGAGTTTGCGATAAGTTATACAAAGAAAAGAGAAAAAAGAAAGAAAAAGATACTAATCAAAAAGAGGTTAATTGACCTTAATTTTCTCTACAATATCATAATCTCCCAAGGAAATCGGGAAGCATTAAAAGTAGATTTCAATTCAATGTTTGGGTATCCTATACAGGCAATAAAAGCTGCAGATGAATTAAATTTTGAATCTTATCTATGCGCACTCCCTGCTTCACTTATCTCTGGCCTTTACAAAGAACATAGCACCCGCCTTCTTGAAAAAAACGTAAGATCTTTTCTGCAATTTAGAGGGGTTAATAAAGGAATTAGAGAAACCATTCGTAAAGAACCCGAAAAATTTGTTGCTTACAACAATGGTTTGACGATAACAGCAACAAGTGGTGAAATTTGCGAACAAAATGGTCAATACACGATTAAATCACTAACAGATTTTCAAATAGTTAACGGAGGTCAGACTACAGCTACCATTTACTTTACACAAAAAGATGGGTTCGATATCAATAAGGTCAAGGTGATGGCTAAAATCAACGTTGCAAAAGAAGCAACTAATGATCAATTGGAAGAATTAATATCCAATATCAGTACCTATTCCAATGCTCAATCTCGTGTTTCTAAGGTTGATTTACGTTCCAGAAACCCTCAACTAGTTAAAATAAAATCCCTTAGTGAAAGTGTAGTTACACCATCTGGTATGAAATGGTTCTTTGAAAGAGCCAAAGGTGAATTTAATACCAAATTGAGAATTGCAGGAAACAACAAAACTCGATATAAAAAGGAATATCCAAATGAGAGAAGATTCTCCAAGGAACAATTGGCTAAATATTACTGCTCTTGGGGGGAACAACCTCATATGATAAAAAAAGGTGGTGAGAAGGTTTTCAGATATTTTATTGAAGAATTATGCGGTGAAGGAAGTTTTAAAAAGCCAGTAGAGGTCAACAGAGGTTTTTTCGAAGAATTGATTGCCAAAATAATTATTTTCCGTAGGCTGGAAAAAATTTATGGACAGGGCAAAAATTCCATGGGACAATTGCGCTCAGCAGCAGTACCATATTCAATTTCAACCCTCTATAAATACACTGATGGAAACAGATCTGGATCTCAATTTAACCTGTTAAAGATATGGATGGAAGAAGGATTAGATCACGACTTAGAAGCATTCTTTACCGATCTTCTCCGTCTAATGAATAATCTTATTAAAAAATATTCGTTAAGTGAAGACTATGGTGAATATTCCAAGAAACAGGAATTATGGGATACAATAATTAAATCCAAGGAAATTCAGGATTTTATAGAATCAACAGAGATTCAGACTTTGCTTAATAAGTACACTATTCCAAAAACAGATTTAAAGAAAAGAAAAGGAAAGAATAAAAAGCTTGAAACAGACTTTACAAGCATTAAACAAATGGTTGAAATTTTTGATAGAGGTGACAAATATTACTCCTCAATAATCAGACAATTATCAACCGTTTTGTCCGATATGGAGCTACGAAAACTGAATAAAATAAAGGGGGCAATTCAAAATTTGGAAAATTTGGAATTGACAGATTTGAACTTTGAAGAACAGTTGCTAACTAAACTCCGAGGAGAACATCCGGAAATGTTTGACAGGATTGGTTCAAATAACACCCTTAACCTAAAAGAACCACTTGACTATATTATTGAAAAATACAATAAATGTATCTCTTCTCAACAGGATATCAAATCAGAATTCGACAAGGTGGCAGATATTTGTACAATTAAAAACATCCGTTACGGATCAATTTTCCGTGAAATTGGAAAACAGCTCGAAAAGGGGCTTCCTCCAACCATTGAACAAATTCATTACGCTTCAAATTATATCATTAAATAACTTTTTGAAAATTTAACGTAACTATTTGAAATTAAAACTAAGAAAAGGTGATTTTACATTAAGGTAAAATCACCTTTATAATTCTTGGAATAATAGCCAAACTTGATGCACTCATTAATATTACTTCAGTAAAATCTGGCATCTGTATATTTAGCAGCAAAGCGGTATCAAAAGAAAAAACAGGTAAAATATATTCCTGTAAATTATCTGTATTCGATTAAACCCAAACTCATTTCTACTTCGTATAAAAACCTATAATCAAACCGCTTGGCCTTATGGGAAAATATACACTGGAACTCAGTTCCACCATTAATATAGATGTCATTTCGCAAGCTTCTTCAAGTGTACGTTGGGAAGAAATGGCAAAAAAACTGGAACCCGAAAGGATTTCAATAAACTCATTTGAAGAGGCTCAAAGCATCTGTCTGGATTACATCAAATACCACAACCTGGGCGGAGGCAATTGGACCGGAGGTCAAATACTTGACAGCAGTAATAACTTAGTGGCAAGAATCCATTACAATGGTCGTATCGAAATTCTAAATCAATAATCGCAACAATATTACCCCACCATCACCGGAGAGGTTTTCTTTTCCCTTCGTTTCGCATAATGCTTGCCGCTCCGCGGCAGAAAAGCAATACATTGCAAAAGGTAAATCATTTAAGGTTCTCAGAAACCTTGTTTGCACTTATTCCCCCCCCCTCCTACAAATTTCTGCAAACCCAACGCAACCATTTCCCTTCCCCTGCAACTATAGGGTGCAGCTATTCCATGACAAGGCTGTTGCGGGTTGAAAACCCGAACTATTAACCACTAATACCGATTGCAAATTGAAATGGGCTACTAGTGCGCTTCGGTTACTTGCAAAATTGCTCGTTTGCTCACTACGTTCGGTACCAGTAGTCCTTCAATTCTGTATCGGCATTATACCAGCTTGCCCAATGCCAGTTGGGTTGTTTGGGCATTGGTATAATAAACAAACCTCGGTTACCCTTTAGGGTGCGGGGGTTTGTTGTTGCCTGAAGTTAGCTGGCTCCCTATTTTTCGGGGCAGAAAAACCTTTCATGTGCTTTCTTCGACCGCTTATGATCTATTTTCTACCTCTCCGCTGGTGCTCTATCGGATCGGGGGGATCAATAGAATCATTCAATGGAATAAATCGAACCCCTTCTTATGTTTTGTTTAATTTTAATGGAAAATCAAAAAACGCAACAAATGGAACACATCAACTGGTCTGACTACCTGACCATCGATAGAATCGCAGCCATCCTGGGGATTGTAGGCTTTTTTTACTCCATTCGCAACTATGTACTCATTCTACTTCATACCCTCGTAGATCTGCTGAAGAGGAAATCGGAGGTCACCTTTATCTATGCTCCGCAAAAGGATACATCAACCCCAAAGGTGGTGGTGGCAGGTACCTTTAACCGCTGGCTACATTCCAAAGAGGGTCGGATTCGCCCCGTTCTGTGGGATCGCAAGAAATACAGGCTGAGGAAAGAGATCCACGACGGCCAGGAATTCTGGATTCGAACCATCAAAATTCTACCGGGTGAGCATGAATTTAAATTTGTAACCGGAGATATGAATTGGTACGGGTGGGATTCCAACCAATACTACGAAAAGGGCAACGATGCACCGGGAGGCTACAATTTAAAACTATCGGTACAAAAAAACCAAAGCCTGCTGCTTTCGCTCAAAACCAGGAAAAAGAACAGGAATTCGTCGGAAAAATCGGATTCAGCCCCCAAACAGGCTACGGAATAAACCAATAACCCCTATCTGGTGATAGTGGGCTTTTCTATCTAACAATCACAACTTTCAGTAGCAACAACCTTACGGCCGGAAACTCTATCCCAAAGTAACAAGCTTGGGTGAAATATCTCGCTGGCCGTTCCACGGCAGAATTTACAGCTCTAAAACAAAATACTACAGAGGGTTGGCCGCGATGCGGCAAATCGGCACTGCGTTTCGTAAAAACAGAGCATTTCAAATCGTCAAAATTTCGCATTCCAAACCTGTTCCCGATCCTCTCCTCACCAGGAAAAAGAAAGCAAAAACGACGAAAACACAAATTGGGAAGAAGAATTTGATCGGTGCAACTCAAATCGCCGAATTCAGCTTTATTGCAATGGCGACGGGCCAAACAGAACCTATGAACAATCTGCGTTCATCATAAGAGATCATAAATAATCTGTGTCCTCTTTTTTTTACTCTGTGGTAAAAAGTTGCAAGGAGTAAGAAGCAAGGTGCTAGTGTCAAGTACCAAGTAGTAAGTAGCAAGATAGAGTCTGAGAGCAATCAGCGTTCATCACAGGAAGATCATAGACAATCTGTGTCCTCTTTTTTTTACTCTGTGGGAACAAGTGGCAGGGAGTAAGAAACAAGGTCCAAGTGTCAAGTACCAAGTAGTAAGATAGAGCAATCTGCGTCCCCGCATTAGGGTATAAATAGAAGAGGCCATCCAATGGGACGGCCTCTTTGCATTTCCTAAAAGTTCTCGGTATAGTACCGGAACATGGCGCATTCGTTGATGATGCGCTGGTAGAATTCGGTATCGGCATATTTTTGGCGAAGGATTTCGTAGTCGCTCAAATAGCCGTTGGTCTTCATTTCGTCGAGCATTCTGTAGAGGCTCCCCTCCCCCTTCTCTCCGTAAGCATAGCTTCCAATAAATGGGCCATAATCGCTACTTGCATAGCTTTGGGAGTGGCGGGCTTTGGCAGCCAAAAAGTAGCACTTGGCCTGAAACTCGCGATCGGTACTCTGGGCCGCTGCTTTCTCCAACCAGAGGTATACGGGCACAAAATCGTGCGGTCCACTCACGGTTGAAGGGGTGCGGTAGTAGGATTTCAACATCCATAGCTGCCCAAAGTAGGAGGTATTCTGGTAAGCGTTGGCCAGCAGGTACCAATCCATAGGGGTAGCGGTTCCGGCATCTACTTTGCGCTGAATGGCGGCCAGGGTTTTGGCCAAATCCAGCTTGGTGTAGCGTCGGTTGAACTCCGGATAATCGTAATCGCGCACGCAGTAGTTAAAGGGATTGCCAAAAACGCCAAACCAGGGATCGCGCTTTCGAAACTCTTCGGGCAAAGCAGCCAAAACTTTTTCCGCCTCGGCATAGTTGCCGGTATTCAGGTACTGGGTCCCCAACACCTCCTGCAGAATTACCGAGCGGGTACTGTCGGGGTTCAGGTAATCGCGTTTGGGGATTTGATTGAAGAACCGCTTGCGCAATACCTGGTTCAAATACCAGCTGGGCTTCAAAGGTTCTTTTTCCCAGGCAATCACCTTCAGGGTTTGTTCCGGATTCATATCATCACGCATCTTCGTATAGTTGCTGTGACTCAGGTAGGCTCGCATGGGCTGGCTGGGCGTATAGGCCGATGCCATAAAGGTTTGTACCAGGTCGGGAATCAGGTGGTAGTACTGCTCCATGCGGTTCTCGTCCTCCACCGTAGGATTCTTGATCTGCTGAAGAATTACCATGGCCTCCAGGGTTTGATGCTGCTTTTCGTGCAGCTGCTTCACTCCCATGGGAATCTGGTTGAGGTAGGCTTGCGCTCCCTGTCCGTTGCCCAGCAGGAGTTCCAGGTAGGCCCCCATGTAGCGGAACATTGGGATGTGGCTGGATTGCCCGGCGGCAATCACCTCATCCACAAATTCAAGGGTTCGCACCAAATCCTCCTGCTTACTGTCCCGAAGGTTCAGCCCCCGGTTCACAAAGAAAGGGGTTGCGGCAAATTTCCAGGTAGAAAAGGCCATACTTTCCAATCGTCGTACGTGTGCGGCCATCAAAAAGGGCAGGTAGTCGGAATTGGGATCCAGATGATAGATGGAACGGGCCTCCTCCATCCTGTTGGCGTTGCGCTGCTGGGCTCTCAGGTAGTAGAGGGCAATTTTTTCGTCACGGTTGCAAAGGTTCAGCAGGCTGTCCCACTGCTCCTGGGTGCGGATCATATTGCTACGGTATACCACTGCTCGCCGCGAAGGACAATTAAGGTACACCTTCAAAAAGTTGTGCTGGGCCTTCACCCGCATACCCAACTGATTCTGACATCCGGCCACCTGGGAAAGACTCCAGTACTTCACGGGCGTCTCCTGTCCGCACTCCTGCAGCATCTGCTGGTAGAAGGCCAAACACTGCTCCTTTTGACCGGAGTAACGATACAATTTGATGAGCTGATACCCGTAACGGAACTTCAGAAAGGGATCGGTACAAGCGTTATAGTAGGAGAGTCCTTCGGCAATAATCGCATCGTACTCCTCCTTTGGTTTGGTTCGACGCTTGTAGGACCAGTCGGTTTTATCGTAATACTCCTCAAAATTACAATAATCTTCGCAACCCCGGGCATACAAAAGATAGCCCAGTACCGGACTTTTCCGGAGGGTCAGGTTGTTGAGAAGCTGACTATCGCCATGGTAGTAGCCCTCGTAAGCGGCCAGTATATCATCTACCAGTACCTGGTAAACCACTTTCCGAATTTCCTCCGGCTTATATTGTTGGTGGAAGTACTTCCCCCAAAGTTCCAAATTCACATCCAGCTCCTTCTTAACCGGCATCCAGGCCCATCGGAAACCATAGTAATCTTCCTCCTCCACAAAACGATCGATGTTTTTGTATCCCTCAGGGAAGAATTCCTGTCCGAAAAAATAGGAAAAATGCTGGCTGGAGGGATCATCCCAAAAGGCACAAGCCTCCGCTTGTCTTACTCCCAGCAGGGAGAGCAGACTAAGAGCAAAGATTTTGATAAAATGTCGCGTCATATCGTTTTAAATTAATTGAATCCAAATGGTAAAAAATGATCTCCCGGGGCTGCAGGAAGGTTTTCTCTTCCAGGTAATCTAAGGTATTGCGAAGTTCCCCGGGGGAAATGCTCTCGAAACGCAGCCGGTCGCCACGGTAGAGGTAGGTGTTGCCGTAGTAGAAGTTCTCCCTCACCTCAAACTGGTGAGCCGGCAGGCTTTCCACCTTGCTACTGTTAATCAGTTGCTCCTCATCCCCCGGATGAATGATGCGCACCAGCTTTTGGAAACGGTACACCAACACCCAGGTATAGGTGGGCAGTGCCAAATCCAGTTGCAGTGGATAATCGGGGGTATCGGGCGAAATGTATTGCTTTACCAGGGGCAGCTGCAGAATGGAGTTGGCCTCTTTGGGATCCATAATGTTGCCCATATTGTAGAGCATGAGCACCCCGTGATCGACGGGAGGTACCCCGGTTTTCTCCCGGTACTTCACCTGGTGCAGGCGAATGGTGGCGGAAAGGCTCACCTGGTTGCCAAAATGGGTTTTTAGCTCTTCCAGAAAGCGGAAGTACTTCTTCCGGGTGGAAGAACTCCAGTCGCAATCGATTTGCACCTGCCGGATTTCCTCCAGGTGATTCCGCTTTGCCATTCCCTGAATCAGGGTATGGGTACGGCGGGCCAGTTGCGACACCTGGGCCTTTCCCATGCGGGTAAAGGTTCGGTTGGTAATGTATACGCAGGGTATCACTTCCCTCCCCCTGGTATCGGTTTTGATTTCCAGCATGGAAAGGGGCTGGGGAGTTGCTTTCTCCGGCGGAAAATCCACGTCGAAAAAGCGCATGTAGAGCTTCCTGCATTTCACGCTGTCCAAATAATCCTCTTCCAATGCGGAAGGTTGATAGCTCTGCTTCCAGTGGTAGAAGGAAAGGTTCGGCCGGGGCTTTTGGGTGCAGCCCAGCAACAAGGTGATAGCCAGTAGTGGTAAAAATCGGTTCATACAATTGCTTGATCTTGGAATTTCAAATTTAAGGATAAAATAGTTGCAGTAGAAAGTTTGATCCCCAAAAGTGAACGACGGGATTGCAATTCCATTTGGGGAATTAAGCCCCGTTGGTCTTTATATGGGACAGATTTTTGGGGTGTAACACGTATGCGAACAAGGGAAAAAAAGATTCTATATGGATTATAGTGGGTATCGTAAACGGTGACATTTTAACTTTTCAGGGGAATATCACAGTAAGATTAAAAACTCTTGCTTCTCGCGAAAGCCGCTAAATAGTTTCGCTAAATACGCAAAGGACTAAACTTCATTCTTTTGCGGCTTTTGCCTTATTCTCTTTTGCGCCTTTGGCGAGAAATTTTTTTCCTGAATTTATATCAAGATCTTTTTATTCTAACCAGGATGATTGCCTGTAGGGCATATATAGTATAGCCCATGGCATCGCCCTGAGGGACAGATTAAGTCATGCAGGCGGCACGGCTCCCCTGTTGATCATTGCACCACAAGCCATTCGTGCCGCAATTTGCAGAACCCAAATTTCGAAACCATGCATAAGAAGAAAGGTTAATTCGGAACCATGCACAAGAAGAAAGGTTAAGGAAGTTGCGCAAAAGCGACATAGAGATAGTACAAATTGGTAGGAAGAATTTGACCGGTGCAATTCAAATCGCCACATTCAGTTGCGACGGAACATACAGAACCTCATCAATCAATTGTGTGCGCCGTCGCGATTTACATACCCACATATACCCAGGGCCTTGCCCCGGGCTATATTGATTAAAGCCTTACAGGCTTACCCAATACCCTACTTAGCAAAGTGTAAACAAATCAAAAATTTCAAATGCTCCCATTTCCACCACAATATTTCCACTTGATCCAATAAACCTTCAAGGGTAAAGAATTGTAGGGCACAAAAAAACCGGTCGCCGGAGATTTTCAAAACGCAAAAAAAGAAAATCCGCCTGGTTAAGCGACCGGGTAAACGTCCCGTGCAAATATACATAACTACACCACCTAGATTATCATAAAACACTTAAAATATCACGAACAATACTGCTTTGAGGATGAATCGCACCTTCCTCCCGATCAACGGATGGAATTTGATTACCCAATGGGGAAGGTGAGGTTATAGTCCCCAAAACCGCAAGAGGAACCAAGCCCGGATTCTTTACCTACTCCACTTCGGAGTGGATTCCCTTTAGTTTTTTTTAACATTTGCTTTATGATTTTTCTATCTCTTGCCTACCATTTAAGAGCAAAGAATTCCGTAAATTTGATGATCCAATCGACTTGAAATGAACCAGCAAGCCCCCAAGAATCAAAAGCAACTTCTGGATAGTGTCAACCCCAGGCGCATCATCTTCCCCATCCTGATCGGGCTGGTGGCGGTGGGCTATCTGCTCTACCGGGAGGTGGATGTGGATTCCTTTGCAGCACTAAAATTGAATTGGGGGTCGGCGGCCTGGCTTCTGCTGGCCCTTTTGATGATGGCCGTACGGGATTGGGGCTACATGCTCCGGCTTCGGGTTCTTACGGATCAATTCTTCTCCTGGAAGAAGGCCTTCCGGGTGATCATGCTGTGGGAATTCACCTCGGCCATTTCGCCCTCGGCAATCGGGGGGACCAGTGTGGCCATCCTTTATGTGAACAAGGAAGGTTTGCCGGTGGGAAAAAGTTCGGCGGTGGTAATGGCCACCTCTTTTTTGGATGAGCTCTACTTTATCATCATGTTTCCCCTCCTGGTGCTATTCCTCAACTCCAGTCAACTCTTCATGACCAACGGAACGGAGGCCTCGGAACTGATGCATTCCCTTCTCTACTTTGCCTGGGGAGGCTACTGGGTGAAACTTGCCTACCTGGTATTTCTGAGCTACGGTCTGTTCTATAACCCCAGGGGCCTGAAGTGGCTTCTGCTTTGGATTTTTAAGCTGCCCATTCTGCGAAAGTGGAAGCACGGAGCCAACCAGGCAGGAACCGATATTATCGACAGCTCACGGGCTTTGCGACGAAAACCCTTCCGCTTTTGGATGAATGCTTTTATGGCCACCTTTTTTTCGTGGACGGCCCGCTACTGGGTGGTCAATGCACTGCTGCTGGCCTTCTGCCTGAATCAGTTTGGACTAATGGATCATGTACTTATTTTTGCCCGTCAACTGGTAATGTGGATCATGATGCTAGTGAGTCCAACCCCCGGAGGTAGTGGTTTCTCGGAATGGGTTTTCACCCAATTCCTAGGAGATTTTATTCCCTCTGCCGGAATGGCGGCGGCCTTGGCTCTTCTTTGGCGACTCATCTCGTACTACCCCTACCTTTTTCTGGGCGTATACCTCCTGCCCCGGTGGATCAAGAGCCATTTCAACAGCAATGCCACCTCAACATCCGAAGTCAGAAAACAACAAGCAGAAACAATCTCTAAGAGTTAGCAGGAAAAGGTAGTTACCCAAAGAATTGAATCACAAAACAACTCAGCAACAGAATTGTAAATACAACTTCGCCCATCCAACGGTGGCGTTGCAGTTCAAAGTAATGGCTCACCAAATAGGTAATGGGTATGGCAGCCAAAAAGTAGATATCAAGTCCTGTAGCCGGGAAAAGAAAAAAGGTCGCCACATTAAAAATAAAGTACCAGAGAATTAGGGTAAAGTATTTCCGGGAACTTGTGCGTTTTTCTTCATACACCTTCAGCATGAAAAAACTTGAGAACAGGACAACTACCCCGAGGAATCCCCAGAAATAGAGCTGCCAATCAGATAAATGAAAAACCCTGTCCTCGCCCAATAAATTATAGGTGATGATATTGCCTAGTTCGGGCAGGCGGTCGTTCCAAAAGTACCAGCCAAAAGCAAAAAACAATGGGGTTAGAAACCCAAATAAGCCGACTATAAATTCTCGCCATTGAAAACAACTCATAACAATCAACCCCAACCAAATCCAGATGAGAAAGGGGAAGGTATGAAAATAGAACAAGGTAGCCAGACCAACGATTATTCCGGTATCAAAAGTTCTTGAAATGGTGGCACTTCCACGATAGACCCCCAAAAAGCGGTTCATCGCCAAAACCATTAAACCTCCGGCGGGAATAGCCGGGTGCATCCCGTGAAAAACAATGGTTCCGGTGGTCAGCAAAATAAACAGGAAGGCAGGTAAATCAGTCCGTTGCTTGATAAAAATGTATTTCTCGTTCAGCTGATTAAGACCGAATGCAGTTGCCAATAGCAGCAGAAATGCCAAAATACTCAGACCAAGAGCACTTCCCTGAAAAACGTGGATTAGCAATTGGTACAGGGGCATATGAAAATCCCCGGACGCAACCGGCTCAGGATGGATAAAAGCATTCAACCACAACAACAATCCCACTACAGGAACAAAAAAAATCAGAATGGGGTTCTTCCCCTTCAGCATTTTCAGCAGCATAGACTAAATCTAATTCATTCGAAAAATAGTAAGGAGTCTGTAAAAGCTTTACTCATAACATCCCCGAAATTCTTATCCCTCTCCTTCAGGAATGATATAAACAAGCTTAGGCAAACAGATATTCGATTCGTTTCCGCTCCTCCTTCAAAAATTAATACAAAAAATCCGGCCGGCAAACTCATCTTACCGGCCGGAAACCAATTCTATTTTATTTCCGGAATCATCCGAAACTATTTCAAGTCAAAACCGATATCCCGTCGGAAGTTCTTCCCTTCAAAATCGATCACATCGGTATTTCGATAAGAGCTGGTCAAGGCCTCTTCCATTGTTTTTCCATAGGAACTAACGGCCAGTACACGGCCCCCATTGGTCAAAACTTTTCCATCAGTGGATTTGGTTCCGGCATGGAAAACAAGACTTCCTTCCACCTGTTCCAAATTGACAATCTCCTTGCCCTTTTCATAGGCTTCTGGATATCCCTGGGCCACCATCATTACGGTGGTAACGGTGCGCTCATCCAGCTCCAGCTGGCGAGAGGCAAGCTCTCCTTTGGCTACTCCCTCGAAAAGATCCAATAGATCGGACTTAATCCGTGGAATGATCACTTCAGTTTCAGGATCGCCCATACGCACGTTGTATTCAATCACGTAAGGCTTGCCCTCTACATTCATCAAACCAATAAAGATAAATCCTTTGTAGGGAATATTATCCTTTTTCAGCCCCTCTACGGTAGGAACAATTACTTCCTGCTCTACTGTATCCATAAAGGCTTTATCGGCGAAAGGAACAGGCGAAATGGCTCCCATTCCTCCGGTATTCAAACCGGTATCTCCCTCTCCAATTCTCTTATAGTCTTTGGCCTCGGCCAGAACCTTGTAGCTGTTTCCGTCAGTCAATACAAAAACCGAAAGTTCAATTCCGGAAAGGAATTCCTCAATCACTACAGTTTGACTTGCTGCACCAAACTTACCTTCCAGCATCTCCTTTAAAGAGCCTTGCGCTTCCTGTAAATCAGGCAGAATCAACACCCCTTTTCCTGCAGCCAGACCGTCGGCTTTCAAAACATAGGGGGCTTTCAGGCTTTCCAGGAAAGCATACCCTTCCTCCAGATTTTCCAGAGTGATACTCTTGTAACGGGCGGTAGGAATATTGTGTCGGAACATAAAATCCTTTGCAAATTCCTTACTTCCCTCCAATTGCGCTCCCTCCTTTTCAGGTCCGATCACCGGAATGTTCTTCAGCTCCTCATCGTTCAGGAAAAAATCATGAACACCGTTTACCAAAGGATCCTCCGGTCCAACAACCACCATATCAATTCCCTTTTCCAGAGCAAATTCCTTTAATCTGGGAAAATCATTGGGATTCAACTCTACATTTTCTGCCACCTGCGCCGTCCCGGCATTTCCCGGAGCAACATAAAGTTTTTCCAGTTTTTGGCTTTGGTTGATCTTCCAGGCAAGTGCATGCTCACGACCTCCGGAACCCAAAAGAAGTACTTTCATCTGATAATGATTTTTTAATTAACATCACATATCGCTCCTGCTCTAAACAGCTAAACCAACCTGTCAGTAAGCTACATGGATGCTTCTGTTATAAAATGGTTTTTTATAATAGTATGATCGAAAGCAAATTTACACATTCATTGGGAGGATTCCTGAAGGTATGGGAAGGAATTTATCAAAAAGCGAAAAATGGTCAAATAGTTGTAGCGCTACGGGTCACGAAAAACATGGTTGGGAAGGACAATCGGGGAAGCGGATTTCTTGTTACTTGTTACTTGTTACTTGTTACTTCCTTAGTAACATCTTCCAAATTGGTAGCCCCGCTTCCGCAATTCATCAATAGCACGAGGCAGGGCATAACGCATATTGGCTTCCGATTTGATGTGGTTGTGAAACACAATAACGGAACCGGGCCGCACACCCCGCAATACTCTCTGCAAACATTGTTCCGGGGTGATGCGCTGAAGGTAATCCCCACTCAACACATCCCACATAATCAGGCGGTAATCCTGTCTAAGCACCCGGGCTTGAGCAGGCCGAATCATCCCGTAAGGAGGACGAAACAATGAGGTAGGCATTAAATTCGTTGCCTTCTCTACATTTTCCAGGTAAACGGGAGTAGAAGTTTTCCATCCGTTCAAATGGTTGAAGGTATGATTTCCTACGGCATGTCCTTCCTCCAGAATTTTCTGATACAATTCGGGGTATTTTCTCACATTATCCCCCACACAAAAGAAAGTTGCCTTCACTCCCTTCTCCCGCAAAAGCGCAAGAGTCCAAGGGGTGGATTCCGGAATGGGACCATCGTCAAATGAGAGGTAGGCCACCTTTTTCTCATCGGGATACCGCCAGATCATAGGTGGCAGAAGAGATCGAATCAGTTTGGACGGACGTATCTGAGCCATGCTAGCCTTTTTTGTACAAAGCTACCAATTTCTCAAATTCCGGTTCAATTTTCGCTCTCAAATCCGGCTGATCGTACTGGATCACCATTCGCAACATATTCTGCAGAAGAGCCAAACGGTGTCCCTTTTCCTGCTGCAATTCGCTATTCAGAGAAGGATCCTGGGAATAGAAATAGTTCAGTTCCTCGATCATTCTCCTACTCATTCGATCGATCAACTGGTTGGCTTTATCGTATTCTGCAGCCATGTAATAGTTTTTGGTCATTAGTACCGAATAGAAATCGTAGGGAACCTTTTCGCCGGGAACCAACTCAAAACATCTATCCATTACTTTGACAGCCTTTTCCCGCTCTCCCTTTGTAAGAAGCGCATCCGCCAACCGAAGGAAATTGTTCCGGATCACCATACACAACCTGCGATGGTTTTCATCCAGGTATACATCCGGATCGTTGATATTTCCCCACTGGAAATTTTCCATCAGGTTATGATACATGGTATCTACAGCCAGACGACCAACTTGTCCGTCCGAATTAACTGTTTTCACCGGAACCAAACGGTAGGCAAAGCCCTCCTGCTGAAAGTAGTCTTCCATATTCATGTAGCCACTTCGGCCCACCGTAATGGCAAAGTACACCGGCCGCTTCCATTGATTGTTGGCCAGCAGATCCAACACCATCAATTCGTTCTTGTAGATGGAATAACCATTGTAGCTCCACTCCATTTGATCCACAATTTGAGCCGTATCCCTTTCGGTCAGGGTTTTGGTAGCTAAAATTTGATTCTTGTCGATAGGCAGTCGAAATTTCCGGGCAGGCATGTGGTCAATTCGTTCCTCGTAGCCCTGAATTCGCTTGGTGCTCTCCTTATCACTGGCAACATAGGCAATGGCATCCCGAATATCCAGCCCCCGGGTAGATTCCACCCATTTGGCAAACTTTGGATCTTCCAGCAGGTACACCACATCTCTTTTTCCAAGGATGTATTGGTCCTTTTTCATACTAAAGGGCAAAGGATCGGAATCGTAGGCTTCCCGGCTCATCTGCTCGATGTACCAATCGGTAGCCAGGTAGCTCAAATTACACACCCTCACATCGGTTCGAATTCCCTCTACCTCCTGCAAATACCACAATTGAAAAGTATCGTTATCCCCCATGGTAAACAGAATGGCGTTGGGTTCACAAGAATTCAGGTAGTTCAGAGCCAAATCGCGGGCCATGTACCGATCCGACCGGTCATGATCATCCCAATTCTGCTGCGCCATCAGGGTAGGTACGGCCAACAATGATATGCCTACTGCCAGGGAGGCCCCCACTGTTCCGGAATTCAGTTTCCGAAGCAATTTCCATACTCCCAATACACCAATTCCAATCCAGATGGCAAAGGCATAAAAAGAACCTGCATAGGCATAATCCCTTTCCCTTGGTTGGAAAGGTGGTTGATTCAGGTAGAGCACAATGGCAACACCGGTAAAAAAGAACAGCAGAGAAATCACCCAAAATCCTTGCTTTCCGGCTTTTCCGGCCCTATACTGGGTAATCATTCCCAATAGTCCCAACAGCAGGGGCAAGAGAAAATACTGATTACGGGCAGGATTGTTCTTCATCGACTCGGGCAATTGGGACTGATCGCCCAAACGCCAATTATCCAACAGGGGAATTCCTGAGATCCAGTTTCCGTTCAAAATCCCTCCATGGGATTGAATATCATCCTGCCGCCCGGCAAAGTTCCACATAAAATAACGGATGTACATGTGATTGAGCTGGTAGCGGAAGAAAAACCTCAAATTCTGCGCAAAAGTTGGTTTCATTTTCTGATCGGAATCCACCCCCGACCACTGCGCATAACCGGCTTGATGTCTTCCTTGGGAACCCTTGCTATACATCCGGGGAAAAATAGTTTTGTACCGGGAATCGTAATTGGGTTCCTGAGCCACATAGGTCACTTCATATCGCCCATTCTTCTTTGAGTAGGTTGAGCTCCCTTTGGAATAGGGATTCTCTTCATCCAATCCGGCATTGAAATATTGTCCGTAAATAAGAGGTGTTTTTCCGTATTGTTCCCGGTTTAAATAGGGAAGCATGGAGAACACATCCTCCGGGTTGTTCTCATCCAGCGGAGGATTGGCCGAGGATCGGATAATCACCATAGCATAGGAAGAAAATCCAATTAGGATGACGGTTATACCCGTCAGGATAGTATTGGCCAAAACTTTCTGTTTTCTCAAAGTATATCGAAGGCCCCATACAATTCCACCTATCAGAAGCAGAGCATATACGATCAAACCGGTATTGTAGGGAAAACCCAGGCTATTCACAAAAAGCAATTCGAACCAGGTGGCAATTTTCATAACGCCTGGAATGATGCCGTACATTATCCCACCCAACAAAAGAACTGCAACTCCACCTGCTTTCAACAACCCCATACGGGATGTCTCGTATTTCCGGAAATAGTACACCATTACAATAGCAGGAATGGCCAATAGATTCAACAGGTGAACTCCAATGGACAAGCCCATCAGGTAAGCAATCAGAATCAGCCAGCGATTGGCATATTTTTCGAAAGCCTCGTTCTCCCATTTCAAAATGGCCCAGAAAACCAAGGCGGTAAACAGGGAGGATGAAGCATACACTTCGCCCTCTACGGCCGAAAACCAAAATGTATCGGAAAAAGTATAGGCCAGGGCGCCCACCATTCCCGAACCAATAATTGCAATCAATTGGGGAGTTGTAAGAGTCTGCTTGTCTTTTAGTACCAGCTTTCGGGCCAAATGGGTAATGGACCAGAACAGAAACAGTATGGTAAAAGCACTGGCCAACCCGGAGAGTCCGTTAATCATCAGGGCCACCTTCTCGGGACCGGATGCAAAAAGGGAAAAGAAACGGGCCAATATCATAAACAATGGAGCCCCCGGCGGATGTCCGATTTCCAGTTTGTAGGAAGAGGCTATAAATTCGGCACAATCCCAAAAGCTAACGGTTGGTTCCAGGGTCAGCAAATAAACACTTGCTGCAATTAAAAAGGTCAACCATCCAAATAGGTTATTGATCAGGTTAAATCGTTTCATGTGATTATAATTTGCTTTATAATGGCCTTCACTTTACCTTCCAATGGATTATCGGCAAGACTGTATGCAACAAGGGGAAACATACATCTTATTAAATGGATCATTACAGGTTTCCGATTCAATCTTTGCAAATCCTTTCAGATCCATTTTTACCTCCCACTAAAGGGCGATACGAAATTAACATTTCTTTGAACATTAAATTCATAAAAAATTACAAAAAACCTTAATACAATAAACTTTATCAAGAACTCTTAATACATTTCAACCCGGTAGATTCAAGAAAGAATTTACCACCTTCCCGGGGACCGAAACCATTATGAAATATCGAAAAAAGGGCCGAATCCCCTAAGGAAACGGCCCTTTGCCACTATCTTATTTTGATTCCTTAGCTGGTATAAGATTTAAACAGGAGTTCAAATTTGGTTTGCAACTCCTCCTTCAATTCTTTTTCGCCTCCCATATCAGCAAGGCCTAAAAGCATTTGAACAACAGCAATTTCTCTTTGCTGCTCGTTCTGTAATCCCTGGGCAAAATAATCGCTCAAAGACAGGAAATAATCCATTTTCTCGTAGGAAAGCTGTGCCATATCCTTCAATAACGCAGTTCCTTTCTCTTTGGCTCCTGCCCGATAATACTCCTGAATAAAGGCAATCAATGTGTTTTCGATTGGAATCTTATTCAAAGGCAATTCCTCCATGCATTTATCCAGGGCCTTTATGGCCATATCATTTTTCCCCTCATCATTCAGTTGACTGGCAAGACGGGCGAAGTTATTTCGAAACGACATGATATTGGTCGTCATAATATGGAACTGATCCATATATACATCCGGCTCCTTAATACGGCCCCATTCAAAATTGTTGACCATATGATCGTACAATACTTCCGAATCGATACGCCCCAATTCCATTCCACGAGGCTTGGTTTCGATGGGCACCAAACGATAAGCCGCTCCCTCCAACTGGAAATATTTCTCCAGTCCCAAAAAGTTACTTATCCCCATACCTACTGAAAAGTACACCGGACGTTCCCAGTTATTGGCCGCAATAATGTCCAGCACCGCCAAGTCATTTTTGAAGAGATAGTTTCGGGAATATTTCCATTCCATGCGCTTGACAATCTTGTCGGCATCCTTAAGTTTAACAGTTCCGTTGGCAACAACTTTAGCCGAATCCACCGGAAGGAAAACGCTCCGTCCAGGGAAATAGTTAATCATTTTCCCACTGGAAGCCTCCACCTGGGTACGTTTGTTATCGCTTCCCACAAATTCTATCAACTGACGCAAATCGGTGGGTTTGTTCAAACGATCTACGATAGGTATCTGGTCACGAACTCCGGGTTCAATCTTATCTTCCGTTAGGCTCATAGCCAGGGGATCCGAATCGTATGCTTTTCTTCTCATTTGATTGATATACCAATCACCCGCAAGAAGACTCAGGTTCACAATCCGGATATCACGTCGAATTCCTTCCACTTCCTGGGCATACCAGAGCGGGAAAGTATCATTATCGCCATAGGTAAACAAAATTGCATCCGGAGCACAGGACTGGAGGTAATTCTTCGCATAGGCAAGAGTAGCATACCGTCCGGAACGATCGTGATCGTCCCAATTCTGTTGAGCCATTAATCCGGGCACGGCAACAAGACACAAGGCTGACGCAAGAATTGCAGGCAAGGTTCCAGGCATTCTCTTCTTCAATGTCTGATACAGACCAAGTACTCCAAATCCGATCCAAATTGCAAAAGCATAGAAAGATCCGGCGTAAGCATAATCCCTTTCACGAGGTTGCTGAGGATATTGATTCAGATAGAAAACAATAGCCAAACCTGTAAAGAAAAACAGGAGCATTACGACACCAAAATCCTGCTTCCCTTTCTTACCTGAACGGTATTGATAGAACATTCCCCATAAACCGAGTAGCAGGGGCAGCATAAAATACACATTTCGTGATTTCTTATTCTTCAACTCCGAATAGAGCTTCTCCTGGTTGCCCAGTCGCATTTCATCCAGAAAACCAATTCCTGAAAGCCAGTTCCCATTACGTATTCCGCCATGTCCCTGAATATCGTTTTGTCTTCCTGCGAAATTCCACATAAAATATCTACCATACATATGCCAAACCTGGTAGCTTACAAAAAAGCGCAGATTAGAACCAAAACTAGGTTTGTAAAGAGTTTCTCCCCCTTGGCCGTTATCCACCCGAATAGGGATCCCTGTTCCAACATTCCCCCAGTATTTATAATCCCGAACATGATTCTCCCGGGGACTGTACATTCTTGGGAAAAGGGTCATAAACCGTGAATCATACTCATAACTAGGCTTTCTGGAAGCAACTTTATAGATCCCATCCTTTTGAATGTAAACAGGATCGGTATATTTCATATCAATTGCCGGAGCATTATAGGTTGGGCCGTAAAACAAGGGACGATCTCCATACTGCTCCCGGTTTAGATAGGATAGAAGTGCAAAAACATTATCCGGATTGTTCTCATCCATAGGTGGATTGGCCGAAGAACGAATCACAATCATTGCAAAAGAGGAGTATCCAATTACAATCATCATGAAACAAGTTAAAATGGTATTTACAATAACCATATTCTTTTTCAGGGAATAATGTATTCCCCAAACAACCAAACCTATCAACAGCAGTGCATAAACGATTACCCCGGTATTGTAGGAAAATCCTAAGCCATTCACAAAAAGTAACTCAAACCAGGCTGCTACTTTAACCACACCTGGAATTACTCCATACTGAATTGCAGCCAATATGATTATTGATAGGATAAATGTAATTCCGATTCCTTTTGGGGTTGGTTCGTATTTCTTGAAGTAATATACAAATACAATGGCCGGAATAGCCAATAGGTTCAACAAGTGAACCCCAATGGACAATCCCATTAGATAAGCAATAAAAACAATCCATCGATTCGCATATTTTTGATCGGCCTCATTCTCCCATTTCAGAATGGCCCAAAATACGATTGCTGTAAACAGGGAGGATAGGGCATACACCTCTCCCTCTACCGCAGAGAACCAAAATGTATCTGAAAAGGTATAAGCCAATGCTCCAACCATACCGGCACCCAGAACAGCAACAAGGTTACCTGTGGATAGAGTGTCATTTTTAGCCACCAGCTTTTTGGCAAGGTGAGTAATGGTCCAGAACAAAAATAGTATGGTAAAAGCCGAAGCCAGGGCTGACATGGAGTTCACCATTAAAGCCACTTTAGAGGGATCCGGGGCAAAAAGAGAGAAAAAACGGGCCACAATCATAAATAAAGGGGCTCCGGGAGGATGCCCCACTTCCAGACCATAGGCCGTAGTAATAAATTCTCCACAATCCCACAAACTGGTTGTAGGCTCCATTGTCATAAAATAAGTAATGGCGGCCACTGCAAAGGCCAGCCATCCCAAAGCATTGTTGAACAGATTGTAACGCGAGCTCCAATCCTGAGTAGTCCCTTTTTGTTTCGACATATGTATTCAAAATTATTTTTAACGAAAATAGACATTTTTCACAGTAAGCGCGAATTATGTATGAATATTTTCATTTTTTTGTTTGCACAAAAAAAAATTTTCTTACATTTGCACTGTCTTTGCAAAGAGACAGAGTGATTGTCCCATGGTGTAATGGCAGCACTAGTGATTTTGGTTCATTCAGTCAAGGTTCGAATCCTTGTGGGACAACAAAAAAAGCTTCCGAGTTTCGGAAGCTTTTTTTGTATACCTGTATTTCTCGATCAGCGGGCACAATCTTTTCAAACTTTCACTTTTAGTTTTCGGAAACTAAAATTTCCAACAATTCCCTGCCCATCGAGACTCTCTCCTTCGATAAGATCTTCGTCCACCAAAGTCCCCTGCCAGGTATCCAACTCATACTCTATTTCAGATTCGGAATGAATAATATCATATTCCACGGCTTTTAGATAAACCCGGTTTTCTCTCACTTCTCCTTCGATGATCTCCTGAATCATAAAAGAATTTTCGCCATTTACATTTTCAGAAAAGATTATTTTTCCACTTAAACTTCCCCCTTCTTGCGTAAGCAATAATTCGCCCTTAGCCTTTCCATAGCCATAATCTTCCTCGTAGATCCATTTTCCGGTTAAAGTTTCAATATTTTTTTTCATGAATTTTTCCTATTTCCTATCCCTGATAATAAAGAAGTTGATTCTTTTGCATTATACGTGTAAGTTGTAAAAAGATTTATTTTTTTAAAAATTTCTTTCATCCGCACATATTTTTCGTATATTTGCACCGTCTTAGTCAAAATGACTGTACCGATTGTCCCATGGTGTAATGGCAGCACTAGTGATTTTGGTTCATTCAGTCAAGGTTCGAATCCTTGTGGGACAACAAAAGCTTCCGAATTTCGGAAGCTTTTTTTTTACCCTTTTATCGTAAAACTTTCAAAATTTTGTAAAGGTATTTCAACTAAATTGGTGTGATCCACTCTCGCCCAATCGGGCCCCTTTCGACACCATTTGCAAAATAGTTCCACAGCTACTGTTTTCCCTTCCACTTCGGCATACACACTTCCATCCGGTTCGTTTCGTATGAAACCGCACACGCCAAATCGACGAGCTGCTTCCCTTGCATGATATCGAAATCCTACATGTTGCACCTTTCCCTTCACTCGTATACTATATGCTTTCTGTTCCATTATATGTCATCTTTACATCAAATCTCCGGCTCCACTTTGTTATCCCGGATCTGTTTGCCTCATCCCTCTGTTGGGAAACCTCAGATACCCCTAAAATAAGAAAATCCTGGCACAAACCAGGATTTTCCACTAGTAACCAAACTATAGACTATTTAGAACATTCTTTTGGAAAGTTCTAAGGGTAAAGTTCCGATCCGGAACCTTATATTCTTCAAAATAAAATCTTACTTAATAATTATATAATTCTGTTTGTTCTTCAACCTGCACCATTCCCTCGAACTCATCGACTGAATCAATTTCGTTTTCACATCAACTACAACGAGATCATCATCTTCGGAATGATTGAACAACTTCTTAAATGCACGGAATATAAACATCGTCAAACAAATTTTATCTGTATTAAAGCCCTCGATTAACTACACATAAAATTAAGCGCTTTAAAAATCAATATCAAGGAAATTCAGACCGATTTACTATCCGTGTCATTTCAGTGAGCAATTGTGTAATTTGAATTCGTTACCAAAAAAAACACCCCGAAAAATTCCAATTTTCGGGGTGTTTCTGAAAGGGATATTTGTACTATTCAAACTCCAGAGAGTTAAAAAACAAATCCTTTTTATCCAAAAGTAGGTTTTGCATTCGGGTAGGACCTCCAATGGCTACCTGGTATACAAAATTTCCCCGAAAGAAAAATCGCTTGTAGTAGGTATACTCTTTCCCCTTAACCAAAAGGGTATATTTGATCTCCTTCCCTAACATCCTTTTATAAGCAATGGTTTGCTCTGAGACAAGAATCGCATCGCTGGTGACCAAACTCCCTTGCTTCATACTTTCATAAAATTCCTGGTTGTCTGATTTAGAAAAATCAATCCCTACAGCAGAAAAATCTGACGCAATTACTCCAAAAATATTGGCAACATCCCGATACTGGAACTTCTCCACCTTCACTCCATCCATATTTGAAGTATCTCTTTGCACCTGTCCCGGAACTTTAAATTTAATTTTTGATTTCTCCGAATGAACGTTCACCCATTCCACTCCTTGCCCCATACCGGCAAAACACCAAAAAGAGATCAAAAGAAACAATACTGTTTTTCGCATATTTATAATTTTACTAATTGGAAGATCAGAATCAGGATATTTCAGGCAACCGAATTCCCTTAATGGTTCTGTAAAGATCCAGGGCAAATACATCAGTCATTCCCGAAACAAAATCCAGAATTGATTGAACCTTCTCAAAAATCGTTCCATCCGGAACATCATATTGCTCCGGCAGCAGGGAAAGAAGGTTTTTCGCATAGTAGGAATCCCGATTCAAGATAGCATCCACAAATTCCTCCAGCAAAGAGCCCAAAATTTTGTAACCGGCCAATTCGATTTCAACAACCGAACGATGTTGATAAATTCGACGAATGGCAACCTGGGTACATTTCTGATAAGCTTGTTTCGAAATTCCGCCCAAAGCATCAATCAGAGATCCTTTGAATTCCCCCTGAAGAATTGACTCATGGTTCTCCCAGAAAACATCAACACACTCCCCTACAAGCTTCCCAATTACTCCTGCCCGTAGAAAGGCGATTTGCTCATTGGTGTCGGTAACCTCCATACAGGTCTCCGCTATCCGCTGCAGCGATTTTGCATCTTTTCTTTCATCGTAAAACGAATGGAAAAGAGCTTTGGTTTCCTCCGTAGAAAGAATATTCAATTTATGAGCATCCTCAATATCCATAATCTGGTAGCAAATATCATCGGCTGCTTCTACTAAATACACCAGGGGATGTCGCGCAAACCGTCCTTCTGTTTCGGGAATTCCCAACTCCCCGGCAATTTTGTAGTAGGCCTCCTTTTCGGATTGGAAGAAACCATATTTCTTTTTGTTTTTCATGGCCAGCGATTCCCATGGATACTTTACGATAGCAGCCACGGTGGAGTAGGTCAAGGCAAAACCACCCTTACGCCGCCCTTTAAATGCATGCGTCAGCAAACGAAATGCATTGGCATTCCCCTCAAAATTGGTCAAATCCTTCCATTCTGCTTCCGAAAACAGGGACTTCAGCTCTTTCCCCTTACCCTTTTCAAAATAGTACGAAATCGCTTTCTCCCCGGAATGCCCAAAAGGAGGATTCCCCAGATCATGAGCCAGACAGGCTCCGGAAACAATACTTCCAATCTCGTACAACAAAGCCTCATCCTTCACAAACCCTTTTCCCTTTAGTTTACTTCCCAGCAAGCTGCCCAACGAACGTCCTACACTGGCAACTTCCAAGCTGTGGGTCAGTCGGTTATGCACAAACACACTCCCGGGTAAAGGAAATACCTGTGTCTTATTTTGCAATCTCCGAAAGGGAGAAGAAAAAATTAAGCGGTCGTAATCACGCTGAAACTGCGATCGGGCAACATCATTATTTACGTATGTGGATTCAAGGCCATATCTTTTAGCGGACAACAACTTATCCCACTGCATTTTTTTTGTCATAGTATAGATTTTTCTCTAACTTTCCACAAAGAACTCTGCTCTTTCTAGGAATTCTAACAGGATTTATTTGTTATCAAAATTAATTTTTCTTTCCGATATGAAAGAGTGGTTTCTCCTTTTTCTTTACTTATGTTTAAACCTGTCCACTATCGAACATCGGATGTATTACAAACGGACACAAAAAGAACTCTCCTCCTCTCCTAGCATCACACTTAAAGCCTGAAAACATGGATATTATTCCATGTGGCACAAGTATTGATATATTGCTCATGAATTATTGGGGAACAAACAATCCTGGACAATTTTAATTCACACTACTACTCTTATCAGTAGTTTTTCTTCGTTAATCGAGTGAAAAGAACGTTTGTCTAATAAAATTGGGACTTGCACTCACACTGATTAATATTGTATTAGAGTATAATTGTATTAACATATAATAAAGCGTCATGATCCGATTACAAAACATTCATAAGTCTTACATTACCGGAAGTAACAAGCTGCATGTACTTAAAGGAATTGACTTGCATATTAAAGAGGGAGAGTTGATTTCCATTATGGGATCCTCCGGATCAGGAAAATCCACCTTGCTAAACATCCTGGGATTGTTGGACAACCACGACGAAGGAACATACCTCCTAAATAATATGGAGATCAAAGAAATGAGTGAAACCAAAGCGGCCCGATTACGAAATGATCTACTTGGCTTTGTATTTCAATCCTTCAACCTGATCTCCTTTAAGAATGCAATGGAAAATGTTGCGCTGCCCCTGTACTATCAGAAGGTGAGTCGTAGAAAGCGGAATAAACTTGCCCTGGAGTATCTGGATAAAATGGGACTGAAGGAATGGGCCGAACACATGCCCAATGAAATGTCGGGAGGACAGAAGCAGCGAGTTGCACTGGCGCGTGCACTGATTACCCAGCCTAAAATTATTTTAGCCGATGAGCCTACCGGGGCCCTTGACTCTCAAACATCCCTTGAGGTAATGGATCTGCTTCGCGACATCAACAAGCAAGGCATTACCGTAATCATTGTTACCCACGAAAATGATATCGCCCACATGACCGATCGGATCATCAACCTAAAAGATGGAGTCATTGAATCAATCGTGGACAACAATCAGTTGATCAACAGCATGCAGCAGTCCATTAAAGTAAGCCAATAAATTTTTGCCCTAACCCTAAATACAATTTCAAACTATGTTTGACAGAGATAAATGGCAGGAAATCCTTAGTACCATCCGAAAAAACAAAACCAGGACGATCCTTACCGGCTTTTCGGTAGCTACCGGTATTTTTATGCTGATATTCCTATTGGGAGCTGGACGGGGCCTGCGCAATGGGATGACCAACACTTTTGCAACTGATGCTCAAAACAGCATGGTAATTTGGGGAGGACGTACCACCAAAGCCTACAAAGGAACACCGGAAGGAAAACGAATTCAGCTGAAAAATTCAGATTATGAGGCCCTAAAAAACAACCTGAAACAACTGGATGCCATCTCAGCGATGAGCTATATTCCCGGCGACGAGGTTATTTCCTACAAGAATCATTTTGGCAATTTTAACGTTTCCCCCATCCACCCTTCTTACATTGAAATCAAGAAGATGGATATCCTACAGGGACGCTTCCTTAACAAAAGGGACATCAGTGAATACAGAAAGGTAGTAGCAATTGAAGAGGAAGTTAAAAAAACCCTATTCCCATCGGAGAATCCTCTCAACAAATACATCAACATCAACAACCTAAAATTTAAAGTTGTTGGGGTATTCAGGCAGATAAATTTTGAGGGAAATTCCCGTTCTATTTACATGCCCATTTCGGTGGCCCAAAAAGTTTTCAACAACAACGATCATCTTCGAAGAATCTCCTTCACCCTTGACAAAAATGTAACGGTGAATGAAAGCCAGCAAATTGAGAAACTCATTACACAGCAATTTGCTTCCCGTCATGAATTCAGTCGGGAGGACAAAAATGCCTTGTGGATCCAGAATAATATTGAACAGTCGAAACAATTTTCATCCATGTTCGACGGAATCGAATTCATCGTCTGGATTATTGGGATCTTTACCATTTTACTTGGAGTAATCGGTGTTTTTAACATCATGATGATTGTTGTGAAAGAGCGTACCAAGGAGATCGGTATTCGAAAAGCCATTGGAGCTTCTCCCCGGTCGGTTGTCAGCCTGGTTTTAATGGAGTCGATCTTCATTACCTCCTTCTTTGGCTACTTGGGCTTAATTGCCGGCGTTGGTTTATTGGAGCTGTTCTCCCGTTTCAATCTTCTTGAAAAGCTTTATCCCCCTGCGGCCATCTACTTCCAAAACCCACAGGTGGATTTAAGAGTTGCGTTTGGAGCTACCCTGGTACTGGTAATCACCGGTGCTTTGGCCGGATTCTTCCCCGCCCGGAAGGCAGCAGCCATTCGACCGATAGAAGCACTAAGGGATGAATAATAACTGGAAGTGAGAGAAAGAGATATAGTACAGACGACATAAAAACGAACAACATGTTTGATCTCGATAAATGGCAGGAGATTACTTCTGCTCTGAAAAAAAATAAACTGAGAACCTTTCTAACCGGAATGGGAGTAATGTTTGGGATCCTGATCCTGGTGACCCTGCTGGGAATAGGTAAAGGTTTTGAAAATCGCATGCAATCCAATTTTGGAAATTTCGCGACCAATTCAACCGTATTCTGGATTGAAAAAACAACCAAACTTTACAAAGGTCTCCCCAGAAACCGGTTCTACCAGTTCAACAACTCCGATTTGGAAGCCATGCGCAGGTCCATTCCGGAATTGGAATATGTAGCCCCCGATTTAAATGGATGGAGCGGTAATGCCACTCATAATACCTTCCGTGGTAACAAAAAGGGTAACTTCAGGGTGAAAGGCACCTCTCCCGACATGAATATGGTAAGCCCGGTAGAAGTAACCCAAGGAAGGTTCTTTAATGAAAATGATTTGAGAGAAAGCCGCAAGGTTATTACTATTGGCCCCCGCGTAAAAGAACTGATGTTCGAAAAAGACGAAGAAACCGTAGGCCAATTCCTTAAGGTGAATGGAATCTATTTTAAAATTATTGGCGAAATTAAGCCCCTGAGTCAAATGGGTATGCGGGATGATATTATTCAGATGCCCTTCACCACTCTGCAGAAAATCTACAACCGAGGAGATAATTTCTACTCTTTTTTGGCAACTGCCAAAGTAGGAGAATCTGTAGAAGAATTGCAGGACAAAATATTCTCAGTACTGGCCCGCCGTCATAAAATTGCTCCCGATGACAAGCAAGCCATTGGACATTTCAATATATCAGAAATGTTCAAAAAGATCTCCGGACTGTTTACCAGTTTGGGTTTCCTTCTATGGGTAATCGGTTTCGGTGTTCTCATTACAGGAATTATTGGGGTAAGCAATATCATGCTGGTAATTGTAAAAGAACGCACCCGTGAACTGGGGGTTCGCCGAGCCATTGGAGCCCGTCCCCATACCGTCGTCGGACAAATTATGGCCGAATCGGTTTTCCTAACCTCTTTTGCCGGCTTCTGGGGCCTGGTACTTGGAGTTCTAATTGTGGAAGGAATTGGCAAAGCCGTTGAAGGCAATACCGAAGTACCACTTTTAAATCCCTATGTGGATATAAAGGTAGCCATGATTGCCCTGGGCGTACTGGTTGTTTTTGGCTGCCTGGCAGGACTTCTTCCGGCACAAAGAGCCATCAGCGTAAAACCTGTTGATGCATTACGTTACGAATAAAAAAAATAGATCAAAAACTGAAATAATATCTCGTCATGAAAAAAGTGTTTAGAATTTTACTGGTTGTTTTCCTCGTTGTTCTATTCGTAGGAACCATTTACTTCCTTTACCAAAAATCGAAGAGCAAGCCCGTTTTATACAACACAAAAACGGCTACGATCACCAATATTGTAAAAAAGACAGTGGCTACCGGTTCGGTGGTTCCCCGTAAGGAGATCGAAATTAAACCTCAGGGAGTTTCCGGCATCATTGAAAAATTGTATGTAGAAGCCGGCCAAATGTTGAAAAAAGGGGATCCGATTGCCAAAATCAAGATCATTCCCGACATGGTGAATCTAAACAATGCTGAATCACGTGTAAGCAGATCTAAGATTGCTTTCGATGACTCAAAAATCAATTACAATCGAGACAAAGCACTTTTCGACAAAAAAGTTATCTCCGAAGCAGACTTTCAAAAAACTCAATTGAGCTTCCGCAATGCCCAGGAAGAACTGGAATCGGCAAAAGACAACCTGCAGTTGATTAAAGAAGGTGTTACCAAAAAATCACAAAACGCCACCAATACCATTATCCGTTCTACTATCGAAGGGATGATTCTGGATATTCCTGTAAAGGAAGGCTATTCCGTAATTCAAAGTAACACTTTCAACGCTGGTACTACCGTTGCCATTGTAGCCGATATGGGTGAAATGATTTTCCAGGGGAAAGTGGATGAAACAGAAGTTGGAAAAATCACCCAGGGAATGAACCTAAAATTAACCATTGGAGCCATTGAAGATGTAAAATTTGACGCCCACCTGGAGTATATTTCACCCAAAGGAGTTGAAGAGAATGGTGCCATTCAGTTTGAGATCAAAGCAGCCGTAAAATTACAGAAAGATTATTTCATCCGTTCCGGTTACAGTGCCAATGCCGATATCGTACTGGACAAGCGTGATTCAGTTCTAGCGGTTAACGAAAGCCTGCTGGAATTCAAAAACGATTCCACATTCGTTGAAGTGGAAACTGCTCCTCAAACTTTTGAAAAACGATTTATCAAAACCGGTTTATCCGATGGTATTAACATCGAAGTTTTGGAGGGGATCTCCAAAGAAGACAAATTAAAAGCTGAGAAAAAGAAATAAAATAACTAACCTAAACCCTAATCTATATGCCCTTATCCGGGGAGCAATCCCCGGTAAGGGCACTATATCAAATTACAATTTAAAATATTTAACAATGAAACGATTGAAATATATACTGGCAGCAGTAATTGTAAGTTCTTCTCTCTATAGTGTTCAGGCCCAGGAAACCTGGTCCCTGGAAAAATGTATTGAATACGCTAAGGAGCACAACATCCAATTGCGAAAACAGGAGTTAAACGCCCAACTCTCCAAAAATAACCTTACACAGTCCAAAGTGAACTTGTTACCCTCCTTAAACGGATCCTCATCTCACAACTTCAGCTACGGTAGATCTCTGGATTTTGAAACCAACAGCTACATTAATCGTGATCAACAATCTACTAATTTTAGATTGAGCTCTTCACTTGATTTGTTTGAGGGATTTCAAAAATACAATACCATAAAACAAAATAAACTCAACCTTCAGGCAAATCTTCAGGAAGTTGAAAAAGCCAAAGAGGATCTTGCCTTGAATATTACCTCGTACTATTTGAATGTTCTTTTCAAAAAAGAATTGCTTCAGGTAGCCAAAGACCAGGTAAAGGTCACTAAGCTGCAAATTAATCGCACCAAAACTTTAGTCGAAGCAGGAACCCTTCCCAAAGGAACCCTGATGGAACAACAAGCCCAGGCAGCTCGTGAAGAAGTTACTGTAGTAAACGCTCAAAACAGTCTCGATCTAGCACTTTTGGATCTGGCGCAACTACTGGATCTGAATACGACTGAAGGATTTGACATTTTGATACCGGAATTGCCTGTTCTTAATGCCAACAAATCTTTAGTTGATCCAAACTCTGTTTTCATCAGTGCGCTGGAATTTCGTCCGGAAATCAAAGCCGCAGAATATCGTTTGGAAAGCAATAAAAAAGGTCTGTCAATAGCCAGAGGCAGGAGAAGTCCTTCTCTTTCCCTGGATGGATATTGGAATTCTGGTTACTCTAACACCTTAAAAATAAAGGATCCTGTAACAAGTAAAATGAGCCTAATGAGCTTCAAAGACCAATTGGAACTTAATGAATCCAAAAGTTTTTACTTCACACTAAGGATTCCCATCTTCAATGGTGGTAGCGTGAACAGAAGCATTAGCAATGCAAAAATCAATATCGACCAATCCAAACTGGATTTAGAGAACTCAAAAAACATTCTTCGTAAAGAAATTCAGCAGGCGCATGCCAACGCCCTGGCTGCAATGAAAAAGTTCTTCTCCAGTGAAACCGCCGTTTCGTCTACAGAGGAAGCCTTCCGTTATACTGAAGAGAAATTCAACCTTGGACTGGTTAATTCTGTGGAGTACAATGAGGCAAGAAACAACCTGTTAAAATCCAAATCGGATTTGCTTCAGGCAAAATACGATTACATTTTCCGGACTAAAATTCTTGACTTTTACAATGGCATCGAGATAAAGCTATAAAACCCAAATCATCATAGTAACTCAGCTGCCCTGGCAGTCCGAAAAGGATTGTCGGGGCATTTTTTTGCCTTCTCTTTTCTACAATTGGAATTGATCCAACCCCACAAAGTTTATTAATCAATCGAAAATTAGACTTTCTCCACCCCATCTTCTCTCCTGAATCAAATGGGGAGACAGATGTACAATTTCTACCTTTTTTCCCTACAATTGGTTCGAATCAACAGGGTATTAAGTCCGTATAAATACGGAGTTGATACGGACTTGATCTAGAGTTAGTACGGTCATAGTCTCTTCATCGGATCTCAATACAAGAAAAGACCACATTCTTCTTTCCCCTAAAATCGGGAACAAATACACATAACAACAAGCGATACAACCATAGTTTTTGGCCAAACCCGAAATACAATTTCATAAATTCAGGATCAACGGTACTCAACTTACAACATGTGAGAAACCATGGGTATTTCATTATTAATATTTTATCCCTTATTTTGCATTTTAATTAGAACAAACAAATCGCAATTATGGCCTTACTATTAAATATAGAGACATCAACCAGTGTATGTTCCGTGGCATTAGCACGCGACGGACAAATTATCTCCCTAAAGGAAAATAAGGAAGGGATGAATCATGCAACCCTCCTGACGGTTTTCATAGAGAACATTTTAAAAGAGAATGAGCTGTCTCCTTCCGATCTTGATGCAGTGGCCATCAGCATGGGTCCCGGTTCCTATACAGGCCTTAGAATTGGAGTTTCTACCGCTAAAGGAATTTGTTTTGGAGCCAATATTCCGTTGATCGCTATCAATACATTAGAAGCAATGGCTTATCCAATTGCCAAAATGGAAAAAGTACAAAACCTTCTTAAAAATCCGGAAACAGCATGGTATTGTCCAATGATTGATGCCCGTAGAATGGAGGTTTATACTGCCTTTTTCGATGGGAAAAACCAATTGATGAAAGAAACCTCGGCGGATATTATTGACGAAACCTCCTATTTGTCTACTTTGGACCAAAGAGAACTTATATTCTTCGGTGACGGATCGGCCAAATGCAACGGTACCATTTCTCATAGCAATGCACATTTTCTGGAGGAAATCACTCCTTCTGCTGTAAATATGGCCGAGTTGGCTGAGGAAAAATTCAAGGAGAACAAGTTTGAAGATGTAGCTTACTTTGAACCCTTTTATTTGAAAGATTTTGTAGCCACAGTTCCTAAAAAGAACATTTTAGGGTAAAGAAATACTGGATTTTTTTAAACACGATAAAAATCGGAAAAGAAATTCATTACCTTTAGGAGAAGCCTGAAATTAAATGCTGGAACCACAATTCTTCCAATCAAAAGTTTTATTACATGTACAGACACATCCTTCTCTTTACCCTTTTGATCACCTTTTTCAATTCTTCAATACTGGCCGAAGATCAACCCAGAGCCTACCAGAGCGGAGAACACCTGAAATATGTGATCCATTACGGTTTAATTCGGGGAGGACGTGCCTCACTTAGCGTAAAAACAGAAAAATTAAAGGATCAAGAAGTTTTCCACATGGTACTAACTGGCAGAACCGTTGGTCTTCCCAATGCCATTTACAGGGTAAAGGATACGTATGAAAGTTACGTTGATCCCGAAACCAGTCTTCCCATAAAAGCTATTCGAAACATTCGGGAGGGCCGTTATCGAAAGTACAATGAACTGGAATTCGATCACCAAAATAATACCGTAAAAAGTAAATTATCGGGGGTACACGAGGTACCAGATAACATTCAGGATATATTGTCCGCTTTTTATTTTGCCCGGCAAAATTTATTCACGCCCAGTCTGAAAAAAGGAGATATTGTTGTTGTGCAAACCTACTTTGCCGATGAGCTTTTTCCTCTTCGTATCCGGTTTATGGGGTATGAAACCATCCGGAGTCGAATGGGCAAAATTAAATGTTTCAAGTTTGTTCCTGTGGTAATTACCGGCCGAGCATTTAAAAATGAGGACGACATGACTATCTGGATCTCCGCGGATCAAAATAAATTACCCATTCGGGTCAAATTCAACCTCTTTATTGGTTCTGTGAAATGTGATCTAGTAGATTATTCCGGCCTGGCCAATCCCCTCGGATCTATTCTCAAAGAGGCAAAGGAATAGTCCGTTTCCTTGGGCTAAACACCAATATTTCAGCAGATATTCTAGAATTTTAATTGTTTTCCATTATTTTTGCAGAGATGCCCTATTGGGCAAACTTTTTTATTTTATAGTTGAATCCACAAATAAGAAAATTAATACATTAAATTAATATCATGGCAAGTACTGCAGATTTTAAAAACGGAATGTGTATTCATTTCAAGAATGATTTATATACAATTGTTCAATTCCAGCATGTAAAACCTGGTAAAGGTCCAGCTTTCGTTAGAACAAAATTGAAAAACGTTAAAACAGGAAAAGTAATTGATAACACCTTTAGCTCGGGAGTTAAAGTAGATGTTGCCAGAATTGAAAGAAGACCTCACCAATTCCTTTACAAGGACGATATGGGTTACAATTTGATGCACACTGAAACTTTCGAACAAGTTGCACTTCCTGAGGAATTATTCAATGCACCAGACCTATTGAAAGAAGGTGATTCTGTAGAAGCTGTTTTCCATGCTGAAACCGAAACTCCTCTTTATGTAGAGTTGCCAGCTCATGTTGTTATGGAAGTAACCTATACCGAACCAGGTGTTCGTGGCGATACTTCCTCAACTTCGTCATTGAAGCCTGCCACTGTTGAAACCGGTGCTACTATCATGGTTCCTTTGTTTATTAACACTGGTGATAAAATCAAAATTGATACTCGTAGCCACGAATATACCGAACGAGTTAAGCAATAGTTTTCTATTTGCGAAACAACTTTCCCAAAGGGCCCATTGAGGCCCTTTTTTTATATCTCCTATCTATTGAATTGTCTGATATTCGGATATTTCATAAATTAGCAGAAATTAACAAACCACATAGTGACCAAGAAAAAAACACCAAAGAATAAATTCAAGTTGGATCGTATACTGGATATTACCCAATCTATTAATGAAAATGATTCAATTGATGATTTATTGGAAAAATACCGAAATATTCTTTTGGAGGATTTATTCATTGGAAAGGTAATCGTATACAAGTTCACCACACATTGGGAACCACTCCTTGCCTCAGGAATTGAATCCGAAAAAATAAAACGAATCAAGGTTGAAAAACACCTTACCGCTTACAATGAAATTACCCGAATTACCAGGGAATCTCCCAAGGTATTGTGGCCCTACGATTTTATTATTCCGGTATTCCACAAGGAATCTGTACTGGCCTATATTCTTATCGGGGATATTGACCAGGAAATGGACGGAATTAGTCCTGCCATTAAGCACTTGCGATTCATACAAACCATCTCCAACATCATTATTGTGGCGATGGAAAACAAACGCATGTACAAGGAACTCCTAAAACAGGAGGCATTCAAGAAAGAAATGGAAGTGGCTTCCCGCATCCAAAGTCAACTCATTCCCAACCAGAACAGTCTTCCTCAAAACAAGTATGTATCAACCCGGGCCTTCTACCAGCCCCATCGGGAAATTGGAGGGGATTACTACGATTTCATCAATTTCAACAACCAGGAACTGGGCTTTTGCATTGCTGATGTTTCGGGGAAAGGAATTCCGGCTGCATTGATCATGTCCAACTTTCAGGCCACTTTACGGGCGCTGTTTACCCCTTTGGTATCGCTTACTGATTTAATCCATCAACTCAATCAAAAAGTGTGTGCCAGTGCCAACAATGAAAAATTCCTCACCATTTTTATTGGTAAATTCAACTTCACAACCCGAAAATTAAAATACATCAACTCGAGTCATTATCCCCCAATGCTCTACGATTACGAAACAAACAAAACCCAATTCCTAAAGGATGGATGCATCGGACTGGGAATGCTAAATGAAATTCCTACCGTAAAAGAGGGAGAAGTAACCATCTGTGACCACTCCAAATTGCTCTGCTACACCGATGGACTGGTGGAACTGGAAAGCGGAGAAAAAATGGAACTGGGGCTCCAAAGACTCACCCAACTATTCGCAAATTCCAAAGACATTCAAGATACCTTCCTGGATCTTATACAGGATATCGAGATAAAACAGAAAAATCATTCGGTAATAGATGACATTTCACTCTTTGGAATTGAATTCCATACCGATTACAACTAAAAAAGGGAGTTGCTGTTGCAACTCCCTTCTATATCTATCCTAGTTTTTTTTACTATTATGCCTTAATGGTAATGCTTCTTTTTACCACTGTTTCGTTCCCTGTTTTGTCAGACACAGTTATGGTAAAAACATACGGTTCACGTTCTGCATCTTGAGGAACCTCAATGTCAAAACTCAAATCGTAACTCTTACCGGAAATAGTTGGCAAACCACTCATTGAACGACTATCGTATTTGAATTCCTTCACCGTTTTAACCGATTTGGTTCCTTTCGCAATAGTAACTACATATTCGTTCAATTCCACATTATCTGAAAGAGCAGCAGACACCTTTAAAATAGTTCCTGCTACAATTTCCTGACCTTCAGCAGGAGTAGTTAAATTTACAGTGGGCTTGGTTACATCAGTTTTATCATCGTCACCACCACTACTTCCACCACAACTCATCAAGCCAGCGGAAAACAACACGATTAGTGCATATTTCAAAAATTTCATAGACAAAAGATTTAAGCAGTTAAAATTTGTATGGGTAAATATAGTATTTATGTTAATACAAAACAAACAGAGCAACTTTAAGTTGCATTTATCTTAAAATCTTAGTTTGCTACAACCAGGAAATAGTTTTTCTTTCCCTTCTGAACCAGCAAATATTTTCCGCCTATAAGATTTTCGGAATTCACCTGCATCTCACCATCCTGAACTTTTTCCTTATTCAAGCTAATGGCATTCCCTTTCAACAATCGGCGCAATTCACCTTTGGATGGGAATACTTCTGCTTTTACGACCAAAAGATCAACAAGGTTCACCCCTTCTTCCAATTCCGCTTTGGTTACATTAAATTGAGGTACTCCCTCAAAAACAGAAAGGAAAGTATCCTCATCCAGTTTGTTTAAGGTTTCGGAGGTAGCCCGGCCAAATAAAATTTGAGAAGCTTCCACTGCTAAATTGTAAGCCTCCTCTGAGTGAATCATAATGGTAACTTCTTTAGCCAATCGTTGCTGCAATTTACGTTGGTGTGGTGCTTCCTTATGTTCGTCGATCAAGGCCTGAATTTCTTCGCGAGGAATCAGGGTAAAAATCTTGATGTATTTCTCAGCATCCGTATCTGAGGTATTCAACCAGAATTGGTAGAATTTATAAGGAGATGTTCGCTCAGGATCCAACCAGATGTTTCCGGATTCGGTTTTTCCGAACTTTCCACCATCGGCTTTAGTAATCAATGGACAAGTAATAGCAAAAGCTTCTCCACCTGTCTTTCTTCGGATCAATTCGGTACCGGTAGTAATGTTTCCCCACTGATCGGAACCACCCATCTGAAGTTTACAGTTCTTATTATTGTATAGGTGAAGGTAATCGTTCCCCTGTACCAACTGATAGGTAAACTCAGTAAAAGACATACCGGCCTTGGATTCAGACCCCAAACGCTTCTTCACTGAATCTTTACTCATCATATAGTTAACGGTAAGATGCTTTCCGATTTCACGAATAAAATCCAGGAAAGAAAAATCCTTCATCCAATCGTAGTTGTTCACCATTTCTGCAGAATTCTCTGCATCGGAATCAAAATCCATAAACTTGGACAGTTGAGCTTTCAAGCACTCCTGGTTGTGTCGCAAAGTTTTCTCATCCAAAAGATTTCTTTCCTGTGATTTCCCGGAAGGATCACCAATCATTCCTGTTGCACCACCCACCAAAACAATTGGTTTGTGTCCTGCAACCTGAAAGTGTTTCAGCATCATTACGCCCACCAGGTGACCGATATGTAAGGAATCTGCAGTTGGATCGATACCAACATAAGCAGCTGTCAGTTCTTTTTTCAGTTGTTCTTCAGTTCCCGGCATGATATCATGGATCATGCCTCTCCATTGTAATTCCTCAATAAAATTCATTGGTAACAATTTTTTAATTCCGATTCATCGGAGCATAAAATCTCTTTCACTTCCATCCCATTATCCAACCCGGAATTCATCCACAGAATAATCAGAAAAGAAGAAGATGATCTATAATCTGCTTGTTGCTAATTTTTCAATAACAATTCTATGTTGCAAAGATACGCATTACAATTTCAAAATAAATGCTTTATCTCATAAGGATTTTAAACAACCAAAGTCAGTAGGCTGTAACCAAGACCCACAAGTACCATAATATTATACCAAAAAGATAGTATCACAAACTTAATAAATGTCTTGATCCAACCCTGCTTGTAGTAAAACTTCATTTCCATAAACAGACGAAGGGGGATGGTAAAGTACAAGTAGAGTCCCAAACTTGTTGTAACACTCCAGTTGATCATGATCAAAAGTTCACTCAAAATTACGACCAGGAAAATGTAGCTGTGAAAATTCACGGAAATAAGCAGGTGCTCCAGCAAATACAACTTTCGGCGAACATACAGGAGCCACAACAACAGAGCAAACAGAGGCAGTATAAAGAACAAGGTTTGAGAAAGCTTTTTAAAGGCATTGTCGATCACCAACCCGGGGTTCATCTTGTACATATCAATTAGACCCTTAACATTCCCATTAAACTCTAGATCCATATTATTGCCGTCTTTACTCTGCTCATCCACCTGGGAACTTTTCTCCCTGGAATCAACTGTTAAAGTCGTATCCCTGCCCAATTTCAAGCTGTCTTGCTGAAGAGAATCCAGGGGTGTTTCCTCCTCTTCTGGATCATCAATAAAATACTTCTCTACATCATACACCTCTCCATCAGAACTTTTAATAGCCAGGTGTCCCTCTTCATTTTCCATTGTCTCGGGCTTATGGTTGTAAGACAAGAGAAAAAAGGCAATAAAAGTCAGAAATAAGTACAATTTAAAGGGGGGCATATAGCTGGCCCTTCTTCCTCGCATAAACTCGCGGGTTAGCTTACCAGGTGTAATTAGCAGAGGAACAATTGTGCGCACCAACCGGTTGTCGAAGGCGGCAATGTCGCCCACAACATCATTAATAACACTCCAGAAGGGACGATGGAAATCCCGGACCGACTGGCCACAATTGGAACAATACTTGCCATGAAGGGCATGATAGCAATTCGGGCACATTTCGGGGTACGCCAACTCCCGCTTGCGACGCACTTTTAACAAACGTTTCAGGTTCATGGAATTTAGATTTGAATTGGCAATTCCTCCACTTTTTCATCCACCTCTTTCTTGTCCTTCCCCGCTTTGGAAAAATCAAAATCGAAGAAATCATAGATCATTTCTGCTGCCTGGTTTAAAGGCTGGTATAGGAAACTCTTTTCTTTCTTTTCCTTGGAAATAAAACCAAATCGTTGATCAACCCGATCGAGAAGATTGACCAGAATACTAAGAATCAAAACGGCTTTGGCCAGGGAGAAGAAAATCCCCAACAGTCGGTTGACCAGTCCCAGTGCAACTGCTTCCACCAGCTTATCCAGTAATTTCCCCAATAGATTCACTCCTATAACAATCACAAGAAAGGTAACCACAAAGGAAATATAGGCCATATACTTTGAATCGTAATCCAATTGCTCCCGAATAAAATCGGCTGTGAAATCTGAAAAATGCAAAGCACCATAGATCCCCAACACCAAAGCCAGCAAGGTGGCCACCTCCACAATCAATCCTTTGGTAAATCCCTTATAAACAGCCCACAGCAATGGAATGGCTAAAATTATATCCAGAAAATTCATAGTATAAAAGTCGTTGATTTATAAAATATTCATCCAAAGATACTTAAAAACAACATAATTTTGAATCATTCTGCCTGAAGAGGGAATCACAAACGTCAAATTTTCATTATATTTAAGATACCTTAATAACCCATTTTGTACAACTATGCCCTTAATTAATTCTATAGTAAGCTGGTTTAATACCAAAAGACTATCGCAAATTGATTTCTTTAAGAAACATCCGGTAGAAACTCAGAATCAAACCCTGTTGCAATTGCTGGAACAGGCGCGTTCAACCGAGTGGGGAAAAAAACATCATTTCCAAAGCATTACAAGCCCCGAAGAATTCAAGAACCGACTCCCGGTTCAAAGTTATCCGGACATCAAACCCTATGTAGACCGTTTACGAAAAGGGGAGCAGAATCTGCTCTGGCCTTCGGAAATCAAATGGTTTGCCAAATCCTCCGGAACCACCCAAACCAAAAGCAAGTTTATTCCTGTTAGTTCGGAAGCTTTGGAGAATTGCCATTTCAGAGGGGGAAAAGATATTTTGGCCCTCTACACAAATCTCTACCCCGACACCAACATCTTCCTTGGGAAGGGCCTCACACTGGGAGGAAGCCATCAAATCAACAACTTCAGCAACGAATCGTATTACGGCGATCTCTCGGCCATCCTGATTCAGAATTTACCTTTCTGGGCCAATTTTATTCGTACCCCGGAGACCTCCATCGCTTTAATGGATGAGTGGGAGGAGAAGATTCACAAAATGGCCATTGCCACCATTCAGGAAAACGTAACCAGTTTATCCGGAGTTCCTTCCTGGTATTTGGTACTTCTCAAATACATTCTTGAATATACCGGCAAGGAAAACCTTCACGAAATCTGGCCCAATCTTGAACTTTTTGTTCACGGAGGCGTTAGTTTCACACCCTATCGGGAACAATACAAGAAACTTCTGCCCAAGCCGGATATGCATTACATGGAAACCTACAATGCTTCCGAAGGATTCTTTGGTATTCAGGATGATCCGGAAGACGATGCCATGCTGCTGATGCTGGATTACGGGGTTTACTACGAGTTTATCCCAATGGAACATTTCCACCAGGAGCAACCACCGGTTATCGGTTTGGACGAGGTGGAACTAAACAAGAACTATGCCCTGCTGATAAGCACCAATGGTGGGTTATGGAGATATCGTATCGGCGATACCATCCACTTCACCTCCAAATATCCATATAAATTTAAGATCAGTGGCCGTACTAAACTTTTCATCAATGCCTTTGGCGAAGAATTGATTATAGACAATGCTGAGAAGGCACTGAAACTAGCTTGTGAAAAAACCAATGCCATCATTCGGGAGTACTCAGCCGCCCCTGTTTTTATGAGTGATGATCAAAAGGGAGGCCACGAATGGCTGATTGAGTTCGAGAAAAAACCAGAAAGCATCGAAAAATTCGGCTTCGAACTGGATATGGCCCTTCGGAGTCTAAATTCGGATTACGAGGCAAAACGGTACAAAAACATTACCTTAGATCCTCCAATTATTACTCTTGCCCGTAACGATCTCTTCTACGACTGGTTGAAATCGAAAGGCAAACTGGGAGGACAGAATAAAGTGCCGAGACTTTGCAACGACCGTAAGCTGATGGAGGAATTACTACAATTGAACCAGGCCGAATAAACGAACAGACAAATGGGAAAAACCTTTCTCCTTCTGGTTGCACTAGCTTTTGCCAGCCAGGACATAGTTACTATTAATCAGCAGTCTGATTTTATTACCAGTGATGCCCTGGGCAATTTGTATTGCATTGATAATACTCAGATTCTGAAATACAATTCGGAGGGAGAAAAATCAGGATACTACTCCAACTCCCAATGGGGAAATATAACCTCCGCAGATGCGAGTGATCCCCTGCGGATTCTGGTTTTCTACGAAGACTTCAATCGCATTCTGTTCCTGAACAAGCAGCTTGCAGAAATTGGCAATTCCATCGACCTCTATCAATTTAGTTCCAACGAAACCAAACTGGTATGTAGTTCGGCACAAGGAGGTTTTTGGCTTTACGATTCGGAAGAAGATCAGGCCTTGCATATTTCGGCCAACGGGCAAATTATCGTCAGGAGTATTCTGCTGGGATCCCTGCTCAACGAAACAGAGCCAACCATCATGCGGGAAAAAGGAGAGCTCCTCTACCTCCTACTTCCCGGCAAAGGTCTGCTTGTATTAACCCAACTGGGCCACTACAGGCAGATGCTGCATATCCCGGGCATCGAATCCTTTCAAATCGACAAAGACGGAATCACCTATCTCAAGAAAAATAAATGCTTCCGATTTACGCCTGATTCCCAAACCGATCCACAACTCTATCCCGGAATCAATTTCCAGGGAAAACAGCTCCGAATTGAATCGGGCATCCTCTTTTTTGGAGACAACCAGAAAATCAACCTACAAACCGTAAACAACTGAATTACTACCACATAGAAGCAATCCGGAAAATTAGAGGAATGAAATCCAAAAATTATTCTTAATTTTAGTTGATTTTTCAATATAAAATTAAACATAACTATGCACATTGCCGTCGCAGGAAATATTGGAGCCGGTAAAACCACTCTTACGGGATTACTGGCAAAACATTACGGATGGGAAGCTCACTATGAGGATGTTGACGACAACCCCTATTTGAATGATTTTTACGATGACATGCAGAGATGGTCTTTTGCCCTGCAGATCTACTTCTTGAACAGCCGGTTCAACCAGGTTCAGGACATTCGCCGTTCGGGCAAACACATCATTCAGGATCGTACCATTTATGAGGATGCTGCCATTTTTGCACCCAATCTGCGCTCAATGAGTTTGATGGCTCAAAGGGATTACGACAATTACCAATCGCTTTTTAAATTGATGAGTTCGTTGGTACAACCTCCGGACCTCCTGGTTTATTTAAGAGCCACAATTCCAACCCTGGTGAACCACATACAGGAACGGGGAAGAGATTACGAGAACACGATTCGTCTGGACTACCTGAAGCGCTTAAACGAGCGATACGAGGCCTGGATTGGAGGCTACACAGAAGGGAAACTCCTGATTATTGATGTTGACAACATCAACTTCATCAAAAACCCCAAAGATTTAAGCGGAGTAATCGATAAGATCGACGCTCAGCTTCACGGTCTCTTTTAAAATTTACCAGAACATCAAAACCACATTTCGTTTGCAAATATTTGCAGACCTTTAATTTCTATTTGAGTTATGCACATCGCAGTTGCCGGCAATATAGGGTCAGGAAAAACCACACTTACAAAATTACTTTCGGAACATTACGGGTGGGAAGCGCATTATGAAGATGTTGATACCAACCCCTACCTGAATGATTTTTACGACGAAATGCAACGTTGGTCCTTCAATTTGCAGATCTATTTTTTGAAGAGCCGATTCAACCAGATTATGGAATTCCGCAAATCAGGGAAGAATATCATTCAAGACAGAACCATCTATGAGGATTCCCAGATTTTTGCCCCCAACCTGCACGACATGGGCCTGATGACCTCACGTGATTTCGACAACTACTGCCAGCTGTTTAAATTGATGACCTCCATGGTTCAACCCCCTGATCTTTTAATCTATCTGCGCTCCTCGGTTCCTACACTGGTGAACCAAATTCAGAAAAGGGGACGCGACTGCGAAGAGACTATCCGACTGGACTACCTGCAGAACCTAAACGAACGCTACGAGAACTGGATCAATAATTACACGGATGGAAAACTCCTGATTGTGGATGCAGACAACATCGATTTCCTGGAAAACCGTGAGGATTTAAACAACATTATGGACAAAGTGGAAGCTCAGATTCATGGATTGTTTTAACAACTCCATTACGAGTTACAGGTTTCAATGTAAACTTTGGCTTCAAATTTCTCCCTGCTAACTATTGGCTTTTGGCAAGAATAAATACCAAATAAGTCAGACAAAAAAATCGATTATAACACTATAGATCCCTCTGCTGCTGCGGGGGGATTTCTTTTATCTGCAATTTAGATATTACAAAAATCTTTTTCAAATTCCGGTCCGGGACATCATCCTATATCACATTTCTGTCCCGGAAGAAGTCATCCTTTGTCCCGGAAGGGTGTAATCGTGTCACAGAGGCCATATCCCATGTCCCGAAGGGCGGGACTACCTGTCCCGGAAATGGTACTTCTTGTCTCGGAATTGCTCCCATCAGTCCCGCGAAGGATACCATATATTTAAAAGCGATAGAGCAAGCCCACATTTAAGGCCAAACTTGAAATTTTATCGAACCCCAAAGAATAATTCTCCTCAATACGATATTTATCAAAGCCCTCGCTTACATTCGTAAATTTTTGTTTCACATCCCTCATTTTGGAAAAATTGGGCACATAGGTATAACGAAGATTCATATCAAAAGCCAGGTAATCGGAGAGGTAATACATAAACCCCAGAGATGGAACCACTCCTACTTTATTCTCCTTTATTGTATATTCCAGCGAAGGATCAGAGTTGTAGGGAACCGGTTCGGAATTTACAGAGTTAAAATCCACATGGTTTCGGAAAAGGAAATACCCAAAAGCCACCGAAGCATAGGGTTTGAAATCCCGGTCCCAGGCTTTAAAAATATAGGTCCCATTCAAAAGTAAAGGAATCAACTGGTAGTTCACATCAATTTCCCCCCGGTTGCCTACATTCCAATAGGCATCATCCTTCCCAAACAGGGAATAGCCAGCTTCAAAGCCCACTCCAATCTGTTCGTTCAGCAACCAACGCCCCACCAAACTTCCGGAGAAACCATGGTGGGACACATCGGCAAAATCCCCAACCGGATAGCTGTAGCCCACTGCACCCCCCAAAAGAAACTCTGAGGATCGGTACAATTGCGCAGACAGGGAAAGATGCAGAATTCCAGCAAAAACAAACAGTAAAAACTTCTTCATGAGATTCTTAATTAAAATAGGATATGAATTTACTCATTTGGTTCTAATTAACAAAAAAAGGGCAGCCAAAGCCACCCTTTTCAATCTATTTTAGGAAGAACTATTCGATAACTTTAAGTTCTTTACCAATCTTAATGAAAGCTTCCAGTGCTTTGTCCAGATGCTCTTTTTCGTGTCCTGCCGAAAGCTGAATACGGATACGAGCCTGCTCTTTTGGTACAACAGGATAGTAGAATCCAATTACATAGATTCCTTCCTCCAGCAATTTAGCAGCAAACTTCTGTGAAAGAACCGCATCGTACAACATCAACGCAGCAATGGCTGACTCAGATGGCTTCACGTCGAATCCAGCCTCCACCAAACGGGTACGGAAGTAATCGGCATTCCACATTACCTTATCACGCAACTCTGTAGACTCAGAAAGCATATCAAATACAGCAATCGAAGCACCACAAATCACAGGAGACAATGAGTTGGAGAACAAGTAAGGACGAGAACGCTGACGCAGAAGGTCGATGATCTCCTTTTTACCGGTTGTAAATCCACCAAGAGCTCCACCCAGGGCTTTTCCTAAAGTACCGGTAATAATATCTACACGATCCATGCAATTGTGGTATTCGTGGGTTCCACGACCGGTTTTTCCGATGAATCCGGAAGCGTGGCTATCGTCAACCATCACCAATGCATTGTATTTGTCAGCCAGGTCGCAAATCTCGTTCAACTTGGCAATATCACCGTCCATAGAGAATACACCATCGGTAACGATAATGCGGTAACGCTGCGCCTGAGAAAGCTTCAACTGGTTCTCCAAATCTTCCATGTTGGCGTGCTTGTAACGGTAGCGAGCCGCTTTACACAAACGAACCCCGTCAATAATGGAAGCGTGGTTCAACTCATCAGAAATAATCGCATCGTCCTGAGTAAACAATGGTTCAAAAACACCACCATTGGCATCAAAAGCAGCTGCATACAGAATAGTATCTTCCATTCCGAAGAAATCAGCAACTTTTTTCTCCAATTCCTTATGAATATCCTGAGTTCCACAAATGAAACGAACAGATGACATACCGTAACCATGAGTATCCAGTGCCTTTTTCGCTCCTTCCATCACACGTGGGTGAGAGGATAATCCCAGGTAGTTGTTGGCACAGAAGTTCAATACAGTTTCTCCGGTATTTACCTTAATCTCTGCACCCTGAGGGGTTGTAATAATTCGCTCGTTCTTGTACAAGCCGGCTTCCTTAATGGACTCAATCTCCGCAGCAAGATGGTCTTTGAAATTTCCGTACATGAGTGTTCTAGTTTAAGATGTGTTAAATATTTACTACCCAAAATTACAATAAAAATCTGCACCTCATTCAAAATCAAGAGGCGTTTTTTATCTTTCAGAACATTTTCCCTAAAATCCAATGACCACAGGGCAACAAAACACAGATATTACTAAGGAAAATGGTTTTTGCAGTACTATTTACTGAATTTGGATAAATAAAAAACAGATTACACTGACAGGATTGAAATTTACAGATCCTTTTCTGTGAGAATTTCTATACCTCACCCTAGTCCGGCTGCATTGAAACGGTGGTTTAATTTTCTGCCTGTAAGAATCCGTACAATCTGCAGTGAAGAAAATGGATCAAGTAGAAAAATTCCGCTTGATCCCACAATCCTCCTTCGCCGAAGGCTTCGGCGGATACGATACAAAAAAAGCCACTCCAAAATTGGAATGGCTTTCTGCTCCCCCTCTAGGACTTGAACCTATCCCGACCCGTCGGGACT
>JBGRQA010000007.1:0-214203 GCA_041725895.1 Marinifilaceae bacterium
TATTCTTCCAATCTCTTTACAATTCATTCTTTATCTTTCAAAATAGTTCATTCACCATGACATACATTGCATAATCGGCCAAAAGCCAACCACCAACAGCTTCCCTATTAATGCACTACAAAGCGGAGGCTACGTCGTTCGCGGCCCACGCGAACCAGGGCTACGTACACCCGATTGGGCACGAAGTAGTACTGGTCGTTAAATTTGAATTCGTATACCGCACTTCGGGTTCCTTTTCGGGAATCGATACGGGCGGCGTTTTGAATGTCCAGAATTTCTACGCTGGCATCGGCCGGCTTGCTCAGGACAACTTTCACACTAAAATCTCCCCGGTTGGGGTTGGGGTAGAGAATGGCCTCCTTGATATAAACTTCATCGGGACGCACCAGGCAGGCTTTGCGGCTGCCTGAATTCTCAACGGTTACCGTTTTTTCGAGGTAGTCGCTGCACTCCTCCTTGAAAACGGTAAGCCCCACGGTATGGACTCCCGGCTTCAAAACCTGCAACCACACCGATGACTCCTCCCGTTTCACCACCTTGAATGCGTCGGGCAACTGCCAATGGATGGAATCGGGCATTTCCCAGGAAATGTCGACCCCAATAAGGGTATCCCCCACGATGCCTTTGCCGGGTATTACAAAATCGGCCACCACCTCATAATCCAATTGAAAAACATTGAAGTCGAAATTCGCTTCACATCCTTTATCACTTGTTAGCAAAAGGTGGTACCGTCCTGCCCCGGATACTTCGATTTCGGATTGAGAGCCGATCTCCTCCCCCTCAAAGAACCAACGGCTGCTGGAACCCTCGATACCGGCAGTTATGGGTTGGCTCTGATTGCGACAGAGGTAGTAATCGGCTGGCATTTCAATTACAACCGGTACGGGTGCATTCATCTCAGCCTCCAGTTGCTCCTGACAACCATGACTATCGCGAAGTTTTAACTCTAAAGGACCGGCTCCCAAACCAACAAACAGCCCGCTGGTCTTTTCCTGCCCGTTGAGGGAGTAGGTGTAACCGGGGGTACCGCCTTCGGCCTGGAGCTGCAGCATACCATCGTCGATGCCCACACAATTGGGTGGCTGTATACTTGAAACGTACAATTCCAGGGGATCAGGACCGGATAGTTCAAAGGTCGCTTCGTCGAAACAATTGTTAATATCGCTAACCAATACGGAATAGCTCCCCTTACCCAAGTCTTCAATAAAAGGAGTAGTAACCCCGGGCAATTCATTCCATGAAAAATCGAAAGGTTGGGTTCCTCCGCTTACATCCACAGTAATCTTCCCGTCTTTGGCCTGATGACAGGTAGCGGGGATTATCTCTTTGAGCAGAATCTCGGGCCCCTTCTTCTCCTGTATACTGACTTCCAGGGATTCGGCACAGGCATTCCGGTCGGTAACTTGAACCTTGTAATTTCCAGCTGCCAGCCCCACGGGGGCCAACCTGTTTTCAGGATTCATCCCACTCCATTTGATGTAGTAGGATGGTGTTCCGCCGCTGACCTGAATCTGCACACTTCCGTTGCTGCCGTTACAGGTACTGTGTATCCTATTCAGAAGTTGAAGCTGTAAATCTTCGGGCTGGTCAATATCTACAAACTCACTTTGAATGTTGCCCAATTTGTCTTTCACATAAATTCGGTAGGTCCCGGCCGTAAGTTCCGTGAATTGGTTTTGGCGGTTAAAACCTGAAGCATGATTCAAAGCATACTGATAGGGAGGGGTACCACCAAGAACCGAAACATTTACTTGCCCGGTTTGATCTCCGGCACACAAACAATCGCTTTTCTCAAGTTTTATAATAATCTTTTCGGGTTGCTTGATCTCCACCCGAAGAGAATCCATCACTCCCTTGCTATCTTTCACCCTTAATTGATACCAACCTGCGGTAAGGTTCTCGAATCGTTTGGCAATTTTCCACTCTCCATGGTTGAGGGAGAACTGGTAACCCGGCCATACGGCATAAGGCCATCCTCCTACTGCCGAAACTTCTAAAGATCCATCGGATGCCCCAAAATAGCTGGGCTGTACAGGACTTACCACAATACTTAACTTGCCTCCCGGCTCTTTTACTTCCACACTCTTTTTTAAGCCATTGACTCTTCCAAAATCTGTATTCCCGTAGGGACAATTCTTCTCATCCCAAACCTCGAGAGTGTACTCGCCTGCACCAAGGGGTCCCAATTTGGAATTCTGTTCGCCCGTAAGCTGAGTTCCCTTGTGGTACCATTGGTACCGGTAACCACCATTTCCTCCGGTAACCCTTGCCTCTGCGGCTCCATCGGCCGCTCCAAAAGCAGTTACCCCCATTACATCGAAGTTTATGGCCATCACATCAGGTTGTAGAAGCTTCTCCTCCTGACGGTAGTAACAGCCCAGGTCGTCGGTAATTTCAATGGTGTAATCACCGGTTCGCAAGCGGTTTTGATCCCATTGGGGGCCGGTAATCCCGGACCGGAATTCTTCCCCGTCTTTGGATAGAATATAGTTGTAGATATTCTTACTGGCTGTCCCCCCTTCGATGGTACTCACCCATTTTCCGTTATCGGCATTGTAGCACTCCGGAATAGTGGATTTAAAGTTAACCAGGTGAAGCAAGGGTTTCTGTTTCATAAGTTGATGATCCCACTCGTCCCAACAGCTATTGGTATCTTTTACCTGGATGATGTATTCTCCGGTTGCCAGTTTCGTAAAATTGGCTACAGTACCCCGAATGGAATCCATGCGATTCCGGGCTTCGGGCTGGGCCATACTGTTGAGTAAGAAATCGTAACTATTCCCGGCAAAACCAACACCTCCTTCCACATCCACTGCTATTTCCCCATCCTGTCTCTTCGATAGATCGCCCATATCATCCTCATGACAGGAAGGAATGGTAAAATCGACACTGGTAATCCTGAGAGGATCGGGTTTTGTGAGCACAACAAAATCAGAAAGGAAACATTTGTTGATGTCTGTTATCTGATAGGTGTATTTCCCCTCATCCAGATTCCTGAATGTAGCTGCTTCTCCATAAGGTTTGGTGTTTTTCAATTTCTTGCCCTCCTCATCAATCTGCACAATGGTGTACTCAAAATCTCCTGTAGGTGGTAAACCTCCGCCAGGAATAACTATCACAGAATCTTTTTGGTTGGAACAACGTATTTGATAGCCTCCGGGATAACTTGAGGTTATCAGTTCCACCCCCAGGGCTTTCGGCTGGGTTAAGGTGTAACTCGAGGTAAATTCACAGGCATCCTTGCTGTCGGTAAGGCTAAGCTTGTAGGTGCCGGCTGTTAATCCTTTGAAAAATACGGTTTCCTCCCCTACCAAATCCTTTTCCTGCAAGCCCGAAGGTCCTTCCAGTTTCAGGTAGTACGGAAAGATTCCCCCTTTGGGCTCCACCCAGAGTGTATCCGAAAAACCATTGCATTTAATTTCAAATCCATTGTGATTGGAAAGAATAGCAACCACATCGAGTTTATCGGGCTCAACTAGGGTAATGCTACCAGTTCTATCACATTCCTCATCGAAATTTCCAACTACTCGAACCGAGTAATCACCTGCGGGTAAATTGGAAAAAGTACCTGTCCCATCTACGGAAATCAAACTTTCCTTCCGCCCCATTCCTGTTAATTCGAAGGTATAAGGAGCGATGCCACCGGTTGCAGCCACCTGCAGGTTATCCACACCACCATGACATTTGATATTGTATTCGATCCCTGCTCCTGAGGTATAAATGCTTGGGGTTAGCTTCAATTCGATTGGATCCGGTTGATTTAAAGTATCCCTGTAAGGGAGGTTGCAACCATTTTCGTCCCAAACATCAAAAAGAAGAAGGGTATCGGTTACTACAAATTGAGTTGTTTCTCCCGAATCCGAAATATCTTTTTTAACTCCCTTGTATGTAATATGGTAGCCGGGAGTTCCTCCTTCAACAGTTACGTCAATTAACTGATCGGCCCCAAAGCATGTGTAATCGAAAACCTCACCGGTATTCTCATCGGTATAGGAAGGACCGGAATGGGAAAGCTTAATTTTCAGGGGCTGATCCAGGAAGAATTCTCCTACGGGAGATTGGCAATCATGATCATCTGTGGTTACAATGCTGTAGTGTCCCGAGGTCATCTCCTGCGTATACCTGGTAGAATTCTCAGGTACTCCACTAAGTATTTCAAAGGGAATTCCCTCCTTCCTGATTTCGACAGTGTAATTTGGGGTTCCTCCGGCAACTTGTAATTCATTGCGATTGTTGTCTCCAAAACATTTGAATTTAAACTCATTGCTTTCATCCAGAATATTAACGCCCATTACATCCAGGGTATTCACCAGTGGGGCTGGTTGCTTCACAAGGGTATCCATCTGAAATAAGCAGCCAAGGTCATCATTGATCTTAATGGTGTATTCGCCAAAAGCCAGATTATCCTGGGCAAAAGGAGAACCCTTATCCTTTAGAGGGACACTGCCGTTTCGGAAAACTTTGTCATCCTTTAGAATGGAATAGGTGTAGGAACCATCGGTAACGGTTCCCCCCAGTATGGTACTCTTCCATTCTCCATTTGCATCCCCGTGGCAACGAGGTTTGTTGATTGTTTTATCAACAATTTGGAGCAGCTGCCGTTGATTCAATCTATTATCGTTTACTGTATCGTAGCAGGCATTGGCATCCTCCACCACCACCCGGTACATACCGGAAATCAATCCGTTAAATGTCCCGATTTTACCTTTCATCGTGGTAGACTTCTCGGGAGTAGTCTCAGTAGCTTCGCGTAGTAGGTGGAATTTGTATTCAGATCCATTTATACCAACTCCTCCTAAAGCACTCACCTGAATCTTACCATCCTCCTGCAGAGAGGTTTCCCCCATATCTTTATTATTACAGGAAGGCATTGTTAGGTTAACCTTGGTAATATCAAGAAGTTTTGGTTTTGTAAGAGTAACTAAACCTATCGCTTCACAACCATTCGCATCCGATACGGTATAGGTGTGGGTTCCTTCATTCAAATCACTGAACCTTATGGGACCCGCTACATCGTTTTCTTCCAGTCCTACGTTTTGGGGATTCATTTGCCGAACGGTATAGGTATACTTCTTACTATATTTTGGCAATCCTCCCGAAGGTGTTACAAGAACCGAACCGGTCTTGTAGGAACAGGGGATGTTGAAGCCGTGATATTTAGGACTCTCTAACTCCAGTTTTAATTTTTCAGGTTGTCTTATAGGAATTTTAATGGTTTGTAATTTAGTCTGGTACTTGTCGTTTACTGAAAGGTAATATTCACCGGCCTTAAGGTCTTTGAATATTTTCTCTTCCCCTTTTGACTTTTGAGTTTCTGAATATCCTCCAGGTCCTGTCAATTTTAAAGTGTAAGTGTAAATTCCCCCCTTCGGCAAAACTTTTATTCTCCCTGTTAATCCATAACATTGTATCTCGTACTCATTGGTCTTTGGACTCGAAGTGGTAACTTCTAAAATTTCAGGCTCATCCAATTGGAAAGGTTCCTCTGTATCACAATCTTCATTGCAGGTATTTGCGACTCTTACCCTATAATTCCCTTCGGTTAAACCAGTAAAAGTTAATTGTCTTTTTTGGGAAGTACCCTGTCTTACGATACTCCCACTTTTTAGCAATTCATAATTAAAAGGAGCAATCCCTCCTGAAATCAAAACATCTACATCCTCCGTACCTCCCTTTTTTCTAATCTGAAAAACATCCCCATTATCGGCCTCGTATTTCGGAGCTGATATCTTAATGGATAGTGCAGCTGGCATTAACAAGTCAAGATCTCTTGTATTATCACACGTACCAGCATCTGTTATTTGAAAAACAGGATTCTCTTCAGAAATTCGAAAAGGAGCTTTTCCATTTTCCTTACTTACACTCTTAGAAGGAAGAGTACCGTAATATACTTCGTAGGGAGGAGTTCCCCCTTTCACCACCACATTAATATCTTCTGATGCATTGTTACAGGAAAAATCAAATACTTCATTTGAGATAATATCGGTATATCCTGTTCCGGTATGCGTTATTTCTATATCATTCGGCTGCGATACCACAAAATTATCACTTGTAAAGCTACAATCCATTGCATCGTGCACTTCTACATAATAAGTATCGGCTTTCAAATTCTTAAAAGTAACCTCGGCATTTCGAGCTACATCTTTCATTTCTTCTTTTAGATCCTTAGTCTTATGGAATAACTTAACGCTAACATAGTTGCCTGTTCCTCCTTTAAACTTCATGGTAACTTCCCCATTTTGGGCATTGTAACATCCCAGATTCTTTATTATGGGATAGTTCAAATCGAATGTAATGAGTTCCGGCTCTTTCAATGAAATTGTTTTCCTAACGGAACATCCATGCTTGTCTTTCACAAATATGGCGTGGTTCCCTCCCTTAAAACCAGAGGCAATTGTTCCTACCGGTTTCACCTCATTCTTAGTGTCAATGGAAATCTGGTAAAATCGATATGGTGCGGCACCCCCTGAACCAAAAATTTCCAAACTACCGGTTTCTCCATGACATTTGATGGGTTCTGACGGAACCAGGCCCAAGCCTAAATCCAATGTCTTATTTCGGGTCCTGGATTTCGAATGAGACACCTTGCAACCAACCTTATCCTTCATATAAAGGGTTGCGCTTTTACTAGTTTCTTTACCTGAGAACAGAATTGCTGGTCCCAGGGAATTCACAGCACCATAAGGTTCTTTACCCGTTAAAGAGTAGGTATAGCCTGATACCCCTCCACCTGCAGCAGGATTTATAATTTTGTATTCATCACAATTCCCGGTTGTTTCGAAGTCAAAGTCTGTAAGCGTAAGTTTAGGGTTTTGATCAATTTCAAATTCTTGAATAACATGTCCCACCAGAAAAAAGTCTTTGACCTTACTGTGTGAATTAAAGAATTCGTTGGTATCTACCCTTGAAAAACTGTTGCTTACCGATATTTTGTAAACCCCCTGGGATAGAGTATCAAATTGGACATGAGAGCTGGTAGTATTCCAATTCTTTGTATATATAGCACTATTGGAATCTTTCATCTTCCTTAGACCAATTCTATATTCATCCACTCCGTTGTTAACATCACCGTCAATATTTACTGTAATTTCCCCATCCGAGCCACCGAAACAGGTTACTTTCTTTTTGCCCCCTAAACTTATTTGGGGAAATGGGGGAAAAACATTCAGAACGATTTCTTGTGAAGGACTTACACTCTTCAATTTTTTGGTACCACTTTTAACAAATGAAGTAACACGAAATTTCATATTCCTATGAAACAGGGAGGATTGTGCAGGCTGATAACTCAGTTTTCCATTGGGAGTAATATTGGTTTTCAGATTCACATCATTGGCTTTTGAAAAATCTACAATGTATTTGGTGATTCTCTTGCCGAATTCGGAACCACAAATGTCCTCACACTTATCAAATTTTGGCCCTATAGTGGGATCAAATTCAACATTCTGCAAATTGCCCTCCAAGGAATAATTAAATTTGGAAAGGGAAGATCCAATTTCAACATTTGTCTCACGATTACTACGAAGAGTAGATTCATTTTGCTCATTTTCGGCCATTTTGAATTCCTCACATTCGCGCATACATCTGTAATACCCACTATAATCCGTTATATCCCATTCCACAAATTCCTCATGTCCGGCATTGTTAACATTCACCTCCCATTCATAGTAAACATTTGAGCCATAATCCAAAGGAGTAGTCTCCAGTTGAATTGGCTTATCTCCTGATTTATGAATCTCCGCATGTGCTTTTATCGCTGGTATTGGTGGAGTAATGGAATATTGAAACTGTATGGCCCAATGCTTATCCCCTTTATTGATAAATTTCTTTGAAGTATGCCATCCCGGACTTAAATCATCTTTTATAATGTCAAAAAGAGTAATGTCCCAATAATAATTATACCTCTTTTTGGATCCATGAAAAGCTGTGGCACCTTGCTTTTCCCAGGCATGCAACTCATATTCAATTACATTTTCAGGTTTCTTAAAAAATTCTATTAAAGTAGTATTGGAAACCGAATAGGTTTTGTAATGGAACCAACTCGGCAATGTTATACTCAAACTTGTCCAATCGCGCCAGGCCTTAACATTCTGAACACTTGTTCCTGTAATGTATCTATAATCTACATAATCTTTGTCGGTACTTGATTTTTTTCGAATATTAAACTTATTATCAGGACCATCACTTTTGTTTTCATCTACATCATAGGCTTGTATTTTACTAATACTAATTTCAATCCTAACCTGTCCATTGTACACTAGCCCCTGGGTAAATGCAACAAAATTATTAAAAAGTAATCCTAAAAATAAAAAGAGTAGAAATCGAAACCTCATATTCAAAGTTTTAGAAATGCAAATAACAATCTATGGTGAAACAGTTTCTATTTCACCCGATAAATGGTTGACTTAAAAAAAACCAACCGGAGTTCTTACTAATAATGAACCCGAAGCACCTCGGTAAAGGGAGATTTTCCCCCATCCCGGTATACAGCCTGGAGCCTGTACTGGTATTGCGTATTCAGCTCCACATTGGTATCCTTATAGGAATTCTTATTTTCTACAGAACAATAATACTGAAGGGCTTCTCCTTCCTGTGCCCGGTAGATATTGATGTGTTCCACCTCGTCTGCTTTCCTCTTCCATCGCAACAAAACCTGCCCCTGCAGTGGTTGCGCCTCAGCTGTTACCCCTTTCAATTTGGAGCGAAATCCATTGTCGGCCATCTCTACTTCCAACCACCGTTTAGCAGGTGATTGGTTTTGTTTGGCATCTTCTGCCACCAGGCAATACTTATAGCCTTGCCCCCTTTCGACCTTAAGATCGGTATGGGAGTTAATTGAATCGGCTAGTAGAAATTCTCCCACAATTGTTCTGTCCTCACTCCCACTTTCCTGCCGCAACAGAATTTCTTTTTGAGTATCTACACTTGAACTGTGCACCCACTGCAAATGAATCCCCTTAGAGCTTACCTGATAACCTGCAAACACTGGTGGTACCGGGGGAATGGTATCGGGTTTCTCCAACTTCAGCGCCTCACTCAGCCCCGATTGGTTGAATCTTTGATCAATTGCTGCTACTTTATAGTAGATAAGGGGCGTCAAATTGTAAAGATCAATCGAATCGGTAAACACGGTATCCATTGTATGCGTATGTGTTACCTGAGAAAATTCATCACTCAGAAAATTGGAACGGAATACCCGGTACCCCTGAAGGTCCTGCTCCTTTCCACGACTCCAGGAGATGTACACCCGCCCCGTTGTATCAATGCGACCAGTCAAATTTACCGGTGGTAGCGGGGGAATAGAATCCTGAAGCTGCACCAAAACTGGCAAGGAATAGAAATGATCCTCGTTTACACCCGTAGCCCGGATCTTATAGTAATTGGTACTATAAGGCAAAGAGTCGGTAAAGCACCGTACTTTACCATCGAGAATCCCTGAGACTGAGTTGTAATTACCTCCTGCGCAAGTTGCCCTCAAAACCTCCATACTTTTGGCATACTGCTCTCCAATTGAATCAAGCGTCCAATTAAGAGTCACCTTTCCCTCCGGGGTGATAGTATGCTCCATCTGGTCATAGCGCAAACGATAAACAGGTTTTCCGCATACTGCAACCATATCCGACTTGGGTCCTTTCTCTCCAAAGGCGGTAATGCCATACACTCTGTAGTAGTATTCCTTTCCCAAAAGAGGTATAGAATCACTTTTTATCAAGTTCATTGGAATATCACCTTTCTCACCATAAGTCAACACAATGGGCGATTCGGAAAGCAAACGATAAGTATTTCCTCCGTCATCGGAACGTTCCACCATATAAGCATTGTACACCGAGGAAAGCAGAAACTGGTTCCAGATGACAAGTACATGATGTCCATCGACTTTGGCATCCAGGCCCAGAGGTTTCTGTAAGGGTTCATAATCGGCAGGACCGGTATATACATACCCCGTATCTACCTGACTGGTCATTTGAGTAGGATACACCCGGTAGAGGTACATCTCATTCTCCTTGACTTCCCTATCGGTATATTGCAGGCCCATTGCCCTGGCTACCCTTTGGGATTGATCCGCCGAAAACAGGGCGAAGGAGAAGCGGGACTCCTGTTCCCTGGTTTTACGGATGATCTGGATCATCTCGTTGCCCTCATCATTGGTAATTTCAAAACCTTCCCCATACAGGGACTGGGCTGCAATACAGATCCATTTGTAATCCGGAACCAGGGAGTCCTGCATGGCTTTTTCCCACCAGGCACCTTCCCTGGGTTTGATCCCCTGCACCAGCAACTTGTGCTCGGGCTGTGCCAATCGTTTGCCATCGCGATACAGAACGAAACGCTCCAAAGTATAACCATGGCTGTTCGCCTTTCGCCAAAGCACATGATGGTTGGGAGCCCAACGCAGCTGCACCGAATCCTTTTTGGGAGAGGTAATAATGGCTATCCCTCTTCGAAAAGGTTCCTCTTCGGTTTGTGCATATCCGGCAAGGCCGGTCAGGAATAGGAACAGAAGTATATAGTATTGTTTCATACTTAAATTATTTCTCTAAAAAATTATCCCTTTTGTTACAGGGAGGAAAAACTCTTGAATTATATAATTCGTCTGGTTATTTTATTTCTAACATACAAGGATCTAATTCATCAGGTAAGGCACAACAGTTTTGGTTGAAAAGGTGACTTTATTGATTCCCGGCAAAACATACTGTACCTGCACATCGTAGCGCCCCTTAAGCTGGAAGGGAAAATGACCATTGAGCAAGTTCCCCAAACGAACATTATTAGGTTGCAGGGAAGCCCGGGCCACTTTGTTGCGCAAATCTTTGTAATCCTCATATACCACTGCAGCCAGATTGTAATTCAAATTGATGTATGGCGAATAGGTCACCGGATCATCATCTGTAAAATTGGAAGCCTTAATAACAGGATCGTCAATATCCTGGGAAATTTCCACTGCACGAACCGGAGGAGTTCCTAATATCTCAGGTTTTCGCCAATCAATTGTATATTTTCCGGCCAAAGGATATTCACTATAGAGCAATGGATTCAAATAGTGTCTAAACCATCTGTTGTTCTTTTGAGCTACAAACTGAAGCATTGGCTGGTACAAATCACCACCCTTCATCTCAAATTTTCCAAAGGCTTCTTTGGACTTCAGCATTACCCCTGCCTGGTATACCCCAACATGAACAGGCCACTCCCAGCTGTTTCCATATCGCACTTGTCGGTACTTCTCCTTAAAAGTTCGGTACAAACTGGTTCGGAAATAACTCTCGAAAATTGTCTTCTCCTCAACGGTAGAAATTGTACTTCCCTCCTCAGCCTTGCGGTTGTTTATGGTTGCGTCCTCACCTCCCTTTTGTTTAACCACCACGTTGGCATCCAGTTTTCCGGCTTCGAATTTTGGAATGTTTACCACCTGAAGCTGATAAATTGAATTGGTGTTCAACCCTTTGGGAATAGCAAAATTCACAGTACGATCGGTATAGGATATATTCCCCATCAAAGCACTTCCGTTTTTGCGAGTCATTCTCATCTTTTGATCCCATTTCTTATCGGGAACAAACAGATAGGGTTGCCCCTTTTTCAACTTAATGTAACCGGCTCCATACTCGTCTTTGTAGAAATTGAACTGATTCATCACTGGGTAACTATAAGCTACGTTTTTAGCCGGAATGTGATTGGGAGCCTTTCCTGTTTTGAACACTCCTTTCACTTCCTGTGTCTGATCCTTCAAACTTTTCCATACTCCCCCGATGTTCTCTTCAAAACTCACCTTCACTTTGAAGTCAATGGTCTTTTCAGGAGGTAAAATATCCAGGGAGTTAAAGATCGCTACATCGTGGTTTTCGTTCCACTCGATGTTCCCTTCAATCAATTTTCCATCTGCCTTAAGGCTCATTTCATCCAACTTCACCCGAAATTTCTTCTCCACCTCATCCAGATCGATCATTTCGAAGGTTTTTCCCACTTCCATATTGAATACAGCCTGGAAGGCGGAGAAAACATCCACTTCTGCAGTTCCAGACTTAGGAGTCACATCGGAAATTACCTCCAACTCATCCAGTACACTACCGCCCACTAACTCACATTTGTCGCCAATCTCCACTTCAAATTTACACCTTCCTTTAACCAGACCTCCCAGCACACTGTAGTGTCCGCCTACAATTCCTCTCATCCAAAGCGGGTTTGGCAATTGGGCCTGAAGCAAGGTTGCAGCGCCAATATCCAGAATGTGAAACTTCTTTCTTTTTCCAAACACCTTCACCTTTATACCAATTTCACCATCCATATAGGCATAAGCTTGTCCGTTAGCATACCATCCGTTGATCCCGGGAGCGTCTCCACTTCCCTTACATCTAACTTTGTTACCGTAATTCTTAAGCATAATATCGAAACCTGCCCCTGCATCAAAATGCCCGTAGAACATTAAAAAGCTAAGGTTTCCTGTACTAATGCTCAACCTTGAACCAAAAGCGAATCCTTTACCTGCACCAAGGGCATTAAAATCCCGCATGTAATCCAGGTCATCAGCACCAAGAATTTCACCCACCTCATCCGGTGGTGCAGGACTACCTAATACCTTTGTTCCTGCCATAAAGTAACTTTCAGTTTTGAGAATTCGCATCAACTTCACGCCCATGGGATCGTCCGGAGTTCCCATATAGAAGTACCAATCCTTCGGATCATAATGAAGCACCGACCAACCGGCTCGTCCTCCGGGACCAATTCCCTTAATCACACCACCAGGGACATTCAGGAAAACATCAAAAGTTCCGTGTAAGGTTTTATTAGGAAAATCATACTTCACCTTAACCTTGGCTGCCAATGCCGAGAGATCTGCTATTTTCTCCCTGGGGCCAAATAATTGGAGCTGAACTGCACTCAAACCTTTCCCTGCCATTGAATTGATCAAACCGGGTTTGGCTTTCAATGATTCGGCCATTTTGGCTGTTTTCTCCAATACTTCTTCCACGCCGGGAAGATTCAAAGGGGACAAAAATTTCCCATTCCCTTCGAAAGAAATATAGTTAAAGCCGCCATTCCTGTTGAATGAAGTTTCGAAAACAGCATCAATAGTCACTGCACTCTTATCAACAGAGGCTATATCTACCATAGCTTTTAAACTCAATCCGGCTTCCTTTTCAGGCATATAAACGATACCACTAGGGGAAGCACCAATACTTCCTACACCAGTGGCTGTTTCACTCTGAGCATTCTCAGGTTTCATAGCACCATTGGGTTTCATCCGGTTGTAGATTCCACCTCCGAAAGTATAAGCATTCAATCCTACAAACATGGGAATTCCGGTTGGGGTGGAAAGCATACCATCAGCATACCAATAGCGGTAATGGTCTACACTTCCGAACAAAGCACTTGCCTGTAATCGAAATCCCGGGGTAAAAGTAGCATCAACAAGTCCCTTGAATCCGGAACCATAGCGAGCATCATTTTTAAACCATTCAGCGTAGCCTTTCAATTTAAAAGCGCCCTGGTCAACATTAATCCCCACCTTTCCAACATCCAAACCTGCATACTTAAATTTAAAATCGCGAGGTTCCTTTTCAGCCAAAATAACAGCTTCCACAATTCCTCCAAATTGAGAACTGAAATTGATATTCATATCCAGTCCCAAACCATAAACATTAGGTTTCCGTTTGTCAAAAGTGATCTTATTAATTTGAATCGGAAACCCACCCAGCTTCTTGGGCTGGTTTTCCCGTCCCAGCCTGAAAAGGTCGAAATCCAGGTAGGGTTGCTGGGTGGTTAAAGTAAGCCCCTCAAAATATATTTCCCCAATGGTTAAAATGGGCATCTTGGGATACATAAAACCGTGAAGCACTGCTTTGGGCCGAAAACGATGATTCTCTACATTCACCTCCAGATAGGAAGCAGGCTCAAGTACAACATCGGAATAAAACAAAGGGAAATCCATATTCTCCCGAAGCTTTGCCTTTATCATATACTGATCATTAGGCTGAATCAAAGCTTCGTACCCCAAAATATCTTTCTCGCTTCCAATTGGGATCCGAATGTCCCCGCTAAAAAATGCTTTCTGCAACTTATTGTATCGTAAACCGACTTCCAGTTCCTCCAATGAGTAGTCCCAACCACTCATATCCCCCTCCGCCAAGTCCATCAGGTTTTTACCATAAATATCCCCGGTAAAACCCATCTCATCAATAATCATATTCTTGACACCGATCTCAAGTCTTACGGTCGAATTCCTCTTGCGAAACTGGCGGGGAAAACTCATGGAGAGTTCCTTTAGATAGAAGCCTTCCCATAGCGGACTATTCTGAGCAGGCATGGATGTAGACTGGTAGCCCTCTGGAAATTTCATCCCTGAAGAATTTCGGGTTTCACTAAAATCGAAGGTTGCATCTTTCACATTGAAAACAAATCCCTTCAAACCTTTCACCTGGAAAGGATCCATACTCACATCCGCCACAAGATCAGAAAAAGTAGTCAAACTGGTTTCAAAATGCGCTTGAGCAACTTGCTTATTGGTATCTGCCGGCACAATTAAATTGGAATTGAACAGCAATCTCCCCTGGATTCCCATTCCTGTATAACCATTACAATCCCAGTCGATAAAAGTTCGTTTGTTTTCTCCAACGAATACCATTGTCACATTCTTGTTAAGCGGAACCGGCTGGTTGCCAATCAACATCAAACGAGCATCACCGGTAAATCCCCCACGGTTGAAACCAATCCGGTTGCCCTCAAAACCAATGTTCCGACCGGTTGTAGGCACTTCAATCAAGGCCGAAGCACAGAGTTCTCCTCCTATAGGAATCAAAAACAACGAATCGATACTAATGGTATAGCTGGCTGGTCCAATCGTTTTGCTTTTTCCCAAGGGAAGATCGAAGGATTTTCGGGAATTGATCAGGCTTTTAAGGTCCCGGAATTCGCTCCGTATCTTTTTTGCAATCTGTACGACCTTATTCAATTTCTTTTTAGCCGAAGGCTTTATTGCCAGACCTGATGCAGCCACTGCACGGGCCATGGCAGAGGTATCCCCTGCCATTTCGTAACAGTACTCTCTACACTCATCATAAGCAAGCAACTCGGCACCATTTCCCGACAGGGAAATAGTAAGCAATAGGGATAAAAATAAAATGATTCTCTTGTGTATCGACATGACTATAATCTTGTTTCCTTCAATATTGTATTAACTGCATCTCCAATTACAGTACTACATCCACTCCATCCGCTAAAAGCTGTAATTGTATCCCAAACTAGCTGTAAATTCAGCAAATTTTTTCTCCTCATTCCGATTCATGTAATTCATTCCAATCGTGAAATTATGTTTCTTTAAAGCATAGGAACAATTGTATCGAATTACATAGATCCGATTCAATATTTTACTGTTTTGATAGGAGCGATTCCATGATCCACTAAGGCTACTCCTCAAATTTTTCTTAAATACTTTTGAAACACTCAACGTAGGTCCCAGCGTCAAAGCATCCCCTGTTTCCATCTCATTGTAATTGGTATTTAACGAAGAGGACAACGACAAGCGACTAGCCTTCCAACTTATGGAGTAAGTAATTCCGGAATTATAAAACCGGGTTCCAGCACTCTTCTTTTTTCCTTCCTGTTTCTCCGATGCGATTTGAACATTGAAGTTCGCATTGATATTTTGCCGGGTATTGGCATTTTTTAAATCTCCGAGAGCATGAGAAACCGATAAGGATACATTTTGAGATATTTGCGTAAAATCCAATGTATCATAAACCTGCTGCTGATTTACGGCATTGATATCCTCAAAATCGGAACGAATGTTTGAGAAAGATGTATAATTGGAATAGGATAAACTGATATTGGTACCCGCACCAGCCTGCAATCCCAAATTCAGTGATCCCACCATGTTATTCATACTTGACTTCTTCTCCTTTTTTAAATCGTTGCGTTGCAAGCCCCCATTGGCTGATACACTCAAGTGTCCTTTAAAAAACTGCTTACTTGCCGTAAGGGAAATATTCTCCATATCATTGGTAAAATAGTAAGCTCCCAATGTTTGGTAATCCGGATCAACCCGCTCGTATTGCATCCCCAGTGAAAAATCATTATCCCGGTAAGCAACATCTGTCTTAAAGGCAGTAAACACAGAACTGGAAGCATTGGCATTCATCACACCGTTGGCTAAATTAAAGATGCCAAAATTCCCTCCGTCCCGCTCTTCAAGTCGGGTATCACGAGTGAGCAAACTACTTGTAACATCCGCACCTATGAATACCTTATCAAAAAGACTTTTCCTAATCCCCAATCCCAGCACCAAATTTTCCATAGGAGTAACCTCGGTATTCTCTGGAATTTTCTTAACGGAATTCTTATCGTCTTTCGCTCCAAAAACAATTAAATTCACCTCATCCCCCTGATCACGATAACCCAATTTCATTCCATAGCCCATTCGTTTATAGGAAAACATCGCTTCCTTTTCATCGGATAGAGGTTCTTCGGCCTTTCGTAATCGACCAACCATAAAGCTGGCATTAAATTTTCCTGGCGGAGTTAACTCTGCTCCTCCACCCAAAAAACTATGTCCACTCAAGCTGTAGGGAGAAAAGGTCATCGAGGAATAACCAGCGTATAGTTTCACCCATTTATAGGTAGGGGTCAATCCAATCTGATTGAAACTCACCCCATGCGACAGATCCACTTCCTGATTAGAATAAGTAAAACTTAATGGAATGGACCACTCCTCAAAAAGAGCAATATTTAGATTTCCGGACAAATAGTAAGTATGAGCATCCTTTCGACGACTGATCCCCATAGCTGAATAGTTGACATTATTTGCACTAAAACTCCCGCTAACACTTACTTTTTTACTATTGAGAATGTTATCCACATCCTGAGCCCTAAGTCCGTTTATTCCCGCTATCTGAAAAAAGAAAACACAACAAAACATAAAGAAAGATTTAAGTCTTCTCCTTGTTTTCGCCCCACATCGACCAAAGGAATTGATTTCGTAAACAATCCTTCTCATAACTTACCTGTAAATGACAAATTTGATTCGACGATTTTTCAACCGCTCCTGCCCCACCGCATTTGGCACAAGGGGGTTGGCATTCCCTTTTCCAAAGTAGTCTATCCGACTCCGTTCAATTCCCTGCTCCTCAAAATAATTTGAAAGCACCTCGGCCCGATGAACAGAAACTTCCAGATTTTTAGCATTATTTGCCAGCAGGTCAGTATAAACATAGATATGAACAATGGACTTCTTATACCTATTCATATATTCCACCATAGAATCCGCAAATTTTTTCAGACCTGGATCAATAATAGCATGCTGATCAACCGTGGTAAAATCCCAATAAACATCCTTCCAGATAAACTCTTCCTTCTTCTTTCGCAACAGTTTACTAGTACGTTTAATTCTTTTGGCAAGACTTTTTCTGGATTTACGACCAAAGGTTTTATGTAAAGAGAGCATAATCTCATTACCACTCATATAGGAAGTATTAATTTTAGAGGCGTTAATCGTACGTCCAAAACGAATTGAATAATAGGGTTGAGAAAACTCCAATGCGAAAGAATACATTCGATCAACAACATACCTGGGAATTAAAGAAACACTACCTTCTCCAAACAAAGTGGAGTTTGCTTTCTTCCATGAATAATTCATGTTCACCCCAAAATTGAGCCATTCATCATCTCCAATGAATCGAAAATCTCCATCGGTCAGTAAATGCAAATTATTCTTTATTCGCCAATTGTAACCAAACTGTACTCCATATTGATAATCCAAACGGGCACCGTTCTCTGTATCGGAGGTGTACACCGGTCGATTTAAATTGCTCACCGATGCTCCCAAAAAGTAACGAGTTCCTGAATCGCTATAGCTTTTCTGCAGGAGAATCCCGGAATTCCAGGAGGAATAGCCACCCGATACATCTTTAAAGTCTTCATTAACTGCCAAAGTCGGATCAAATCCTTTCCCTATTACATACTGACTTCCTGTCGTGAAATTGCCGGTATCGAAAAAACGTTGCAACACCTGCCAGGAAACCCCTGCCCCAAAACTCAAATCCGTCGCAATTTTCAATTTGTAAGCAAAGGAAAAGGCAAAACTTTCCTCCTTGATCAAATCCTGAGGAGACAATTCATCCGAAAGAAATGATATACCAATAGCTCCAAGATGCCCGTCTTCTTCCCTATTAATTACCGGCACCAATCCAGTAAGAACAGAGGAAGAAAATTTAGGTCCCGATTGTATTTTTTGAATCCTGTTGTAAAAATTAAAGTAGGCCTGAGAAGAATAACTAACAAAGGAAGGATTGAACTGCAACGGAGCTTGTTCGTAATTGATCAGAGGCATATTCTGAGCAAAAACACTACCTGTTCCTAACATTAGCAGGAGCATGAGAATTTGTTTTTTCATCGTTCTTTTTATTAAGGCATTTTTATTCCCCCGGAGCTCCCGCAACAATCGAAAAACACCTCTTAATTTATTTATCAGACATGAATTAAACACTGTCCATAATTTTATCGCAATAATAATAGTTTTATGAAAAACCACAAAACTTTTAGGTCAACATAATTTTACAAATCACACATCTTATATCCTATTCAGACATCAAAACCACACACTATTAATATGTTAGATTGAATACAATAACATTCCCTATCCCACTGATATTTCTAAAAAATTGCACTTTCACATATTCATATATTGTTTATCCCATATTTGTTATATCTTTGAACATAAATTTTGAAACACAACAACACCTAACTATCAGTAGTTTATGTTCAGATTTTTATTCTTCTTATGCTTTTTAACTGGCACTCTCAACGCCCAGTATCTTTCTGCTCAAATGAGAAAAAATCAATCGGTAACCGATTTTTTCCAGGCTGTAAGACAAGAGCCCAATAAATATCATCGGTTACCTAAACTGGAAGGGGAACCCAACAAAATTGAAATCATCCAACAACTGAAAACCTATCAACTAGACTCAATCAGTGGAATCAGAAAATATTCGTATCAACTGGCCCACCAAATTGGACAACTCCAGCACGACACACTGCTTAAACAAACCATCGTTAATTTTCTCCTGCAAGGATTCCATGACAAGGACACAGGAATTTGTGGCATTGTAAGCGATTTACTAAAGGAATATCCTCCTGCATTTTACTCCAACAATGCCAGATCTCAAATACTGGAATTACTCCCAATGGCTCCCCCATACTATTCTGAGCTTATCAAACTGGCTGGATATATTCATCCCCAATCAGCTCCACTCCTATTGGAAGAACTATTGGCCTCTCGCGTAATTAAACGAAATACAGACAGATGGGCAGCACATCTGGCACTAGCTCGAATGAATGATAAAACTTCCATATCCTACTGTGTACAACAAATAAAAAAACAGGAGGTAGATGATGACCTAGTGTACGATGTTCTTCCGGATTTAATTTATACTCATCAGCGAGAAAGTATTGACTATTTGATAGAACTTCTGAACAGCGATGAAAAGAATTGTGAGACGGCTGACCCGGAATCTGATGTCAAGATCACTTGCGCCTACCGGGTAATGGAATACCTGGTTCCGGTCATCCGTAATTTCCCTCTGCATTTAAATGCAAGCGGAGACGTAAATACTGAAGACTACCGGGAGGCATTGCTTATAGCGAGAGAGTGGTTTTTACAAAATCCGAATTATCAAATCATTCGAGACCAATATTAGTTCGATAAATCCAACAAAAAAACAGTAACGTAATATCAACCGGAACAATTTGTTCCGGCTCAATAATTCACCAATTTTCCTATGCGCAAATTACTTCTTCTTTCCCTCATCATCTTTTGTTTCTTGCAAAGTTTTGGTCAATTTGAAGAGAAAATATATCCGGAAATTCCCAACTTAAGCAATAGCAAAAGCATAAGTGGAGACATAAACCATGATGGTGTTCAAGATCTGATAATCATGGGAGAAACTCCCGACAAGTACATTACATCGATATTTATAAACAAAGGGGATCACTTTTCTCCCCTATACATCCCCGGCTTGATCCCACTCAGCAACGGCAATCTTTCTCTAACCGATTTCAACAATGACAATTACCTGGATCTTCTTGTCAGTGGTAGAGACAAGAGTGGAACCAAACATACCATACTATTCCAAAACAACACAGGGAGTTCGTTTACTGCAATTAAAACTCCATTTGAAGATTTAGATTTCTCCAGTTCTACCTGGTTGGATTACGACCGGGATGGTTTTTTAGATTTACTGCTTTGTGGTTTAAATCAGGAAAATCAAATTGTAAGTAAATTGTACCACAACGAAAAAGAAGGTACATTTTCGGAGCAATCTCATACCCTTTCAGGAATCTATTCTGGATGTGCACGTTCCTGCGATTACGACCGTGATGGCTGGGACGACATCCTACTCATTGGCAAAGGAGAAGGCTCGAAACGGATCGCTCACCTTTATCACAACCAGAAAGGCAAAGGATTTGAAAAAATCATCGAACTGAATGGTTTATCCGGAGGTGAAGCCAATTGGGGTGACATTAACAATGATGGCTATCCCGACCTGGCAATTGCAGGATACGATGGGAAAGAGTACCAGTCAAAAATTTTCATCAACAATAAAGGAACACTTCAATTCGCTCAAAATTTAGAATTCCCCTTAGGCAATTGCGACCTAGAATGGCTGGATTACGATGGAGACGAAGATCTGGACCTTATGATGACAGGAGGAATCAATGGTACAGTCCCTAAAACCATACTCTATAGGAATGAAGCCAATGTCTTTACTAAAACAACACAAATTTTCCCGGATCTGTTCTCAGGAAGCATTATCGCAGCAGATTTTGATGGGAACGGGAAAACCGATCTATTCCTAAATGGTTCGCAAATCCCCGAAGGCCCCAAAACATACTTCTATTTTAACAAATTTGATTTCACCAAAGATTCTCCTACACCTCCCTCAACATTAACATCAGAAACCAATTATCCTAATGTGAAATTAAGTTGGTCTGCTGGAAACGATGTCCTTACTCCCCAGTCTGCTTTGCGCTACAGACTTAGAGTTGGCAGCTCCAGCAAGCATTCCGATTTCTTCCCTTTCCTCAGTAATCTAACAAACGGAAACTCCCTGATGAACGGATGCAATGAAATCAACTGCACTGAAATTGAACTCCTTGACCTACCTGAAGGGAAATACTATTGGGCGATTCAAACTTTGGATGCAGCGGGAAACCTATCAGTGGAATCTCCGGAGCAAACCTTCTTCATTAATACTCCCTTTGACTTGGGAGAGGATCAACACTTCTGTTATGGAGAAAAAATAAAATTATCTGTCCCAAAAGGCAACTACTACACAGAGTGGTACAGCGAAAGCCTGGGATTGATTGCCGACCATACCAACAACCTCGAACTCACAATCGAAAAAGATGAGAAAATCCAGATAAAACTTATCAAAGAATACGGAGGCATGGTATCTGACGAAATAGAATTATTTTGTCATCCTTACCCCACCCCAAACCTCCCCAAAGAAATTCATTCTTGCCCGGGAGAAAAAATAAGCTTACAAACCAAAGAGGCAACAGCCAGCTACCAGTGGCAACGTTGGAATGGGGAAATAATTGGAAACAATCAAGAATATAACTTTACCTGTCAGATTAAAGATACCATTATTTTAAAATTAAGTTCGTCTTACGGCTGTACTTCGTTTGACACCACCTTTGTATATCCCAAAGAAGTCCCCACCATCGACTTAAAGAACAACTACTATGCATGTCCAAACGATGAAATCTCAATCATCTTAAATAATTTTCCAAAAATCAAATGGCTGAATGAAAACAATGAAATATTTGCAGAAAACGTCACCAGCATTAAAACAATAGCCAACTCCAATAAAGAACTAGCTGTAACCGTAACAAATAAAGAAGGATGCTCCGCCAAAAAGATATTTCATGTAAATCATTATCCTAAACCAAAAGCCTATGCTGGTAAAGACACTCTTCTCTGTGAAGGTTTATCAATAAAATTAGGAGAAGAAAATCTGGCAGAAAATGGAACACCTCCCTACAATTTCCAATGGAGCCCAGTGGAACACTTTAGTAATCCAGAGGAAATGCATCCTGAATTCTCTCCCCAAAAGGACACACAAATTATATTGAAGATTACCGATGACCACGGATGCACAGATAAGGATACAGTATGGGTAAAACTAAACCCTCTTCCAATAATTGACGCAGGAGAAGACATTAGTATCTGCCCGGGAGAATCCGTGCTATTAGGCTCTGCAACAACATCATCAAACAGTCTAAAACCAAGCTATTACCAATGGAGCCCATCTGAAAGTTTAGATGATGCGACAATACAAAACCCAACAGCAAAACCAGCAACTACTACAGAATACACACTTAAACTTACAAACCATAATTGCCCCGTACAAACAGATAAAATTCTTGTTACAGTAAATCCGACACCTCAATTAGAGATCATGAAAGACACTATCGTTGGAGCCAATCAGGAATTCCACCTAAGGGCAAAGGGTGCCAACTCCTACAAATGGACCCCTACCGAACCTCTTGATGATTCGGAAATTGCGACCCCTTTGGCAAAACTTGCCGAAAACACCACTTTTTCAGTAGTGGGTTATTCTATATTTGGATGTCGATCTAAAGAAAAGGAAATAAATATATTGGTTAATAATGAAATATACACACCAACACTATTCACCCCAAACGGAGACAAAAAAAATGATTTATTTCTAGTATACGGTACCGGAATCAAAGAGCTAAAACTTCGAATCTACAACAATTGGGGGCATGTAGTATTCAGTAGCAACAATGTAAAAGAAATCCAAAATACCGGATGGAATGGCACCTTCCGAGGAAAAGCCCAACCAGAAGGAAGCTATATCTGGGAATTGGAAGGAAAATATTCCGATGATCGCTACTGGAAAAAATCCGGAACCATCTATTTAATGCGATAAACTTTCCGGAAAAGTAATTCAAAGCCATGATCAAACATTACCACCTTGAGATCATGGCTTTATTTATTCCCTCTAACCAACAACACTAAACCACTATGGATTGTAAATCCATAGGTTTTAGTTTCGAATGAAATTCGATTTGGCTACATCAATTGCCTAAACTAATTGGTTCCGTTTTTCATCATCAAAGAATAGAATTTTATAGAAACTAAAGTATCTGCAATGAAATTGCAGGGTTTTAACCTAAAACTGGAAAATAAAATTCAACTTAAATAATAAAATCCCCACTACACTTTGGGATCCCTGCTTTTCACAATTGGGATATTGATTTTACAAAAACGATGCATCATATTGCTACATTTGCATAAAAAACAACTATGGACTTCAAAACCATTGTACAACCGGAGGATCGGGATTTCTTTGAAGCTCTTCCGCTTTACCAGGAAGCTTTCCCTCCCGAAGAGCAACAAAGCATCGAAACGCTGAAAGAAAGGATTCGCTCCCCCCAGGGGAGATTCATTATCGCAAAAGAGAAAGGGAAAGTTCTTGCCCTGGCTGTGCTGTGGGATTTATCAGATTGTTCCTATACCCTACTGGAATATTTCGCAGTGCATCAAAACTGCCGGGGAAATGGAACGGGCTCCCGCTTTTTAGAACACCTGATTCAATTGTCTCTAGAGAATAAGCGATCCCTTGTAGCGGAGGTAGAAGATCCCCAAATTGGGACCAATAAAACGCAACGTCAGAAACGTATAAACTTCTATACAAAAAAAGGATTCCAACCAATTCCTAATCTTGAAAGTTACGTCCCTTCTCAAAACGGAAAAGAGCCTACGAAAATCCTGTTACTGGTTCATTCAAAAACCAATAACAGATCCTATCCTACCGAGGAAATCAAACAACTGGTACGTGCAATTTTTCGCGAGATATATAATTTGTCGGAAGACCAAAAATTGGTTCAAAAGGTAATCTCAACAATTACCAATTCCAAACAAAATGGATAAACCGATACCATAGAACTATTACATCTAAAAAAATCCTATTTTTAAGGCACTAACACACACCATTACTATATGAACACCCTAAAAGACTTTCTTAACTATCCCCTGATTTCTCTCAAAGACCACAACATAAGCATTTACCACATTCTTATAATTCTAGTGGTACTAATTGCTACAAGTCTTCTATTAAAGGTAATCCATCGTATTTTCAAACGATTAGTCACCGACGAAAAGATGGATCAGGGCAGTAGTCACTCCATCTACCTTATCGTAAAGTATGTCATCTGGGTGTCTGTAATCGCCTTCTGCCTGGAAACCATAGGAGTAAAACTCACCCTATTGGTTGCCTCATCGGCCGCCTTACTGGTAGGATTTGGTCTGGGGATACAGCAAATCTTCCACGACATTGCCTCCGGTGTCATTCTGCTCTTTGAACGAAATCTAAAGGTTAACGACATCATTGAAATCGAAAATGACATCATTGGGAAGGTAGAGGAAATTGGTTTGCGCACCTCCAAGATATTAACCCGGGATAACATTGTCATGATCATCCCCAATTCCAAACTTATTAGTGACAATGTTATCAACTGGAGTCATAATGAACCCCTCACCCGTTTTCGGGTAGAAATTGGAGTAGCCTACGGATCGGATGTGGAAAAGGTAGAAAAAGTACTCATGAATTGCGCCAATAGTCATCCCCATATCTCCAACAAAAGAAAGGCCTTTGTACAGTTCCGGAATTTTGGGGAATCTTCTCTCGATTTTCATCTCTACTTTTGGACCCGGGAAAACTTCCGCGTAGAATTCATCAAAAGTGATCTTCGATTCGCCATCGATAAGGCATTCAAACAGGAAGGAATAGAGATACCGTTTCCGCAACGGGATATACATATTAAGAATAGTTGATAGCCATTGGTATTTTGCAAAATCATAAAAAAAGGGATGATCTCAATTGAAATCATCCCTTTCTATTTATTCGACTATTGATAACTCTACTTTTTAAAAGCTGCTTTCAACTCCTTCCACTGCTCCTCAGAAATAGATTGGTAATCGAACATTGCAATCCCTTTGGCTCCATTGTTAAGAGCAACATTAATTGCTTCCGTTAATTTGCCATCCTTCAGGGCAGGTGCAAACAAACCACAGAAAACTCCTTTGTCCGCAGGAAGTGAGGCTACATCCTCCTGAATTACATTCTCAATCCACTTCATGTCGCCGTAGTAGAAGTTCTGATATACCATTGGAAACACATAATCCAATGGCCATTTGTCCCAATCCTGACGAACCAGTTTTCGAGCAATAGATGGTGATGGAAAAACTGCGGCAGTAATGGGCTTGTTGTATTTGTGCGCCACCTTTTGCATCTCAGCAACTGCCTCACTCACCTGATTGTAACGAAACTGCTTCCATTGCTGGTCGTTCTCCGGATCCTCAATATCCATTGGATCTATTCCATACTTCTCCTTGTACAATTTTCTGGTGTAGGGATGATAGCCATAATCATATTCAGGAAACTCATGATCCTGTACGATCTGGTAATCGGGCTGAATGGCTTCCGGAAGAATAACATCCACATAGCGAATGTAATCCAGGTGAATCCCTTTCAAACCTTTGATTTTGGAAAGTCTCTTCACCTTTTCCTTCAAATACTCGCGAACTTCAGGTAAAGAAGGACACATAAATTTGTAGTAATCTACGTAAGCTTTCTGCTCGGCCAGAGATTTTCCTTCCCGGTTAACACTCAACCATTCGGGGTGCTTCTCAACCACTTCCGGATCGTTGCAATTCATGGCCCACATCCAGGCATGAACATCCAATTGATGCTTTCCTGCAATAGGAATCACCTGTTTCAGTTGCTTTTCATTCCCCAAAAACAACACAGCCTGAATACCTGCATCCGCCACCCTGGTAAATACCTTATCCCAGTCGGCATCCGTATTCTTGTCGTTGGAATGCATCCAGATCCAATACTTTGGGGTTTCCTTACTCTCCTGTTGCATCACCTGCTTACATCCCCCAAGTGCAAGCAATCCAACTAAAACAATTGCAAATAAATTCTTCATTTCTATTCTTATTTTTCACTCCAAATTTTACTTTCCTGATCAATATACCATACTTTTCCACTCGCTCCTTTGCCGTAGGCCAAAAACTGCTTTTTTGTAATCTCAATAGATATTTTCTTACGCCATTGGGCTGGAATATTCTTTAACTGCAAGGTATATTTTCCTTTCCTTTCAAAGTAACTTTTCTGTTGCTTGTACACTTCAATCAAAACTTTCTTTAGAGGATAGTCCGTGTCAACAACAAATTTTTCCTGTCCCTCTCCTGCCAGCAAATCAGAAAACTGAACATAGCCCCAGGTTTCGGGTTGGTGCATAGCAATTACCCCCTGAGGCGACCATACCCAGTTGTATTCCGGATAATGCTTTCCGGTTTGCGGATTGATGGGTTTCACATACTGATCATCCTTCACCTCCATATCCCAATTCACGCGAGAAAAGTTGACTCTCCATTGCTCCCCGCCATTGGGTTTACGCTGCCCCGGAGCGCATTCCTTTAAAATTGACCAGGGAAACGCAATCTCCACCGTCCACTTCTTGTCTACATCGTTAGGATTATTTACCGTACCAAATATCTCCACCCCGGATTGAAGTCCGGAAATATGCCAGCCATTTACAGCAGGGGCTCCATCCCGGTAGGGCTTGATGATCATCAGATCCCATACTGTATTCAATGCATTCATTTCGAACTCGTAATACTGGTGATTGTCTCCCTGGGGGTCGATAAAGACCTCAAAATCGTTATCATGGAAAATTACAGCATCCCGCTGCGTCAATTTACCCCAGATGTGGGGTTCTTCCAACTCTGCTGCAACGTAAAAATAATCATCGTCCCACAACATTTTGGCCCGGGTTTTAAATTTGGGCAAAGGCCGCTTATCACCTTCAATATCCACAAAGGTTTCGGTCCAGGGTGCTTTATCCCACTCCTCCGAACTCATTTTCCCATCCACCTTAACGGTAACCGGAGCTCTGTAGCAAAGGTAATTCCGGGGCATTTCCTGCGCTTTCCCTGCAAATGCCAGCAGAGAAAGTAAGCCAAAAAACATTCCTCTCTTCATAGTTTTGTTATAAGGTTGTTAAGATTAATTAACCGGTTAAATTTAATTGGTTTTTATCTCACAGAAAAGAAAACTTTCATATTTTTTTTAAGAACTCACTGTTTCTTTGATATTCTTTTACTTACAAACACATAGATATTATCTCAATAATTTAAGGGATGAACTCAAGGGCAAATTCAATTAGAATCCGAAATCCCAGGCCACCATTTATTCCTATATAAATTAGTATTTTTCTCAACCTGGACTTAACTAGTTAAGGTCATCCGTCCAATTTTTTTTCTTCATCTTCCTAATAATATTCTAAATTTACCATTTTGAATAAAACTTATTATTACACGAACGATATGTTGAAATTATTACAGAACAGACGAAGCACCCGTAAATTCGCTGAGCAGTCTGTGGAAGCAGAAAAAACAGAGAGAATTGTAAAAGCAGGACTGTGGGCCCCCTCCTCCAAAAGCAAATATCCCTGGGAGTTTGTTGTAGTTGATAACAAGGAACTTCTTCTACAACTTACCGATTGCAAACCCCATGGTGCAAGTTTCCTTAAATATGCACCAATGGCCATCGTAATTCTCGGGGATGAAAATGCCAGCGATGTGTGGGTGGAGGACACCTCTATTGCAGCTACTCTGATGCAAATACAAGCAGAGGAAGAGGGACTGGGTTCATGCTGGATTCAAGTTCGGGAACGACAAAAAGACGAAAACACCTCGGCCGAAGACTATGTGAAAGAGGTTCTGAATGTTCCCGCACATTTAAGAGTTTTGGCAATACTTGCCGTTGGCTACAAAAAGGAACAAAAACCAGGTCGAGAAGAAGATCACCTAAAATTCAACAAAGTTCATCGCAATAACTATCAAACACCTTTGAAATAGGAAATTCGATACAGTCCTGATTAAACTCTTGAAATATTCTACAACACTGGTACCTGAACCAACAGCACAACCAGAGGATATATATTCACAACTTATCGAAAAGGACTGAAGCCCTCATCCTAAATCCCAACTACAATATATTATTAATAGAGAAAGGCGCTCTTAAGCGCCTTTCTCTATTCCTTCTCCTCCACCTTTACTTGCACTTTTTTCCCCTTCTTCTTTTTCCGGGGGCGCCTGGCCCCATAAGTCCCTTTGGAAATTTTTCCTCTTCGGGTTTTCATATCTCCTTTTCCCATAAAACAAACATTTAAATGAATTTCTTTGAACAATTAAGCATAACAACCAATCTCAAGATTTTTGATAATCAATCAATTCTCCCCTTAATTTACAAAATTCAATCGTGTTGAAAAATAAATCTCCATTTCAAATGGTAAGAAAAGTCTGAAGAATCGAATTAGAAGAAATTCCTATCCATCTGAAAAAAAGATTATTTTTACGGCTCCATTAAAAATACAGACCCATGAAATACTTTCTAATGCTACTAGCCCTGACAGTGGGTTGTATACTCCCCATACAGGCCAGCATTAATGCTAAATTAGGAACCTTTCTGAAAACACCTTTAATGGCGGCCCTGGTCAATTTTTTGGTAGGGGGAATCATTCTTATTTTTGTTATTATCGGAACACGCACTCCTAATAATATATTACTTGCCATAAAGGAAGCACCGACCTACGCCTGGATCGGTGGTATTCTGGGGGCAACCTATGTTAGCTCCATTATTTTCCTTGTACCCCGTTTAGGAGGAGCGCTCAGCTTTGGTTTAATTGTAGCGGGGCAGTTAATTTTTTCTCTCCTCCTTGATCATTTCGGATTGTTTGGGGTGCCGGTACAGAACATTAGCTGGGGAAGAATCGCCGGAATTCTCCTCATCCTTGCCGGCATCCTGTTTATCAGAAAGTTCTAGTTCCTTTTCCGCCTTTTCCCCTCCACAGGATTCTTGAAATAGAAAAGGAAAAAGAATAGCTACATTCTTCTATCCAACCTTTTAATCCTCCGATTTTTTCGATATATTCAAATCAAAGTTTTCAAGCTGATTAAAACATTCTAAATTTCCGTCTGATTGGGATATTCCCTATTGGGAAGCCCACATTTTACAACAGAAATAGAACCCAGAATCAGCAATTAAAATATCACATCATAAACCAATGGGATGATCAAAACATTCGCAAGCATAAAAGCCTTGTCTACGATCCTGCTTTTCCTGCTGATTTCGGCATGCAATACCGAGTACTCAAGAAAGGATGTTTTGACTCGTGAAGAAAGAGACTGGCTAAACAATCAAAAAGAAATTAGAATCGCCATAAGCACCAATTTTCCTCCCTTCCAATTCACCGACGAAAACAATACAAACAAGGGTCTTTCTGTGGACTTTTTAGAATTGGTAGAAGAAAAGATCAACTATCGCTTCCAAAGGGTATATTTTGAGAATTGGAAAGATATTTTAGATGCAGGAAAAACCAGGCAAGTAGATGCCATTCTTGAAATCCAGGAAAATCCGGATCGAAAGAGATTCTTTAATTTCACCCATTCCTTCCTGGAAGTACCTCACGCCATTATTATGCGGAAGGACTTTACAGAAAAAATTGACCTTTCTGGGATGAAAGGCCTAAAAGTTGCCGTCGTTGAAGATTATGCCATCCATGATTTTCTAAAGCAAAACTACCCTCAAATAGAACTTTTGCCTTTACCTGACGACAATTCATGCCTTCGGGCAGTTTCTCTGGAAATAGCAGATGCTATGGTTTCCAGCCAGGGCTTGGCAGTATATTTCATTCAGAAAGAGGCCATCTCCAATCTGCATATTGTAGGGCATGCAGAATATAAAAACATTCTGGCTATTGCCGTAAGAAAAGACTGGCCCATACTCACCCGAATAATTGACAAAGGCTTGGCCAGAATCAGTCTCAGTGAGCGCAATAAAATTTATGACAGGTGGCTACAGTTAACCCCCATTAACTTCTGGCAACAATCGCAATTCTGGATACTCATTATTGCTCTGGCTATCATCAGTATTCTAACCATTTCCATCATTAGTCTATGGAATCAAACCCTGAAGCGACAAGTCGCTGTCAAAACAAAACAACTTCAAATAGCCAAGGATAGAGCCGAAGAAAGTAACCGGTTGAAATCCTCCTTCCTGGCCAACATGTCCCACGAAATAAGAACTCCTCTCAACGCCATTCAAGGTTTTTCAGAATTAATCAGCCAACAGGAACTGAGTCCGGAGAAAAAAGAAAAATATGCCGGAATTATCGATACCAATTGCAGATCACTGATTCATCTCATTAATGAAATACTGGATCTCTCAAAAATTGAGGCAGGCCAAATTGTGATTCGAAAGCAATCCTTCGCCCTGCTTCCTTTTGTGGAAGAAATTGTTCAAACCCACAAAACCATTCTTAAAAATATCCCAGGTGTTCTATTGACACTTAAACAGCAACTGCCCAACAGGGACTTCACCATAAAAGCCGATCCCATACGTTTAAAACAAGTTTTGAATAACCTCCTTAACAATGCAGAAAAATTCACACACAAAGGGAGTATCGAAATCGGACTTTCCCTTCTTAACGAATCAGAACTTCTGTTTTACGTGAGGGACACGGGGATTGGTATTGCCCCCGAAGAACAAACGATCATTTTCGACAGATTTACCAAAATAGAAACCAATCCCAGTTGCCTGTACAGGGGGTCGGGATTGGGGCTTCATATCTGTAAAAAACTTTTGGACCTGATGGGCGGAAAAATATGGGTGGAATCGGAACCGGGAAAAGGCTCCTCCTTCTTCTTCACTCTTCCCAAGGAATAGTTGTCACCAGAATTGAACACCTGTACAATCTCTTTAATTCGTCCAATATCGTTTCACTACTAATATTACGAGCTTTTAAAACTTGGTCCTTGGCTCCCAAACCTTAAATATGACAGATCTTACGGAAGCCAAGAACCTATAAACTCACAATTAACGATGGCGCTTACGCAAAACATCCACAACATTCTCCAAATTGTACCCCTTGGCAGTTAAAAGAACAAGGTAATGGTACATCAAATCGGCCGCTTCTCCCAGAAAAAGTTCTTCATTGGAGTCCTTTGCCTCAATGACCAATTCCACTGCCTCTTCTCCTACCTTTTGAGCAATCTTGTTGATCCCCTTCCGAAATAAAAATGATGTATAGGACTTCTCATCCCCCCCGGTTCTGCGCTGACGAATTACCTCTTCCAAATTCTGAAGAAAATCAATCCCTTCCGGGGAATTGGATTCTCCCCAACAAGTATCCGTTCCTTTGTGGCAGACCGGTCCCATTGGCTGAGCTTTAATCAGCAGCGTATCACCATCACAATCAACTTTCAGGTCGATTAATTGTAAAAAATTACCGCTTTCCTCTCCCTTTGTCCACAGACGCTTCTTACTTCTACTGTAAAAGGTCACTCTTTTCTCCGCCAAAGTTTTTTCGAAAGCTTCCCGATTCATATAGCCCAACATCAAAACCTGAAGGGTTTGACTATCCTGTATCACTGCAGGTACAAGACCATTGCTTTTATCAAAATCTATTCTATTCATTCTTTTCATTCAAATTCTTACAATTAGGGAATATAACTCCCAAATAAACGAACCTCTACAATCTCACAGAAATTTCCCGTTCAGTCAAATACTGCTTCAGTACAGGAATTTCAATCTCCCCGAAATGGAAAACACTTGCCGCCAGAGCAGCATCAGCTTTCCCCTCTTGAAAAGCGATTGCAAAATCTTCCATTTTACCGGCACCTCCGGAAGCAATCACAGGGATGTTCACCCGCTGCGATAATTCGGCAAGCGTCTGGTTGGCAAAGCCATTCTTCGTCCCGTCGTGATTCATAGAAGTAAAAAGGATTTCACCCGCACCCAGCTTTTCACCCTCCTCTACCCAGGAGAACAGCTCCAACCCAGTGGGTAAACGTCCGCCATTGAGAAACACTTCCCATCTCCCATCTTTCTCTCTGGCATCCACAGCCAATACAACACATTGATTGCCGAACCTACCAGCTAATTCAGATATCAACTCCGGACGACGAACAGCAGCAGAATTCACCGCAACCTTATCGGCACCAGCCAACAATAAACGCCCGGCATCCTCAACCGAAGCGATTCCGCCTCCAACTGTAAAAGGAATATTAATCACCCTGGCAACCTTTCCCACAAGCTCCAAAAGAGTTTTTCGGCCCTCATGCGTAGCAGTAATATCCAGAAACACCAACTCATCCGCTCCATTATCAGCATAGTAACGAGCCAATTCCACAGCATCACCGGCATCACGAAGATTGATAAAATTCACTCCCTTCACTGTTCTGCCATTCATAACATCCAAACAAGGAATAATTCTTTTTGCCAACATACTACAATACAAATTGGTTGACCAAATCGGATAATTGAATTCGTCCCTCGTAGATAGCTTTACCAAGTATTACTCCATAGAGGCCGGCCTCTTCCAACTCACGGATATCATCCAGACAGCTCACGCCCCCGCTGGCAATCAGTTTAACCTTAGGAAATTTGGCAAGCAACTCACGATACAGTTCTACAGCCGGCCCGTTCAATGCACCATCTCTTGAAATATCTGTACAAATTACATACTCTACCCCCTTGTTGAGATACTCCTCCAAAAAAGAGTCAAGAATTAATGAACTTTCCTCCTGCCAGCCGGACACTGCAATTCTATTCCCCTTCACATCAGCACCCAGGATTATTTGATCCGGCCCATAAGTCTTGAGCCATTGACTGAACAACTCAGTATTCCGAACAGCAATACTTCCCCCGGTTACCTGCTTCGCTCCGCAATTCAGCACTTTCTTCAAATCCTCATCACTCGAAAGTCCACCGCCAAAATCAACTGCAAGGTTGGTTTGGCTGATAATCCTTTCCAAAACCGGCAAATTTACCACGTAACCTTCCCGGGCACCGTCCAAATCAACCAGATGAAGCCGTTGAATTCCAGCCTCCTCAAATTCCTTGGCCACCAGAACAGGGTCTTCTGAATAAACTTTTTCTGTTGCATAATCTCCATTGGTCAACCGAACGCATTTGCCTCCAATCAAATCAATGGCTGGTATAATTTCAATTCTACTCATTTTTCACTGCTTAATTTTAAACACTCAAAAAGTTCTGCAATAACTTTTCACCTGTTTCACCGGACTTTTCAGGATGAAACTGACAACCAAAGAAATTATCTTTATGTAGAGCCGCGCTAAAGGGCCGGATATAATCGCAAGTAGCGACAGTATATTCAGTAAGCGGGACATAATAGGAATGAACAAAATAGAAATATGCCCTGCCAGATATTCCCCGAAACAATTCTCCCTTCATCTCCTCCGCTGCATTCCATCCCATGTGCGGCACCTTTTCCTCAGGAGGAAACCGTTTCACAGAAGTAGAAAAAATCCCCAAGCCCATCGTATCACCTTCCTCGCAATGCTGACACATCAATTGCATCCCCAGACAAATGCCAAGAACTGGTTGTTTCAACTGAGGAATCAATTGATCCAAACCACTGCTTTTCAATGCTGACATTGCAGAAGAAGCTTCACCAACCCCTGGAAAAATCACCCGATCGGCGGACTGAATCCGTTGTGGATCATTAGTCAATTCCACATCCAACTTCAAACGCTGGAAGGCAAATTTTACCGATTGCACGTTCCCTGCACCGTAATCAATAATTACGATTCGTTCTTTTCTCATGCTTGATTTTTTAAAGAAGCCCTTTGGTTGAAGGCAATTGAAATTGATTCACATCTCTCTTAATGGCCATCTTAATGGCACGAGCCAGGCCCTTAAATATGGCTTCTATCTTATGATGCTCGTTTTCCCCTTCGGCCTGAATATTTAAATTACAGGCTGCCCCATCAGTAAAGGATTTAAAGAAGTGGAAAAACATTTCGGTGGGTAGTTTCCCAATATACTCCCGCTGAAAATCTGCTTTCCAAACCAGCCAATTCCGTCCTCCAAAATCGAGAGCGACCTGTGCCAGGCAATCATCCATGGGCAGGCAATAACCATATCGTTCGATGCCCACCTTGCTGCCAAGAGCCTCACGGAAGGCCTGTCCCAAAGCCAAAGCCGTATCCTCAATAGTATGGTGCTCGTCCACCTCCAAATCTCCTTTAACTTCTAAAGTGAGATCCACTCCTGAATGACGTGCAATTTGCTCCAGCATATGATCAAAAAAGCCCAGCCCCGTTCGAATTCTACCACTTCCGGATCCGTCAAGATCCAATCGAATCTGCACATTTGTTTCATTTGTTCTCCTTTGAACCACAGCTACCCTCTCGCCCATTCTCAATAGCTCATAAATTCTTTGCCATGAACTGGTCTGAAGCGCAATGGAAGACATCAACTCCGTCTTTTTCGTATTCAACTCCTCTTCGCCTATATCTCCACTTGTTTCCAAAAAAACAGCTTTGGATCCAAGGTTTCGGGCCAATTCCACATCTGTCCATCGATCGCCTATGACATAAGAATTTTCAAGATCGTACTCCCCATTCAAATATTGCGTAAGCATAGCTGTTGCGGGCTTACGGGTTGGAGCCATTTGCTCCGGCATGGATCGGTCGATGCAGATTTCATCAAAAACGATTCCTTCATTTTCAAAAAAACGAAGCATCTGATTTTGAGCTGGCCAAAACTTTTCCTCCGGAAAAATTTCACTCCCCAGTCCGTCCTGGTTGGTTACCATCACCAAAATAAAATCCATTTCACGGGCAATACGGCCCAACCATTGAAAAACACCCGGATAGAATTCAAGTTTATCCAACCGGTCAACCTGGTAATTATCCTGAGGTTCCAGAATCAGGGTTCCATCCCTGTCGATAAATAATACTTTCTTTTTGTCTGTCATTGTCCATCTTTTTCATACCCCTTTAGGGCTTCCAATAAACTGCTATTTTCATCAGGTGTCCCTACACTTATTCGAAGACATTCCGCCAACCCGCTCATCCCGGAACGATCGCGAACAACCACTCCTTTTTGGATAAGAAATCTATAGAGCCGCTTAGCATTATCTACTTTTACAAGAAGAAAATTAGCCTGAGAGGAATAGATATTTTCGACAAAATCCAACACACTTAATTCCTGTTCCAATCGAAAGCGTTCCGAGAGAATACTTTTCACTCGTGTCTCCTTTTCAAACACAGAACCGAGTGCTTTCAACGCCTTCTGCTGCGACAAAACATTAACATTATAGGGAAGCTTTATCTTGGATAAAAGGGCAACAACCTGAGGATGTGCAAAGCCAATCCCCAAACGGATTCCTGCCAACCCCCAAGCCTTAGAAAAAGTTTGAAGCACCACAAGATTTTGAAAATTCTCCAACCTCATAAGAAGTGAGGAATTGGGAGCAAAGTCAATATAAGCCTCATCCAACACAACCAAACCAGGAAACCGTTCCAACAAAAGCTCCACCCTTTCCGCATTCAACAAATTCCCGGTTGGGTTGTTTGGACTGCAGAGGAAAAGCATACGCGTCTGATCATCACACGCACCCAGTACTTGCGTTATGTCCGGCTGAAAATTCTGATCAAGCATCACCTCTCGCACCTCAATATCATTCAATTCGGCAGCAACCCTGTACATACCATAAGTGGGAGAACAAATAATCACATTATCCACCCCCGGTCGGCAGAAGCCCCGATACAACAGATCGATTACCTCATCACTTCCATTGCCAAGAAATACCATCTGGGCATCGACTCCTTTCAGCTGAGCAATCCTCGCCTTCAAATCCTTCTGATGCGGATCCGGGTATCGGTTCAAACCATTCCCATAAGGACTTTCATTGGCATCCAAAAACACCCCCCTCGAACCATCGTATTCGTCCCTTGCAGAAGAATAGGCTTGCATGGTTTTCAAATTGTTTCGGACAAAGCTCATCGGATCAATTCCCAATAGCTTCCTTTCGTTCACCTGATCTCCCATTAGTTTGCACTCTCCGAAATTTTATCCAAACGAATACGTACCGCTTTCCTATGAGCTTCCAGCTCCTCCGCCTGTGCCATAATCTCAATCGTTGGACCAAGATTTTTCAATCCCGAAGGAGTAATCTTCTGAAAGCTAATATTTTTCATAAAAGCCTCCAAATCGACTCCTGAATAGGCCCGGGCAAATCCATTGGTAGGAAGAGTATGATTAGTACCTGAGGCATAATCACCTGCACTTTCAGGGGTATAATTTCCAAGGAAAACGGAACCGGCATTCCGAATCTGATCCACAATCTCTTCCTCCCTTTCTACCGATACAATTAAGTGTTCAGGTCCGTATTGATTTACAAGCTCCAGAGCCTCCTCCTGGTTGTCTACCAAAATAATTTTTGAATTGACAAGAGCTCGCTGAGCAACATCCTTTCGGGGCAGTTCCTTCATCTGGGTTTCCACCTCTGCCTGTACCTTATCCACCAAATCGGCCACCCAGGTAACCAATATCACCTGACTATCTGCTCCATGTTCGGCCTGCGATAGTAGATCCGCAGCAACAAAAGAGGGCTCTGATGAACCATCTGCCAAAACAAGCACTTCTGATGGTCCGGCAGGCATATCAATAGCAACTCCAACTTTGTTCACCAATTGCTTGGCGGCAGTTACAAACTGATTACCCGGTCCAAATATCTTATAAACTGCAGGAACCGATTGAGTTCCCAATGCCATGGCTCCAATCGCCTGTATTCCACCTAACATGAATACCCGTTGAATCCCAACCAATTGAGCCGCATATAAAATGGCCGGAGGCACCTTGCCGTTACTGGAGGGTGGAGTACAAAGAATTATCTCCTTACAACCCGCCAAACGCGCAGGTATTCCAAGCATTAGAACCGTAGAGAAAAGAGGGGCACTACCTCCCGGAACATACAAGCCAACCTTTTCGATAGGGGTGGATTTACGCCAGCATTTTACACCGGGAAAAGTTTCCACTTCCTCCGATTCCGAAAATTGAGACTTGTGAAAACGCTCAATGTTCAGAGCTGCGACCTCCATCGCTTTCTTTAATTCGGGAGATACCTCCTGTTCAGCATTTTTCCATTCAGAAGAACTCACTTCCAGTTCACCCAACCGAACCCGGTCGTAGAACCATGTATATTTCATAAGCGCCTTGTCGCCTTTTACCTTTATCTCCTTAAAAATCTGGTTCACCACTGCTTCCAACTCCTCCATTTCAATCACCGGACGAGACAAAATCTCAGGCCATTTTTTTCTCTTTGGATATTGAATTACTTTCATCTTTAAATAATTTTAGATTAACAAAAAATTAGATTATCCCGATAAAACGTTACTAAATGGTACTACAGCACCATTTTTTCAATAGGAATGATCAGAATCCCTTCGGCTCCAAGTTCTTTCAGGCGATCAATAGCATCCCAAAAATCTTGTTCGTTAATTACTGAGTGAACCGAACTCCAGCCTTCCATAGCCAGAGGGAGTACAGTAGGACTTTTCATCCCGGGAAGAGTTGCAATGATCTCATCAAGACGATCATTGGGAGCATTCAAAAGTACATACTTGTTGTTTCGAGAGGCCAAAACGGCTCGTAACCGAAACAACAAGCGATCAAGCAAGCTTTGTTGTTCTATCCCCAAATCAGGGTTGGCTACCAGGCAAGCTTCCGAAACAAGAATCTGTTCCACCTCCTTCAAACCATTTTTAAAGAGGGTACTTCCGGAGCTTACCAGGTCACAGATCCCGTCCGCCAAACCAATATTTGGAGCTATTTCTACAGATCCGGAGATCACATGAATGTCGGCCTTAATTCCCCTTTCTTCGAGAAAGGACCGAAGAGAATTGGGATAGGATGTAGCCAGTTTCCTACCATTAAAATACTCAATTCCCGTGTATTCTGCTACTTTTGGCACTGCTAAAGATAAACGGCAACGAGAAAAACCCAGCTTTTCCAGAACCAGTAAGCGTTTCTGCTTTTCCACCACTACATTTTCCCCTAGGATGGCAATATCAACCACTCCATCAGCAACATATTGAGGGATATCCGAATTTCGGAGATAAAGTACTTCCAACGGAAAGTTAAAAGCCTTAGCTTTTAATTGGCCCCGACCATTATCAATGGTAATTCCACATTCCTTGAGGATTTTTAACGAATCATCGTGGAGTCGCCCCGACTTTTGCACTGCAATTTTTAATTTATTTCCCATAACTTTGTTTTTAATTGATCCGCCTGATTTTCGCTATGGGTACGTGCACAAAAAAACCCGCCTGAAAATCAGGCGGGCTTGTGATATGTAATGTGTTTTAATTCCGAAGATAAAGGCACAACATCATCTGCTCACCTGGAGGTAAGTACAATGATGATGATGATGTAATGCAGATAAATTCATTTTTTGCCTTTTGTTTCTGACGTAAAGGTATGGCAATTTCCTTAAACAAAACAAATGAAAATTTAATTATTTTTTTAATTCCTCAATTCCAGCCATGGATAAACATCAAGCTTATCCTTTGTTCATCAACGATTCCGAGCCCTCTCTCTCTGACTATTTTCTTTTTTTCACATAAACAAAATTAGTATATGCTCCTGGAAAGAATGAATTCACTTCAGTAAAAAACCAAACCGAAACAAGAATTTTAGTTGTAAACATTTTTTTATTTACTTAGCGCGATTTTTTATATTTATTAAAAATTATCAAACAATTGAATTATGAAAAAAACAAACATTTTCCTACTAGCCTGCCTCATGTTTGTACTAAGCATTGGACAGACCGGTTGCTACGGCCCCTTTCGCCTAACCAAAAACCTTCACGAATGGAATGGAACGGTTGGTGATAAATTTATCAACGCACTGGTATTTTTTGCCTTTGTTGTTATTCCTGTTTACGAGGTTGCAGTATTTATCGATGGTGTAGTATTGAACACTATTGAATTCTGGACCGGAGACAATCCGATTAACATGGCTGCCAACGATAAGCAAGTAAAAATTGTAAAGAAAGACGGGAAAAAATACAGAATTACAGCCACACAAAACAAATTCCATATTGAGCAATTGGAAGGCCCTAATAAAGGAGAATTTGCAGAGTTGATCTTCAACCCGGAAGAACAAACCTGGAGTCTTAAAGATGGAAACAAAGCCTTACAAAAACTGGTTAATCTGAATGAGGAGACTCAAACTGTTACCGTTTACAAGCCCAACGGAGAATATATTCAAGCAGATCTAAACGAAACAAATCTATTCACCCTGCGGCATCAACTCAACCAGCAGCAGAGAATGTATAGCATGCAATAGCATATCATCCCCGGTAGAATCTTCTGCCGGGGATATTTATAACATTCAAAAATGCAGAATTACGCATTTCACATAAACAGTAATATTTTTCCAACACAAAACTGATAGCACCCTCCGACACAATAAAAAAATCTCTTCCTTTTCTTTCAACTGAGTAGATTTACAACATGATCCACCAGTTCTTTTACATCAGCAGGTTTCGTCAAATATTGATGAATACTCAATTCTTGTGTTTTTTGAATCGCATAAGCAGTTTTCAACTTTGATACAACTATAGTAGGAACAAGTCCAGGCAATCTATTTCGAACCGAAAAAATTAATTCGAATCCCGAAACAGAAGGCAGTAACAATTCCGTTACAATCAAATCGAAAGACTGGGTTTGAATCACATCCAGTGCTTGACGTCCATTAGAGGCAAGCAGGACTTCAAAACCTTTCTTCTGTAATTCCTGCTCAATAAGAGTAAGCCATTCCAGATCATCATCACAAACCAATACTCTTTTATTGGATCTTTTAAAATCAACCATCATAACATCTCCCATTTATTCCTTACGAATCGTATCATTCCTTACCCGCTCCTGAACACGATCAAGGGCACTTGTAATCAGGGGCCGATAAAACCGCCAAAAAAAACTATTGCGTTCTTTCAATCTGTGGGATTGATAAAACACCGCACTAATTTTATCAATCCCTTCAAAATAGGCAGACCATAATCCAATTGGATTATCCGAAAAATCTCCTGCCATGTAGAGAAAGAAGTAATCCTGGTCCCTTTCGATCAAAGCCGGAAATATATGCGGGATCCCTTCCGATCTCAACAGAGAATCGCCCAATTCATTCACAGCAATTTGATACCAGGCAAGCACTTCGTTTTGATCCCCCGAGAGGGTAATATCAAACCAATAGGGGTAATGCACTCGTTCGGGTAAATTATACTTAACTTGTCCCCATATATCACACTCAATGAAGGGTATCTCTATGTTCAAATGAGTTCCCTTCTCCAGTACCAAGATTCGTTCTTTATTCACCAGTACGATTCCTGGGCCCGAAAAATTCCAGGCTTTTTTGTACAGGTTTCGATAAAGAGGAGGCAACCAAAAGGGCAATTCAGCATTTTCCATAGCATCGAGGGAATGAAAATACCTTCCCGACCAACCACTCCAATAAATGTCCAACAATTTTTCGCTACTATTTCGTACCTCATCTGTAGTTGGAACTGCAAACATATTAAACTCACCCAGGATACTCTTTCCCTTCTTCATCATCTCCCGAAACAAAAGGTATTCCTGTTCCTTCAGTCCTCCATATACTTGTATTACCGTATCAGTACCGTAGAATTCATGATCTCTCCAATTGGTACTATAAATACCATAATTATCAGCGCAGAAAACAGCATCCAAAGTATCCGCTAATTCCGCAATTTCAGGGGGAGTATACCTACGAAGATCTCTGGTATAGTAATTCCCTGCTCCTATAGGAAAAAAGCCAAAATAATCTGAAGATGCCTGATAGAATCTACCGCTGCTTTGAGTAAACTTATTGTGCATTAACACCCAATTGAACGATAAATGCTCTAAATAGCTTTTATCCGGCGTTGTTTTATCCAGAATCAATACCCTTATCGATTGTTCAGGTTTGCCCCACCACCACAACCAGGAAATCCCAGGAATTACTAATAATAAAATTACAATACCCCCGAGCATATTCTTTCGCATTACTAGTTTTTTACTTAAATTTAAGGAATATACAGCAGATACCAAACCTCACTTTTCAGATCATACCTCCCAATTCACAACCACAATTCATCACTATCACACTCCAAAAGAAATTAAAAAGAACTAAATTGCATCATCCTTATTCATCCAACTCAATTACATTGCAAACAGGTAACTCCTTCATAAAATATTGTACTGCAATAATCTTTAAATACAGAGACAAATGATAAAAGAATCAATTTACCATTTTCTCCTGCAACTACGGGAAAATAACAACAGGGAATGGTTTCAGACAAACAAACACTTGTATAATGAAGCCAAAAAGGATTTTGAAGAATTCATCGAACTACAAATAGAACAAACCCGCCAAATCGATCCGGATCTGGCCGGACTCCGGGCCAAAGATTGTCTCTTTCGTATATTCAGGGATGTTCGCTTCTCTCCGGACAAACGCCCCTACAAAACCAATTTTGGTGCATATCTGGCCAAAGGAGGTCGAAAAAGTTCCCTGGCAGGCTACTACATTCATATAGAACCGGAGCAATCCTTCCTCGGCGGAGGGGTGTATATGCCAACTTCCCCCGTACTTAAAGCCATCCGGAAAGAGATCTACCAAAGCCCTGAAACCTTTAAAGAAATTCTCAACAATAAAGATTTCAACCATCATTATCCGGAAATATGGGGCGAAAAATTAAAAACGGCCCCCCGGGGATATCCAAAAGACTGGCCCAATTTGGATTTGATTCGACACAAACATTATGCTGTGGTAAAAGCAGTTTCTGATGAACAAGTATTAAACAACGATTTCTCAAAATTAATTCAACAGAGCTTTACGGCACTCCATCCCTTCAACAACTACCTGAATCACATCATTTCTCCGGATCAGTAAATTTTCATCACCTAACACTACTTCAATCTCCTATTGCCACCCCTCTTTGGGACGCAATAGGAGATCACCGTAAAAACTATGAACCATACTATTTGGTTCAAACCATACTGCTACAAGACCATCTTTAGCCTGTGATACCATCAATAGTTTTAATTTTCCCGAGTGGGAAATAATACTTTTTAACAAGAAATAACATCTTTTTAGCCTACAACTGCAGGCATTATTCAGAAGTTGATGTAATTTTGTAGCATCAGGATTTAGTTATGATGAAGAACAAAATATCCTATACAAATTTGGTGAAGGAGCACGTCGAACAGCTATTGTCGAATTTGCCCCCTCAGTTGTATTATCACAATCTTCAACATACAAGGGAGGTTGTAGAAGCTTCCCTTATTCTGGCGAAAGGAAATCATCTTTCGCCCACTGATACAGAAATAGTAACCATTGCGGCCTGGTTTCATGACGTGGGGCATATACAAACCTACTTCGACCATGAAGCGGTAAGCGCAAAACTTGCCAGAGAATTTCTCCACACCATCAACTATCCAAGTTCAAATATTGAGAAAATTATTTCGTGCATCCTGGCGACCACTTTCCCCTCTCAACCTAAGAACCTACTGGAAATGGTTATTTGTGATGCCGACATGTTTCACCTGGCCCAAGATTTTTACGAATCCAGATGCTTCGCATTGAAAGAGGAACTGGAATTTATTGTGGAAAAAAGTATCCCTTTGGAGGAATGGTGTTGCTGTAACAAAGATTTTCTTGAAAAGCATATCTACTTCACCCCTTTCGCCAAGGAGCAATTCAACCACAAGAAAAATGAGAACATCCAAAAATTTCTCGTGAACCACCTATTGTAAGATTCCCGAAAAGACATAGAGGAAAAGTTAGAAGTTGCAATAGCAATAAGCAATTAACAAAAAATAATGATTTCAGGTTGAACACTGAACAACGATCCAATACACTGTCATATTGTCAACATAACGAATAGATATAGGATCTCATCTGAGATTCTATCCAATACTCCTATTGCAGAATGGCAATTGTTCTTGTAATGAAATTACCCTTCTCCAAAAGACTACTAAATTCCCCCCATATAAAACAAAGTAGATTCTCATTACGATGATGAAAATCCTGCCCATGCCAACCATTCTGCCAGCTGGCTCCCATTCATAATGCTTAGGAGCTCCATTCTTTACGTTTGAAAGGAGCTTAAACCGCACCCCATTCGAAAACAATCCAGATTCATTCTATTATGTTATCCTGCTACCTTTGTCGTAATTTAACCAATTTTCATCCTTATGAAAACATCAATCCAACTTAAAATCACACTCATTAGCATCCTGTTGTTCACGGGAATAACTGGACTTCGTGCTGAACAAGCTCCAATCAAGTTTGGGAAAGTGAGCAAAAAAGAACTTCAAATGAAAACCTATGCAGCAGATACCTCAGCTGCTGCAGTTGTACTTCGCGATTTAGGACAGACGGAAATTCTCTTCGATCCTACCGAAGGATTCGTAATGAATTTCAAAAGAACTGTTAGGATAAAAATCTTAAAAAAAGAAGGTCTCAATTGGGGTGATTTTATGATTCGTATTCATAAAGCAGGAGATAATATGACAAGTTTACGTGGGTATACTTTCAACCTGGAGAATGGAAAAATCATTAAAGAAAAGCTCAATTCAAAAAGCAAATTCATTGAAAAAACAACGAAATACTTCGAAACCTACAAAATTACCATGCCCAACGTAAAAAGAGGCTCCGTCATCGATTTCACCTACAACATTCGATCAAAATCGTCTTTCAATCTGCGTACATGGTATTTCCAAAAATCAATCCCTGTTGTATGGAGCCAATACCAGGTAACCATCCCCGAATATTTTCACTACAAGAAAATGTCAAAAGGATACCTTCGATTTGCAGTCAGTAAACATGAATACGACTCCCGCAATTTTGGTAATGGAGAGACCTTTTCGGTTGAAAGATTTACCTGGGCTGTAGAAAATGCACCAGCCTTTAGGAAGGAACCCTATATGACCACTTCACGCAACTTCCTTTCGGCAATGGAATTCGAGCTTGCGGGAATTCAGCAATATCAAGGGCCTTACCGGGATTATACCAATTCCTGGGAAAAAATCAACGAACAACTTATAAAATCGGAACACTTCGGTCATCAATTGAAAAGCGGAGGTTTCCTAAAAGAAGAAGTTACACGTATTAATGCCCAAAATGAATCGGAAGAAGAAAAGATGAAGGCTGCGTTCAGCTTCATCAAGAACCACATGAAATGGAACGACTACAACAGCATTCAAACCTCTGCTTCGCTTCGAAAAACCTTTAAAGAAAAAACCGGTAATGTATGCGACATAAATCTGATGCTTGTGCTACTCTTGAGAGAATTGGGACTAAATGCCAATCCAGTGGTATTGAGCACCCGAGACAATGGAATGATCAATCCAACTCTACCCAACATATCAATTTTTAATTATGTAATTGCCCGCGTAAGACTAGATCAAAAAACTCTCCTTTTGGATGCAACCAATCCTTTAAACCCGTGTGATTTTCTCCCCTTCCAATGCCTGAACAACTCCGGTCGCATCATCTCCGAAAGAGGGACACAAGAAGTCGATTTAAAAGCAAGGGCTCCATATAAAAAGGGAGTTCTAATGAAATTGAACCTTCTTGATGAAGGGGAATTGGAAGGACAGATAACTTTGTCGAAAGTAGGCTATTCTGCTCATGGCTTTCGTGAAAGAATGGCAGAGAAATCCGAGGAAGATATCATCACCGTACTGGAAGAAGATTACGAAGGAATTAATGTTGAAGAATTAGAAATACAAAACATGAAGAAGTTGGAGCAATCCGTTAGAACCAAACTACAGGTTAGCATCTCTGAAAAGATTGATGCATCCGCCGATCTCATCTACCTAAATCCGATGCTCTACGAACAGATAAAAAAGAACCCCTTCTCGTTGGAAGAACGCAAGTACCCGGTTGATTTCGGACATCCCTATGATGAAACCTACATTTTGGAACTCACACTTCCTGACGGAGTTGTACTCGAGGACAAGCCAGAGAATCTTCGATTAGCTTTACCAGCCAAAAGCGGATCCTACACCTACTCTATTCGACAGCTAAACAACAAACTACAAATCATCAGCCGTCTTTGTATCAACAAAACTATGTTTGTGAGTACTGAATACCCAGGCCTTAAGGAATTCTACAACAGAATTGTGGCCAAACAGGCAGAAATGCTCATTCTCAAACGAAATTCCTAGTATCACTATTAAATTCAAAGAATAAATTGAAACAAAAGGGAACATTAATCGAACGAGCTTACAGGCTCACCCAACATATTAATTTTTCTAAAACTCAAGGCCCCATCTGACAATATCAAAAACAAGAAACATCCTTAAGTAATTTATCATTCCATACAGGCATCCCGGGGACCATCGGAAAACAAAATTGCCGAGTTCCATAGGCCCTAAAAAACAGATTTAACACATGAAAAAACACATCTCACTTCTTTGCCTTTTGGTATGCTTCTGCTGGAGCCATCTTCAGGCAAAAAAAAATGAACCGGTCTACCCTGTCTCCTCGATCAAGGAACAAATGAAGAAGAATGCAAATTCAGTGGTTCGATTCGACCAATGCATTTTTTCAATAGAGTCGATAAAGCGAGCAACATTAAAAAATCACAAAATCATAACCATCCTGAATAAAAAAGGAGATCATGCTGCAATCTTCACTACCTTCTATGATAAATTGATGCCATTGCTCTCCCTAAAAATTAAAATCTACAACGCCAATGGAAAATTGATTAAAAAGGTTAAAAATTCAGAAATCCGAGATTTCAGTGCAGCTTCCTACGGCACTCTTTTTAGCGATAATCGTGTAAAACTCTACGAACCTCAACAGAAGGATTATCCTTATACAATTGAGTTCGAATATGAAACCCAGTTTAATGGGTTGCTTAATTTTCCAGGATGGACGCCCGTGGATCGATACAAACAAGCCATAGAACATTCTGAACTCATCGTAAAGATACCATTGTCACAAGAACTTCGTTACAAGAACTACAACTTCTCCGGAGATTTCTCCTTTACTGAAAACGAAAAGGAAAAAAATTTCCAATGGCTTGTTACCGATTTTTTAGCCCTAAAAGCAGAACCCCTGTCTCCCCATTTCCAGGAACTCGCTCCCAAAGTTTTGCTGGGGCCTACTGATTTTGAGATGGAAGATTACTCTGGCAACCAGGACAGCTGGAAAGGCTTTGGACAATGGATCGCTACTCTAAATAAAGGGAGATGTGAATTGCCACAAGAAACCCTTAGTAAAATAAAAGAACTCACTGCCGATTGCGAAAGCACTTTTGAAAAGATTAAAGTTCTCTACGAATTCATGCAATCAAAAACCCGATACGTAAGTATCCAACTGGGAATTGGAAGCTGGCAGCCCTTCAAAGCCTCAACAGTAGATGAATTTGGCTACGGAGATTGCAAGGCCCTGTCCAACTACATGAAATCTCTTCTAAATGCAGCTGACATCCCTTCTCAATATACCCTTGTACGTGCCGGAAGTAGCGCCATCGCATTGGACACCTCCTTTGTGCACAACGGATTCAACCATGCAATTCTAATGGTGCCTTTGCCCAAAGATACCGTTTGGTTGGAGTGCACCTCCCAACATCAACCCTGTGGCTTTCTCGGAAGTTTTACACAGAATCGAAATGTCCTGGTAATTTCCGAAAATGGAGGCAATATTGTACACACCCCTGTCTACAACGAACATTTTAACATTCAAAATAGAAAGGCAGAGGTTGCAATTGATGAATCAGGAAATGCTGAAGTAAAAGTTTCAACCCATTATAAAGGTCTACAGTATGAAAATCTAAACCCAATTTATAACAAGGGGCTTGAAGATCAAAAGAAACATCTTTACAGAGAGATAAAGCTTTCCGATTTCACAATTGAGGAATTGTTAATCAATCAAAATAAAAAACGTATCCCGGAGTCAGAACTGCAAATGAGAATGAGCGTTAAGGCTTACGCATCCCAAACCGGGGACAGAATGTTTCTTCCCCTAAATTTGATGAACCAAAGTACGTATATTCCCAAGAAAGTAAAGGAACGAAATCAAAAAGTTGTAATAGATTATCCCTATTGCGACCATGATACAATCCACATTACCCTCCCCAATAATTTCCAGGTGGAAAGTCTACCCAAACCGACAACAATTGCTAGTGAATTTGGTACTTATTCCACTCAAATTGACATCAAAGATGATGAATTAACCTTTATTCGGAGTATCGAAATTCACAAAGGATTATATCCCCCTGAACGCTACGAAGAAGTTAGAAAATTCTATAAAAGCATTGCTAAAGCCGATCGGACGAAATTGGTTCTTAAGAAGAAATCCTAATAAACTCATCCATTTAAACAGGCAAAAAAAAATCTCCTAAGGAGATTTTTTTTTGCAAAGGGCTAAAGCCTACTATTTGCTTAAATATCTTTTTTTTGATCGGATGGAGTTCGCCTACTAAATCGATTCATTACCCGTATGAGAAATAATTCTCATAACTCTATTCAGCTATTGCTTTGGTAAGAGAAAACTCACTTTCACACCTCCGTCATCCAGATTCTCCACATCGACCGATGCATTGTGCAAATCCATAATCAACTTCACAACTACCAGCCCCGGACTGTAGCGCTTAAACCCTGACTGTCCGTTACTGCCCGATGGACTGAAGAAATGGAAAGAATAATTAACATCAGTAGTCGAAAATGCTGGTCCCTCATCTACGATCCAAACCCGCAATTTCCGTCCCAGTTCTTCCATTCCAATCCGGACATAACTCCTGGCTGGTGCATATTCCAATGCATTCTCCAAAACTTTCTCAAGACTTAAACGAAGCAATTGCTCATCTCCCTTCACCTCCAACTGCTCGGGAATACTAACACGCACCTGAATCTTTCGCTCTTCAGCTCTTTTGGTCAGATTCTCCACGGCTTGATCTACAAGATCCTGAACCGAATGATTCGACAGGTTCATTTGATACCGATCGAACCGCAAAGCCGATAGCAGCAAGGCCATATCCGAAACGCCCACCAATTTCTCACAAGCCTCTTTTATGAAACGAATATACTTCAGATGGGTTTTGTTCTTTATGGAAAACTCCAGCATATCGGCAAAACCGACAATACCGGTAAGCGGTTCCCGTAGTTCCTCAGACATAAGGGAAAGAAAATCATTTTTCGCCTCCTCCAGCGAAGAAAGACGAATGTTGGCCTCTTCCAGACTCTTATTCATCTCCTCCAGTTCAAGTGTACGAGCGGCTACTTTTTCCTCCAACTGAAGATTCATAAATTTCAAGGATTCATTCTTCTGCTTGAGCTCAAGATGGGTTTTTACCCGGGCAACCAACTCCCGGGGATTAAAGGGCTTGGTAACATAGTCCTGTGCCCCAACTTCAAAGCCTTGTACAATGGAGTCCTTATCCACCTTTGCAGTAAGGAAAATAATAGGAATGTCCTTCGTTTTATCCTTCGATTTCAAGTACCTGCATACCTCGTATCCATCCATCTCTGGCATCATAATATCCAAAAGAATCAAATCGAAACTATTGGATATACACAGCATGATGGCATCCTTTCCATTCAACGCACTGGTAATTTCATACTCTTCATTGCCAAGAATGGCATTCAACACCTTTATATTATCAGGGATATCGTCAACAATCAGAATGTGCTGTTTTCTCATGAGCTAAATAATTTTCTTCCTCAAAAATTATATCATTTTTTTAATTATCCTAATAAAAAGCATACAAAAACGTCAGATTATCTAAAAAAAACAACCATTCGTATAAAATATTGAAATGTTCAACCCTATTTTCATCCACATTTCCATAACAATTTTATGATTTAAGGATTCCAGGGATTCACTGTCACATATCCGAAGGAAAAGAAATTTCAACAATTCCTCCTCCAATAGGATGATTCTCCAGCTTTACTTTGGCTCCATGTATATCCATAATCAATTTTACGGTTGACAACCCTAAACCATAGCCCTGATGATGCTTCATCACGTCGTCACACGAAAATGTTTCATATTCTGTTTCCAATATCTTTTGCGAAAACCCCTTCCCATTATCCCGAAGACCTAATTTCACCTTTTCATCCTCCCTACCCACATAGAACCAAATACACCCATTGGAACCAGGACAATATTTTATGGCATTCTCCAGAATACAGTTACAGGCAATTTGCAACAATTCCTCATCTCCCCATACCGAAATATTATTCGATTCTACCCAATTTTGAATTCGAATCCCTTGCTCCCGGATTTCATCGGCATATTGATTCAGAGAATTTAACAGCAGAGGTTTGATTTTTACACGAGTCGGTTTCAAAACAAAATCTTCCATCTGTAAACAAGTAAACAAGGTAGCAGTTTCTGTAAAATGCATCAAACGTTTGGAGGAATCCTTGAGGTATTTCAAATACTCCTGTTGTTCCTTATTCAAATTGGTATTGTACAACATTTCCACAAAACCAACTACACCGGTGAGCGGTGTACGCAATTCATGGCTGATCAAAGAGAGGAAATCACTTTTTGATTTTTCCAGACGTGAAAGCCTTTTATGAGCTTTCCTCAATTCCCGCTGCCCCTCTTCCACTTTCTCCACCAGATTACGATTCTGTTCGCTCAACAACTCACATTCCTTTTTAAGATTCAGATGAGTCCGAATCCTTGCCAGCCAATCTCCGGAGTTTAAAGGTTTGGTTATATAGTCATCCCCTTCGGTCTTTTTCCCCCGGTTAATATCCTCCTGAGTAATTGGAGCCATCATAAAAACAACCGGTAAACTCCGATGCTCTCTTTGATTCCGAAGCTCCCTACAAATTTCATTACCGTCCAATCCAGGCAACATTGCATCAAGCAGAATCAGATCGAAATCACTATTCTTCACCAAACGAAGGGCCTCTTCCCCACTTGTGGCAAAGGAGGTACCAAAACCTTCCTCGCTCAACAAACTCTCCAAAACCTGGATATTCTCGGGAATATCATCAACAATTAAAACCTGATCGGTATGCTTTTCCATCGTACAAGATTTTCAACTTATAGTAAATAGAATAAGAGCGATTCAGAAAATCCTAAAATCCTGCATTTAAGTGGTTAATTAAAGTTATTAAGAAAAAACATAAGATCCCACAAATTTTTCATCTGTTTAAATTTATTTTCGTTGATCACTGGGAACTCACCTATACGATACATGCAATAGCAATCGTAGCTCCTGTTTTGCAAATATTTATCATGGCTCATTTCATTACAATTGGAAATTATTAATATCACTTCGATTTTGAATCACATAAATCCCGTCCGCTACCAAACAATCTCATGCACAGCAAAAACCGGAAAAACAAATCCTTTTGCATCCATTCTCAATCTACAACCTCTTCCGAACAATTGACAAAAGAGGGAAAACTTCAAACAAACGTTTCCGGTTTTTACACAAACGAATTTTTCTTGCAATTTGACACATTTGACAGGCCCAAAGGTTTCTTTTTTGATAGAAATCCCTTACTTTTGATTTGGGAACAACATAATTACAATTACTACTACAATTACTGTTTATGGAACTTGAGACAATGCCACAAGAAATTGTGGCCGAAATCGAAAAGCGTCCCGAGGAGTGCGAACTCATCAAGCTGGCCGAACGCCTGCTCGACCGGGGCGACAAAGAAAACGCCGCCAAAGTATTAGATGTGGTGTTTGTAGGTTAATAAAAACCCGTCAGGTGGTGCTGGCGGGTTTTGTTTTTCAAAAAATTAGAGTCCACAAATGACTCAAATAAACACAAATAAAAAAGAAGTATCTTATTTTCCATCCACAAGATACTTCCCGCAAAAACTACTCCTCAATAGAATCAACTGAATTTGTGTTATCATTTGTGACCATCTGTGAATCCCATTGGTGGATCAAAGGATCACCCGCTTGTACTCCAGACTTGCACTCCCAAAATTCACCAACAGCCCCAATCGTTTACCCGATGCCATCAGGTAATTCAATACCTGCGCCATATGTTCCGAACGTAAAACATCTAATGCCTTCAATTCCAAAATGACATCATCATAGCAAACGAAATCAGCCACATACTTTTTATTGAGTACCTTTCCCTTGTAATAAACATCGAGAACCGCTTCGCGGGTAAAAGGAATACCACTTGTATTCAATTCGATTTCTAAGGCTTCCTGATACACCGCCTCCATAAATCCGGGGCCAAGAGCTCCATGTACCTCCATACAAGCGCCTATAATTCGATAACACTCCTCTTTAAATATAAAGTTGTTCATATCAATATGTATCAAACGAAAAAATCAATTTAAGGAATAAATTACGAAAATATTACCATAAATCAATTTGTAATAATTTGCGTTATATCCAATCCGGAAACATTAGTGTATCCATTGGTGCTATTTGTGTTCTCATTTGTGCCTATCTGTGGCTTTAAGATTCCACAAAAAATTTAGTCCACAAATTCACTCAAATGAACACAAATAAAAAGAAGCAAAAAACTGCTAGCTGCATCTATACGGATGAGATGCAGCGCTCTATTAGCTGCTAACTGATAGCTGTTGAGATCTGATGAAAACGGGTAAGCAATCCGCAAGAATACAGACAAAACTAATATTTTTATTTGGGACAATTTGTGTTCTCATTTGTGACTATCTGTGGCTTCAAGATTCCACAAAAAATTTAGTCCACAAATTCACTCAAATGAACACAAATAAAAAAAAAAAAAAAGCAACAAACTGCTAGCTGCATCTATACGGATGAGATGCAGCGCTCTATTAGCTGCTAACTGATAACTGTTGAGATCTGACGAAAACGGGTAAGCAATCCGCAAGAATACAAACAAAACTAATATTTTTATTTGGGACAATATGTGTTTAATTTGAGACCATCTGTGAATCCCCTTTTTGAATCAAAGGATAACCCGCTTATACTCCAACCTTACACTCCCTATTTTTTTTTAGGATTCTACACAAAACCATTTGTGCAATTTGTGTTCTCTTTTGGGATTATTTGTGGATCAACAAAACTTTACTTTTAAACAAGCGTATACTATCTACATATCAACTCCGTATTATCTCCGTATTAATACGGACTTAATACGGACTTAATACGGTGTTAATACGAAGCAAATTACAACAAAAAAGGAGGATAATATGGCCAAATTACCAGATTTACAGATGAGGGGAACAGCAGGCGGAATGATACTATATGTTCGCAATGGCAAGCAATGCATGCGCTCGAAGCCAACCAAAGTGGCTAATCCCCGAACCCAAGCCCAGACCCAAAAAAGATCACAGTTTGGAGCCATCTCAAAATTTGCCTCCTCCGTACTGCGCAACCTGATCCACCCCTACTGGAACCCGGTGGCAAGGAAACAAAAGAGAACGGGCTACAACCTCTTTATCAACACCAATCTCCCGGCCTTTAGAGACGGATTAGTACACCCTAAAAAACTACTCCTATGCCCTGAAAATGGCTTGAAACAGGAAAACTTTAGGGTGACACTAGAAAACCATATACTGCAAATCCAATGGGAAAGCATTATTTATAGCAAAAAGGCATGTAGGGAGGATCAATTTTGCCTTCTACTTCTTTCCCCAAAAGGGACTCTAAGCCTGAAAGAAAACCTTGCCCTTCGCTCTGATCAACGAGCAGAACTGGAACTATCTACAACGACGAATCAAAGTGTATTTGCCTTTTGGAGAAGAGGGGACAGCTACTCGGAATCCGTTTGGTTATGGAGTAGCAAATTTTTAGTAAATTACACAAAAACAAAACCCGTCAGTAAAAACTAACGGGTCAATATCTCTTTTAATAAATTAATCTACTTTGCAAAAACGGCAAGAATAGCCTCCTTAACCCTTATTCGATCTTCATCAGACATATTGGAACCGGAAGGCAAACACAGTCCATCTTCGAAGAGTTTTTCCGAAGTACCATCTCCATAGAATGGACAATCAGTAAAAACCGGTTGCATGTGCATTGGTTTCCAAAGTGGACGACACTCTATGTTCTCTTTTTCCAGTCTCAAACGAACATCTTCTCTTGTAACTCCATTCGTTTTGGATGGATCTACTAAAATAGAAGTCAACCAATAGTTAGAGAAATAATCCTCATTGGGTTCTTCCAGTAGAGTCACTCCCTCTATCTCTGCAAACAATTCTTTGTAGAATCTAAAATTTGCACGACGTTGGGCTACACGTTCATCCAACACTTCCATTTGACCACGGCCAATACCAGCAACAATATTACTCATACGGTAATTGTAACCTACATGTGAGTGTTGATAATGAGGTGCGTTATCTCTTGCTTGAGTGGCCAAAAAGCGCGACTTTGCGATCATTTCTTCATCATCTGAAATCAATGCTCCCCCACCTGATGTGGTAATAATTTTGTTTCCATTAAAAGATAGAATACCAAACTTTCCAAAGGTTCCCATGGACCTCCCTTTGTATTTACTACCCAATGCCTCTGCAGCATCTTCTATCAAAGGAATTTCATACTTGTTGGCAACCGCAAGTAATTCTTCAATCTTACCAGGCATACCATATAGGTACACACAAAGAATTGCCTTGGGTTTCTTTCCCTTGGCAATACGATCTTGGATGGCTTTTTCCAATTGAACCGGACACATGTTCCAGGTATCCTTCTCAGAATCCACCAAAATTGGAATTGCTCCCACATAGGTAATTGGATTCACCGTAGCTGAAAATGTAAAGGATGACGCAATTACTTCGTCTCCAGCTTTCACTCCTAATAGAATTAGAGACAAGTGAATTGCAGCTGTTCCAGCACTCAAAGCAGAAGCATGAGCTGCCCCTGTATATTTTTGCAAGTCTTCTTCAAAACCATTTACATTGGGTCCTAATGGGGCTACCCAATTGGTATCGTACGCCTCTTGTACGAACTTCATTTCATTTCCTCCCATGTGTGGGGAGGAGAGCCATATTTTGGGGTTCATTATAAAATATCTTTTAGTGATTTAATAATTGATTTTGGCAAATATTCTTTTCCCTGGGAAAAATTCTGTAAGTGAATATTTCTTCCATCATCTAATAAACAAATCGTATTCCAACCAAGTTGATTAGGGGCATAAAAATCTTTATTTACATTATCTCCTATGTAAACATACTGCTCACCTTTTACCTTATTTTGGAGAAGCTCGAAATTATATAAGTTAGACTTAGTATAACCTGTAACTTCCGAAATCAATATAGTTTCAAAAAATTGTTCTATACCAAGGGCCTTAATTTTATTCTTTTGTGTTATCTCTCTTCCATCTGTAATTAACCCAAGCTTACAACCCCTACTTTTTAGTTTTTTTAAGACATATTCTACATCAGGAGTGAGACTTACACTTGGCTGATGATTTCTATAGATAGACAATAACTTATCTTTACTACATTTATAATTCCCAACCAGATAATCAAAAACATTTTCTCCTTTCCTATAACAAGAAAACATTCTTCCTGCAAGAAATTTATCACATGGATCGAGATAATCAGCTATATAAAAGTAAGCTGAACGCAAAAAGTCAATTTCTTTGAATATTGTATCATCAAGATCAAAGGTTATAATAGTATTTTTATCCAGCATAATTATGGATTAAAATTTCATCATCATATCTCAACATCAATAAATTGTTCTCCCATCCATTGAAAAACTCAATTTTTTGATCTAAGAAATACTCTTGAATAACCCACTTTGGAAAGTTTGCTCCAGCACTATAACTTAAGGGATATCCACCCCCAAACCTAGGGTTAATTTCAATACCGCAAACATTACCTTTCTCTTCATTATAAAATAATTGTAATGTTATACAGCCTACAAAGCCCTGTACATATTCAAAACGTTTCAAAACATATTCGACTAAATAATTCTTCGTAGTCTTACCTTTATTTATCTCTCCACTCCGTACTTCTATTCGCTCCCTCGGAACAATACATTTTAGATTATTATTCCTATCAAAATATAAATCTAAAGTATATTCTTTATTCTCCTTAGGATCGATATATTCTAAAAACATCAAATCCTCATTATCGATCAAGTTCGCTGTTAATTCCGATGAATCCTTTATGTAATACAAATCCTTACTACAACTACCATCAATAGGTTTAATAAATAAGGGAAATTTCGGATTATCATGTGAATACTCTTCAGCAAAATTAACATTCAAACGTTCAAAAAGTTTATGAGTTTTTCGTTTATCTCTACAGTCTTTTATAATGCTATAATCAGAAACAAGACATTGAATGCCATACTCCTCAAAATTAGATTTGCTTTCTGATAATACCTTCAATTCTGTATCGATAGTTGGTATAATGAGCTTAATGCCATTATCGATACACAATTTTAGAAGATCCTGTATATAATCGGAATCTGATACTCTTTTAACTTTAAAGAAACCATCAGCAACTTGACATGCCGAAGATAATTCCGGGCTCATATCTGTTGTATAAACAATACCACTAGGATATAATTTCTTTAATTCATTTTGAAAAGCTCGAACTAGCGAAACTCTTCTTCCTGCTGAAGTTATTAAAATATTCATAATTTATTTAGTTCCTTTAAAAAATTCCATTGTAGCATGGTTATCAGCACTTATTCCTTCCTTAATAATTACTTTCTTGATTGTCATCATCAAAATCTTAACATCCAATTTAAAAGATAAATTATCAACATATTCCACATCCAACCGAAACTTTTCTTCCCAGGAAATTGCATTTCTACCATTTACTTGGGCCCAACCAGTTATACCTGGCTTTACTTCATGTCTTCTGGTTTGCTCTTCATTGTATAAGGGAATATATTCCATTAGTAATGGCCGAGGTCCAACCAAAGAAATATCTCCTTTTAAAACATTAATTAATTGGGGCAATTCGTCCAATGACGAATTTCTTATAAATTTTCCTACCAATGTTAATCTTTCGGCATCCGCTAATAAAACTCCATTAGTATCCCTTTTATCATTCATTGTTTTAAACTTAATGATCTTAAAAGGTTTTCCTTTACTCCCTGGTCGGGTTTGGACAAAGAAAACTTTACCTTTATTCGAAACAAGTAACAGTAGAAATACGATTAGCAATATAGGTGCAAATATCAAGAGAGCAAAAAAGGCACATAAAAAGTCCAAAATGTTTTTAAAAATACATTTATACATTATAGCAGATGTTTTTTTATTATTCTAAATGAGTTTTCAACCGTGTAATTTTCTTTTAAAAAATTATAACCATTTTGACCAAATTCTTTTACAATTTGATTATTACTGCAAAAAGCATCTACATACTTATTAAATAGAACAATATTACCACTTTCAACCCAGTACCCAAACTTATTTTCTTCTGCTATTTTGCCAATATCTGTATTGACATCGGTTGCTGCTAATACAGGAATCTTATATTCTAAGTACGAAAGCAAACGAGATGGAAAATTAGGAATTGTAAAATTCTTGTTTAAAAATATTAAACCAATATTGCAAGATCTTACTAATTCATCGTATTCACTTTTAGGCAAACTCGATATGAGAATTGCGTTTGTTGGTTTAAACTTGTAGAACCACTGTTCCAATTTAATGTATTCCGTCCCAGATCCCACTATAACGAAAAAACAATCCTTCCTATTTATATTTGAACTGAGAATTTCAATTAGAAAATCAATTCCTTGAGGTTTTCCTAAATTACCACCGTACACAAATGTTTTAACGCCTTTTGGTATACCATATCGATTTCGAATTGAATCAACATTTTTAATTATCTCTTCAGAATTTTCTAACTCGATACTATTGGGATTAATTTCAACTTTCGAAGCATCCAATTTGGGATTATGCTGTAATACATATTTTGCATTAGCTGGAGACATACATCCTATATGATCTGATATTTCATATAATTTACTCTCCTTGTTTCGGAAGTAACGATACAAGAAGCCATCCCTCTTTAACATTCCTAAATCAACAGCATTTTGAGGAAAAATATCTTTCAATAACAGATATGATTTCGCTCCATCTCTTTTCTTAACGAAATTAATGACCTTTTCGAAAGTAATAGGAGGAGTAGAGTATACAACGCAATCAAATTTAATATCTGATAAATGCTTCTTAATAGCATTTAAATATTGATATTCCAGCAAAATTGTTGATATACCTTTTTCAATTAAATTCGTTTTTTGATTGTTAAGTATTCTCACTTTCAGAATGGATGATTTTTCCTCTCTTATTAGACGAGTAGGCTTTTTGAACCTACGCTCTGAAGGACTCACAATGTAAATATCATCTCCATTCTTAGAAAATTCACGCATTAAATCCGTATATATGTTGCGATCTTCTATACTATCAATATTAACTAATGTCAAAAAGAGAATTTTCATCTATCTATTACTTTCTTTTTTCAAAATTTAAATTGCCCAGCTACAATTTGAATATTGAAGACTTATAAGCTTAAATTGAGCCCTACAAAGCCATATACAATTGGCAGAATTACTTCGACCATACAACTCGATTCACATAATCCGTATATGACATGATTATTCGTACAACCTTGTCAGAAACATTTGGCATTGAGTAATCATATACCGATCTCAAATTACGTTCATCGCCTCTTTTTTGCGAATCTAATACAACTAATCCCTGCATAATTCTTTCCGGATTCAACCCTACCATCATCACCGATGCTTCTTCCATTGCTTCAGGACGTTCATGAGCTTCGCGAATGTTCAAAGCTGGAAAGTTCATAATCGACGATTCCTCAGAAATGGTACCACTATCTGAAAGTACCGCCTTTGCTTTCATTTGCAAATGGTTGTAATCGTGAAATCCCAGAGGTTTCATTAACTGAATCAGTGAGTTAAACTCTACTCCTGTTTCGTTGATTCTATTTCGAGTACGAGGGTGAGTAGAAACAATGACTGGCTTTTTATATTTTTCTGCTACAGCATTCAAACTTTTCACCAAGTTTAAAAAATTATCCGAATTGATATTCTCTTCTCTGTGTGCAGAAACCAGGAAATACTCTCCCTCATTTAATTGCAACCTTGATAGAACATCAGATTCTTCAATTTTATCTTTGTAGGCATGTACAACCTCATAAATTGGCGAACCTGTTTTAATCACTCTATCGGCAGATAATCCTTCTCTCAATAAGTATTCCCTGGCAATAGAACTATAGGTCAAGTTAATGTCTGCCACATGATCCACAATCTTTCGATTGGTTTCTTCAGGAACACGCTGATCGAAACAACGGTTTCCTGCTTCCATATGGAAAATCGGAATTTTGCGTTTTTTTGCAGCAATGGCACATAAACAAGAGTTCGTATCTCCCAATACCAAAAATGCATCCGGTTTGATTTCTTCCAAAACAGGATCAATATTCATTAATATTTTACCTGCAGTTACCGTAGCATTACCACCTGCTGCGTTCAAAAAATAATCAGGTTTTCTTAAGCCCAGGTCCTGAAAAAAGACTTCGTTTAACTCGTAGTCGTAATTTTGACCTGTGTGTACTAATATATGATCGATACTTTCAGTAGCATCTAATTTTAACAACACCCTTGACAAACGGATAATTTCCGGACGTGTTCCTACTACTGTAACAACTTTTAATTTATTCATTTCAATTTACTTTTTGCAATAAACAATCAGATTTTAAGAAATCAATTACACCTCCAGGTAAAAAGTGTCAGGCGCCTCCGGATCAAACGGTTCATTTACCCACATTACTGTAACCATATCGTTTTCTCCTAAGTTTTCAATGTTGTGTGTATAACCAACCGGTATATCCACAACCTCCAATTTATCCCCTGAAACAAAATATTCGTGCACCTTTTCTTCATCAATTTTCCTGAAACGGATAACCCCATTTCCGCTAACCACTAAAAACTTCTCGTTTTTAGTGTGATGCCAATGGTTTCCCTTAACGATACCAGGCTTTGATATGTTCACAGATACCTGTCCCCTGTCCTCACTTCTTAACATTTCTGTAAATGAACCTCGGTTATCCACATTCATTTTCAGCGGATAAGAAAACTCCTCCGTAGGCAGATAGCTTAAATAAGTGGAGTATAATTTTTTGGCAAATGAATTGTTCATATTAGACACAGACAAGTCATTACGGCTACTCTTAAAAGAATAAAGTAAATCGACAATCTCTCCCAAGCTTATTGGATGAGTAATAGGGACAGCACAAAATTCACCTTCTCTATTTTCTTTCCCCTCCAAAGCATAAATTAATTCTCTAACCAAATCATCTATATATACCAACGTCATTTGATAACTTCTATCTGAGATAGTAATATCCAAACCATGAGCAATATTATGACAAAAAGTTGCCACAGCAGAATTGTAGTTCGGCTTACACCATTTCCCAAAAACATTAGGAAATCGGTATACTAGAACTTTAGTTCCGGTTTCCTTAGCGTATTGAAATATTACATCCTCACCAGCCTTCTTCGATTTCCCATACGCATTATCCAAAATAGCTTGGGTAGATGAGGAAATCATTACCGGACAAGTATTGTTGTGTTTTTTTAATGAATTTAAGAGTTGGTTAGCGAAATCGCAATTTCCCTCCATGAACTCAGCTTCTTTTTCAGGACGATTGATTCCCGCCAAATTAAAGATGAAAGAAGCATCCTTACAATATTGATCCAACAGTTTCTCATCAGAATCAATATCACATTCCAATATCTCAAAGTTAGGATCAAGTGTATAAGTTTTATCCTTTCCCTCTTGTATATTTCTTAGTTGCGAAACTAAATTTTTACCAATAAATCCTTTGGCACCTGTTACTAATATCTTCATATCCACAAAACATTACATATTAACAGGTTCATCTTTTTCTACCAATACATCCTCACGAATAAAACCCAATTTCAACAACAATTTTTTCATTCCTTCCACATCCAATGGATTGGTATTGTGTGAATGGTAATCTTCTATTTTGGATAGTTCTTCATCACCTTCCTTGAAGTACTTATCGTAGTTCAAATCACGTGTATCGCACGGAATTCTAAAATAGTCCCCCATATCAATGGCTTTTGCCATTTCTTCACGTGTCACCAAAGTTTCATACAATTTCTCTCCATGACGAGTTCCAATTGTTTTAACTTCAGTATCTGCCTGATAAAGCTGTTTTAACGATTCGGCCAACACCGATAAGGTAGCGGCAGGAGCTTTCTGTACAAACAGATCTCCATTCTCTCCATTTTGGAATGCATAAATTACCAAATCCACTGCATCATCCAAAGTCATCATGAAACGAGTCATATTAGGATCTGTAATTGTAATTGGGTTACCAGCTTTGATTTGATCTACCCACAAAGGAATCACGGAACCTCTACTTGCCATTACATTACCGTAACGAGTACAGCAAATGGTGGTTTTTGCACCGGTTCCCAAGGCTCTACCATGTGCGATAGCAACTTTCTCCATCATGGCCTTACTAATCCCCATTGCATTGATTGGATAGGCTGCTTTATCGGTTGATAAAACCACTACATTTTCCACTCCATGCGCAATTGCTGACTGAATAACATTATCCGTTCCATCCACATTAGTTTTTACAGCCTGCATTGGAAAAAATTCACATGATGGTACTTGCTTCAAAGCTGCAGCAGCAAATACATAATCTACGCCAATCATAGCCAAGTCCACTGAACGACGATCTCTCACATCTCCAATATAAAATTTCACCTTAGGATTTTGTAAAGCATGACGCATGTCATCTTGCTTTTTCTCGTCTCTAGAGAAAATGCGAATTTCTTTGATATCAGAATCTATAAAACGTTTCAGAACTGCATTTCCAAAAGAACCGGTACCACCTGTAATTAAAAGAATTTTATTATTAAAATCTGACATATTAAATAATTATTTACTCCAAATATCAATTAAGTTTTTAATTACACTCTTCATTGAATACTTATCAAAAACCCTCCTTTGAGCACACCTTCCCATATGAATTGATTTTTGGGGATTCCTTAGTAAATCCATCAAGCAATCTTTAAGACCAATAGTTTGCATCGGCTTAACACAAATCCCAACAGGATATTCACTATCTACATTCAACATGTCGGGTATAGCTCCTACATCTGTTGCTAAAATTGGTGCAGCTGATGCCATTGATTCAAGAATAACATTAGGAAATCCCTCAGTATAAGAAGGTAATACGAACACAGAACATCTCTGCATTCTTTCTAATATATATTGTTGATCCTTATTACCTGTAAACTCTAACCAATGTTTACCATTCTTCAAGCCTGCGATCGAAACTAATTTTTTATAAACTGATTTCTCATAAGGCCCAATTAACGTTAAGGTTGTTACTTCCTTAATTTGACTACAAGCAGAAACCAACTCAAAAACCCCTTTAAATCGAGTAATATGACCAACAAACAAGACACTTCCATCTTCACGATTTTCTATTATCGATTTTTTTAGTTTTGATTCAATCGTTTCAGAAATAGGATTTGGTAAATAATATACATTTTTATAACCATAATCAATAAGTGTATTGTATGAATTTAAATCTATAACAATAACAGAACTAGCTAAGGCACACACTTTTCTTAAACATAACCATTCCCAATTCTTTTTTGCGGCTAAATCTGGAATTCGACCAAACCTAAAATGGATACAAGTTTTATAATTATACTTTTTTAATCTATTTAGCATTTTATAATCGCGGAATATTCCCAAAGAAGCACTCGAAGTCAAATGTACAACATCTACTTTTTCCTTCAAAGCTATATTTATAATATCATTTACTCTTTGATTTAAATCCTTTAAGCCAAAAAAAACCCGTTTTATTAAGCTGAAATCAGTAATTCTTCTAATTCCGCCACCTGTATTATAATGTATTAACTCTATATCATTAATATTTGCTTTAAAATAGGCGAGAACATGTTTAGTCCAAGAAGCTATACCTCCACTCGGAGGTGGAAGAGGAGATACAAGTAATACTTTCATTTCATTTAATTTTATATTGATCCTATAAATTAGTTATTAATTGGATCCATTGGTTAATTATCAATTCAGAATCAAACAATTTTTTTGATTTCTCATGAGAATGAGTACCCATGGTTATTATTTCTTCTAAAGAATATCTTAATACTTGTCTCAATGCCTCTGCAATAGAATCAGGGGTGATTTTATCACAAATAACGCCGTTCTTATCATCAACAAACACATTATAGTCTGAAACCTTTGTCATAACGACAGGCTTGCCGATAGTCATCGCTTCACAAATTACATTTGGCAGACCTTCTACTGTACTAAATAAACCAACAAAATCTGCCTCTAACATTCGATTATGAATATCCTTAGTAGGACCATGCAATTGAATAATCCCCTCTAAACAGTTATTTTGTACAAGCTTCAAAGATTCTTCATAAACTCTTGTTCCTGCAATTAAGTCAACATCCTTTCTACCATACCAATCAATCTTAAACCTATTTCTCTCTTCATCACTTAATAGGGACAATGCCTTCACTACTCCAACAGGATTTTTTAAACCTTGATAACTTGCTGCAATAACAATATTTATCTTTCCATTATTTAAAGGTGTATAAGGCGACGTAAGATTTGAGATCCTCACTGTATTGTAAATGACTTTCAATTTTTCTTCAAAACAAGAATAATTTAATCTCCACAAATTATGTGAACTCAAAGAATTACAAATAATAACATCAGAAAACCTTTGAAACCAATTAAATACTTTGTTTTTTCTATTCTTAAAGGTAGATTGCTTGGCACTTCTCTCACTAGTTATCACTTTCCATCTATGTCCGCCAATTGCAGCAAAACAATTTAAGAAATTTGGAACATCCATAAAAGAAATAACAACATCATAATTACCATTACGAATAAACTTACGTATACGAAACATTCTACCAATTACATTTTTTGATGAAATCGTAACTACTTGAATATTATTATCAACTAAACACTTTCTAAAAAAATTTTCTTCTGAATATACTAAAAAAGATACGTCATAGGCTCTATTTTTTAATAAACAGGCTATGGTAGTCATTTGGCGTTGAGCTCCACCAGATCCTAGGTTATCAATCAGAAATAATATTTTCACTAATCTAAACTTTAATAAAAAAATACAAAACACATAAACCTAAATATAACAGAATAGCTTGTATGTTACTTTTTTTTACTTTCCATGGCATTTTACTCCTTGCATAAACATAAATAACAAATAACACAGGATACAAACACATAAGACGACGCACATTAGCATTCGATGAGTTAGCAATTAAAAAAGTAATAAAAACGAATAATAATATTACAAGAATTCTGGGTAATGAATTCCTAAAACTTTTAATCATCAGACATTTAATTACACAAAACCATACAACAAACCAATAAATAGGAGAAATCATTTGTACCACGCCTATTATAACTTGAAAAGCATCATTTCCTTTTAATGCGAGATTCCAAGATGGAAAAGGAGAAATTTGCGAATAAATAGCACTTGCAATTTGCCTAATACCATTGGGTAATTGTAATAACCGTCTTCCTAAACCATCAGAATTAGAAGAATTCAGAGTGAATTCTTGATATCGGTTTAACAAATCATTTATTACTAACAAATTATCAATAATTACTCTGGCAAAAAAAGCTAAAATAGATATTCCTAGCGAAAACATTAGAAAACGAAGAACCTTTCTATCTTTTACCTGTTCATAGATATATAATAAAGGTATAAAAGCAAAAAAGATCCCATGTTCTAATCTAAACATCATTGTCACAAGCATTAGTAATATTAAAAACATTACCCTTATTTTAGTGAAAGATCCAGTTAGGATTGTTAAGCCAATAACGTACAAAAAACTTATGTGAATATCTCGCAACAACCAGGGTGAATAATAAAAAGTGTAAGAATAGAACACATAAGCCAATGCAGATTTAAATGCTACTTTGGGGGATACATATCTAAGTAAGATTTTAAACACAAATAATGGTATTAAGGAGGCTATAAAAGAAACATTTACAATTTGAATAAATACGTTATTCCCTTCTAAGAAAGTATTAGCAAAATATCCAATTAACCCCACATAGAAATAGGCTCCCTCATTTTCAATATGGATTCGATCTATGAAGCAGGCTTTATAAATGTAATAAACATTAGAAAGATCCCCTAAATGATTAGAGACCTCCAAAAAATGATTTTGATCTTGATATTGAAAAAAGCCATCATTACTTAAATAACTTAGATAAGCAATAATACCATATACAAAATAAGTAAGCAAGGATACAAAAAAAACTTTTCTTGCTAATACATGTTCACTTCTACCTCTAAAAACAAGTGATGATAAAACTGTACCTATAAAAATAAAAAATATAAAAGGCACAGTAAATGTGAAAAATGTCATAATCAAAACTCGCTATTATTATGTTTGGTTATTTACATCTAAATGTGTATACATTTTATTATGGCCTCTCATCTAATACTTTTATCACCTTGGCAGGAGAACCAGCTACAATAGTCCAAGGAGGAACATCTTTTGTTACAAGTGAACCTGCGCCAACAATAGCTCCCTCTCCAACAGTAACTCCAGGCATGATAATTGCCCCCATACTAACACAAGCTCCCTTTTTAATTAACACAGGCTTTCTTAAATGCGGTACCTCTTTATATCTTTCACCTTTATAATATATTGACATATCCCTTCTGTGACATAACAAAAGTGCACGACTAGCAATCCAAACATCATCCTCAATTGTAATTAATTTAGCATTACCAACATCAAAATAAACATCCCATCCAATAGACACGTTTTTACCAATATGACAACCACAACATTTCCATAAAAATGGTCGCAAACGGAATAATGTGGCCAGAACTGAAAAGCGAGCTAACTTGTTTAAAAACCAGTACCAATAATCCAATATAAAGCAAGGAAAATTCCCAGCTTTACGTAGAAATATTTTAGTGTCCATAATAATCGCTTATTACTCTATTTATAATTTCTTTTACATTACAGCTTTCAAAAAGAACATTCGCATGATTCTCATAGTCTACATAATTCTTTTCTATATCAACAATAGCATTTTTAATTTCTTCTGGGTTATCCATATCAATACAAAGTCCAGCTTTGTACTTACCAACAGTATAAACTAAACCAGGTATACTATTAGCAAGCATAGGAATCCCAAATCCTGAATATTCCCATATCTTATTTGGGGCGCAAAATAGTGTATTTAGGGAATAGTAATCATAAGTAACAACAGCAATCCGAGCATAACTCGTTACATTTAAATGTAAAGGAGGTCGAATAAAATCAAGAAATATGACTTTAGGATATTTTTCTTTTAAATATTCAATATATTCGCCACCATCTCCCATTAATAATAAAGTATAATCCTTCAACGAGGAAACAGCCTTACAAAGAGCTTCCAAGTTTCTATCTCTTGAAATATGTCCCTGATATAATACAAGTTTTTTATCCTGCAATAAGGCAGCTTGAGTACAATCTTGCTTTTTCTTGCGAGGATGTAACAAGGGTTTATTAGGTAATACGATAGGAGTATTTTCCAGTTTTAGCCATAATCTTAACATATGAGCTCTATTGTACTCTGGAACAACATTCACCTTTGCTTTTTGAGCAATACGTTTTATTCCCTTTAATATTTTTGGTGCTCTATCTCGAAGTTCATATATACTAAAAATGTAGTCTCTCCCTAATAATTCCTTTTTTATCTTTATACCGCAAGACTCTGAAATAATCCAAAGAATATCATGTTTTATTCTTCTTATATCTTTAGGTGCTTTAAGCTTTAGAATGTAATCCCTTCTTAATCGATTTCTTATTCTTGAAGCAATTCCTCGTCTGGGTTCCTCCTTGTAATAGTGAATAAACTTGACACCCTTAGGCTCATAAATTTTATCAATCTCATCATTATACTCTGCAGCAATAACTGTAATTGAATATTTTCCAACTAAAGAGTCCAATAGGGTTAAGAATGGAGGCAGCCCAGCCATATTCTTATCATAAACAAATAATATACTTTTTTTCATATTTATTTAGTTATTAGCCTTTGTGTTATGCGACTACATGCCTTTCCATCACCATATGGATTACTCGCTTTAGCTATAGTGTTATAATAACTTTGATCTGTCAAAAGCGCAGAAACTTCATTAAATATAACTGATTTATCTGTTCCAACTAATTTTACTGTACCTGCACTCACTGCCTCTGGTCGTTCAGTTGTATCACGCATTACCAATACAGGTTTACCCAATCCTGGCGCTTCTTCTTGAATACCTCCAGAGTCCGTTAAAACTAAATATGATTGTGACATTAAATAAACAAACGGCAGATATTCCAATGGTTCTATAAAATATACATTATTTATGATCTTATTTTGACTAAACCCGAAAACTTCTTTAATTGGTTTTCGGACATTTGGATTCAAGTGCATCGGATAAATAAAATCAACCTCAGGATTATTTATTGCCAAATCTTTGATTGCACAACAAATATTAAGAAAGCCATCACCAAAATTTTCACGGCGATGACCCGTAATAAGTACAAGTTTTCTATTGTCATTTAATGATACTAAATCATCTTCTTGCAACATTTCAGATGTATTAAACGGATGAAGTTGTCTCATCATGTAGTATTCTATAACTTCTTTTTTCAGACCACTAGCCAATAATTTTAATTCCACCTGCACTTTAAGGTCGGAACGCTCTTTGATTTGATTTAGCACATTATAAAGAGCATCAATTACTGTATTTCCCGTTACGAAAATTCTATTTTCTGACACACCTTCTTTTAGCAAGTTCATCTTGCTGATTTCAGTTGGAGCAAAATGGTAGTTTGCTAAACGACCAGTTAACTGACGATTAGCTTCTTCTGGCCAAGGAGAATAAAGGTTATGTGTTCGCAAGCCTGCTTCAACATGTCCAACAGGGATTTGCTGATAAAAGGCAGCTAGAGCGGCAGAAGTAGAAGTAGTAGTGTCTCCATGTACCAACACTAAGTCAGGTTTTGCTTTAAGTAATACATCGCGCATTCCCAAGAGAACTCGTGAGGTAACATCATACAAATCCTGTCCTTTCTTCATTAAATTTAGATCGTAATCTGGAGCAATCTGAAATAAGTCCAAAACCTGATCTAACATTTCCCTATGCTGAGCGGTTACACAAACAATTGTTTCACACACATCAGAATGCTTTTGAAACTCCTTAACTAAAGGGGCCATCTTTATAGCCTCGGGCCGAGTTCCAAATACCAATAAAATTTTCTTCATATTTTTTTAAGAAATTTTGTTGCGAATGAATAAATAACACTCCGTTCGCTTTTATCAGTTAATATGTAAAAACTAATACCATAACCAATAAGAATTATATTAACATTACACAACCATCCAAAAAGAAAATAGTTCACAGTTAAATAATAAATCCCAAGAATAATTCCAACAATAATCAACATTGGAACTAATAAACCATAAATCCATTTATTTGTATTAAAATCATATTTCCTTTTAGCTAATGCACAAATACTAATAAAATTAATTAATTCAACACCTGCCATTATTAAAAAAACAGAATATGATGGCAGAGCAAAAGTTAATCCGATATATCCTAATGGCAATGAAGATGAGATAATAAAGAATTCTATTAATTGATAGTACTTTAGTTTCCCAATGGTTTTAAAAAATATATCTATAGGATTATGGAGTGAACGAATCAATAAATATAGTAACATGCTCCTAACAAATTCAATTGCATGATCTGGAATTGAGACCAACCACAACTGAAGAATTTCTTGGATAAACAGATACAGTGGAAAAAAGATAATCAAGTATACTAAAATTATGACTTTCGATGAAAAGAAAAGTACTTTGTAGTATTCATCTTTTTCATTCTTAGCATACAATTGAACAGCATGTGGTTGTACCGCTAACACAACATTTGAAATGAGCTGTGATACAGCTGAATTGACTTGATAACTTATTCCTCGAGCAGCATTTAGAATAACACCACCGAACATATTTAATACAAAATTTATACCTTGAGTTGTAATAGTAAAAGTAAATGTTCCTAGTATATTCCAACCAGCAAATAAACTCATTTCCTTTAACAACTCATTATTCCATACAAAACGATACTTATATTCATCAAAATTACGTCTGCAATAGATAACATTTACCAATCGTATAATTAATGATACTAATAAAAGTAAAACAGCGTATGTGATTAAGTTATCGGCTCCAATATAAGTAAATGTTAATATTACAATTAGCCTCAAAATACCATTAAGAATAGAAGAATAGGCAAAAAATTTCATTCTTTGATTGGCTATTATAATAGCATCAAATGGAACAGTCATTATTATGACTACAGTTGAGAGTACTGATAAATGAAAAACAATTAACGCTGCATCCAACCTCTCTGGAGAAATAACTAATTTATTTGTCAGAAACCACAAACCGATACTTTCTGAGAGAATAAGAAATAAAACAGATATACCTATATGAACAATTATACTCATATTAAAAATCTCATTGAGAGATTCCCTACTATTTTTTCCAATAGCATAATTTAGGAAACGTTGAGTAGCTGAAGCAAATACACCCTTTAATGTCAGAAATAAAGCAACAACACCACCAACAACATCATATATACCGAAGTCTTCAACACCGAGTTTATCTAATAATATTCTTGAAGTATATAATGAAATAGCCATCAAAAGTATCATCCTTAGATATAGAAATAAACTATTTTTGGCTACACGAAAATTATCAGTCATTATTTTTTATTTGAAAGTGACTTTTTACACTGTCACAATATCATTCGTTACTACATTACCTAGTTCATCAGAACTCATAAATTCGACGGTTGGATACCTCTTAACAATCTCTTTTAATAATTCAGAAAACTCTTTTAAATTTTTCTTCCTATTATCACCTTCAATTGCACCAATAAAATTCAATCTATGGGAACAAATTACAGCCGGTTTACTCAATTTAAATGCCTTTTCTATACCTTTTAAAGTATAATCTTTATTAAACGTCGGATTTTGGGCTGGCTCCCATAAACAATTTCTCACCAAGTAAGTTTGAGATAAAATGTTTTTTTCACCTAAGTAATGATACAGACCTTCTTTATTAGACAAAGTTCGCTGCAAACTAGAAAAGCGTTGAAAATAATTCCCTTGTAAATATTTTACACCATTCTGGTTTAAATAACACTCTAACTCATAATCCCATGTGTAATTTGGAGGTATCATAGATATTGATTTGAATCCAAATAATTGCTCAAAAATCTTTAGACCCTCTTCAATACTTCTCTTCATGTGAACATATTGAGACTTCTCATTAACATCAAAAGCACGCAGGTGACTCTTTCTGCTATCTTCGAAAGCTGCAACTTGAGGAAAGAAAACTTTTTCCTTAAACGCTTCTCGCATTGAACCATAATTATTCTTAAGCGAATTAAGCCACATAGGAACATTTAAATGCTCTCTGCCGTGAAATTGGGGCAGAAATAAATTATTACTTATACCCTCTTTCCATAACTTAAATGAGTTTTCACATCCCTTGTACTTCTTAAACGTATCTGTTATTATCTCATAATAATACTGCTGATAATTATTCTGATAAATTTTCTCAAAATCAGGATTTGCAACTACGCAATTCAATGTAATTTTTGCTGGGTTGTCATTTACATCTCTTACCGAATCTAAAACTTCCATTAAACATCTTAAATCAAACTCTGTAGCAATAGAATCATAGAGATCATATCCTATATCAAAATTCAACTTAACTCCGTTCTTTTTAAGTCGATTTCTGGCATCTTTAGAAGGAATTCTAATACTACCCCAATCATCCGATTCAATAACGACTATTTTTCGATCTGTTTTCCATCCTCTTCTTTCACTTATAAGAATATTTCCCCTATTTTTTATTGAAGGTAGAATTCTATTGAATAAGACCATAATCTCTACTTTTTCAGTATTTCCATTAACAAATCTCTATGCGCCTCACACCTAACAAGATTAAGCATTAACCTTTTCTTCCTTTTTGTAAAAATACTAGGTAATAGGTTCTTATTGAACAAATAAGAATAGAACCTACTACCACTAAACGGTTCAATATAAGAGAGATAAATCCTTTTCCGTGAATCAATAAATTTTGAAAAAGCTAACTCAAGTTTTTTTTCATCTTCAATAATATTATTAATTAACTCCATATTAGTTTCAAAAGAACAAGTTTCCTCATTGGTTAGTAAGCGTACTCCAACAGTTTCTTCATTATTTTGTTTATAGGGATACAATTTAAAATCTAGCTTCCCATCATTAAAATAAAATCCAACAGCATAACCACTTGTCCAAGCACTATCAAAACACAAAGTTTCATCATCAAATATGAAGTTTCCAAGGCTATAGAAAATAGGAACACCCTTATATATTTCAAAGCCACTATAACAATGAGAATGATGCCCAATAATTGCAGAGGCTCCCGCATCTACAAAAAATTGATAAGTCTGTTTCATTCTAGGACTAGGAAGATTATAACCTTCATGACCGCCATGAATAACTACGAAAACAAAATCCGCTTCACTCTTCGCGTATTTTATATCATGAAAATTTCTTATTATATTTAATGGATTAGCTCCAGCCTCATTATTATTTGTAGTAGAGAACTCATTTTCAGTAAAATTAAGTATTGCTATATTTACACCATCTATTTCTTTAAAGAAAATTCTTTGCGCGTCATCAAAATTAGCCCCTGCACCAACAGTATCAATTCCTTCCGCCTTGCAAATTTTTATCGTTGACTTTAATCCACCTTCGCCATAATCTAAAATATGATTATTTGCCAAGGTGGCTAAATTAAAATTACCACATTTCAATAACTCAACACCGTTAAGTTCAGCACGTATATTTGGACCTGTTTTTGGTATTTCTATTTGTTCATCATCACATAATGGACACTCAAGATTAATAACAGTTAACGCATGTTTATATAGTATAGGCAAGAAATCATTATATACCTTATCCCCAAGGTCACTTGAAACTCTACCAATTGGACAAAAATCCCCTGTAAATAGAATAGAACCCATTAATTTTGATTTATTATATTTTGGATCATCCATACTTGAGGATCAAAAACTTCATCATGCCATAACTTATTCTCATCCCAATAACCATGTGCAAATTCATCAACAAATATCTCACCTTCCCTTATTTCTTTATCGACTCCAAATCCATACGAAATTTCAATCAATAAAATATTAGAATTATCATCTATTAGAAAGTCGAAAGCAGCTGATTGTAACGACAATTTATCAACAATATCATAAGCTATATCTAGCATCTGATTTGGGATTTGATTCTTATCAAAAATCATATTATCACTACCAGAGGCTCTAAAGTCATTCTCCCTAACTTTTCTTATCATCGCCCAACATCGTTTACCAACAAATTGCAATCTATAATCAACCTTTCGTCCAGGTATAAAATCCTGAAAATAGACATACCCTTTTTCAGGAGACCGCATTTTTCCAAACTCCGTATTGATGAAAATTCTTCCAATCCCTTTAAGTACTTCAAGAAAACCATCCCTTCCCCGTCTGTATCTTATCCACTTTTCTTTCAGATTATTCCATTTATTAAATTGAGAAATACCCCTTCCAAAGGATTTATTTATAACATAACGGGCATCCGATTTAGATCGTAGAAGTTTAACGTTTGCCGCTCCAGCACCACCTCTCAGTTTAAATACTTTGGGAAAGGATGTTTTTTTCACCCAATCCAACGCTTCTTTCTTATCATAAAACACATAAGAAGAAACCAAGGGAGCACCTATTGCCTCTAACATGTATTTTTGCCCTACTTTATCATCAAAATGCCAGCCAGTGTTGAAATCTGGAAAAACTTTTTTACCTGATATTTGCAAGGAATAAAGCAGCTGTTTTGCAAAAAGTGTATCCCTATAATTCCCATGATGATGATGCCACATCAGTATATTGCAATCATATAACTGATCAATAATATCAGAAGAATAGGCATTAACAATTTTGAACGGAAAATTATTCCTCTTACAATATTCAATCCATGCATCACTAAAAGATCCTGGCCTATCATGTATCGCAATTTTCATCATATCTTTTTTACAAGTTCTCCCAATACCATTTACATGCCTCTTGTAAACCTTTCCTTATGTCGTACTCCGGTTTGTATCCTAGTATACTTCTACCTTTTTCAATATTAGCTAATGAATGAGGGATATCTCCGGCCCTATTTTCTCCATAAACAGCATTTACTTCAGATATCTCCGAATCGTATTGGGATAAATATTCTCTAAGAATGTTAAACAACTCTGTCAAATTAGTCCTTTCTCCAAAAGCCACGTTGAAAACACTTTTACTAGCCACTTCCACATTTTGTATATCCTCATATGAAGCAACAGCTGCGAGTTGATTCGCTTGAATAACATTATCGATATAAGTAAAGTCTCTAGAATATGACCCATCTCCATTGATTTTAGGACTTTCGTGTGCCATTAATTGCAACACAAACTTTGGAATGACGGCAGCATAAGCACCATTAGGATCCTGTCTTCTTCCAAAAACATTAAAATAACGCAATCCAATTGTCTCAATTCCGTAAATATCCGTGAAATTTTTGGCAATAATTTCATCTGCATATTTAGTTATAGCGTATGGAGAAAGTGGGTTACCAATGATGTGTTCCACCTTTGGCATATTCTTAGAATCCCCATAGGTAGAAGAACTTGCAGCATAGACAAATCTTTTTACTCCTTCTTCCTTCGACGCAAATAGCATCTTAACAAATCCCCCAATATTTACATCCGTACTTGTCATTGGATCTTTTATTGATCTAGGAACAGAACCAAGCGCTGCCTGATGCAATACATATTCACAACCATTAACTGATCTTATACAATCATCATAGTTTCGAATATCTCCTTCGATAAGTGAGAAACGTGGATTAGTAAAGGCTTTCTCAAGGTTTTCCCTTTTTCCTGTAGCGAAATTATCCAAACACACTACCTCATTATTTTGTTCTAATAACTGATCAACAAGATTGGAGCCGATAAAACCAGCTCCACCTGTAACCAATACTTTTGAATTTTCTATATATCTTCTATCGATCATTATAATCTTCCGTCTATCAATTCTTTACTCCAAATTCCTTTTATATCGTATATAACAGCATCATTCCCGCTACGAATTGTAGTTAGGTCTATATCCCGAAATTCATTGTGAGCAACTGCCAATGTAACAGCATCATACTTTTTATCGATGTACGAATCAACTAAATTCAATCCATATTCTTGCAATACTTCTTCTTTATTTGCCCATGGGTCAAAGACATCCACGTCACATCCGTATTCTTTCAATTCATTAATCACATCGATGGCTTTTGTGTTCCGAATATCTGGACAATTTTCTTTGAATGTAACACCTAATACTAAAACATTACTACTACGCACTGTATGCCCTTTGGCAATCATTTTCTTCACTATTTGGGATGCCACCCAAGCCCCCATACCATCATTCATTCGCCGACCAGCTAATATAATTTCTGGATTATAACCAGTTTCCTGGGCTTTCTGAGCTAAATAATAGGGATCAACACCAATACAATGTCCGCCTACTAATCCTGGAGTAAATGGCAAAAAATTCCATTTAGTGGAAGCAGCTTTTAACACATCTTTAGTATCAATTCCTAAATTGGTAAAAATTTTAGCCAATTCGTTTACAAAAGCAATATTAATATCACGCTGCGAATTTTCAATAACTTTCGCTGCTTCAGCCACTTTAATTGTGGGTGCCAAATGAGTTCCTGCAACAATAACAGACTGATACAACTCATCAACTTTCTGACCAATTTCAGGGGTAGAACCTGAAGTTACTTTTTTTATCTTGGTTACGGTGTGTTGCTTGTCGCCGGGATTGATTCTTTCTGGTGAATATCCCACAAAGAAATCAAAATTAAATTTCATACCAGAAGTTATCTCTAGAACCGGAACACAATCCTCTTCGGTGGCACCAGGATATACAGTTGATTCATAAATAACAATATCACCGCGCTTAAGAACAGAACCCACTGTTTCGCTAGCTTTCACCAACGGAGTTAAAACCGGACGGTTATTTTTATCTGTTGGCGTAGGAACAGTAACAATAAAATAGTTACATCTAGCGATTTGTTCCTTTTCTTTAGTTAAAAACAATCCATTATAATTACCATTAACGGGGTTTTCTTTGGCAAGAACGGATTGCAAATTACAATCAGCAACCTCCAAAGTTGAATCATGTCCCATGTTTAGTTCATCCACCCTAGCCTGATTTATATCATAACCAACGACCGGGAATTTTTTGGCAAACTCAACTGCTAAAGGTAAGCCAACATAGCCCAAGCCTATAACCGCTATACGTATTTCTTTACTCATGCTTTGATTATTGTTATTTTCTTTATTGATATATAAATTTCATCAAGGAAACTCAAACTATCTTCTGCTAACATTTAGTTTTCAAAAACTTTGACAAATAAAACAAATTAGAAATCTTCCTCAAACCATTTATCTTTAATCCCTGCCAAAAACTCCTTACCAAACACTATTCCAATGCCAACAAACCCTCCCAAAACAGTCCAAAGGATAAGAATCATCGAACGCTTGGGTTTAGATTTATCAATAGGGATGCTCACAGGTTCCAGAATTGTAAACACTGGAGTATCCTCCTTCACTTGAATACGTTGACTCTCTAACTGCTTAGCCAATTCTGAGTACACACCATAAACCATGTTATATTCTGCCTGCAAGCGCTCAAGCTCTGCTTGAGCAACAGCTGTTGAAACATTGCGATTCCGATCACGAAACTGAGCCAATTTTTGCTGTACAATTTCAAAATCTTTCTGCTTCTCTACATAACGTTCTTCAACGAAAGCCAATTGGTCCTTTGCTTTTTTGCTTTTAAACTCGATAATAGAATTTTGCAACAACTCCTGCGCCTTTTGTGCTAACTGAGCAGCAGCCAAAGCTTCCGGCATACGAGCTGAAAGCGACACATAGCCATCTTTATCGTTAACGTTCAAACTTAATTGAGCTGATAAGATTTTAATAAGTTTTTTCTCACCTAAAGATATAGATAAAAGTTGTCGATTATCGGGCATTAACTGTTTATCAAATTCACCCCCCCCCTTAATAGTGCTGATAATCAAGCCAGGTAGACCAATGGTGTATTTTTTGACATACCCTAACACACTGGGCTTAGAAAGTTCGAGATAGTACTGTGCAAAACTCACAGGTTGCTCCTGGCCATTAACAGTGAGTTGCGTTTGCATCATCGCCTTTTGAAAAGGGATACTACTTACAATTTTAGGATACAAGGTGGGGGGAATCTCTCCACCACTACCCATACTACCCAAATTAATACCAGCCATAGCGGCCAATCCACCAAGGCTACCACCCAGCTTCTTGCCACCTGCCGCTTGAGGCATCATCGTTGTGGAAGCGGTGTACTCCTTAGGACTTAAGATCGCTACAATCAAACCGACCACCATGAAGATAATAGTAGTGTGAATTACAGTACGACGTCCATTCCATAGGGTTTTCGCTAACCGTATCAAATCTAATTCATCCTCTTGAGTTGTATTAATGTCTTTTACCTCATTCATTTTAGTATTCAGTTATCTATTATAAGTTATCATTTGTCAATTCACAATTAATAATGGACAAATGACATAATTTTCAAAATACGATCCAAGTTACATTTAACAGGCCAACACAATATTGGGTTGGCCAACACTCTTTATCTATTCGTCAGTTCTTTAAACGTATTAAAACTTAACGACACAACTTCTTACCTAATTCATCGCATTTATGAATCATTTCTTCTACTTTATACGCTTTAATATCCCATTCTGCACTTCCAACTGAAATTCAGTTTCAAATTAAGAGGCATTTGCTACCACAAGAAACCACACAAAATCATTTTTATTTTCCTTGCTGCCACACTAACACTCAACATTACCACAAACTATTAGAAGACCTTATAAATTGACAACCTAATTCAAAAAATTCTTTTCAGGAAAAATCATAGTGAGTTGACCGAGCTAGCCTAAATACAATCAAACAAATTAAAAGATCCTTATAACTTTCATTATACATTTATCAATCCCTACGAGCGAATGCGTTTTTCGTAATTAAGTCCCAGAAGTGTTTCCGTACCTTAATTATTATAAGTTAAACCAACTCCAACAACAACAACAAGATCAGATACATCATTTTATCTCGTCGCTACTGCAACAGCAGTTATCAAACTCGCCAAAGTAGAAGCAAAAGCCATCCATCGGGTGGCTGCGGCTGCTTTATCGACCTCCGGTTTGGCAGGAACTATGATCTCACAACCGGGTTCTATCCTGGGATATTTCCTCCAAAACAACACCCCCTTGGTCGCAGAAGTGGTTCCATTGGCATACAAAACATAAGTCTTGGATTTTTTTGCATCATCAGCAAACCCCCCACTCTGGTAGATATAATTTTTTAATCGCAAGCCCTTACGACAGGTCAGTGCCACTGGACTGAGCACTGCTCCAGACACCTTCACCGTTTGCATTCGGGATGGGATTAGGATCTGGTCCCCATCCTCCACAAAAATATCCTTATCACCTCCTGGTTGCTGCAAAATCTCATCCAACTGAATCCCCACAACCGTATAATCTATCTTCTTAACATCCTCTTCATCCAGAGTAGTATCTCTTTTGGCCAACTCAACTCTTGCCTCATACTCGGCCTCACTCAGTTCAACCTTCCTTCTCAGAGAAGCACCACGAACATAAGCTTCAGGCGTCACCCAACCTGCACGTTTGATCACCTCGGATAGTCGCTCTTGCTTCCGGGTAATTCCATATACCCCTGCATACTTCACTTCCCCTTCCAACATCACCGTTCCCTGGGGACGAAACCCCGGTGCCTGCCGAATGTACACATGATCAAAAGGCATCAGTTCAAAATTGGCATCCTCATCCGCCAACTTCAAATCACGGTCCACAGAAAACTGATAGGTATGCAGTAGCTGAGATCCCAATTGAGATGCCTCATCATAACTCAATCGACGAGCCACCTCGATACCACTTACATCAGCATTCTCCTTAAACCCTCCTGCCTGAAAGATTAGATCCTTCAACAGCATGTGCTCCGAAAAAGCATAAGTTCCCTGGAACTGCACCTCTCCAAAAACCTCAACAGTTCGGGCTTCACGCATCTCAAAAATAGAGGAAATTTGCACCCGATCCTCCCGCTGCAACTCCACATCAGCTTTTCCCGCCAACACATCCTTCACGGAAAAAGAGATGGTCTCCATACTCATATCCTTTTTCTTTCTAGTAATCACACCTCGCTCCAAAAAGGCTTCCTCCTTCACCCCTTCGGCACGATCCAAAAGATCAGAAAGCAATCCTCCATCATTCAACTCGTAATCACCAGGACGATAAACAGCACCCTCAACGCTTACACGGTTATCGAAACGATCAGCAATCACACCCGCAACAAGTGAATCTCCACTTTGCAAAACGACCCTATCAAAATCATCTGCAACGACATCCTTAAAACTCAAGGTTCTACTATTGTTTCGATACAAATCCACCCGATGGGTATAAGCTTTCTCAGCGAACCCTCCGGCATACCGAATCAAATCAGAGACTTTTTCCCCCTCTTTGGCTTCATAAACACCCTGGCGCTTAAACTCACCTCCAACACTTACGCGCAAACCATAGGGACGAACCAAAACCACATCCATATCACGCAACTGAACATTATCATCTGTAATTCCATCAATCAAATAACTATACACATCAATAGAGCGATAAATCACACCATCCCGAATCACATCAATCCGACGGAAAGATCCTGTTGAATTCGGACCTCCTGCCAAATACAAGGCATTAAAGGCTGAAGCAGTAGCTGGCAAAGTATAAGTCCCGGGAACATAAACCTCTCCAATTACATTCACATTAATTCCTTTCAACTGCCCCAAACTTACTTCAGCAAAAGTATTCGGATGTTCTCCCTGCATCCCATTATAGATGGACACCAAACGCTTTTGAATTCTACTCACAACCTCTTTAAAGGGCAATCCTCCTACATGAACCGGCCCCAGATCAGGAATCTGAATCATTCCGTTGCGCTCCACCTGCAAGGTGTAAGTTTGCTGAGAAGCCCCATAGACATTGATCACAACCTCATCTCCATTACCAAGGGCGTAATTATCAGAAACAGGAACATTAACATTGGGTGCAAAACTCAAGTTTTCCGTATTAAAAAACTGAAAACCAAAAACATTCAACTCCTCCTCTTCCTCTTCAAGTTCGAATTCTGCTTTTTGCGAAAACTCCTCCTCTTTATTCAACAATTCTTCCTCCTCAATCCCCTTCATAAGCGTGGAATCACCCCGACTGGACCATTTCAAAGCTTCAATTCGACGACGCATCTGGTCGATCTGTTGCTGGGTGGCTCCCTTGGCACGGGCCAATGCAATGGCTTCCTCCACTCCCAATCCCCGCTTTTCCATCTCTGCTAACATCTTTTTAATCTGCTCATCACTCATCTGATTCACATCCACAGAAGCAGGATTCACCTGGGGATTTTGAGACCACACCCTTGGAGCAAACAATATGAATCCCACAAAAAACAAAACTCTTAACACTCTAAATTTCATCAATTCCACTAATTTAATTCAACTCGAGAAGCAGTGCATTCATAAAAACACAACCATAAGTCATCCTTTAAAATATGGCCAATCACTTCCAATTACTGACTAAAGGAAAAATTCAATGTGCAAATTTAAAAAACTATTTGATTTATTACTTTTTTTATGCTTAGTATTTCCGCTTTTTATCAAAACACACAAACCTTTCCAGTGAGTTTGCAATTATAGATCCTTTTTCAGAAAAACAAATGTGTCAAATCTGCCATTTTCGTCTCTACCTTTCAAAAAAAAGACTGTCCCTACATAAAAGAACAGTCAAAATACAAAAAGACTCCTAACATCACCCAAACAACCCCTTTATTTCCTGCAATTCAACATCCTCCTCTAACTGAGCTTTATTGAATTCCTTATCCAATTGTTCATAAACTGAATTTTTGGAGGTGAATTCAGGCACCATCGCTTTCATGTGTCGCACAATATTGAAATTATCTCTTTCTTCCAACAACTCAGAAAATCGTTCAATATCCTCCACAACCTGGGCATGAGAATAGCGCCGCACCTTTGCAATCATAATCCGTGGATGCTTCGTTGGGATGGTATTCTCTTTTACATTTAACAGCTCCTCATACAACTTTTCACCAGGTCGCAAACCAGTAAAATTGATATGAATATCAACACCCAACTTTAAACCTGAAAGCTTAATCATTTTCTTGGCTAAATCCACTATTTTAACGGATTTCCCCATATCAAAAATAAATATCTTTCCCCCTTTTCCAATTGCTGCAGCTTGCAATACCAACTGACAAGCTTCGGGAATGGTCATGAAATAACGGGTGATTTCAGGATGCGTTACAGTAACAGGTCCGCCCTTATCAATTTGGGTTTTAAATCGCGGGATCACAGAACCATTGGACCCCAAAACATTTCCAAATCTTGTAGTTATATAATGAGTCGGACACCCCGGATAATTCAGGGATTGAGTATAAATTTCCGCAATTCTTTTGGATGCACCCATAACATTGGTAGGATTCACCGCCTTATCCGTTGAAACCATAACAAATCGCTCCACACCAAACTCCATAGAAAGGTCAGCCACATTTTTAGTCCCGAAAACATTGGTCTTAACAGCTTCAGAAGGATTGTTCTCCATCATGGGCACATGCTTATAAGCAGCAGCATGATAAACAATCTGAGGTCGAAGCACTTCGAATAGCTTCCTCATACGCTCCTCATCACGCACGTCACCAATTACGATTTCATAATCAAAGAAATCGTACTCCTCACGCAAAGCAAGCTCGATATCATACAAGGGCGATTCCGCCTGATCAAAAAGAACTATTTTCCCCGGAGAAAAGCGAGCAACCTGACGAACCATCTCGCTACCTATAGAGCCTGCTGCCCCAGTAACCAACACCACCTTCCCTTTTATCTGGGCACTTATCTGATCCCAATCCAAATGAATCGGCTCCCGCTCCAGCAAATCTTCAATCTTCACCTTTTTGATATGCCGTACACTCAACTCTCCATTCACCCAACTTTCAAACTGAGGAACCTCCCATACTTTTATATTGTGATTTAAGCAAACTTCTATAACTTCCCGCTTACGATCCAACCCTACCCCTTTTTTGGCTATAATCACATTGTCGACATCAAACTTACGGAAAATACTCTCAAGAGAATCTGTCCCAAAAATCTTTACTCCCTCAAGTTTTCTACCCACCTTTTGGTTGTGATGATCAATGAAACAAACGATATTGTTTTTAGAGTCGGCACTACTATCCAATGCATGTTTGGCCATCAAACCATACTCATCACTACCATAAATGACGACATTTTGAACCACCCCGGAGTGGGAAAGATATTTATAGTAAAAAGCTTTTACTAAAATCCGAGACATCGTCATGATAAAAACAAGTGCAATGTACTCAATTCCAAGAATAGAAAAGGGTATCATGAATCGTCCAGCGCCAAATAGAAAACCTGCACCATTTAATATAGCAAAAAGAAATGATCCTGCAGAAACAACAAGGAAAATACGTTCAGCATCTTTAGCGCTCGTATACCTCACAATTCCGCTATAGGTACCCCCAATTAAAAAACTTATCCCTCTTCCTACCATGACAAGAGGGACAAAAAAATAAGCTGAGTGCAAATTAATTGCCTCAATTTCAAAATTAAAACGCAACAAGTATGCTACTACAATAGAAGCAAAACTGATAAACATATCAATCACAAATACAATCCACCGAGGTGTGTTCCGCTCAAAAATCCGATCTTTAGATAGGTTCATTGGTAGTAATTTTTAATGTGTAGTAGTAGATCTATCAATACTCTTTAGAGTATACTTAAGACAGATTCATCTGCTCAGCAAATTTAAAACCATTTTTCGCCAATAGCAACTGTCAAAACTGTCAAATAAAATCTCTAATCCAAATATGATTCCTATTCACCTGTATAATACAACCTTTAATCAATAGAAATCTTTGCAACTCCTTTTACTCAGATGACAAACACCGAGAATGGTTGCGTCATTCCAACACTTCTTATATCAGAAAACAATTCATTACATAAAGAAAATCAGATAAAAAAAAACATACAACAAAGCATTAATCATTACGACTTCCCACATTCAAGCCCCCAGCAGATCACTAACAAAACATAATTATCAGAGAAACACCGTACATTAATAAATATTACACACAAAAAATTCCTAAATCCTCCCCTAACTACGGTCGCAACAAAAAAGCCGCAAATTAAAACTTACGGCTTTTATTTAAATTTGATTGAGAAAAGTAAAATATCTATATCTCTAAGAACAACTCCTTCTTTTCAACAAGAAAATTGAAAAAACAACTAGAAATTCAGATTCCCAAACGAAATTAAAATCTTCCCAAAAAATTCGCACTTCACATACTATCACTTCAACTTCGGCCTAACAATACGAGCCAAGCCCCCGAGACTGGTTTCACGATACTTGGACTGCAAATCCTTCCCGGTTTGCATCATGGTTTCAACCACCTGGTCAAAGGATACTTTATGACTTCCATCCGACAAAAGGGAATAAACAGCACATTCCCTTGCCTTTTGCGCAATAAATGCATTACGCTCAATGCACGGAATCTGAACATAGCCATCCACCGGATCACAGGTAAGTCCAAGATTGTGCTCGAACCCCATTTCAGCAGCATACTCTACATGCTTTGGTGTTCCGCCCAATATTTGGGCAGCACCACCAGCTGCCATAGCGCAAGCTGTCCCCAACTCTCCCTGGCAACCAACTTCCGCTCCGGAAATCGATCCGTTCGTTTTCACAATATTCCCTATTAGTCCGGCAGTTGCCAAGCCACGGATAATTCGCTTGTCACTAAACCCCTGATCCTTCTTTAAAAAATACAGAACTGCAGGCACAACTCCAGCTGCCCCACAAGTTGGTGCTGTCACTACCTTTCCACTAGCTGCATTCTCCTCAGCAACTGCAAGAGCAGCGGCAAAAAGAAGCCCCAGATTACCTGTCGAGCCGGTAGTATTCTGCGAACGAATATAATAGGAGCTAGCCTTACGAGCCAAACGAAGACTCCCTGGAAGCACCCCCTCCTCTTCAATTCCACGCTCAATGGCCTCCTGCATTACTTGCCACACCTCATCTAAATAATCCCAGATTTCCTTGCCTTCACAAAATTCCACATACTCCCAAAAGGATCGCCCCTCCTCTCTACACCATTTTAATATGGAATTCATAGTAGTAAGTGGATATATCTGAGAGGCATCATTCAAAAGTCCACTTTTATCCTGCAAATCTCCTCCTCCAACGGAATAAACTTCCCAGCTATCCACAATTTCTTCATCCTTCAGAGCCTCAAATAGTAAGCCATTGGGATGTAAGGGAAGCTCCACCTCTGGCTTCCAAACTATTTCAACCACACGGGGCTGAATCACAGTACGGATTACAGCATCCGTTCCGTGCCCAACACCAGTAGCTGCAAGACTCCCATAAAGCGTAACACGAAATTGTTTCTCCTCCGGATGCTTATCAAGAAAAAGTTGAGCAGCACGCCCGGGAGCAATGGTATGACTACTGGATGGCCCAAAGCCAATTTTATAAAGTTCTTTTAATGATTGCATGGTTTGTTGTATTAAGGGTAAAAAATAAACCAAAAATAGATAATTCAAATCAATAAACCACGAAGAGATAGGAAAGGACACGAAATTCATTTCTATAACCCAACAGAAGGCAATACAAAACTAGAGAAAAAGCCAACTTGCTTGTAAACTATGATACAAAACCAATTGCTATAGCACACAATATAGGAATTTTAGCAATTAGCTTCCGATTTGGGGAAGAATGGTGAAAATTTGTTAACAAAAAGAGGCATTCAAAAAACACACTATCGGTCAACGAACAGTTAGAGCTACCAATTCAATCTCAGCCAATAGTAGTGAAGTCCTTGGTCCCAAACACTAGAAAAAGAACAGGAATTTCTTATTCTACTCTCGAAGCTAGCTATACAATAACTAATATTGGCTTAAAAAAGAATCCTTATCTCTAACAATAAATTATGCTGCCTCATGAAAAACTGGGAAATACTAGTAAAAAAGCTGAATGCCTACATCCACTCAATTGGAATAAAACAAAACATTCCCTAACGCAACTTTTGACCATTGACTACTCGTCATTATCCATAAAAAAGGACAACCTCACATCCATGAGATTGTCCCTATACAAATTTTCAAAAGAAAGGCAGACCTATAAGCCGGGTCCTGTTTCCCGCAAGCGGGATTTCTATCATTTATCTAGAACCAGGGTCACCCCTGATCTCAAGCAACCTACCCCCCGGCATCGGCCGAGTAAGCCTACATGCGCCGGTATACATGGTTTTGCAACCCATAAGGTACACAGCTACCGATGTCACCACCAGTACTGGTGGGCTCTTACCCCACCTTTTCACCCTTACTCCTTGCGGAGCGGTTATTTTCTGCTCTACTACTATAGCCTTTCAACTATCTTCCCGTTAGGAAGCATGGCACTCTGCGTTGCCCGGACTTTCCTCTCCTCCTTACGAAGCAGCGATAGAACGGTCTGCCGCTGCAAAGATAGAAATATAAGCGTAAACTCCACTGCTGATTAAACAGATTTTCACGGATAAACCCCGTGATGAAGCCAACTGCTATTAGAAACCATTTAAAAAGAAAGCTATAAAAAAACACAAAGGGCGCAGAGAACGCGAAAACTTAAAATGAAAGTTTCAGTATTCTTTTTCAAGCCACCGAGCTAATAAGTGACAAAAAATCAATAAAATATTGCAACTTATATAACGTTAAAACAAACAGTAACACTTTCCTATCCTACTATCAAAAAATCAACTTACGAGTATCGTCTGGAGGAAATCACTTGAGATTCATCAAGCTCCTGGCCCTGAACTCATGGAATCGGCGTACGAAAAGTGGGTATTCATCGAATTAAATCAAGCCGGGTAAAAATAGAGCGACAAAAAACACTTCCTATAACATACAAAGGCAAACACATTGATTCGGGATATAGAATTGATCTATTAGTAAAGAACAAATTAATAGCTGAATTTAAGGACATAGAAAAATTTCACAACATCCATTTAGCCCGAGCACTAACCTACTTAAAATTGGCGGATTGCAAATTAGACCTTTTATTGAACTCTAATGTAAAACTGTTGAAGAATGACTTTACACGGATCGCAAACAATCTTTAAAACCAGCAAATGACATTCATTACGCACCCTTGCGGTTCCCTTTTACTTTCGTTTCATTTTTACAATAAAAGCATCACGATACCCCTTATTTCGGACGTCCCGCAATTTCCGTCGACAAACCCAATAATTATCGTAACCTCCATAATAATATTTGTACAAACCATCTTTGGAAGAGTAAACTTTCCTTACTCCCTTCAACTTAAAAGAAGAGATACTAACGGCTTTCGAATTAGCCATTATCTGTATGGTATAAACAATTGGACTTGACGCGGCAATATTTACCTCTCCTTTCTTACCAGAAGTGGAAGGCATCAACAAACGAGCCGAACCATACCCCAATTTCTTAAGTCTTTGCAGTTCATTCTCCGCATCTACTCTATCCTTGAAGGGCCCCAATTCAATTCGATAGTCTGAGGCAACAGGGGTAACAGGAAATGGTGATTGATTCTCCTCGTAAAAATAGTCAACAAATTCACGTCCTTTTCCACGCTTCACAGGAACTTGTATTTTTGAATCCGGAACCGGACGAACATCCTGACTGATTTTTACCTGTTGCTGGAGCATCACAACATTACCTTTATCTACAACAACAACCTTGGCATCCGGATAATTCTTTCTCAACTCATTGCTCAAATATCTCTCAGCATCCTCCACATCAGCAAAATTGCCATGTAAATATCGATAGCTCCCTTCCTCTTCGGAATATTCCTTTACATTTTTTAGAGTACTAAATCGATCAGGTTTTTGAGGTGCAGGAGTCTCCAAAACCTGAATTGAATAAAAGTAACTACTTCCCACACCAGCCATTCTGGACAGAGCGTGTATAACGGGAATCTCCTTCTCCTGATTATTCCCTTTCCCCTGAACTGACCGAATTTTTTCCAACTCCTTATCCGAAGCAGAAACTCTAATCTTTTGTTGTTTGCCATCATCCTGTTGAGAATCGGCAAGAGCCTCCTGATCAAATTCATCCACAAGCCGGATCACCTTAGCCTCAGAATATCCCTGTTGATGTACCTGAACCAATAATTTTTCTACCTCTTCTTTCCCCGAAAAGGGTTTCAAACAGTAACGAAACAGACCATCTTTCCCCACCAACTCAACCACATTCTCCACTCCTTTAAAATGACTCAGGTATACCGGATACTTAAGTGTGGCCAGTTGAATGGAATATAAATCTTGATTTCCCTTGCTATCCGAAGACTCAATATCTATATACTGTGATAACAACCCTAAGGCGCCGGAAATCAACAGGGAACAAATTATGAAGTAGAGATTTCTCATATCGATACGATCATTTAGAACTGACAAAGATAAGCATAAATCTGCTTTACCTGTTCATTAATAACTAAATATAATAAATTAGGCTTTTAACTAAAAGAAAAACCTATATTTTCGAACTCGCCCGAATAATTTTAAGAATTTACAACACTACCATCACCTCTAGTCTCCTGTTGTAACTATGCTCCTTTTCACTGCAGCGAACCCCATCGATACAACGATTAAGAATATACTTCTCACCCCAGCCCTTCACTGAAATATTTTCAGCAGGAATACCTTTTTGAACCAGGTAGCTTTTGACAACACAGGCTCTTTGATCGGACAGCTTTTGATTATAAACAGAATGGCCTAGAGAATCGGTATGAGCATTAAGCTTCAAATTGACTTGTGGGAAAGCCTTCAACAATTCCACCAATTGATTCAATACAGCCTTCGCATCCACAGACAATCCAGCATTATTGGAATCAAAATAGAGATTCCGAAACACTAGTTTCCGATTAGGATATAAAACAGGCTTTAGATCTAACACAAAACTATTTTCTACTCCTCCTATCAAAGGTTTTAATTTCAATTCCATATTCAAACGTGTCGGATCAGCCCTAAATTCAACTTCTTTTGCATGATACTCCTCCTTTCGACCGGAAACTTGCAATAGCAGCCCCTTTTCTACATCCCTCCGTGGCAACTTGAAAACATATTCACCATTGGAATTTCCGGATTTCAGATAACCAATGACAACCTTATCACTTTTCCTTACAACTTTCACATTGGCATTCCTTATAGCCTGTCCAGTCAACTCATCCCGAACCAAAACCTTAAAGATCTCCTTCTGTATTTTGGAAACCCTGAAAACACGATCGCGCTCCCCACGATCCAGTCGATCGGAAAGCAGAAAGCCGTCCGCCCCCCGATGTGGATCATAAATGTAACAATAATCATTATGATGTGAATTGAAAGTTGGTCCGGGATTCTTCGGTTTCCCCCACTCATTTCGAGCATTCTTCTCCGAATGAAAAACATCCATTCCCCCCAAGCCGATATGCCCATCGGAAGCAAACCAAAGCTGGTTACTTCCGGCTAGAAATGGATAAACCTCGTTTCCAGTAGTATTTATCATCTCTCCTAAATTCACTGGCTCAGACCATCCATTTGCCTTACGAAAGGACACATACAAATCCATACCTCCTGTAGTTCCGGGACGATCCGAACTAAAAAACAAAGCTTGCTCATCAGGTGAAAGAGCAGGGAAAGCACAGGAAAAATTCTTTCCGTTAATAGATAACTCTCCCTCCTTTTTCCAATCTTCCCCATCCAGACGAGCCTGTAGAATCTTAAAATGCTCTTTCCCTCTACGATCAAAAAAACTTACAGTATACAACATGGTTTTTCCATCAGCAGAAAAAACAGTCCCACCCAGATTCATTTTGGGATCCAAATTTCTAGCAAAGACTCTTCCGGAAGAAAAGGAATCACCTTTCCGGGAAACAGAATAAATTTGAAAATATTTTTGGCCTTTTTTCCTCCTCCCCTGCCGAATTTGCCTGGAGTAAGCTAGGCCGGATTTATAAAACTGTATTCCAAAGGATTTTCCGGACAATCGAATTCCTGCTTCCGTCAATTGATAATCGGAAATGCGCTTGGAAGTTTTTTGAGCCCAATCAATACCTTCAACCCGTTTCCTAACAAACAAAGGATCAGCTCCAACCTCGCCCGCTTTCAACATAAAAGCGCGGGCTCCTGTATAATCTCCACGAGTCAACCGAATGCGAGAAATGCGAACCAAGTCTTCCGCCTTCAGCTCCTCCTCATTAATATGATTGTAATAGCGCTCAGCAAAACCGAACTTTTTCATAAAAAAATAACTTCCGGCTATTTTTCGGTCAATTACAACATCTTGCTTCTTCACCCGCTTATAAAACTTCAGCGCAGCCGAATAATTCTGCTCCTGAAAAGCCCGATCACCCTTTCGAATGAAACGTTGTTGCGACAAAACTTCTCCAGTCATCAACAAAAAGCCAATCAACAGGACAATTTTGAATTTTACGTTCATAATCACCTCATTTTTACACTATAAACATAAAGTAAATGTATACCTTTTCATGGAGAAAAAAAAGTTTCGAAAACAAACCGATTGTTTGAAACAAAAAAGACCAGAAGTATGGATAAAAAGAAAGGATGCCAGCGACAATTCATATCACCCACATCCCATTAATTCTAAAGCATAAATTTGACTGTATGAATTCGTAGCTTCAAGAAATTTAAGAATTCTATACAACGAAATTATTGATATTCCTATATCTTAGATGATATCCCCTTCATCAACAGCGACGAGTCCCCATAACTCAGAAAACGAAAATCGTTTTGCAAGGCATAATCGTAAATTTTTCGCCAATCATCTCCAACAAGAGCAGAGATCAACAATAGCAAGGTACTTTGCGGTTGATGAAAATTAGTAACCAAACCTTTGATCACCTTGAATTGATACCCCGGAGCAATAATAATTTGAGTGGCCGCATTAAACAGAGCCAACTCCTGCTCCTCCATGTACTTAATAATAGCCTGGTAAGATTCAGCCACAGAATACTCAGAGGACAGATCGTAAGCCTCCCATTGCTCCAAAAGACCTGGATTTTCCTTTTTCTCCAATAATTTCACTCCCATCCAGTAAAGACTTTCAAGTGAACGTACCGAAGTCGTTCCAACGGCTATAACATCTCCCTCTTTCGATAAAATACTCTCCAAACTGTGGGCGGTCACCTGAATGTGTTCGGTATGCATTTCATGCCCCCCTATATATTCGGCCTTTACCGGCTTAAAAGTGCCTGCTCCCACATGCAGGGTCAACTCCTCACGTTGAACGGATTTCTTTTCAAAATCATTAAATACATCATTCGTAAAATGAAGTCCGGCTGTAGGAGCTGCAACCGACCCCTCAAATTTGGAGTAAACAGTTTGGTATCGAACCAGATCAGATTCTTCGGTATCACGGTTCAAATAGGGAGGTATTGGTATTCGACCGGTAAGTTCCAAAACATCACTAAAGCTCAAATCGGAAGGCTCCCAACAAAAACGAACTTCATGTGCTCCTTCAAGGCCATTAATTCTCTCAGCTGACAGAAAATACTCCTTTCCTTCGTAAACAAAGGGCATTCTCAAAACGCCTGACTTCCATTTTCGAAGATTCCCAACAATACATTTCCAGGTACATTCACCTTTTACCTGAAAAGCAAGTGCATAGTCAGCAGGACTGAGAGGCTCCAGACAAAATATTTCAATACGGGCACCGGTTTCCTTATGGAAAATCAAACGAGCCTGAATCACCTTGGTATTATTGAAAACCATTAATGTTCCCGGAGAAACGTAATCAGGAAGCTTAACAAACTTATCCTCCTCTATATTCCCGTCACGGTAAACCAATAATTTAGATTGATCACGATCCTTCAAAGGATACTTTGCAATTCTGTGATCAGGTAAATCATACGTAAAATCAACAATCTGAATATTTTTTGCATCCTTTCCCGGATGTTCGGTAACCATGCCCATTTCAGCCCCTCATTATATATTAGTAAATAGAATCTGTGCACTCTCCCATCAACCCGATGGATTTGCTCGGCAAAAATAGCTAACTTTGCCCTTATATTAAAACCTTAAGGGGATTTAGCCTGTCCTAAATTGATAAACGTAGCAAGCCATCAAAAAATTCCCTTACTAAATTTTCGGAACATGCAAATTAATATTGGAGATAAAGTACGATTCCTGAATGACATTGGAGGTGGAATTGTAACCCGTATAGTTGATTCAAAAACAGTTATGGTTTTAAACGAGGAGGATGAGTTTGAAGTACCCACGCTAACCAGTGAATTTGTTGTTGTGGAATCTTCTGCCTCCCAAAACAAAGAGATTAAAGCTGAATCCAACACCTTACTGGAATCCACTCCCGTAAAGGCAAAACAACAACAACCCTTAATCGTTGACAAAGAGGATATCTACCTGGCTTTCGTACCACAGGAAGGACAGGATGTAACGGAAAGCCCCCTGGAAGTATACCTCATAAACGACAGCAATTACATTTTGCTTTACAGCTTTAACGAGGAAGTAGACGGGAAATACGAAGGTGTAACTGCCGGACATGTGGATCCCCGATCAAAAATCATAATCCGGGAGTACACCAACAAGGACTTAGGTCAGCTCTCGTCCTACCTCTTTCAATTCGTATTCTATCAAAAGGGAAAATACGAGCTCAAAACTCCTCTGGAGAAAACATTGAAAATTTACCCCGTAAAATTTTACAAAAGCAATAGTTTTCAAGAGAGCCAATACTTTAAACAAAGAGTTATTCTTCATCGACTAACAGGGACTGATTTGGAAAAAGAAGTAGAAGAAATCAGCACCAAAGAAATGAAGAAAATTCTTCGGGAAAAGGAGCAAAGCTCTAAAAAAGCCATTAAAACACCTCAAGAATTAAAAGCGAAAGACGAAATTATTGAGGTCGATCTACACATTAATGCGTTATTGGATACCGTTACCGGTCTTTCCAATGCAGATATCCTGGAATACCAACTCAACGAATTCCACCAGGTGATGCGTCAATACCAAAATAAAAAGGGTCAACGGATCGTTTTCATCCACGGAATTGGAAACGGAACCCTGAAGAAAAAAGTACATGATGAACTGCGTAGAAAATACAAAAAACACTACCAGCAAGATGCCTCTTTCAAAGAATATGGATGGGGAGCAACAATGGTAACCATTCGCTAAAAGAACTACCTAATTACAAAAAAAATCCAACCCTCTTATGGTGTTGGATTTTTTTGTAGTAACAACCCGATAGAGAATGAGTGCCGAATAGGGATAAAATAATACAGGCCTTCCCCATTCTTAAAAAGCAGTATAAATCTACCACTTCAGCTTCTTTTGAATTCCGTTATTCCAATTCCTTTAAAATCCCGAACCATACACCCAAAAAAAGAAAAGGCCCGGGAATTAAATCCCAGGCCCTCTATATTTTTATTAAAAGTACTTTAGTAATTCAAAAATGATTTAATGGGTTCGAAACAGGCCAGGAAGGCCAATACACCTAAAAATGCGATAATTACACCCGAAATTTTATTGATCCAAAAAAGCTGCTTTAATCTGAATTTTCGCCGAAAAGCATTAATAATAGAAGACAACGCATACCACCAGAGCCCTCCACCAAGCATAACCCCGAGAATCAAAAACAACTCAATCCGTAATGTAGGAGCACCACCAAACACAGAGGTTCCAGCAAAAACAGCTACAAAAACGAAAATTGCAATAGGATTAGAAACGGTGAGAAAGAATATGGAGAGGAAATCGCCCACCAATCCTTTTTTTCCAGTATTCTTAGCTCGTAATTGTTTTACAGGATTGGTTAGAAAGATTCGCATTCCCACAAACACAAGAAAAACACTCCCCACCAACTGAAAATAAAACTCCTGAGCCTTTATAAAATTAATAATGAACCCTAATCCAAATGCAGCTACTGTAGCATAAAAAGTATCGGCAATCGCTGCCCCAAAGCCAGAAATGAATCCAGCAAACCGGCCCTTCTGGATCGTTTTCTGAATAATTAATACTCCAATAGGTCCTAATGGAATTGACACCATGAGTCCTATCATTATTCCTTTAAATATGTATTGAAGATCCAAATTTCTTCTCTTTATCAGATTTACCAAATACGAACTGCTAAGTTCGAAATATTACTTTAAAACTCCAGATTTTCAGTAGAAAATCTGTTGAGAATTGTATCATCGTTAATTTCCTTGGAAAGCGATTCAATCACTTTCATAGGAACATTAAACAAATCCACCACAATCAACCCATCCAAACAATCATTAAAATTCGGATCAATATTAAAACCTACAATCTTAGCATTCAAAGAAATATACTTCTTCAAAAGCACCGGCAACTTATCACTTGTCAATTCAAAATCACCAATACACTTGTCCAGCTTATTGATGTCATTCTTTGCCATCTCCAGAAGAATGTCCACATCCAGATCATTGGTACTCACCTTAAATTTCTTCCTTGACTTAATATGCTGTCCCATTTCGTAATTGAAATAGTTACGCATAATAAACTTAATAATCAAATCCTTGGAAAAATCAGAGTACTTATCACTAATACTTACAGGTCCAATCAAATAACGGCATTCAGGGTTCTTTAGCAGAAAATAAAGAATCCCCTTCCACAGCAAAAACAAAGGCATTGGCTTTCGCTGATATTCCTTCACAATAAATGATCGTCCCAATTCCAAGGCTTCATTAAGAACGGGATAAAAGCCCTTCTTCATACGAAACAAGGTTTGCAGATAAAAACCTTTCAAACCATACTGCTCCATTATTTCATGGCCCTTTCCAACCCGATATGCGCCAACAATTGCCTGTTGCTCTTCGTCCCAGATAAACAGTTGGTTGTAATACAAATCAAACTCATCAATATCAATACTTTGATTTGTACCCTCACCCACTTCCCGAAAGGTAATTTCTCTTAAACGACCAAGTTCGTTGAGAATATTAGGCATCTTAACGGCAGGAGCACAGTACACCGCGTAATTACGACTTCGAAACAACAGATGTTCTAAAGTCAGATCGTTCACCTCCTTTTTTATCAATTCCGGATCGATAGGGGCAGCAACCTCTTCAACCTTGGTATCATTGTTCTTTTTCCTACGAAATTTAAAGAACTTTTTTACCTCGAGAGCAGTTCCCAAAGAATAGGTCTTAGCCCTCAAGAATCGCCCATACTGATTGATATCTGTAAATTCTTTCTGGTCTTTCACAGAAATTGGGTTCCCAATACGAATTCTAACAGTTTTGTTCTTCTTATTCAACAATTCAGAAGGAAGTTTCACCGTACGAAGCGTAGGATGAATCATCCCCAACAAGTGAAATATCAAACTATTACTCCCCTGAAAATAAATAGGCACAACCGGAACTTCCGTCTTCTTTATAAATTTTAGAATTGACGGCTCCCATTGCTTATCGGTAATGTTGTGAGTCCGACTTTGATAGGACGAAACTTCCCCGGCAGGAAAAATTCCCAACGGAGCCCCATCCCGTAGATGATAAATTGCTTCTTTCAATCCCCCCATACTGGAGGCAGCTTCCTTTCTGTTTTCGAAAGGATTCACGCCCAGAAAATAATCTTTTATGGGCTCAATTCTTCGAAGAAGGAAATTTGCCATCACCCGAAAATCGGGTCGAACAAGACTCATCAATTTTATCAACAGAATTCCATCAATTCCACCAAAAGGATGATTGGAAATGGTGATGAATCCACCCTCTTTGGGAATTCGCTTCAACTCCTCCTCATCAACTTCAAATTTGATTCCCAGATCACTCATTAAAGAATCAATAAACTCGATGCCATCCTTACGGCAATTGGCCGAATACAAATCATTCAGCTTATTCAGGCGCAAAAGATACATCAGCAACTTTGCAAAACTTTCACCTCCAAAAAGACTCAAGCTCTCATTTGCCTTCAATAAATCTTTAGGGTCTACCAAATTCATATATTAATATTTTCCAATTCATGTTTTGTACATAATTGAATTCTTACCAAAAACCATCCCCTCTCCAAATCAAGCAACAAACAAATGGCTTTAAAAGAAACAATCATAAAAATACTATTTTTATTGTCATCCACCGGACTTTTTACGATTTGATCGCAAATAAGAGTAATACTACAGGGACTGATTCTCCCATTTCCCATTCCGAAACCGCATAATTTCCCGGAATCCTAAACCTTTCAATTGCTGACGGGCTTCCTCAAAATATCCTAACAATTCATCAGGATGATGCGCATCAGTACTAATCGTTACAGGGATATTTCGTTGCAAACATTCTGCCAGGACGAAATCTCCGGGAAATAAATCCTTCGATTTTCCCTTATAAATCCCCCTGGTATTAACCTCTACAATTGTTCCACATTCCCTTACCACATCAAGGGTTTCCTGAACCAATTTAAGATACCACTCCTCTTTTTCAGAGAAATAGCGTCCCTTGTTATTCATCTTCACCTTATCAATATGCCCTACTATATCCGGCCGGTGCATTCTCAACATTTCATTTACCTGCTGAAAGTAAGCTCCTACTGCAAGTTGAATATCGCCATCAAAGATTTCTGTCAAGCCTTTACTATAATTGGTATCAGGGCCATCGAGAAACCACAGATCCTTTCTACCTTCCCTGGCAACAAGATGAACAGATCCTATTGTATAATCCAAATTCCCTTTCCTATTCATTTCTAAAAAATCAAAGGAACGGTTAGGAATGTAATCCAATTCAAGAGAAAGATACACCTCAATTTGCCCCTTGTACTCCTGAGTCAGTCGACGAATCTCTCCACAATATTCCTCATACCTCTCAGCTTCCATACTCCATACATTTTCGAACGGAAGAGGTGTGTGTGCCGAAAAACCTATTGATTCCATATTTAAATCAATTGCTCTCTCAACAAACTCCCGTGGTTCCCCCTTCCCATCACAGTAGGAAGAATGAGTATGATAACTGAAACTTCTCAATGCTTAACAAAATTTTTAGCCTTCAAATATAAGGCATGCAGACCAAACCGCAAAACTATTAAATTTGGCATGAAACTCATTCCATTAAAACCAGATGAATTAAACAACAACTAGAAAACAGATTTCAAGCCTGTTTCATTTTTTACCCCCAAAAAAAACACCTTCCTTCTTCTACTTTAAATTCTTTATAAATAATGTTACCTTTGCAGCAAGAAGTAAACAAATTTACATCTATCCTGATGCTAGACCACACAAGGAAAGTAAACGGATTGACTTGTACTGAAACAAACATTCTTGCTGATTGTTCGTTCTACAGAAAAAATCAAAACAACAACGAACAACCAAGTACCGATCAAAACTTAACGAATTTAGAATTATCCCGTGAGAAACGAAAAACCATACCAACTTACCGACTGGCTCCCAATTTCAAAAAAAGAACTAAAACTAAGAGGATGGGACGAATTGGATGTTATTCTCTTTAGTGGAGATGCCTACGTAGATCACCCTTCCTTTGGAGCCGCCGTCATTGGCCGAATTCTTGAACACGAAGGCCTAAAAATCGCCATTGTTCCCCAACCCAACTGGCGTGACGATTTACGGGACTTTAAAAAACTGGGCCGCCCCCGACTGTTTTTTGGCATTACAGCAGGAAACATGGATTCCATGGTAAACCATTACACTGCCAACCGAAGACTTCGATCCGACGATGCCTACACCCCGGATGGGAAAGCTGGATTTCGTCCCGATCGTCCAACCATTGTCTACTCCAGAATACTAAAAGACCTGTACCCTGATGTCCCGGTTCTAATCGGGGGAATTGAAGCCTCCCTAAGGCGAGTTACTCACTACGATTACTGGGATGATAAACTTAAACCAAGCATTCTTTGCGAAAGCAAAGCTGATTTACTGGTATACGGCATGGGAGAAAAACCCCTTCGGGAAATCGTTCGCCTACTCAAAAAAGGAGTTCCTTTCCACTCCCTGCAAAACATTCCCCAAACCTCTTTTCTGGTAGGAAAAGACGAAAAGTATGCCACAAAAAAGAATTGGGATCAGCACGAATTGTATTCACACGAAGAATGCCTTGAGGACAAGAAAAAATTTGCAGCCAACTTCCGCCACATTGAAATGGAATCCAACTCCATGAAGGCAATGAAATTAATCCAGGGCTACGGAGATCAAAATCTAATTGTCAATCCTCCCTACCCGGTGATGAGCGAAAAGGAAATGGACGAAATCTTTGATCTCCCCTATACTCGTTTGCCACATCCCCGTTACAACAACAAGGGAACAATTCCAGCCTTTGAAATGATCAAGTTCTCTGTAAACATGCACCGTGGTTGCTTCGGGGGCTGCTCCTTCTGCACTATTTCGGCTCACCAGGGAAAATTTATTGCCAACCGATCAAAGGAATCCATCCTTCGGGAGGTGAAAAAAATTACAGAAATGCCTGGATTCAAAGGATACCTTTCAGACCTTGGAGGTCCTTCCGCCAACATGTATCAAATGAAAGGAAAATTTGAAAACATCTGCCAAAAATGCAAACGCCCTTCCTGCATCCACCCCGATGTTTGCCCCAACCTTGAAACCAGCCACAAAGGACTTTTGGATATCTACAAGGCGGTAGACAAAGTTCCGGGCATCAAGAAATCTTTTATTGGCAGCGGAATTCGATACGATTTGATGATGCACCAAACCAAAGATGAAGCGACCAATAGAATCAACAAGGAATACACACGGGAGGTGATTCGCAATCACGTTTCAGGACGATTAAAGGTAGCTCCGGAGCACACCTCTGACGAAGTCTTGAAAATCATGCGCAAACCATCCTTCAGTTTGTTTTACAAACTGAAAAAGCAATTCGACGAAATCAACAAACAGGAAGGATTGAACCAACAATTGATCCCCTACTTCATCTCCAGCCATCCCGGCAGTCAAAACATTGACATGGCAGATCTGGCGATCAGGACCAAGGAAATGGACTTCAAACTGGAGCAAGTTCAGGATTTTACTCCAACACCTATGACCGTTGCAACGGTAATTTATTACTCCGGCTACCATCCCTATACAATGAAAAAGGTGTACACTGCTCGCTCCAAAAAAGAAAAATTAGCACAAAGAAAATTCTTTTTCTGGTACAAAAAGGAATACAGGGACGCCATCAAACAGGAACTAATAAACCTGGGAAGAAAGGACCTACTAAAAAAACTTTTTAAATAGCCTCCAAAACAACATTAGAAGGAATTGCATTACACAATCAATTCCTTCTTTTTTTTACTTTCATTGATTATTGCTATTTTAGATCAATAAATCAATCTATTAAAAGTGAAATCAAGGCAAAACAGAAGCGGACTACTACTATTTTTTTCCATTGTATTGACACTAATCCTAACTACAAGTTGCACTCAGTATAATGCAAAAAGATACAACCGAAAAGGACTAAAAGCCCTAAAAGAACAGCAATACAACAAAGCAATCCTTCTGTTTTCAAAATCCCTGAAAAAAGACGCCAACTACTCCCCGGCATTATTCAATAGGGCTATCGCCTTGTCCTATTCCAGGCATCCGGAAGCTGCAATACGAGACCTTAACCAGGTAATTCTATCAAATAAAAACCATCCCCGCGCATTCTACAACAGAGCAATGCTTTATGAGAATCAATTCAAATACATAAAAGCCATCAACGACTACACCCAGGCAATAAAGCTGGATCCGACAAACCTCCACGCCGTCCATTACCGTGCCGTTTGCCGATACTATCTAAAGGATTACAATGGAGCAATAAAAGACTACTCAGACGCTATCAAGAAGGGATTAAATTCGTCAGGAATATTCTTCAACCTTGCAGTTTCATATGACTGCACCAATAACTACACAGAAGCAATCAAAAACTATAGCAAGGCTCTGAACATTGACAAAAAACTTGCCAGAGGCTATTACACCAGAGGTGTAGTTTATTTAAAAACAGGAAAACTGGATTCCGCAAAATCCGATCTGAAAAAAGCGAGCAAGCTGGGACACCAAAAATCCAAGGAGATACTATCTTCCCTACAATAGAGAAAAAATCTATTTTCTACAAAAAAACACTTAACGCTCACAATACAATCTTCCCTGCCAGGTATCCCTTTCTCTAAGACGCTTCTCGAGCTTAGCTACAAACTCAAAATTCTTAACACCCCATTTGGGTTCAATCAACCACCCCGGAGGTGCCTGATTAATAAAACGATCCAGCATCACCCGGGGATTCATTCGCTCCACAACATCCACAACAAAATCAATATAACCTTCCAGCGTAAATAAGTTAAATAGCTCCGGCTCTTTTTCATATTGCTTTGCCATCACTGTATGATTCAACACTTGCAACTGATGCAATTTAATCGTGTCAACCGGAAGATCAGACACCATTACAGCACTTTGCAACATAGAATCATAGTCATCATAAGGCAAGCCCATCACCAAATGAGCACCAATATGTATTCCCCGACCCGCAGTATCATGAATCGTCGCAAGAGCCTCCTCCCATGTATGCCCACGATTAATATATTGTAACGCTTTGTCATTACAGGACTCTATTCCGTACTCAATTACAATATAGTAATCCTTAGCCAACTCCTCCAGGAAATCCAAAACCCCGGCAGATACACAATCCGGCCGTGTTCCGATCACCAAACCAATCACATCCTCATGGGCAAGAGCTTCCAGATACAATTTTTTCAATGTATCCAGAGGAGCGTAAGTATTGGAGTAGGCCTGAAAGTAGGCCAAATACTTCTGTGCTTTGTATTTTGCGGAGAAAAAACTCACTCCCTGGTCGATCTGAGTAGTTACTGATAGATCCGGCTTACAATAATCAGGGTTAAAACTTTTATTGTTACAATAGGTACACCCTCCCTTTCCCTTACTGCCATCACGGTTGGGACATGTAAAACCGGCATCTACAGAAACCTTCTGAACTCTCTTCGAAAACTTCTGCTTAAAGTAACTGGGAAAATCATTATACCGTTTCGAATGCCCCCAGGGATAGTTTTTCTCCTCCATTTTCTGATTTTTTGCCAAATTTACAAAAGAATTGCGGCGCTTCCAATTCTTAAAATTTTCGCCAACAAACTATTTTATTACACCCCTTTGAAATACCTATCCTATTAATCATTATATTTAGCATTTCATATAAAGAAACAAACGATCCTTTCGCCCAACTATTTTATTTCTTGATAAGAATAATTATATTAGGCTGGACCTTAACACATTTAACCATGTTCTCAAGAAAAGACCTTGCGCAATTAAAAACAAGGGGAATCCCTGCAAAAACAGCAAAAGAACAGCTTTCACAACTGGAAAAAGGATTCCCAAAGATGCAATTGTTAAAACCCGCAACACCGGGAGATGGAATCCAGCAACTAACAGAGGAAGAACTTGCAGAATACCAAAAATTTTTTGAATCCAACATCAACAAGCTTTCACTCCTCAAATTTGTTCCAGCCTCAGGTGCTGCCACACGAATGTTCAAAACCCTGTACGACTTCCTGAACACCTATCAGGACACCGAAGAGGATTACCTGAAATTCCTCAGCAACAAGGAACAGGGAACCATGTTTCAGTTTTTTGAGAACATAGAGGAATTCCCCTTCTACCAGGATTTAAAGAACGCAGCCAGTGAAAGCGGAAGTGAAATTGACAAACTATTGCAAAAAAACCAATTCAAACAGGTTCTTGCCCTGATTCTCACCAAGAAAGGTCTGAATTACGGCAACCTCCCCAAAGGCTTACTAAAATTTCATCATTACAAAGCCGGTTCCAGAACCTCCTTTGAAGAACACATTATAGAAGCGCTTAGCTACTGCAAAAACAGTAAAGGAAACGCACAACTTCACCTCACCGTTTCAGAAGACCATAAGAAGCTTTTCGCCAAACAACTCAAAATATGCCGGAAGCAACACGAAGAAAAGCATCAGGGCAAAGTCAAAGTATCATTTTCGGTTCAAAAAGCCAGCACCGATACGATAGCAGCTACTTTAGACAACCAACCCTACCGGAATGAAGATGGTACAATTCTCTTTCGACCGGGCGGACATGGAGCCCTTATTGAAAACCTAAACGAACTAAAAGCCGATATCATATTCATTAAAAATATCGACAATGTAGTCCCCGATCGTCTAAAAGAAGAAACCATTCACTACAAAAAAGTACTGGGAGGCATACTTCTCAACTACCAGGAATACATTTTTGAATACCTCAAAATACTCAGTAAAAGCAAACTTATCCCCAGTGAGAAACTAAACGAAATGCTTCGTTTCACAGAGGAAAACCTCTGCATCCAACCTCCGGAAAACATGTACTACAAAAGCAGAGAAGAGATCGTTGCCTACTTGCAAACCATTCTCAATCGCCCCATTCGTGTTTGCGGCATGGTTCGCAATGAAGGAGAACCTGGCGGCGGCCCCTTTTGGGCAAAAAATCCAGACGGAACCATTTCGCTTCAAATTGTAGAAGGTTCACAAATCGACAAAGAGGATAAGAAACAACTCCAAATCCAGGAACAGGCCACCCATTTTAATCCAGTGGACCTGGTATGCGGAATCAAGGATTACCGGGGTAAAAAATTCGATCTGCGCCAATTCATTGACCCTAATACTGGTTTCGTTTCCGTAAAATCACAAAACGGCAACAAACTGAAAGCAATGGAACTACCAGGCTTATGGAATGGTGCCATGTCAAACTGGAACACCATTTTTGTAGAAGTACCCATCATCACCTTTAATCCCGTAAAAACAGTATTTGATCTGTTACGAATAGAACATAGAAATTAAGATATCAACATCTCTCCCCAAGGCGGTCCTCTCGACCGCCTTTATTTTTCTATCCTACAAACCATTACCCACAACAGAAAGTGGGATTGTTAATAAGTTATACATTGATTTGTTTAAAATTAGTTCTACTTTTGCCTATCAACATTTTTCAATTATTCCATGCTGGAAAACACAGAAAATTATTTCAATGATGATTCCCAGGCTTCGGTAAGCCGGTTTGAAGAGATGCAAAAGGCCAACACTCAATACTTTTTTGATGTATATGAGTTTGAGGACATCATTGACCATTACCTGGAAACTGACAACCTACAACAGGCCGTAAAGGTATCGTCCATAGCCTGTCGTCAACACCCGTCAGCCCTTTCCCTTCAGGTTAAAAAAGCTCAGGTATTGATTGACCGGGGACGACACCTGGAGGCTCTTTCGATTCTGAAAAACATTGGAGAAATCGAAACAACCAACAAGGACATTCTCATTCTAAAAGGGAACATTTACAACCTAATGGCCAACTTCACCCAAGCCCGAAAGGAATTTGACCAGGCGCTTGAAGTTTGTCATGAAGACAAGGAAGATCTTTTGCTAAAAATAGCAGTTGCATTCGAGCAATTACAACAATATGATTTAGCTACCGAATACTACCTGCAAGCACACCAAATCAACCCGGAAGACAAGGAAATATTGTTCGAACTTGGCTATTGCTACGAAAAATCAGAACGAAACAAGGAAAGCATTGCCGCCTACCAGCGTTATCTCGACATTCATCCTTTTTCAGAAAACGCATGGTACAACCTTGGCATTGTATACAATCGCCTGAATGAATTCGAAAAAGCAATTGAAGCTTACGATTTTGCTTTGGCCATCAATCCCAAACACGAAAAAGCATATTTCAACAAAGCAAACGCATTGGCCAACTGCTCTCAATTTAAGGAAGCAATAAAATGCTACAAGGAATATTTGCGCTTCGATGACGATCACTCCTCCACTCACTCCTACATTGGAGAATGCTTTGAAAAAATGGAGCAATACGACCAAGCCATCGACCACTATCATCAAGCCATCAAAATCAACAGTTCACTCCCCGACCCCTGGTTTGGAATTGGCCTGATCACCATGTACAAAGACCGTCTAAACGAAAGTCTGATTTTTCTTACGAAAGCAAAAACGCTGGACGACACCAACCCAGATTATTGGTTTGCCTTAGGTTCGGTATACGCTCGTACGAACAAACCCAACAAGACGGTTGCAGCCTACCGGGAAGCAATGGACCTGGATCCAACCGACCCTGTTTTCCCTATTGCTTTGGCGGATTACTACCACCAAACCGAACAAACGGAAACAGCTATTGAAGTACTCCAAAACAGCCTGTCATTGTGTGCAGATCAGGCTCAAATACAATACCACCTTTCAGCCTACTTTATGCTGGAAAATAAAGTTAAGGAAAGCCAACATTATTTCAGAAAGGCTTTGAACCAGGATTCCGACAGCTACGAGGAGTTATTCAACCACTTCCCTCAACTAAAAGACAACGAGCACCTTTACAGCATTATCAACGAAAGTTCAAGCAAAGAGGAGTAGCACCATTAAGATCATTCCGATAAAACAAGACCAATTACTAAATGAAATAATCCATTGGGGATAAAAGTTTTTTTGCGACTTTTATCCCTATATTTAGGTCAATTTTTCAAGGGGACTCACCCCTATTCTATTTTACAATACATGGCAAGAAAATTAAAAGACTACTTACTAATATCCCTGAAGGGGATGGGAATGGGTGCTGCAGATGTAGTTCCCGGAGTATCCGGAGGAACCATCGCATTTATTACTGGCATCTACGAAGAACTGATCAACACATTAAAATCAATTAACCTGAATGCAATCAAACTGCTGCTCAAATTCAGGTGGAAGGAATTCTTCGAAGCCATCAATGCAAAGTTCCTTTTTACATTAATGGCGGGAATTGGCTTAAGTGTTTTCACCTTGGCCAAACTAATTAAATTCCTTTTGGTCAACCACCCCATTCTAATCTGGTCCTTCTTTTTCGGTCTAATTGTAGCATCGGCTATTGTGATTGCTCGCAAAATTGATCAATGGAATCCAAGAACCATAATCGCTCTTTTGGGTGGTATCGCTCTTGCCTATTGGATTACCGTTGTCACCCCGGCCGAAACCCCAACCGATTACTGGTTTCTTTTTCTTTCGGGTGCTCTGGCCATTTGCGCTATGATTCTGCCTGGCATATCCGGTGCTTTCATTCTGCTTCTTCTGGGCAAATACGAATACATTCTTCACGCTTTAGGCAATTTTCAACTGGATGTGATTGCCGTTGTAGGAATCGGTGCTGTTATCGGACTACTTAGCTTCTCCAACCTCCTGGCCTGGCTATTGAAAAATTACCACAACATGACCATCGGACTACTGTCCGGCTTCATGATTGGCTCTCTTAACAAAGTGTGGCCATGGAAAGAAACCATATCTACCTTTACTGATCGCCACGGTGTGGAAAAACCGCTGGTTCAGGAGAATATACTTCCAGACACTTTCGAAACCATTATGCAGCAAGATGCCCAACTGATGGCTTCTATACTTTTGGCAATTGGAGGCTTTCTACTAATCTACCTCATGGAAAAATTCTCACCTGAGAATTCCAAGTAAAAAAAAAACAAATAAATCTTTGAGTACAGGACATGCTTGAGCATGTCCTATGCTTTATCATATCATATTAAATTCGCCCTACTCATGAAAACCTTCGGAATCATTGGCAATCCACTGGGCCACTCCTTCTCAAAAAGCTATTTCACAAATAAAATAAAAACGGAAAACATTGATGCGGAATTTCTCAACTTCGAACTTGCCAAAATTGAGGATTTGAAAGAAGTTCTGAACTCCAATCCCAACCTGAAGGGGTTCTGCGTCACCATCCCTTACAAGGAGGCAATAATCCCCTTTCTGGATGAACTGGATCCTTTGGCAGAAAAAATAGGGGCGGCAAACTCCATACAGGTTCGTCTTAAAAATGGGAAAATATGGATGAAAGGCTACAACACAGATATCTACGGATTTACTGAATCCCTTAATCCCTTTCTGGGCAATACTAGTCCCAAAGCCCTGGTACTGGGGACAGGCGGTGCCTCCAAAGCCATTGCCAAAGGACTGGAAACACTCAACATCGAATATCGCTACGTCTCCAGAAGTGCAGGCAAAGAAAACCACCTCACATACGACGAACTAAATGCTGAAATAATACAGGAGTACAAGCTGATTGTAAACTGCTCCCCACTGGGCACCTTCCCCAATACTGAAGAATGCCCCAACATTCCCTACGAACACCTGACTCCGGAGCATTACTTGTACGACCTGGTCTACAATCCGGATCAAACTCTCTTTATGCGAAAGGGAGCCGAAAAAGGCGCCAAAACCCACAATGGACTGCGTATGCTTCATCTGCAAGCGGAACAATCGTGGATGTATTGGAATGAAGAGTAGCTAGTAATAATTTACTAGTAGCAAGTGACAAGTAACAAAACCATAAGTTGATCAAATACACTTTCATCTATTCCCAATGCACCTTTGACCTGAAACTTTTGAACCTCTACCAAATATCAACTCAGAAATAACCTTTAAATACTGATGCAGGACTATAATACCCGGATTTCTTCCGGGTACTCAATATCCGCCAAAAATAATCCATGCCCCGGAACGGAAGTTCCGGCATTGGAGCGGTTCTTACTCTCAATCACCTTCCGAAATCCATCCAATGTGAGTTTACCGCGTCCAACCTCGACCAAAGTTCCCACAATGGCACGAACCATATTTCGAAGGAATCGATCCGCCTTAATGGTAAAAATCAGCTCATCGCCTCTCTCCTCCCACTGTGCGTAGTAGATTTTACAGTTATTGGTCTTTACATCGGTGTGTAACTTACTAAAGCTGGTAAAATCGATATAATCGAACAGAATTTGGGCCGCCTCATTCATTTTAGCCACATCCAACTCATAATGCACTTTCCAGTGCGATTCCAATCGAAAAGGATTCTTCTCTTTGGTAATAAAGTAATGATAGGTTCGGGATTTGGCATCAAACCTGGTATGCGCTTCGGCATGAACAGGAAAAACTTCCTGAATGGCAATATCCTTTGGAAGAAAACGATTCAAACGAAAAGCCAGTTTGCCAAAATCATAGTTCTCTTTACTGGTATCAAAATGCGCCATAAAATAGCTGGAATGCACGCCGGTATCAGTTCTGCCGCACCCAACTACATTAATCTCTTCGTTCAAGATAGTAGAGAGTGCTTTATTCAACACTTCCTGAACCGTAATGGCATTGGGCTGAATTTGCCAACCATGATAATTGGTTCCCTTATAGCTAAGCTGGATAAAAAATCTTTTCTTCAATTTGTTCCTTTTTCAATTGCATTGCAAAATTAGTCAAAAACCCCTTACCTGAAAATTCCATTTAAATATTTAGAAAATAGTCAGTGGACCCAAATGACAACAAAGAAAGGAAACGCCCAAACAATTTATAACATAATTCACACAGCCAAACCCCTTGAAAAACCTGACAATTAAGCCGGAAACTGCTCTTAACATTTTTTAACGGCAACACGCATCCATTATTTGTCCAAAACTTTAACTTTGTATACGATTTTTGAAGGAAAGTCGAATCTAATTATGTAAATTCATGCACAAAATACAAAACGAAAATAGAACTTCTATGATCCAAACTGTTGATATCAAAGAACTAAATGACCGTATCCAGAAGGAAAGCTCCTTTGTGGATATGATTTCTATGGAAATGAACAAGGTGATTGTGGGACAAAAGCACCTGGTGGAGAGTTTGTTGATTGGTTTACTTTCCAACGGCCACATCCTGTTGGAAGGGGTTCCCGGTCTTGCGAAAACATTGGCCATCAACACTCTTGCAACAACCATTGATGCTGATTTTAGCCGAATCCAGTTTACTCCGGACCTGCTGCCCGCCGACCTTCTGGGTACCATGATTTACAGCCAGAAGAAGGAAGAGTTCATCGTGAAAAAAGGCCCCATCTTTGCCAACTTTATATTAGCGGATGAGATCAACCGTTCTCCGGCCAAAGTGCAGGCTGCCCTTTTGGAAGCCATGCAGGAGCGCCAGATTACCATCGGGGACAACACCTACAAACTGGAGGAACCATTCCTGGTAATGGCCACCCAGAACCCCATTGAGCAGGAAGGAACCTACCCGCTTCCCGAAGCCCAGGTAGACCGTTTCATGCTGAAAGTTGTAATCAACTACCCTAAGAAAGCTGAAGAGCAAATGATCATGCGTCAGAACCTGCTAAAAGCTTTCCCAAAAGCCAGCACCATTCTGAAACCGGAAGACATTAACAAGGCTCGCGATGTTGTGAAAGATGTTTACATGGATGAGAAGATCGAGAAATACATCGTTGACATCATCTTTGCCACTCGTTTCCCTGCCGAACACGGTCTGGAACAATTCAAGAACATGATTGCCTACGGTGGTTCTCCCCGTGCGAGTATCAACCTGGCCGCAGCTGCCAAAGCCTACGCCTTTATCAAGCGAAGAGGTTACGTAATTCCTGAGGACATTCGCGCCGTTTGTCACGATGTGCTGCGTCACCGTATCGGGTTGACCTACGAAGCCGAGGCCAACAACATTACCAGCGAGGATATCATCAGCGAAATCCTGAACACTGTAGAGGTACCCTAAACCAAAACGGAAAACACCCGGGCAGGTTGATCTTGCAAAGACCTGCCCCATCATCAAAGAAAATTGAGTATCAATTATAAAACCACAAGATTTGGAAACAAGTGAATTATTAAAACGGGTTCGCCAAATCGAAATTAAGACCCGGGGGCTGTCCCGTAACATCTTTGCAGGAGAATATCATTCGGCCTTTAAGGGCCGGGGGATGACCTTCAGCGAAGTACGGGAATACCAGTACGGTGACGACATCCGTAACATCGACTGGAATGTAACCGCCCGCTACAACCACCCCTACATAAAGTTGTTCGAAGAGGAGCGTGAACTCACCGTTATGCTTCTGATCGATGTGAGTGGTTCCCGGGAATTTGGAACCCGATCGAAGCTGAAGAAAAATCAGATTACCGAAATCGCTGCCGTATTGGCCTTTTCCGCCATCCAGAACAACGATAAAATCGGTGTCATCTTTTTCTCCAACAAGATCGAAAAATTCATTCCCCCCAAAAAGGGGAAAACACATATCCTTCGAATCATCCGCGAATTGATCGATTTCCAGCCCGAAAACCGCGAAACCGATATCAGCAATGCACTGCGCTATCTTACCAATGCCATTAAGAAACGATGCACCACTTTTGTGATATCCGATTTTATGGATCAGGATTTTGAAAACGCACTTACCATTGCCAATAAGAAGCACGATATGGTGGGACTACGCATTTACGATCAGCGGGAAATGGAACTCCCTTCCATTGGCCTGATCAAGGTAAAGGATGCCGAAACCGGACGTTACGACTGGATTGACACCTCCAACAGAAAAGTACGGGACAACTACGCCAAATGGTGGAGAGATACCGAAACAAACCTGGAGCAGGTGTTCTCCCGTTCAGGTGTTGACGTAGCCCATATTCGCACGGATGAAGATTATGTGAGATCTCTGATTGCTTTGTTCAAACGAAGAGGTCAGTAAATGCAAAAGAATACCATGACACAAAGATACGCTTTTCACAGGGCAGGCAAACTGCCCCTTTCATTGCCCAAATTTCTGGCGATGGCAGCAATGCTACTCTTCTTTACGGGAGGAGCCACTGCACAAAACCAGCAAGGGATTAGCTACAGTGTCGAACTGGACACCAATATTATAACCATTGGCGACCAGATCAACATGGCCATAAAAATCAAACAACCGCAAGGTTTAAAAGTAGAATTTCCACCCTTCCAGGATTCCCTGGTTTCGGGCGTGGAAATTCTGAAACAAACCGGACCGGATACCATTCCTGCAGAAAATGGAATGGTGGAGGTGAAAAAAGACTTGCTGATCACCTCCTTTGATGGTGGTGTGTACAAAATTCCACCCATGGAATTTAGCATTCACTATCCCAATTACATGAACATCCTTCGCACGGATACCCTGGCTTTGGGCGTACGTACTTTTGAAATTGACACCACCAAAGCCAATTTCGATATCATGATGCCGTATGACGCTCCCGTTAGCTTGATGGAAGTGGCTCCCTACGGGTTAGGAGGCTTACTGCTTCTGGCGCTGATCGCCTTTGCAATCTACTACATCCGGAAAAGGAAACAGAACCAACCTCTCTTCCAGAAACCGGAGAAACCCAAAGAACCGGCTCATGTGGTGGCCCTGCGCAAATTGGACGAACTAAAATCAACCAAGCTATGGCAATCGGGCAAAGTAAAGGAGTACCATACACAGCTTACCGATGCGCTGCGAATCTACCTTGAGGAACGATTCCGTATTGCAACACTTGAGGCAACCAGTGATGAAATTCTATCTTCAACACGTAATTTGAATGAGTTTGACCGCGAACTCCAGGGCAAGCTGGAAGACATTCTCTTCCGTGCCGACCTGGTGAAATTTGCCAAACTGTCTCCTCTGCCCGACGAAAACGACCGAAGCCTTGTAAATGCTTACGAATTGGTCAACCAAACCATTGTACAAGTTGTTGCCGAGGAGGAGAAAACGGAGACAAAAACCTCTGACGAAAAAGAAGAAGAAGTAAACCCCAAACCTCTGAATTAAGAAAGGTATGAATTCAATTGAATTTGCAAATCCGAACTTACTATATCTGCTATTTCTGCTCGTGCCGATGATTGTTTGGTACGTGCTGAAAGACAAAAATGGGCAGGCCAGCCTTCAGGTATCCACTACCCGGGTATTTGAATCAAGTCCGAAATCGGTAAAGTCCTACCTGCGACATGCCCTTTTCGGATTGAGAATACTGGCTATGGCCCTGCTGATTGTAGTGCTGGCCCGACCTCAATCGAGCAACCGCTGGCAGGATATCACCACCGAAGGAATCGACATTGTAATGTCTCTGGATATCTCCTCCAGTATGCTGGCTCAGGATTTTAAACCCGACCGCCTGGAAGCTGCCAAAGACGTTGCAACTAAATTTATCCTGGGACGCGAACAGGACAAAATCGGCCTGGTGATTTTTAGTGGAGAAAGCTTTACCCAATGTCCACTTACCACCGACCATGCCGTTCTGGTCAACCTGTTTCAGGATATCGAAAGCGGTATGATTGAAGATGGAACCGCCATCGGTCTCGGTTTGGCCAATGCGGTAAACCGGTTGAAAGACAGCAAGGCCAAATCCAAAGTCATCATCCTTTTAACCGATGGGGTGAACAACCAGGGTGAAATTGCCCCGGTAACCGCAGCTGAATTAGCCAAAACCTTTGGCATTCGCGTATACACCATTGGAATTGGAACCCAGGGGGAAGCCCCTTACCCGGTGCAGACCGTATTTGGAACCCGTTACCAGAATATGCCCGTAAAAATAGACGAAGAGGTACTGACGCAAATTGCTGAAATGACCGGCGGAAAATATTTCCGGGCTACCGATAACAACAAACTGAAATCCATTTACCAGGAGATTGACAAACTAGAGAAGAGCAAAATAGAAGTGAAACAATTCTCCACCAAAAGTGAAGAGTATTTGCTGTTTGCCCTGCTGGGCGCTTTGCTCCTGCTATTGGAAATTGCATTGAGAAATACCATTTTAAGAAACATCCCCTAAGAGAAGGGTTTCTGTTAAAATTGTAAAAGACTATCGAAAATGAATCTATTTCGTTTCGCACATCCCGAATACCTTTACATCCTATTGGTTATCCCCGTACTGGGAATACTCTACTGGATGACCTACCGCCACAAGAAGAAAGCCCTGGAGCAATACGGCGATATGGAAATCATTTCCCAACTGATGCCCTACGCTTCCTTCACACGGCCGGTATATAAATTTGCCGTGATCCTTCTGGCCTTCTGTTTTATCATTTTGGGTATTGCAGGTCCCCAATTCGGATCGAAGCTGCAAAAAATAAAACGCAAAGGCGTAGAAATCGTTATTGCTCTGGACGTTTCCAACTCCATGCTGGCTCAGGACATTCAGCCCAACCGTTTGGAGCGGGCCAAGAGAGCCATTTCGAAAATGGTGGACAAATTGCACAACGATAAAATAGGACTGATCGTTTTTGCAGGACAGGCCTATACACAGCTGCCCATCACCACCGATTACGCATCGGCCAAACTCTTCCTCTCCTCCATCAATACTGATATTGTACCCATTCAGGGAACAGCCATTGGAGCGGCCATCAACCTGGCAAGCAAAAGCTTCAGCCCCGAGAGCGAAGCCAGCAAAGCCATTATTGTAATCACCGATGGTGAAAACCACGAGGACGATGCCATTGAGGCAGCACAAGCGGCACAGGCACAAGGAATTATTGTCCACACCATTGGAATGGGATTGCCCAAAGGTGCCCCCATCCCGGTAAAAGGACAACCCGGACAATACCGAAAGGATGATTCGGGAAATGTAGTGATCTCCAAACTGGACGAAAGCATGCTGCAACAAATTGCAGAAGCCGGCGGTGGCTTGCCCATTCGGGCCAACAATACCACAACGGGTTTAAATCGCCTGTTCAACGAGATCAATAAAATGGACAAAACCGAACTGGAGCAAAGAGTCTACTCCGATTACGATGAAAAATTCCAGTATTTCATCGCCATCGGCCTGCTGCTACTGCTTCTGGAATTCCTGATTCTGGAACGCAAGAACAAGCATCTGAAAGACATCCGTTTGTTCGGAAACAGCAACAAGTCCCAAATACCAGGTAGCAAGTAACAAGTATCGCGTACGATACCTTGAGACTTGTCACTCGAAACTTAAAACTACAAAGAGTATGAACAAATATTCAATTCTACTGATACTTGTACTGAGCTGCCTCAGCTTTTCCGGATTTGCCCAAAAGGAACGCAAATTCATCCGGAAGGGAAACGATCAGTTTGATAGCAAAAAATATGAGTCTTCAGAAGTTTTGTACCGCAAAGCTCTGGAGAAAAAAGGCAACTCCTTCTCTGCAGGTTTCAACCTGGGCGATGCCTTGTTCAAACAAAAGAAATACGACGAGGCACTGAAGCAATTTGAGAACCTGGCCGCCACCGAAAAGAATCCTGAAAATCTGGGGAAAGTATACCATAACATTGGGAACACCCTGCTGATGAACAAAAAGATTGATGAGAGTATCGAAGCCTACAAGAAATCGCTTCGTTACCATCCCAATTCGAAGGAAACCAAATACAATCTGGAGTATGCCCGCCACATGAAGAAGAAACAGGAGGAGCAGAAAAAGCAACAGCAGAAGAACCAGCAGAACAAGAACAACAAGGATCAAAAGGACCAGAAAGATCAGAACAAGCAGGATCAGAAGGACCAAAACAAGCAGAACCAGGACAAAAAAGATCAGGACAAGCAAAAGCAGGATCAAAACAAAAAGGACCAGCAAAAGCAGAAAGATCAGCAGCAGAAGCCAGGCGACAAAAAGAAGGAACAACAGCAACAAGCCGGGAAAATCTCAAAGGAGGATGCAAAACGACTGCTAGAGGCCCTGCAAAACGACGAGAAAAAAGTCCAGGATAAGGTGCAAAAAGCCAAAGCCAAAAAGCAGAAAGCCAAAAAGACTAAAATTCAAAAGGATTGGTAAGCATTTCGAATTGCTTTGAGATGAAATGCTGGTTCACTAATGAATTATAACTAAATTTGTACTGAACCCCAATTATGGGATACGAAACGAGGGCTTCGAGCCTATTGTAACTATATTAAAACGATAGAATCGGCCTTCTGATTCAATAAACAAACAGTATTACCAATGAAGAGATTACTAGTACTATTTCTTTCAACTCTCTTATTTACGGCTTATGCAAAAGCCGATGAAGTGAATTTTTCGGCCTCCGCTCCCAATGTGGTGGAAGTTGGAGAACAATTTCGTTTGGCCTTTTCGGTAAACAAGAAAGGCAAAAACCTTATTCTGCCCAAACTGATCGATTTCGATATCTTGATGGGCCCCTCCACTTCCAGTAGCATGAGCACCCAGTACATCAACGGGAAGATGACTTCCAGCTCATCGTACACCTATACCTATGTACTGATGGCCAAAAAGGAGGGCAAATACACCATCGATCCGGCAAAGATTACGGTTGACGGAACAGTTCACAGCTCCAAACCCATTACCATTGAGGTGGTGAAGGCAGATCCTGCCAAAAGCAAACGTCAACGCTCAGGCTCCAACCAGGCAACGGCCAGCAAGATTACGCAGGACAACCTTTTTGTAAAAGTAAGTGTGGATCGCAATTCAGTATACATGGGCGAACACGTGGTAGCCACCATCAAGGTGTATACCCGCCTGCAGATTGCCGGCTTCGGGGATTCCAAATTCCCCTCCTTCGACGGCTTCCTGAGCCAGGAGATCAAGCAGCCCAACCAGATCAGTCTACAGAGAGAGAATGTAAATGGTACCATCTACAATACGGGAATCATTCGAAAACTAATTCTATTCCCCCAGCATACGGGTGAAATCACCATCGATCCGTTCGAACTGGAGTGCGTAGTTCGCCAGCGAAGAAAAGCACGCTCTCAAAGCTTCTTTGATGATTTCTTCGACTCCTACCAGGATGTGAGAGTACCTCGCAGAAGTAAACCGGTAAAAATTAAAGTAAAGGCATTGCCCAATAACGCGCCCAATAGCTTTCATGGTGCTGTGGGTCAGTTCAAGATGACCACTACCCTAGATAAGGATTCGATGAAAACCAACGATGCCATTACCATGAAGGTAAAGATTTCGGGTAACGGAAACCTGAAGTTGATCGATCCTTTGAAATTCAACTTCCCGGCCGACTTTGAGGTGTACGATCCGGAAGTGAAGCAACAGCTGAAGAATTCAGCCAGGGGAACCTCGGGATCTACCACATTCAAATACCTGATTATTCCACGACATGCGGGAGATTTCGACATCGATCCGATCTTCTTCACCTATTTCGATCCCAAATCGAAAAGCTACAAGGTGAAACGCACCAAACGCTTTAAAATACATGTGGACAAAGGCGAAGAGGATGTAGCTGGCCAGGTGGTGACCACCCTAACCAAGGAGGATGTGAAATTCATCGGCAGAGACATTCGCTACATCAAAACCAACGATTTTACCCCCCAGTTGAAAGGAGAAGTATTCTTCGGAACTCTAAACTTCTACCTGGCCTACCTGGGACCTTTGGCCCTGTTTGTCCTACTGTTCCTTTTCAACCAGAAGCGCATTCGCGAAAATGCCGACCTGGCAAAGGTGAAAAACAAGCGAGCCAACCGAATGGCTATGAAGCGTCTCAAAGGGGCTTCACAAAGCCTGAAAGCACAGAAGAAGGAGGAATTCTACGATGAGATACTAAAAGCCCTGTGGGGATACACCAGCGACAAGCTGAACCTGCCTCTTGCAGACCTTAACAAGGAGAACATCTCCGAGCTGTTAATTGGTAAGGGAGTAGCCCGGGAATTGATTGATCAGTTTATGGAGATCCTGAATACTTGTGAATTTGCACGCTACGCACCGGCCTCCGGATCTTCCGAAATGGACCGGATTTACGAGGAAACCATGGAGACCATTACAAAACTGGATAAGAGCATTAAATAGAAAGGAGGATCGCAAGTCAAATGTCAAAAGTGTCAAGTCACTAGTAGCAAGTGGCAAGCACACCTTACTTCGATCCTAAAAAAACAGATGTAAAGAAAAGATTAAAAAAACAACCATGACAAGTACATTATAGCACAAAAGCAATATAAATGACAACAGGAAATCAACTATTGTCACAGCTTGAGACCTGCTACTTGCCACGTGGTACTAAAATAAAAACATGAAAAGATTCATCATCATATTCGCCCTCCTGCTCAACGGCATGGCATGGGCCCAGCAGAATCCGATTTCGGAAGCCAACGAACTCTACAAGAAGGGTGAGTTTGAAAAGGCTGTGGAATCCTATCAATTCGTACTGAATACGGGCATTGAGTCGCCGGAAATCTACTACAACCTGGCCAATGCCTACTACAAAACCGGACAGGTGGCTCCGGCCATTCTGAACTACGAACGCGCCAAACTTTTGGCACCAAACGATAAGGACATTGCCTACAACCTGGATTTGGCCCGCAAGCACGTGGTGGACAAGCTGGAGGTATTGCCTGAATTCTTTATAACCCGATGGTTCAAAGGTCTGCGTACGGATCTGTCAGCCGATACCTGGGGATTGCTAAGTATTGTACTCTTCCTCTCCTTCCTGGTTTGTGCAGGACTTTACCTCTTCTCCCACCGGGGAGGAATTAAGAAGCTGGGCTTCTTCCTGGGCATTCTGGCCCTGGTATTCAGCTTTACCTTCTACAACTTCGGAGCGAAGCAGAACAAGGTGATGACCCAACGCAACCAGGCCATTGTATTTACCCCTAGTGTAACCATCAAAGGTTCGCCCGACGAAAGTGGTACGGAACTCTTCCTGCTGCACGAAGGCACCAAAGTTAAGATCATCGACAGCCTGGGCGAATGGAGAAACATTCAACTGAGCGATGGCAACGAGGGATGGTTGAAGAAAGAGGACATCCAGGTGATATAGGATACGCACAGCGGTTAGCAGTAGCTGACCTTACAAATGCATTATACGATTTAGGAAAGCGCTGACCGGAAGGTTGGCGCTTTTTTAATCCTATAGTTTGCCATCCAAAAGATGGTTCCGTGATATTGCGGTGCGAAAGCCCAAATCACTCTGATCAACCAAATGCGGCACCGCTAACAACACACATCACATTTTGCTACAATATTGCATCCCCTCTGGGGATGATTAACCTTGGATCAATTCTTGCAGACTAGTGCCAGAATATCTCTCCTTCTCCTCAATATATGTTGTGAATCCCGGAGGGATTCCACTATTGTAGCCAATTGCATTGGTGTTGAAAAACCAACCCCGGAGGGGTTGCACTATTGGTTGTGAATCCTTTTTGTGGTATCTAAAAATTCAAATAAATATTCATCTTGAAATGAAATCTCGAACTTTTCCAACATTTTCAAATACTCCCTCTTAAAAGATACCTTTTTATGATGTTCTTCCTGACGTAGAATGTATCGATAAGCATTATCTAAATTTGACTTGGCGTAGGAGAAACCACCAAACCCTTCCTGCCATTGAAATCTTTTTTGAAACCATTGATTCTGATTGATAAACAATGCCGAACTTCGTTTGATATCCCGGACTAAATCTGTGATCGATTGATTTGGATTGAGACCCAAAAGAATGTGAATATGATCCTCCATTCCATTAACAGCTATTGATTTATGCTTTTTCATTGTTAATAATCCTGAGATATAGGGAAATAATATTTCACGATGTTTTTTCCGGAGTAGGTTTTCCCGAAATTTGACAGCAAAGACCAGGTGGATGTATATTTGTGTGTATGTATTGGGTTTCATTTCGATTGATGTTGATTGGTATTCAATTTACGAAATTTCTATGGTTTTATTTAATTGATTATTGGAATAATAATGGATCATTCTCCTGGGATCCGGTTGGTACATTCAACAATATTTCTACAATAATGCATCCCCTATGGGATGATTAACCTTAGATCAATTCTTGTTGACAAATGCCAGAATATCTCTCCTATTACTTTATATATGGTGTGAATCCCGGAGGGATTCCACTATTGTAGCCAAATGCATTGGTGTTGGAAAACCAACCCCGAAGGGGTTGCATTCTGCGGCTACACAATTAAATATCCATAATTGTCAACCATCGCCTTTGCGGTGCAAAAACCAACATCACTTTGATCAACCAAATGCGGCACCGCTAAAAACGCACATTACCTTTTGCTACAATAATACATCCCCTCCTGGGATGAATGAAAACCACAACCAACCGCAAATGTTTCCATCCCCAAATGCCGGAGGCATTCCATTATTCAGCAGCAACGGCAAAGCTCCTCCCCTACCTGGTGAACAATCCGAAAGAGACTATTCACGAAACTGTGTCTAAAATAGAAATTCTTAACTTAAGTATTTTTTTAGACATGGAAAACAAGAGCTTTGATTATGATGGCTTTGAGAAGAAGACCATCGCTGGAATAAAGGAAGGAAAAGAAATCTTTGGAAAGGAGGGGCTTTTTACCCCATTACTCAAACAATTTCTAGAAAAGTGCCTGGAGGCAGAGCTTGAAGAGCATTTGGAGCAGGAGCAAAGCAGGGGGAACAAACGCAATGGCAAGAGCAGTAAAATGGTTCGAAGCACCTGTGGTAGTTTTGACCTGGTTACCCCACGGGATCGAAAAGGGACATTTCAACCCCAAGCTGTCGGCAAACGGCAAGTCTTTCTGGGGGATGATATGGAATCCAAGATCCTTTCTCTTTACGGCAAGGGAAACAGCTATTCGCAGGTCCGCTCCCTGATGGAGGAATTCTATGGCTTACGTATCTCAGAGGGACAAATAAGCGAGATCACTAATAAGATCATCCCGGAATTGGAGGAGTGGCAAGCACGGCCCCTGCAAAAAGTCTATACATTTGTATGGTTTGATGCTATTCATTTTAAGGTTCGCATCAATGGAGTGGTGGAAAGCAGAGCCTTATACAATGTATTGGCTTTGAATAGGGATGGTAATCGAGAGCTATTGGGTTTATTTGTTTCAGAAAGCGAATCCTCCAAATTTTGGTTACAGGTTATGGAGGACCTTCAAAACAGAGGGGTAGAAGATATTCTGATTATCTGCACCGATAATTTGAGTGGTTTCTCTGAAGCGATCAGTTCGGTCTATCCCAAATCCATTATTCAATCCTGTATTGTTCACCAAATCCGTAACTCGACAAAATACGTTGTTTATAAGGATCGGAAGGAATTTGCTGGGGACCTGAAAACCATCTACAAAGCTACAACTGTAAATGCAGCTGAAGAAGCATTGGGTAAAGCCGAAGAGAAGTGGAAGCACAAATATGGGCCGGCCTTCAAATCATGGCGTAAAAATTGGTCAAAACTTTCCTCCTTTTTTGATTTTTCAAAGGACATTCGGCGGATAATGTACACCACCAATGCCATTGAGGGAGTTCATCGCCAAATGAGGTCAGTTACCAAGACCAAAGGCGCATTCTCTTCTGAAATGGCCTTGAAAAAACTAATCTATTTAAGAATAAAGGAGATAACAAAGAACTGGAAAGGCAAACAGGCCAATTGGGGCTTGGTTCTTTCGCAATTAGAAATTAAATTTGGAGATAGGATCTGTGGTGAAGATTGATGTTTTTCTTATTAAGCAAAGGTAAGAGTTGTTCCAGAACCCGTCAAGGTCATGACAAGTGGTCTGCCGCAGGCGCAACACAGACCAACCTTGACTGAACCTGAAAAAACATCTAAAAAGGTTTCTAAGAGAAAAAATCAAGGAATATAATCGAGAGACACAGTTCCGTGAATACATCCATCTCTGAACTCAGAGAACATTCAAACAAAGTTGAGACAGCAATCTCTGAACTCAGAGATCGTTCAAACAGAGTTGGGGCAGCAATCTCTGAACTCAGAGAACATTCAAACAAAGTTGAGACAGCAATCTCTGAACTCAGAGATCATTCAAACAGAGTTGGGGCAGCAATCTCTGAACTCAGAGATCGTTCAAACAGAGTTGAGGCAGCAATCTCTGAACTCAGAGATCGTTCAAACAGAGTTGAGACAGCAATCTCTGAACTCAGAGATCGTTCAAACAGAGTTGAGGCAGCAATCTCTGAACTCAGAGATCGTTCAAACAGAGTTGAGACAGCAATCTCTGAACTCAGAGATCGTTCAAACAGAGTTGAGACAGCAATCTCTGAACTCAGAGATCGTTCAAACAAACTTGAGACAGCAATCTCTGAACTCAGAGATCGTTCAAACAAACTTGAGACAGCAATCTCTGAACTCAGAAATCGTTCAAACAGAGTTGAGGCAGCAATCTCTGAACTCAGAGATCATTCAAACAAACTTGAGGGAACAATCTCTGTATCCAGAAAAACTGCACTTCATACAAAGAAAAATAGTTTCAAAACCTCCTACCATTTCCTACTACGCTCATCACCTAATTGCTGTTGCAAAAAAAACTTCAATAAGTATGAATTCCATTCAATAGCAACCAGCATCCTACTTTCAGTGAATGGAAGCACCTCATCTTAACGATCTTGCAGCAATATTTTTTTTGCAGGCAAAACCATAATTCATTAAATTTATTATAATCAATCTTTTAAACAGACACAAATATGATAAAATCCATCAGTTTCCATCTGCTACGCGTAGATGATTACCACACCTTAGGCAACCGGATCGAAGAAGTGATCTCAAAAATGGTACAGGAAGATCCTCAATTGCAGGAGTTAACCAATCAACTTCGGCAAAATCTGAAGAAACTAGACGAAGCCTACCTGAAACCAACCACCAAATACCTTACCTCCTCGGTGGAGAAGGCTGACGAAAGACGAGACAACGCCTTCATGGCCTACCGCAACTATTTGGAGGCCTGCAGCCGTCGCCAGGTAGAGGGATGGCCCGAAGCAGCCGGTCTACTTTTGGAAGTGCTCAACCAGCACGGATATTCCCTGCACAGGGAGAGCTACGACACCCAAACCTCTCGCATGAACAACCTGATAGGAGACATTAAAAGCAAGCCCAACCTAATGGCAGCAACAGAAACAATTGCCCTTGGCCCCTGGCTGGAGGAGATGGACCAGGCCAATCAGAATTTTGAAACCGTTTATTCCCAACGTAACGAAACCACCAGCCAGCCAATAGAGGTGAATAGTGAGGAAGCCTGCAGGGCCATTCGTGAAAACATCAAGCTACTCTTCAAATACATCGAGGTGATGGTAAGCCTTAACATCCATCCCGAATACACCGACATGGTCCACCAAATCAACGGCTATGTTACCCAGGTGATGGCCCGCCTCCGCTCCCGTAAAACCCGTAACGAGAACCAGAAGCAGGAACAGACTGCCGAAACCGACCAAAACTAAACAGCACTCAATATCAATACTAAGTGGAGCCCATAGACTCCACTTATTTTTTGACTAAACAAAACTTAATATTTAACAAATAAGAAGACTTTTCTTGAAATCGCACCACAAAACAAATATCATTTTGTTAAATTTGTAAAAATGATATTTTGGATAAAAATGTAAGGATAACTCCTACACAGGAATTATCCTGGCTGTTTTTGGCGGGATATAAACAAGTTGTAAATAATTGAAGAATGCCGTAAGCACCTGTACCGCTTACAACTTGTTAAAAAAAGGCAACCCAAACGGCAGCTTCCTCTCCCAGTTAGCAAGGCCTCACTTAGCTTCTTTCAACAACCTGCGTCCTGATTAGGTAGCACATTTGCAAAAACCTGCAAAGCAGTAGCGGCTCCGCTTGGCTGAAGGATACGCCTGCTCGAACATCTTTTCGGGCAGCTCACAAAATTTGCAGAAAGGTCAACTCCAGCGCCAATTTGCTCCTACTATTATGAGCCTGGTTTTTGAAAACCAAAATCGAACTTAGAACCAACAACCGATACTTTCTGCATGGAGAAGAAACAGCGGCAGCGCTTTTATTCAGTGAGAAGTTGATCGGAACTTTTCGCAAATTGGCACTTCACTTGGGAGGGGCAAATTTTGATGCCAGCCCTCCCGGATTTCAATGCCAACTCCCACTCGAAAAAGAGAAACAACTATTTACAACAGCGGGTCATAGTGCATGGCGCGGCCTGTGCTATTTGACAAAAGATTTATAATCGTTACCTTTAGTTCTTTGAACAAACCAACTGCGGGAAGGCGCCACGCCCCATACCCGCGAAACGTTAGGCACAAGGCAAAAATTAAGCAGCGATAATGATAGTTAAGAAAGAAATAATAGATTTTAGTAAAATATTTGAAACAGAAAATTACGAAGACTACTTACCACGAATTAATGATATTCCTAAAGAGTTATTAATTGATGTTGCAACTCATTTACTTAGTTTCCAACAAACGGATACGTTTATCAATGATCATACCGATTTATTATCCAAATGGTTTGGATCCGAGAATAATCAGTTAGCAAATGAAATTAATGAAAGAATCAATAGTTATATTAGTAAAGGTTCAAAACATGTTGTAATTATAAATGCAAGAACTAGTTTAACTTTGTTTGAAAAGATATTATCATTAGATAATAACCCATCAGAAATCAGTAATGAAGAATTTGAAGTTTTACTATTCAAGATTTATTTAGCTCTTAATGAGCAATTAAATCATAATGATAACCTAATAATTGATTCGGTAAAGGAAGATGTTGAATATCCACGCTTGTTTTGTTTGGCAATTGCTAATTCCTTACCAACTTTCGACATTTCAAATTATAATCCCAATGAAGTTTTTGTAACTCAGGTAGTGAAAGCAATTTTCTTACTTGAGTTTCTTACAAAACGAGAAGATACAAGTAAACTTCTTTCAGACTTTTATGAAAAATTTGAAGTAAATGATTACAAGGAATTTCTTGGAAAGCTTTTGCCAATTTCATCTAATGTAATAACAGCAAGTAAGGCAGGTAAACATGATTTAGTGTTAAATCATGATGATAATTTCGAAGAAAATTCAAAATTCCTAGATATATTCACTGTTAATCAAATAGATTCAGATGAAGAATATGTTGATTACTTAAATCTGAGAGCCAACCCATTAATAAAAATAAGCGATGATACTTATCGAATAATAAATCCACTTTTTGTTCTTGAAAAGAATTTCAATGGCTTATATTTTTTATTAAAGGAAATTAATGATACTTACTCGAAAAAAGATAAAGTCCATCTACGACAAATTTTCACTTTTGACTTTTCTGAAAAACACATGTTATATTCCTTGCTTGAAAATGCTTACGGGAAGAAATATTTCAAATTTTCAGGAGAACAAATGAAAACTCCAGGAGCACCAGATTATTATATCAGAAATGGGAATAAAGTCTTTTTATTTGAGTCTAAAGATATTCTAATTAATGCCGCAATAAAAGAAAGCTACGATTTTGAGGAATATGAATCTGCATTGAAAGACAAACTTTATTATCACCAAGGGAAGAAAAAAGAATCTCCTAAAGCAGTGAAACAACTTGCAAATTTCGCTGAAACTCTTCTAGAAGGATCATTTAAGGAAGATGCGAATTATAAACCGAAGTCTGTTAAGATTTATCCAATAATATTATTACATAACAGGCAATTAGATATAATTGGCTTAAATAATCTTATTAATTATTGGTTTAAAAAAGAGGTTGATTTATTTGAAAGTAAAACAGTAAATATTCGTAATCTCAAATTGCCAACAATTATAAGTATCGACACCTTAATATTGATTCATGAAAGACTAGCTAAAGGGGAATTAAAACTTGAAAAACTGTTGGATGATTATCACCACTACATTGATGAAGCCAGGCTAAAGAAGAAAAAGTTTAAAGATCAAGATGAAATAATGTCAGCAGTTCAAGATCAGTTAGCTTCGTTCAATATGTTCATTATGAGTAAATACGATTGGAAGTTACCTAACTTGTTTAGAGAAAAAGGAATTTCCCTTTTAGAATAATGCCCAGTGCCTAACAGCGGGTCATAGCGCATGCCGCGGTTTGGCTCGGCTGGATGCTGAAGTGAGAATTTGAACGATAGAACAATAATAAACAAACCTGCGGGTTCAGCGGCACGACGCCATACCCGCGGAACGTTGGCAACAATTAAAAAGCAGCATTGTATTTATCAGGGTATTTATCATTTCCGATTTTTAAAATTCAAAACAAAGCACCACAATTAAGATTATCATATGTTTCAAGTTTATTTTGTCCTTATAGTATTTATTGCAATTTCATCTTTCTGGCTTATAAATCAGATACTAAAACGAAAAATAAAAAAGAAATTGACTCGGATTTTGATTCAAAGTGTCATAGTAATATCAATTGCTTTTGCAGCTATGGTAGCTCCTTTCTATACATTCTTTTCTATGATTCCGGCCTATCCTATCTACACAAAACAAATTGATGACCAATATTATTACAAACAACAAGAATTTGGCTTTGCAACCACAATGCCTGGAACTAACTTTCAATTTTGTAAGAAAAGACTTCTATGGTTCGACAAAGTAATAGGAGAAATAAATTGGAATTACGATACTGACGGCTTTGATCTTGAAGTTAAAAACATCACTGATTCTAGAATAAATAAGAAATTGATTATTAACGTAAATAATAAGATATCTTTGGATACGATAGTAAATTTTGATGAGTATTTTTACATTAAATATTACAATAGAGAATAAAGAAATAACTGTTGCCAACAGCGGGTCATAGCGCATGCCGCGGTTTGGCTCGGCTGGATGCAGAAGTTTGAATTCGAACGACAGAACACTAAACAACAGATCTGCGGTAATGGCGGCACGACGCCATACCCGCGGAACGTTGGCAACAATATGCTTGATCCTTACATCAATGAATAATAAAAAAGCTAGAAAATATTTAAAATGGTTCTTATGGGAGTTTTTAGGCACCAGAGCTATTTGGTATAAAATTAAGCCCCCAGAGAAAAAACCTTCAACTTTCTTTTTATGGTTTTTAGGTATTTATTTTGGATTATATGGAATTGCTCAACAAAGGTATGAGAATCGCCTTGATAGTTTGGAGACCAGAACAAATGCTGTTCTAGCGCAGTTATCCATACATGATCCCAAAAAGATATTATCATTGATACCAAGGATACAAAAAACAAAAATTCCTAAGGAACCAATAATAACGAATATTTTTTCTTCATTTAGTTCACTTTTCGGTGATGGGGAGTATAGTCGTCAAGTTTCCAATGTGTTAAAAGAAATAATTGAGTTAAATAAAGAATCACTAAAAGGTGCAGAGATTTCTGGTATAGATTTATCAGGGATGAACTTAAGCGATTTAGATTTATCAGAAACTGATTTAAGTATGGCAGATTTAAGTAATTGCAATTTATCATCTGTCAATTTTTCGCGAGCGGATTTAAGGGGAGCAAACTTGAAAAACTCTTATTTAAGTAGAACCAATTTTAATAATGCGAATATGTCCTATGCTAAAAGAGATAAAAATGATTTGTATGGCAGAGATATTTCTCGTATAAATCAATCTTGTAATCGATATACAGGCGTTCTTGAAACCAGATTTGAACATAGTTACAGAGATATAGAGTCAATATGTTGGATACCTACCAACTTAAATAACACAAAGTTATATAATGCTACATTTAAGAATACTGATTTATCAGGTGTGAAATTTAACAATGCAGAGGGTTTAAAAGTTGTTCAGTTTTTAGGTGCCAAGTCAATTTATCATGCAGAATTAGGCACTAAAATAATTAAGCACATCAGACTAAAAAAAACTGAAATACTACAACAACCATTTTCATTATATGCTGAACATAAGCTTGATTCTCTTTTTTATCATTATCCTAATAATGACGATCCAATTAGTTTAATGGATAAAATTGCAAGAGATTATGAAAAAAAATTCAACAATTAGAGCGCACTTATGGAAGGTATGAACACAATAGACAACTCCCTTACTGAAACAATTATAAATTTTGACCTTCAAAATATATCGGCAAATTTGGCTGAAATTATTTTGGACTCAATGCTTGATAATGGAGTTTTGAAAGATTTACCAATTGTAAGTTCTATAGTAGGCTTGAGCAAAACAGCCCTGAATATTAAAGATTCTATATTTTTGAAATAAATCATCCATTTTCTAGCGGAATTAGGAGAAATCTCAACTGACAAGCGTCAAGAAATGATTGATTTTGTCAATAACTCTGAAAAACAAAGAATAAAGGTTGGAGAGAAACTAATTTTCATTTTGGACAAATGCGATGATTATATTGATGCTAAATACATTGGACAATTTTTTTGTGGATTTGTGGAAAACAGAATAACCTATGAGGAATTTTTAAGGGGTGCCAGAATAATTCAAGATATATACATCGGTGATTTGGAGTATTTTCTAGAAACAAATAATATACAAATTGAAGTAGTAACATCAACAGAAGAAGCTCCAGATGAGGACACTTTCCCTTTGATCAATAGTGGGATTTGTGGATTTGGATATAATCCAACGAAAGAGGAAGACCAACGGGATTACGAAATGTCTGAAAAATATGTTGTGAGTGGCGGAGAAGCAGTAATATGGATAACTTCAATTGGCAGAAAACTAAAAGACATTTTGAAAATAGAATAGAACCAAAACACAAATTAATGATAAAACAACAACCAATAACAGCAGAAGTCCTTGAAAGCATATGTAAAGTAATAGCAGATACAGGAAGTGGTTTAACGGGTTCTGAAATTGGACGGATTTTAGACGACTCTAGAATAACTGACACTAACCCATCAATGACTAAGTGGAAAAGGTTATATAATGCATTTGTGGCTAAGCAAAATTCAACAAATTGTTCCAATAATATTCTGACTTTTCTACAAAAAGCTATGCAGCCAGTAAGATATGTTGGTCAAAACGAATTATTTGAAAACAGATTAAACGAATTAAATAAAATACTGATTTTCACTGGGCTTGAACTATCAAAAAACGGAAAATATCGGAAGGTCGATTCTACAACTACAATTCCAAAAGCTGACCACAAAAAAACAATTGAAGTTGAAAATTCAATGAAAAAAGAAACATTAAAATATGATTTGGCAATTTCATTTGCTGGAGAAGATAGAGAAATTGCAGAAAGAATTGCCAAAAGATTGACGGAGTTAAACCACAAGGTATTTTATGACAAGTATGAACAAGCAACTTTATGGGGAAAAGATTTATTTACTCACTTGAACGAAATTTATAGCAATAGCGCAAAATATTGTTTAATGATAATTTCAAAAGACTACGCAGAAAAGCAATGGACTTCACATGAAAGAAAGGCAGCACAGGCACGTGCTTTTCGCCAAAACAAAGAATATATTTTGCCATTAAAACTTGACGATACGGAAATACCAGGAATCAACGAAACTGTAGGCTACATAGATTATAGGAAAGTTGATTTTCAAGAGATAATTCAATTATTAGAATATAAAATTGAAGAATAAAATACTGTTGCCAACAGCGGGTCATAGCGCATGCCGCGGTCTGGCTCGGCTGGATACAGAAGTGCACAATTGAACAACAGAACTATTAACAACGGACCTGTCCCGATGCATCGGGAGCACGACGCCATACACGCGGAACGGTATCTGCAAGTGAAAAGAGCGAAACTGCAACATTAAAACCTAATTATAAATTTGAAAAAAAGGATAAAATATTGGCTCTTTGATTGAAGAATGGTGGAAGAAAAAAATAGTTTTTGCCCGCCCGCTTCTGCCCTTCGGGACAGTTGGGGTAGCCAATGCACATTGCACACATTTGCAAAACGCACAGGCTGACACACAGACCAAAATTTGCAAAAGAGTGCAATTTTGCCAGCACAATTAAAACTATACAGATGACTACAAATACAAACTATTTATATACTCCAGTACAGACGATAGTTAATCCTCCTGTTGAAACAAATCTGCAAGAATTACCTATAGAAAAACTCTCTTGGGAAGATTTTGAGAAACTTTGTTTAGCAATAGTACAATTAGATTTTAAAATATCAGATTGTGAAATATATGGAACAAAAGGACAAACTCAACATGGAATAGATATTTTTGCGAAACAAACAAATAGTAAATACTCAACATATCAATGCAAAAGATATCAAGAATATAGTTTAACTAATTTAAAAGATGCAATTAAGCATTTTGAAAATCACAAATTTAAGGATTCAAGTGAAAAATTTGTAATCTGTACATCTTGTGAATGGAATAAAACTCAACTTCAAGATTTATTTGAAAAAGAAAAAACACGTTTTGAAAAGGCGAATATTATATTTGAGAAGTGGGATAAAATACAATTATCGAAGAAGTTAAAAAAACAACCACAGATTGTATTTGACTTTTTCGGGTTAGCATGGGTAAAAGCGTTCAATGGAGAATTAGCATTAGAATCCTTATCCCAAAACAAAAAACTAGATGCAAAGCAAATTGTAAAATATAGAACAGAACTGTATTCTTTCTATTCTACGATTTTCAATACACAAGACCCAGGAATTCCTATACAAGAAATTAATAATAGCTCCTATGCTATACAAGACAGATTTGTTGTACCTGATGTTTTTCCATATGAAAGCATTGAACTTGCTGATAATTATCTAGATAGTGAAAGTTTAGACAACGCTCTTGAAAGTACAAACATAGACGAAGATGAACTTTATTTTTTCAATAATTATAGCTATAGGTACGATGATGATTATAAGCTAATACACAAAAAAAGAAAAACCCAAATATCAGATAATAAATACAAAACAGATTTACGAAAGAATGTTGATGATATATTATCTCAACAACACAGAACAGTTATTGTTGGAGATCCAGGAACAGGAAAAAGTACGTTGTTAAGATTTCTAGTACTCGACATCTTGTCTATTACTCCATCATTTAAAAATATTTCTAAGCAATATGGGAAGTTATTGCCTGTATGGCTACCTTTTGCATTTTTATCTAAACATTTAAGTAAAGATGACAGCCTGGATATTAAAACCCTATTAAAAATTTGGTTTAAAAGCTTTGGTAAAGAATATTTATACGATTTAGTAAAAGATGCTCTAGAGGATGAAAGATTATTTTTTGTCATTGATGGTGTTGATGAGTGGAATAATATTTCATCTGCCCAACAAGCGATCGATCGGATTGAAACAACAGCTCAATTATATAATGCTCGAATCCTATATTCAAGTAGACCATATGGTTTCAAGCTTATGAAAGATATGTTTACGAATGTCAACATTTTTTCATTGGCTTCTTTTTCAAAAAGTCAACAACAGGAATTTATTAGTAAATGGTATGATAAATGGCAAACATCCTTAAAAGTATCCGATTCTGAGTTTACTTTACGTGAAACGAAATCCTTTTTCTTAGAGTTAGAGAAAGCAAATGATTTATCGCAGTTAGCAGGTAATCCATTATTATTAAGTATTCTGCTAATTCAGAAATTAAGAGATTCAAAGTTGCCACGAAACAAAATTAATGCTCTTAAAGAAATTACCGAATACCTAATTAATAAACACCCACTTAAAAGAAAAAAGGATGCAGCAATTGTTGATGAAACTAAATATGATATTGATTTTGGCGATATTTTTAGTGAATTAGCTTTTTATGTTCAAAATCAAAGTAATGATGGTGTCATAAATAAAGATGATGCATGTAAAGTTATAAGTAAATATTTAATAAAATTTGCTGGATTTGAAAAAGCTCAAGCCAAATTAAAAGGAGCTGAATTTGTAGAGGTTGGAGCTAATAACTTTGGAATTATTGTTGAGAAATCAAATAATGAAATATCTTTTACACATAGGCAGTTTCAAGAATATTTGGCTGCGCAATATCTTTCAGAATCAGATGATAAAATTGTTGAAGACTATCTAAGTTCAAGTAGTTCAAATCCAATATTACATCAAGTGATTTTAACGTTTTTTGGACTAATACCTACGAAAAAAATTAATGAATTCGAATTTTACTTTAAAACGGTTCAAAATGCCTCTTGCACAGTTTTTCAAAAGGATTATTTAAAACTGCTTTTATATGAAATTGCCACTAATTTAAACAATGCACCTATAAGAATTTCATTTAAATGCTTCGATGAAATTGTAAATGAATTTAATTATGAACCAATTTTATCACGAAAAAAGGAATTGTTAAAAGTCTTGCTTAATGCACTTTATGTTGGCAAACTCTATCCTAAAGTTTTAGAATTTGTGTTTCAGTTTTTTCCAAACCAAAATAAGTATTCTGATTATAGGGTAAAAGCATTACAAAATATACAAGAATTAACGCCAGCTTTAATTGATTTTCTAGTAAAATCGTTAATAAATGGTTCTTTCCAAATCAAAATTGATGCTTCAAAGTCCATAAAAAAGCATATACACAATAATGCGTTATTTAAGAAAGTAAAAGCAATTATCATTAATTACAATGATCCAGAAATTGTAGGTTGTGCTTTCAATAGCATAATATGTGATAATATTGATTCTAACGAATTGCATAAATTATCAAAACATTTAAAAACCAATCATAGCATTCCTCATTTTTTCTACTTAAAATACAAAGTGTTTACCAATCAACACTCTGAAAATGATTTAGAAATAATACTTTCTCTAAGTAAAAATTTGAATTACCAATTGGATGATGAGATTTTGAACCTACTAATAGAAGGATTTAGTCATAATGAAGAACTAAAGAGAAAAGTATTTCAAACGTGCAATGATAAACACAATAGGGAATTGTCTCTTGAATTAGCTTGGTCTTTATTATTCCATTGCTATAATAAAGAAAAGTCAGCAATAGAAACTCTTGTAAGAGAGATAAGTACAGAAGAATATCCGTTTTCTGGAACAGGAGCTCTCCGTGAGTTTTGGCAATATTTACCTTACTACTTTGATTATAATAAAGATTTAGCCAAAACTGTTGAGAGTTGGATTGAACAAAAGTTTAAGGAGCATCCATTTATAGAGAATTCATTGTCGTTTGCATGTATTTATGTAAAATCTGATAAAGTAAAGGAGTATTTGTTTAAAGATTTGGAAACATCTACTATATCACATTGGTCAGTAATGGCATTACTCGATGGTTGGAAGGAAAATAAAGATGTGATAGAAAAACTCCAAGAATATTTTAAAAAAGGAGAATTTAGGAAAACAACAATGGCTTCACATTATGTGGCAAGAGTTTTTAAAGAGGATGCAGAACGAAACGATGCAATAAAAATACTTCATGACATATTAGCAGACAAAAGTTCGTTTTTTAGAGTAAGAGCACTACCCGCTTTGCTTGAGCTTGATAAAAGTAATTTTGAAGCTAATCATCTCGCCAATTTCATGGAAGAAATTGAAACGTTTCCTAAAGATGATTTTGGTCAATATTATCAAGCAATTGAGACTATAGTTGAAAATTATAGCACAAATAAACTCGTAGAAAACTATGTTTTCGATAAACTATCAAATGATCAGATGGCATTTGGATTAATTGTTAAATATTATCCAGAAAAATATGAAATAATAAGCCACCTAATTAATTCTTCACTTCCATTAAATAAAGTTTTAAGACATGAAATTGTAACAAAATTTGAAGACAATGGATTATTTAATGAGATAGTTGTCAAATCATTATCGATGTTTGAAAAAGAAGAAGAAGCTATTTTAAAGATGGATGCTGCTTTATGTTTATTTAAACATTTTCAAATGACAAATTGTGAAGAAAAAATAATTAAAATCTGTGAGCCATTAGTGTTCGCTCGTGGTTTTGATTATGAGATTAAACGAAACATTGCTTTTGCTGGATACTTAATTACTCACAATCTTGAAAGTTATTTTTCAAAAGAAGATTCGTCAATTAAAGCAAATGAAAAGGCTCATCCAATTCGCCTATTTCAGTATGATATGTCAAAGATTAGCAGCCAAATGATTAATTTATTAATTAATGAATTTGAATATCTAATTGAAACTGTAGGTGATAATTTTGAAAACATTATTGACAACTCAAAGCATCTTCAAAACACATGGGGCTTTTTTGCGAAATACTCAGATAGTTCTTCTATAACATATGACTATATTCTTAATTACATTGAAAGTAATGAAGATAGTATTACTAATCATGATCTTGTAAGTTTTCTAAGTAGAACTAAGTCCGACAGTGTTATTCTTAAAAAGATTCTCACACGTCTTGTGTCTGATAAAAATACTGGGGTTCAAGTGTATGCAGGCAAGTTGCTAGGAACTCACTTTAAGAGAGATTCAGAAATATTGGATTTACTTAAAGATGTTAATGAAAAAATTGATAATGGAAAAATAGTTGCATTATGCACAGGTTGGCCAGATGAACCAGTTTTAAAACAGATTTTTAACCGACTCGTTTCTAATAATTATCCAATAAATGAGCATGCAGGTTTTCATCTTAAATTTTTATTTAGAAACAGTGTACACCTTTTCAAATTTATGCATGAAATTTTACAAAATACATCTGATGTTAGTTATTATCGAAATTACTTTTATAAGCCACTCATAAATAGACTAAGTCATGATGAAGAACTAGCTCATTTAATAAAGGAGGAATTATTAATATCAACATCTAATAATATTAAGGTTTCATTCTATAATTTGCTGTTAAGTACGGGTTGGATGGATGATGATATTAGAGATTGGAAACTTAAAAATGAAGAAAATGTAGCTGAATATGGTTACGACATCATTTCAAATAAAACAGTAAGTTTTTCAGAAATTTTAAGTGAATATCATTATGCATAAATATAATCATCCCACCCAGTCAAGCACAATTGCAATTCGCACGAGCCAACACACGACCAAAAATAGCAATAGAGCTTGCCTGTCTGCTACCGTTTTTTTGCTGTCCCTAAAAACTAATTTTTTCGGGTACAGCAGTGCTTCGATTGGGCGAATTAGTGATTGTAAAGAATTAATAATGAGTCCAGAAACAGGAACACCAGCAGCTAACAAAGTGTCATACGTAATACGGGGGAAGGTGGTAAATTTGGGCGTAAGTACAATTAATAAACAGCATAACGGTTTGATATGTCAGAGCTTTGAAACCCGCACTACGCATACACTAGGCCGTTAACGGTTATTTGAAAAGCACTTTTGTTAACGTTTTGTGCTCTCATTTAAGTTTAAATAACAGAGTATTAGTATGAAGAAATTTCAATTAGTAAATACGATTGGTGCAATTTTATGGTGTGTTGGATTTGCATTAGAAAGACTGGACCTTTATCCATACTATAACATTGGATTATATGGAGCTCCCCCAATTATTTTTATCGGATTAATAATGACATTTCGATATAACATAAAAGAAAGAGGATTATTCTCGAGACTTTCAACTCCCACAAACACCTCCGAAAAAATAGAAGACTATTTTAAACACTATCGAGAAATTTGGATGACTATAATTATATTTTGGATTATTATTGTTCATATTTCAACTGCTTCAATTAAAACTTCAAAACAATTTTATACCGCTGTTGATTACATTAAACAAGATTCAACAATCGAGAAAAAGATTGGAGGATTTAAGACAACTGGATTCTCTGTGGAAGGAACATTAGCTCAAATGAAAGGCACGAGTAAATTCTATTTTACAGTTGTTGGTAAAAAAGACCAATTAAAAGTGAAGGTTTTAGTTGATCGTATTGACAAAGGTATATTTGAGGTAACGAAAATTGAATATGAAGAAACAAACAACCGTTAACAGCGCGTCATAGCGCATGCCGCGGTTGGCTCGGCTGGATGCAGAAGTGAGAAGTTGAACGATAGAACTATAAACAAAAGGCCTGGGGATACAACGGAACCTGGTGCAATATTTAAAGACAATATCATAATGAGCAGACAAATTTTAACCTTTTTGTTATTACTATATGTAAGTATCTGTAATGGCCAGAATAATTTAGAACGTTTAGAGGAAAAAGCTAAAAACAACCAGATTCCAGAAAAATGGAATATGGAGATGTTCGTTCGTGACCAGGAAAGGTTCAAAGAAGAAAAAACTAAACCATTTAATTCATCTGCATTTCCTGTTGAAAAATATGATTACTATGTATTCAGTAAGCCTTTTAATTTTCAATTGAATAACATGCACTTCTCTGGAATTGCTTTTGGGGAAAACAAAAAGAATTCAAATGGTAAGTACGAAAAAAAACACGAATTAGCCATTATCTTTTACACTGGTAATAAGAACTATCAATTAGAAGGAAGTGTTTCTTCCCGAAATTATCCATATTTAACAGTACAAGGCCAAGTAGAATTAAATAATCCGTACGACTATTTTGGAGTCAAAAGTCCTGACAATTCAGGATATATAGTTATCAATTTGAAAACATTTGACTTGCGATTTGGACAAACTGTAATGATATTTCCCAATAAAGACAATTCTTTCTACTATTTACAATTTGATAAAAAACCGCAATCAGATAAAAAGTTTGCAGCCTTCATCTCTGAACTGAAGAAAGACAATCGAATTCCTGAAATGATTAAACTTTTGAATAAATAAAAACGTTACAAACAGCGAGGCATAACTCATGCCGCATCTCGCTCCCGACAATTCGGAACGGATGGTTCGGCTGGATTACGAAGTGCACAGTTGAACGACAGAACTATAACAACAAACCTGTCCCGAGGCATCGGGAGCACGAGGCCGTACCCGCGGAGCGTTGGGTTTAAGCAAAAAGACCGTAGTGAATTCAAAATAATATTGAGATTAAAGAAATGATTAATACTTAAATTACAGAAAATGGATAGTATAATAATTCAAAAAAACAAATTTAACATTGTCAAAGGAATAGCCCTTTTGCTCTTTTCAGTTATTATTTATTACACGAATACTAATATAGGTTATAGTTATTTTGTTTATTTATTAGGAGGCAGCGCAATTCTTTCAGGTTTAATGCATTCTGCGGCAGGAATAGAAAACCCAAAAGATACATTTGAAAATATTTATCTTATAATATTCGGTTTTATTACTACAATAGGGAGCATTGTAATGATGATAAATCTAAGTAGCAGTTATCCTTACTATTCAAATAAGGTTATGTTTTCATACTGGTTGTTAATTCAAATTATTTTTACAATTTCATATCTTATTTTATTATCAAAAAGAGATAAAAAACAATTCACATTTTTAGTCCTTTTCTTAATCGGCATGATTATATTGACAATAAGAGCATTTTTAAATAACAAATGCTCATTAGGAATTAATTTCACAATACTTCCTTTTGCTTTCGTTGGCATATTAAATTTATATGTTTTTTTTATTTTTAGAAAGTATGAAGAAATTGCAGGTAGAAAATAAAATATAGACTTTTAGTATAATTTTTTATCGGACATAGATTGCAATATGAAACGGTTTTATAACAAAACAAAAGCCAACATACTAACAAGTTGCAAAGAATAAAACACAATCAAGTAGGCAGCCGCCAGATCAATAACCTACCGGAAAAGCTCGCACACCATTGTGCATTAGTGGCTATTCATTCCCGAATTTAGGTATTCAGGGTAGCTTCTCTTTATTAAAACAGTCACGATGCTTGGGGAGCAGAATGCCGCAAACATGGAATGAGAACGACAATTAACAAAGCAAACGATAAACATGATGAAATATAGAATACAAAAAGTAGATTTTTTTTCTGATCAATATGAAGATAAAGGGCAAATTAGCTCAGAAGAAGCAATTGAGGTATTTCAGTCTTTCCCATTTGATCAACAATTTGCTGAAATGAGAAACAGAAAAATGACCTCTTGCTTTCCTAAGATTATTTTTGAAAGGGAATGTGGAGCTTTCTTGACCATTTATGCAGAAAACGAGGATGGATTCTATTTCAAATATGAAAATACCGATTCAGAATCGGACTTTTTTATTTCGAACAATTACAATCCCAACTCTGTAGAGGGAAAAGAAACTCCGGAGGATATTATAGATTTTTTTGTATCAAATAGGTTAGAATCAAAATTAAGTCTTCGCTCAAAGAAAAACATTGAAGATGACAACAATCAAACAATTAAATACAAGTACAGAAAAAGGAAGGAATACAAGCATTGGGCCTGGGCAATCCTATTTATACTATCAACGGGAACATTAGCGCTATTTGTAGATGAGATGAATATGGACATCGCCTTATATGTTTATGCATTTTTTAGTTTGTATTGGTTGCCTAGCCTGGTTTTGTTCTTTAGTTTCTATCTGAAAAACAGAAATGCAACAGTAACAATTGATAAAGTAGAGAAAACACTTTCGTATGAGGATTCTAATGCCAGAATTACATTCAATAGAGATGACATTAAAAAATGTGAAATTAACAGGACTCGAGCAAAAAGAAAGTTTTCAAATGCATTTAAGTACCTATGGATTGTACTGAAAGACAATAAAGAAGTATTAATTACGAACTTCATTGCAGAGCCCGAAAATATAATAGAAGATCTTAATCTTCACTATAGTATTGACAAAAGAGTTGTTCCATTTTTACCTATTAAAAGTGGAAGAAGGTAAAAAAGCAGCGAACAGCGGTTCATAGCGCATGCCGCGTCCCGTTAGCTATCAGGATGGCTCAGCTAGATGAATAAGGAAGAATTTAACGACAGAACTACAAATCGCAAACCTGTCCCGATGCAACGGGTGCTCGACGCCATTGCTGCGGAAGGTTAGGCGACATAAAACACAGAACAATGCAAAACAATAAGATCCCTGATAAATTGATTCTTAAAAACGCCCTTATAAAGATTGACGATTTCCTTACATTTGGAGCATTAGGGGTAATAATATTCTATTCATCAAAGAATATTAAAAGTATCTGGACACTGTTTTTAGTGGCATTATGTATTTTCCTTATTTATAAATTTACGAAAAGAATAAAAAACCGTAACCCACAGATAATTATTGATAAAGATGGAATTGAACTTTGCGAAGAGCAGGTGTTTTTTAAATGGAATAAGATTAACTACGCGTATATAAAAGCTCATTCAAAGGGTTCAGGTCAAAATGCAGAATCAATTGATTACTTTCATATAAGAACGAACAATAAAGTAACTACTAAGAGAATTGATGATCTTCAATATTCATCCAAATTAGTCAAAAAAACAATTGAATTTTATAGTGGTCGTGACATCGCTGATGCATCAATTAAATTTAGGAATGAAATATCCAAAATACTTAGCAATAACAATTCAACTAAAGAGATTATTGATGCTTTTTCAAAGATAAAACACAGACAAATCATGTTATCTATTCTAATTATCCTATCAATTCTTGGATCCTCGATTTATCTGCAGATGCAAATTGATTTTCCATATTGCTTCGGAATTGGATTTGTAACTACCGGAGCGACATGCATTATTGTAGGCCCATTGGAAGAAAAAAGATTTAGACGAAAACGCTACATCTCTGACTTAACAGATGAGCAATTTGATAAAATTGCAATGAAATTCCAACTCAAAAATCCTAATAACGGACAAACTGCCGGCATGATATTTTTGGGGGTAGTCGCAATTGGCATTTTTGTACTTTCCTATTTCCTGTCAAAAGATTAGGATTAAAGTTAATATGAGTAATAATACAATTAACTTGCCTGAAAATGAGGCAAAGCGCATGCCGTGTTACTGAAACAGCCGGTTGAAGAAGTGCAAGGTTAAACGACAAAACTTTAAACAGCAAACCTTTCAGGATATAACGGGAGCACAACGAGATGTCTACAGAAGGTTAGCGATAATTAAAAACTAACTTAATGAGAAAATTTAGACTCGATTTAAAAATTGATTGGAGATCAAAGCTTTTGGATCTTTTGATTGTAATTATTGGTATTACTGTAGCCTTTAAGCTCAACAATTGGAACGAATCAAGAAAAATAATTAATGAAGAAAAAGCTTATGCATCCAGCTTTTATAACGAAAACAGGATCAATCAAGAAAAATTAGTCGCTGTTTTGGACTTTTCAAAATCAACTAAAAAGGACATTGACACTCTTAAAACAATACTACTATCAAAAAATTATTCAGACGATAGAATACAAAGCCTTATTGGAAGCATGATGGCAATGACAGATTTTAGTCCAATAACTACAACTATGGAAAATATTACAGCATCAGGCGAATTTGACGTAATAACCGATATTGAGCTCCGAAAGAATATAATTAGTACGTACAACTCATTTAAAACAACAACTACACATGAAATCTTGGTTTCCGAATATGTAAACCAATACATAACACCCTTTTTCTTTCAAAATATTCGTTTTAGCGATTTCAGCTCTTTACATACCGATTTCACCAAAGACCCAATGCTTGAAAATATTGTGTTTGGTTATGATATCTTACTAAGTCAATTGATTAGTGGATATAAAGAGAATTTGGAAAAATTGAACTTACTGAACGAAAAATTAACTTCCGTAAACAGCTTGTCCTAGCGCGTCCCGATCCCAACAATTCGGGACGGATGGCTCGACTGTATGCGAAAGTGAGAATTTGAACAATAAACAGCTAAACTGAGGAATCGGCAGCACGAGGCCGTACCCGCAAAACGTTGTATTGCATTTATAGAAAGCCGCACCATCAGAGATATTTTGCTATCTACTTGAATTGGAATTCAGACAACATATAACCTGACAAACAGTAAATTTACATGAGGACTGAGACATTAAATAATCTAATTCTGCTTGGCCAACTTCATAAACACAACACTGCAAGATTGCTTGATTATTCTGCTGAATTGATTAATCAAACCAATCACCTTATTCTTAAAATAATAAATGAAAAGGAAATCCAGGTCCGATATAACTTTTACGATAACATCCAGATCGAATTGATACCTACCACTGCTATTTATGATTTCCTTGAAAATCTATTAACAAGAGAGGAGTCGAATAAAATCGATGTAAAAACTGGAGTAACAATTGAAGTATGTGATTGGAAAGATCAACTAAAATCAAATTTGATAAAGATACAATCGGAGAAAAATTACGATCAATACCTTAAACATCTGAGACTTGAATCAGAAAGGTTTAAGATAGAATACTTTGATGGAATAGTTGTATTAAGGGATAAGAATAAAGAATTACTTACAAGTGTTTTTGAATTGAAAAACGCATTACAACAGGCGGTATAAAACATTGGGGTAACATTGGACAATTCGGTATTCTACCTCACCCCACTATAGTAATGGTGATCAGAAAGGTAGCCCGCAAACTCTAACCAGCTATCCCCGCGAATCATTGCACGCAACTATGAACTATCATCATTAAAAATAAACTATGACTGAAACAAACTATTTGAAAAACAGGGAGGATTTAATCGGATTAGGAGCCATATTCTTAATGTACTACCTACTGCTAAGGAATATTTTTTATATCAATGGAATATGGAATTGGCCATCGGGAGTTGCACTTTATGTACTATTGGTTTTTAGTTTTGGGATAAGAACAATTCCTGCGTATCATGCATACAAAAACGCTAAGGAAATGAATAGAAGAGCTGTTACCTGGGGATTGCTTACATTTACTACTCCATTTTTGGGTCTTCTGATTCTATCAAAACTCAACTATGCCTTTGATAACCGTGAGCATGAAAAATGCAAGCGGATTGTAAAAGAGTATCAATCGAAGTTGAAATCGCTAATTTTTGATTCCTATTGGAAAGTGATTGATAAGCAAACTTACAAGCAAAAAAGAATAGAATTGGAAAAAGAGTACAATAAGAAACTCAGAAAAGCTTTAATTTAAAATGCAATGTATGGCAAGCCTTGGAGAAAGATTTACAGAGATAGGTCGTGGATATGAGAAGGTCACGGAAAATTATGAACGACCCTATATTTTAGGTGTTGATATTAATGACAAGGAAAACCCTTTTATTGTAGCAAGCGGTGATCATCCTTCTGATTCCGGTGCTGCATTGATAAGTATTGAGGAGCTATTCTCAGAACAATGGAAGGAACACATTCAAAAATCAAACAGTACGGAATTTGTAAACGAATTAAGAGAAGCGGTTGAGAGAGGGGAACAATTCCCACAAAATATTATTCTGGATAAAGTAAATACCAACCCTATTGACTAGGAATAACTGCACACAACAATAGCAACCCTGAAAATATACACATTAGACAACACCTCCCCTCCATTTACTTTCTTGTAAGCTAACAGGAAAACCCCACACTTCCGATTACTATTACTCTCACTATTACTATGATTACGGAAAAGCTATTGATAAAAAAGTCAGATTCCTGGACTCTAGTTTGAATCGCAAATTAAAGAAAGGGGAATTGTTTGTAAGCACATTTTTGAAATAACGAATTTAATTTCGAACAAAAAGAACTTCCAGCTTTTTACTGTTTCCGGCTCTATTTGGTTAACTAATAAAGATGATTTCATTAGGAGAATTATAATTTGGATCAAAAGAAGCATCAACGAGCTGAATTCAGCCCGCCAGGAAGTTTTAAAACATCACAATCAAACAGTTGCTGAAAACAATTGAATTTGTTTATGAAATAAAAGAATTGAATAGAAAGGAGAAAAACAGTTGAAACTGCATAATAAAATGCGTAATTTCGAACAAAATCCCCGATGCAAATGAAGAAAAGAAACATTTGTTTGCAGCGTGTCATAGCACCTCCTAAATTCTAATTCCGACAATTCGGGACGGGATAGCTCGGCTGAATACAGAAAAAAGTTTTTTACGAAAGAAAGATAGGCAACTAAACTTTCGCGAGGCATCAGCAGCCCGAGGGAGTATCAGCGGAACATTACCCCTAACAGAAAAGAACGATAGTACAAAATGGGAAAAACAAAAGTAGCATTGACCTTATCATCTGGAGGAGCGAGAGGCGTTGCACATATAGGAGTTATTGAAGAATTATTGAGAATGGAATTAAAGCGACAAAAACAGCATTGAATCAATTCAATGAAATGAACTTAGTAAAGAATTAAATCACTGCTCGCAACATTTTATATAGGGAATAGTAAAAAAAGAGCTTTATCTGAAGGTTTACAAGCAAGTGAAACTACTTAGTTGCAGTACAGGTAGGAAATAGACAAACTGCCACTGCTCAAACGATTTATCGTTGACAACCATCAGAAAAAAAGCAATTAAACACAGATATGAATACGGATAAACAAAACATAGAAAACAGGAAGAGTTGGAACACCAATTCCGCTGATTGGGACAACTATATGGGAGAAAGCGGTAATGATTGGCACAAGGAGTTAGTAGCTCCTGATACCGAACGCTTACTGAATCTGCAAAAAGGAGATAATCTTCTGGATATTGGGTGCGGAAATGGTTTGTTTTCAAGAAGAATGGCAAAACGGGGAGTTAAAGTCCGGGCATTTGATTTTTCTCAGCTCAATATTGAAAATGCCCGAAAATACGATTGTCACAACATTGATTATGAAATATTGGATGCGACAAATAATGGCGATTTGAATAAATTGCACGACAGGAGATACAATGGTATTGTATCGAATATGGTATTGATGGATATGCCTGAGATAGAGACTCTATTTTCTCACATAAGAGATTTATTGGAGGAGAATGGGACCTTTGTTTTTTCAATTCAGCATCCTTGCTTCAACTCTGAATATGTAGAACAAGAATCGAATAATTCCTTGCTCTTAAGAGATTATATTCACCCAAGCACTTCCAAAGGAATTGCAATACCGACCCAAAAGGTTGAACAATACTATTTCCATAGACCGATTAGTTACTATCTGAATCTTGGAATAGATAATGGATTAGTAGTTAATGGTTTTGTTGAACCAACATTTGATAATGAAAAGAAATTTGAAATGTACTCCAATAAATTCCCACCCATCTTGATTATAAGAATGATAAAATTGAAATAGAATGGAGATAGAACAAATTCTATACAAGATATATCCCCTTTCGGAAGCTTCACTGTTGAGACTTAAAGAGTGCATTACGGATGTTAAGCACTCAAAAGGACACATTTTACTGAGAGCAGACAAAATAGAAAATAGCATCTATTTTATCAAAAAAGGAATTGTTCGTGCTTTTGCTGATTTGTCCGACAACGAAATAACTTTTTGGTTTGGTAAAGAGGGCGATCCAGTTATTTCGATGAAAAGTTATATCGAAAATAAAAAAGGATATGAATACATAGAATTATTGGAAGATTGTGAATTATATGAACTAAAAACGACTAAATTGCAACAGCTTTTCAAAGATTCTACAGACATCGCCAACTGGGGAAGAAAATTGGCAGAGAAAGAGCTGATTAAAACGGAAGAAAGACTTATCGCCAGACAATTTCGAACCGCTACAGAGCGCTATAATGATCTGCTGAAGGATCATCCTGATTTAATACAGAGAGTACAATTGGGATATATTGCTTCCTATCTGGGAATTACACAAGTCAGTTTAAGTAGGATTAGAGCTAAAAACAGATAGTTACACATTTTTTATCATTTGTAAAATTTTAATTCAATTCCATTTTTGACCTTTGCGAAAAAATTAAACGAAATGAATTGGATTATCTTAATTATTGCAGGATTATTTGAAGTTGCATTTGCGTCCTGTTTGGAGAAAGCGAAAGCATCCTCAGGAAACGAAATGTACTTATGGTATATCGGTTTTCTTACTGCACTTAGTATTAGTATGGGACTTTTAATGAAAGCAACCCAAACTTTACCAATCGGAACCGCTTATGCAGTTTGGACAGGAGTTGGAGCAGTTGGGACAGTATTGATAGGTATTTTTGTATTCAAAGACCCTGCTAACTTTTGGCGAATATTTTTTATTACAACCCTTATTGGTTCTATTATCGGGATAAAAATAGTTTCGAGCTGATAATACAAACATACACCCCATAACTCCAGATCAAAGGGGATTAAAAAGCACAGGACAATTGAAAACGATTAGAAAATACGGACAAAAACCACATCAAATTGGACTTTTACACGGGGGACCGGGAGCCTCCGGAGAGTTGAAACCTGTTGCCGAAAATTTATCTGCTGAATTTGGAATTTTAGAGTTTCTGCAAACAGAGACGTCTGTCAACGGACAAATCGAAGAATTGTACAACCAACTGACGTTAAGCGCAGACACTCCTTTGACTTTGATTGGGTATTCGTGGGGCGCATGGTTGGGTATTTTATTTGCTGCCAGGTATCCTGATTTAGTAAGGAAACTGATTCTAATTGGTTCCGGTGCTTTTGAGGAGAAGTACAACAAAAACTTAATGAACATCAGGCTGGACAGACTCAACCAACACGACAGGAAAGAAGCTAAAAGGTTAATTTCAATAATTGGCTCAGCCAATTCGGACAATGAAACCTTAAGAAATTTTGGCCGGTTAATGTCAATAGCTGATTCTTTTGACTACATACCAGGCAACAATGACTCCATTGATATAGACATGCAGGTTTATCAATCAGTTTGGGCGGAGGCTTCAGAACTTCGAAAAACAGAAGGGTTAATAAATTGTGCAGATAAAATAGAATGTCCGGTTGTTGCATTCCACGGGGATTATGATCCGCACCCGCTAGAGGGAGTGGAAAAACCTTTATCAGCCAGACTTAACAAGTTTAAAATGGTTCGGATTGAGAAATGCGGACACATTCCATGGAAAGAAAGGCAGGCGAAAGACAATTTCTTTCATGCATTAAGAGAAGAATTGAAGCAGACAATTGATTGAAAAAATAAATACACCTTACAATCGGGTTGGTAACTGCCAGGCGCTTAACCGGGCAGAGACTTCTTACCTAACAATATTCCAACACATACCGGAACATGCTGCATAGGCCTGTTCATACCGAATTTAGGAGTAAGGTATTCATGAAATCACTGCACCGGAACATACTCAAGGTATCGGAGGCAGGATATCATACAAACAGGGCGTTGCAACCCATAGCTAAAACAAATAGATTGAATGATTGAAAGACAAAAGGAGATAGAAAGATTATTGCGGTCTCTGCCCGCAGAGAATACAGAAGGAATAGTTCCTGCCACGAATGAGCAAATCGAAACCTTTCGAGAGAAATGCCAGGAGTTTGGTGTGGATAGTATTGTCGTTGAACAACTGGTTGATTTCTATTCCATCGCTAACAACTTTATGTACGAGGTTGTCTTTGGTTTTCATTCCTGTACCGATGAATTGATATTTGAGTGGTGGGAAGATGGAGAACTCTGGTTGGGGCAGCGAGACTTCAACACTCTTAGGTGGGCAGATGGAAAGTTTTGTTTGGGTGATGCAGGAAGTATAAGTTATTCGCAGGAGAATGAATACGATAGCTTAGTTGACTTGATAAAAGGATGTATTAAGGAAATTAACGAATTGGACGAAATCTAAAAGCACTATGCATCAGCAGTAGATAGTACATTAGAGATGCAGTGGTGTACGGTTGAAGAATTGTATAACAAACTCATCCGAATGCATGGGAAGCAGGATTCCAGCACCTACATTCTGAACAAGATTAACGGCTGTAAAACATTAAACAATATTAGAAGGAAAAGGATGACACAAGAAAAATGGTTTACAATTGAAACAATTGATGACAATACCTCTGTTATCAGCGAATACAAGCATTGGGAAGAAACTCATTGTTACCTCCTGAATGGGAAAGAAAGAAGTTTACTGATTGACACAGGACTTGGAGTCGCTAATATCTGGGAGCAGGTACAAAAATTAACGGATAAACCGGTAACGGTTGTTACAACCCACGTACATTACGACCACTTTGGCGGTCACAACTATTTTCCGGACTTTTATGTGCACGAAGCAGAAACAGAATGGATAAACGGAGGTTTTCCATTGACTTTGGAACAGGTTCGTAATTTTTTAATAGAGGAACCTTGTGACTTTCCGAAGGATTTTGATGTTAGGGATTATACCCTTTTTAAAGGCGTTCCAACAAGAGTGTTGAAAGATAATGATACAATTGAATTGGGAGAACGAACAATTCAAGTGGTACACACTCCCGGGCATTCTCCAGGCCATATGTGCTTTTTCGAAAAGGATAAAGGATATCTATACACGGGGGATTTAATCTATATTGGGGAATTGTTTGCCTATTTTCCGTCGACAGACCCCGTTGCTTATATGCATTCTATAAAAAAATTGTTGCCCTTGCCTGTGAAAAGAGTTTTACCTGCTCATCATGATTTGGATGTTCCCCTATCGATTATTGAGGATATGGACAAAGCTTTTACCGAATTGCATAGAAACGGAAAGCTAAAGCACGGAAGCGGGACTTATTCCTATTCAAATTTTGCAATCAAACTTTAGGATGGAAAAATATTTAAAAGAGGAATTCATTGTTGGAGACTACGAGTTTTCTTTTGACAGAACCGAGTCTACAATTGAAATTGAGGGAAATCAAATTATCGACTTAACAATTAAAGGCAAGGAAGAAGTTTTTGAGAAGTATTCTGAAAACGATAATTTTGAATTTGATTGGGGACTTTATCCACCAGAATTCTATGCACGGGGAATAGACTTAAATAGTAGGGGCCAATTTGAAATTAATCAGACCAACCTGTATGATTATGAAGTTGCCCTCTACTTTATGGAGCACAATGATGTCGAAATTAATTTAAGTGTTATGGAGAATTGGATCCTGATTTCGGGTTGGACGAATATTGGAGGAAAGCAATATCCTTTGGAAATAAAAATAAAGAAATAACATTTTACAGCAGGGGAAAGAGCCATCCCCTGCCCTATCCTGAATCGTTGAAGAAGAATGGTTCGGTTAAATGCGAAATTGAGTATTAAAAGAATAGAACGAAAATCAGCAAAACCTTTAGAATCAGCAGTACGACAGCACACGCAAATCATGTAATATAAAGCTAAAAAACCATGAAGCTAACGGAATAAAAAAAACGTTAATGATCGCATTACATCAGAAAATAAAAGAATATGCGGATGCAACTTCTGATTCGGTCTTGAATGGAGAAATAGCAGAACACCTAAGCGACCCTCCCAACAATGGTTTAACGCATGACGAATTAAAGGAACTGTAAAAGCTGAAAAACACTAAAAAGCGCATTGTGAAAGGTGTTGGCTGACAATTCAGCAGGTGTTCTATTCGAATTGATGAATTTAATTGATCAAACCACTGATCCGGATGAAGACCTGGGGGAGTGGACAGGTTTGTCGTTAATAGATTTCGATGAAGAAGTGGAAGAGAATGACGAAATGCCACATGATACTTTCTCTGAAAGCTATTGGGACTGGAAAGAAAAACGACAAAATGAGGATTGGCAAATGGACAGTGAATAACGAACTGTTCAAAACAAGGGGCAAAAATTAAATCTTCCTCACTATTCGGAAAGCATTGGCACTGCTAAATACGGATGTGGGAATTTGATTGATGAAACGACCAGATAAAAATTTGGTGGAAAGACGGCACGATGCCATACTGCAGAAACAGTGTACCAATAATATATACTGAAACTTATGAATAAAAATTGCTTTGATTCCCCATTTGTGGGGAAACAACTTAAAGAAATCGTTACCAACCCCAATATTATTGTAGGAGATTACAGTTACTACTCCGGCTACTATAGTGGTCATTCTTTTGATGACTGTGCAAGGTATTTAATGCCTGACAGGAATGATGTAGACAAATTGCGAATTGGGAAATTCTGCTCAATTGCAGATGGAGCTATTTTTATGATGGCAGGAAATCAGGGGCACAGACATGATTGGATTAGTACTTTTCCCTTTTTTTACCAAGGATTTGAAACAGCTGAAGATGCTTTCCAAAAAGCCGGAGATACTGTTATAGGCAATGATGTATGGATAGGGGCAAATGCCATAATTATGCCAGGAATAAGTATTGGTGATGGTGCTGTTATTGCTACTTCTACCATAGTAACAAAAGATATTGAGCCATATACAATCGTTGGAGGGAATCCAGGAAAAGTTATAAAAAAAAGATTCTCAGAGGAAGAGATATCAATATTGCTTACATTGAAATGGTGGGATTGGGAAATTGAAAAAATAAAGGAGAATTTAGATTTACTTTGTTCCAATAATATTAAAGAATTGTACAAGAGAAACAAATAACGAACTTCCAATTGAGTCAGAAGCCAGCAGAACATAAACATGCCGAAGAACCTATTACACTACTGTAAGTTCTGATCCATTCATTCTCTAACACCTGACGATTGTATTCATAAGAGTTATACCTATGGGCAAAGATTACACATCTATTGCCCATTGTTTTACCCCCAATCAGATAAATCTTTGCCTCCACTTTTCAGAGCATATTCCATTACGGCAAAAGAGAATTTTACCCATCCATTACAATTTAACAGGAATAAAATAACATTTAAATTATCCAATTGTAATAATACAATTACATTTGCATATAAAATCAAAGATATATGAACAGTAAGAACCTTAATTTATTATACTTTTCACCTACAGGAACAACACAGAAAATTGTAAGAACAATAGGACAATTTATAGGCTGGAATAACGTAAATGATTACAATATAACCAAATCAATCGCCGGAGATCACCTACCACAGATAAATGAAAATAGTATCACGGTTATTGGATTGCCTGTTTACGCCGGACGATTACCGGGTGACATTGCTAAAAGATTAGAAAAACTTCAGGGCAACAACTCTATCGCAGTTTTAGTCGTTGTTTATGGCAATCGGGCATTTGAGGATTCACTACTTGAGTTAAAAGATATTGTTACGAATTCTGGTTTCAGAATAATTGCTGCAGCAGCTTTTATTGGGGAACATTCCTATTCCACCGCATCAAGGCCAATCGCTGAAGGCAGACCGGATGGAAATGATCTACTGAAATGTGCTGAATTTTCACAGAAGATACAAGAAAAACTACAACAGATAGAAACAACATCTGACTTTTCCGATATAATCGTTTCGGGTAATTTCCCCTATAAAGAGCAAGTTGTATTTCCAGCCTTTGCACCCGAAATTGATAGTGCAGTTTGCAATAGTTGTGGTATTTGTGAAAGTGTTTGTCCTACGAATGCTATTGCGATAAATACCGAAGTAGTTACAAATAAGGATTTATGTATCAGGTGTTGCGCTTGCATTAAATCATGTCCAACAGACGCCAGGTTTTTCAACAATCCCATTATCGACAACATATCCGAAAAACTGACTGTTCTGGAACGTAAAGAACCTGCATTTTTCCTATAGATTAAACATTGATTGCATTGTAAACGAAACCAATCGACCAATTCACAGGCCTAAAAGCATGAACTATTGATACTGGAAACCACATAATAAAACTCATATCCACCAGGGATCGTTTCCCATTGGTTCGTTGAAATAAATGGTAGCAATTTGCAACAACAAATCAATAAATCCACTCATTAAAAAATGAACAGATTATTACACTTCTCAATAGGAATAGGACTTTCCATCCTTTTTATTTATTTAGGATTGGAAATGGTAGAAAACAGTGATGCAAGTGAATTTCCCTTACTGAAAAAATCGATTGGAATTGCTAATATCATATTCTTTGGAGCATTGATAACCTGGGCGATATACAAAATCATTTCAAATTTGGTAAAACAATTGAAACAAAAATCCAAAGACACAGATTAGCATTCAACAAAAGAATGATACACTGTAAAAAAAGAGACCTGCCAAATGAAACCTCGTCTTCTACTACTATCCGACCTTTGGGGAAAGAGTAAATCAGCATGGAAAAGCCTTTATCTTGATGTACTTGCCACCGAGTTTGACATACAATATTACGATTGTTGCGTATTGGGAAAGATTAACACAACAGATATCAAAGAGGAAGTACTCCATACCCAATACGTAAACCATGGGATTGAAACTGCTGTCGAAAATCTTCTGAAATTAGAAACCGGAACGATAGACATTCTCGCTTTCAGTATTGGTGGCTCAATTGCCTGGAAGGCTGGTATTAGAGGACTTAAAATCAGAAACCTTTATGCTGTTTCATCAACCCGATTGAGATTTGAAACAGAAACACCAGATTGTTCCATAAACCTATGGTACGGCGAAAAAGACAGCTTCAGACCCAATTCCAAATGGTTAAAAAAACTGAAAATAGATTGTAAAATTGAGAAAGCTGGAGATCATTTAATCTATACTGACAAAGATTTTTCCGAAAGGGTTTGTGAAAAAATTATAGAAAACCATAAAAGCAAATTCTAGTCCTTGCATGCTTTACTCCCACAAATCTGAACGAACATACTAACTGCATCAAGTTGCCAAAGGTACAGTCTTCTCAAGTAAGAGGCAGGCCTGGTGCATTTACAGGACACAAAATAATTCAATCAACACAAATAAATGTATGAAAAAGAACCTGCATAGAATCATAGTATCCGAGCTCATTCTAATCGCTATCAGCTTTCCTGTTACCGGCTATTTCTTCGGTTTTCTAACAGCAAAAGTTGATGGTTGGAATCTCCTGGTAGGTTTATATCTTAGAGTCCTTAGCGGCTTGCTTCATGCCTTTCTTACCATTATCACCCTGGGACATCCATGGAAAGATGAAAGTGGATCTCATACAACAGATCTAACCGTTCTCATCCTATTAGCTTATATTGTGCTACGTTTGACAAGGTTTATTATGGACAGAAAAGAACAAAAAAGTTAAATGCATAAACAGGGAAAAGGTATCTCCGATTGGAGATTTCCTCCCGTCCTCCCTTTTTCATGCATTAAGCCCCCTGGGAATCCAATAGTAAATCTGGTCCGTTTATAAGTTCTATCCAAACATAAGAACAGACTTTCCAATTTTAGGCTCCCCCTCTTCCATACTTCCAATCAAAGTATTTTACCCTCTTCCTTATTTATCAATATTTTCTTATTTTTAGGCAGCCCATTTTTCCTGATGCCTGTTCTATTGCGGTGCTTACAAAGTATTCCTTAAATCTAATATCCTAAAACACCTTTCCTAATAACGGATAAATTGAAAGATTTACACACTGTCTCTCTTGGGGAAACATTCAGTTATAGAACAAAATAGAAAGAAATACGAAAAACTAAAGAACAATAATTTAAGACAAATACCTATGCAAAAAAATAATTTTACCAACCCACTTGCAATTTTTGATGAACTTTGGAATGCCTTCGACACAATCTACAGTGGATTTGTGGTAAAAGGTATTGATTGGGACAAACTCTATCATGTTTACAGAAATAAAATAGATGAGTATACCACGGAAAGTCAATTGTTTGAGGTCGCTAAAAATATGTTAAGCCATTTAAACGACAACCATGTAAAGCTGAAGAGGGATAAAACCAATCAACATTTCTCTGCTGGTTCAATTGGGTACATCATCGACAAAATTGGTTACGACTCCACCCAAAAACTATTTGCTTCCAAGCCCGTTTCGAACAAATACTTTCCCCACGGATTGAATTCTTTGCATGGCTTCTCCTATGGTTGGTTGGAGGATAGCATCGGATATTTCCATTTTGGAGAGTTCAAAAACCTTGAACAAACCGAAGAAACGATGCATACCATTATCAATTATTTTTCATCCTCCAAAGCAATAATAATTGATGTAAGAAGAAACACAGGAGGTGATGACAGAATAGGAAAAACAATTGCCGACTGCTTTGCAGACAGGAAACGAAAATACATGATCACTTCAATGAAAAACGGAGTTGCCCATAATGATTTTGCAGATGCAAAGGCATGGTTTACGGAGCCCAAAGAATCAGTTCAGTATTTAAATCCAGTTGTCCTTTTGATTGACAATACAACCTATAGTGCGGCTGAAAACTTCGCTCTTGCAATGCGAGAATTGCCTCAGGTTTCGCTAGTGGGTGATTTCACCTCAGGAGCCTTTGCTGATGCGGATTGGAAAACTCTATCCTGTGGATGGGAAGTGTGTATTCCTTACGGTGTTTTTACAGATAAAAACGGATTTTGCTGGGAAGGAATTGGTATTCCACCCAATTATCGAGTAAAAACAGATCCAACAAAAGCCTGCGAAGAAAAAGACGCAATAATTGATTTCTCTTTGAACCTACTAAAAGACATCTCTTCCAAAGAAACTCGTTCTGATCAGGCTTTTGAACAACAAAACCTAAGACCTTAAACTCCGACTCTTTACCAACAAGCACCTGTCGAAACAAGAAACATCAGCAAGAAACAAAGAAATTTCCGTCCAAAAAATTTGGGCGGAAACACTACTCGTACTATAACTCCCGGAGATTCAGAATTTTTACAACCTTTACTATTTGACCCAAACCTATTATTCCTTAACTTTAGTAATAATACTGATTTCGAACTTTTAAGACTGTTGCATGAATCAAATGGTGAGTTCTATGTAACATTAAACAATTAAAACTTAGAAATATGAAAACAGGAATAGTTAAATTCTTTAGTGAGGACAAAGGGTTTGGGTTTATCACCCAGGATAATGGTGAAGTTGAATTGTTCGTACACAAGAACGATTTAATAGATAAAATAACGAAAGGAGACAGAGTTACCTATGATGTGGCAGAAGGGCCCAAAGGTTTTAACGCTTATGATGTCAAGCTTATCCAGTCCTAATATCTTAACCATTCCACACAGGAAAACCTGTCCTCGTTGACAGGCAGTAACGCCCCCAATACCTGCTGATTCGCCCCGGTACAAAAGCCCATAGAGGTGCTTGCTTATAATTCCGGGGCAACAGAAAAATCCAGTCGGATACAACTTCCCTATTTCAATTTCCCAAATACATTCCCTATCCATCACATACAAAATCTGCCGACACTGCATTAACCGAATTTCCCAACGACTGAGTTTATCTTCCCATTGGAGACTGAATATGTAAAGCTTTTTCCCTAATTTTACGGCTTACAACATAATTTTATGCAATTACCGCAAACAAATTAACAGGGAGCAATCACCAGTAAATCATTCAAAAAGCAATATTTCAACTCCCGATTTTGGGAATCCATTGCTCCCCCAATATTGTTCCGGCATTGCATGCTACTTAAAACAATACACACAAAATTGGAACAACTACTAGAATTTGCTAATCCAATTCAACAAGTAGTTCCAACTAACTTTTGAAAAAATTAACTAATGAAAAGAATTTGTTTTTTCTTTTTCGCTGTCCTGATCAGCTCTTTTGTTTCCGCTCAGGGAAATTCGGAGTGGATTCGCTACGCAGCGATTTCTCCAAACGGAGAACAAATTGTATTCGCCAATAAAGGCGATTTGTATTTGGTTTCATCCAAAGGAGGGGAAGCACGTCCTCTTACTTTCCATAAAGCACACGATTATATGCCGGTTTGGAGCCACGACGGAAGCAAAATCTGTTTTGCTTCGGACCGATACGGTAATTTCGATGTCTTCGTACTGGATGCAAAGGGTGGAGAAGCCCAACGATTGACTTACCATTCCCACACAGAACTTCCCTACTCTTTTAGTGCAGATGATAAATACGTAATTTTTGGCGGTCAGCGAATGGATGCAGTGAATCACCGTCAATACCCTACCGGGTCGCAACCTGAATTGTACCAGGTTCCTGTTGCTGGAGGTAGAGTAGAACAAGTGTGGACCATTCCTGCTGAAGATGTTCAGGTGAGTAAGGATGGAATGCAAATGATCTACCATGACAAAAAAGGTGGGGAAAATGAATTCCGGAAACACCACGTGTCATCAATTACCCGCGACATCTGGAAATACGATAAAAAAACCAACAAACATACCATGCTTACCTCTTTTAATGGAGAAGATCGTAACCCGGTATACAGTCCTGATGAAAAAAGCATCTACTATTTAAGCGAAGAAAGCGGATGTTTCAATGTTCATAAGATGAATCTGGCGAATCCTTCCCAAAAGGAGCAGATCACCAAATTCAAAATGCATCCGGTTCGCTTTTTAAGCATAGCAGACAATGAAACCCTTTGCTACACTCACAATGGTGAGTTGTTTATTAAGAAAAACGGAGGAGAACAAGAGAAAGTAAAAGTTACCATTCGTACCGAAGGCAAAAACAACAACGAAAAGATCATCTCGGTTAGGGGCAATGTAAGAGAAATGGCAATATCTCCTGATGGAAAAGAAGTTGCCTACGTTGTTCGTGGGGAAGTGTTTGTTTCTTCGGTTGAGGGAAAAATGACCAAGCGTATTACAACGACTCCTTCCCAGGAAAGATTCGTAAGCTTCTCTCCTGATGGCAAAAGCATTCTATACGCCAGCGAACGAGATGCCAAATGGGGTATTTACAAAACCGAAAGAGTTAACAAGAACGAGCCTCACTTCTACGCATCTACTCTACTGAAGGAAGAGCCTGTAATTGTTAACGAAGAAGAAAACTACGAACCCAAGTACTCTCCCGATGGAAAAGAAATCGCTTTCATTGCCAACAAGCGCAACCTGAAAATCTTTAACATTAAGAGCAAGAAAACTCGTAGCATCATGAACGGTGACAAGCTGTTCTACATGGGCGAAGGGGATCAATACTTTACCTGGAGCCCTGACAGCAAATGGCTGCTTGTAGAATATTCTCCGGTTCTGGCCAACAGCGAAGTGGTATTGATTGCAGCCGATGGCAAGCAGGAAATGATCAACCTGACCGAAAGCGGTTACGGAGATGCCAGCCCAATCTGGGTGAATGGTGGCAAGCAAATGCTTTGGTTCAGCGATCGTCACGGATTGCGCTCCTATGCCAACAGTGGTTCACGCCAGATGGATGTGTACACCATGTTCTTTACCAAAGACGGTTGGGATCGATTTAACATGAGTAAGGACGACTATGCTTTGCTGAAAGAAATCGAAAAACAAGCCAAGAAAAAGAAAGAAGAAGCTGACAAAAAGAAAAAGTCGAAAAAAAAGAATAAAAAAGAAGAGGTAAAAAAAGACAGCACTCTTCAGTTCGACTGGGATGGCTTAAAAGATCGCAAGAAGCGTTTGACCATCCACTCTTCGAAATTGAGCGATGCTGTACTTTCAAAAGATGGAGAAACTTTATACTACCTGGCCCGATTCGAAAAAGGTGTGAATCTTTGGAGCACCAAACTGCGCACCAAAGAAACCAAGATGTTAATAAAACTGGGTGCAAGATACGGAAGCCTGCAATGGGATAAAGAGATGAAAAAACTGTTCCTGCTATCGGATGGTGACATCTCAACTATTAACTTGAGCAGCAAATCAACCAAACCGGTTGCCATTCGAGGAGAAATGACCCTTGATGTCGCGGCTGAACGCCAACAAATGTTCGACCATGTTTGGAGACGCAATAAGAGTATGTTCTACATTTCGGATTACCACGGTGCACCTTGGGATGAGTTAAGAAAGAACTACGAACCCAAATTGGCATCCATTAGCGACAATTACGAGTTTGCCGAAATTCTGTCGGAAATGTTGGGTGAATTAAATGTATCACATAGTGGTGCCGGTTATCGTCCTTACGATCCAAAAGGAGACAGAACTGCAGCTTTGGGTATTTTCTTCGATTACAACTACAAAGGAGAAGGAATCAAGATTGCTGAAATTATAAAGGATGGTCCTTTAGACAAGAAGAGCATCAAGGTATCCAAAGGAATGATCATCCAGCAAATTGACGGTCAAAACATCGGAACGGATATTGATTATGCCAAATTACTGAACCGGAAATCCGGAAAATTCACTGCCCTTCATATCTACGATCCCAAAACGAAAAAAGGACAGGATGTAACCATCAAACCTATCTCCCTTAGTTCGGAAAGAAGCCTTCTGTACAAGCGTTGGGTTAAGATGAATGAGAAGGAAGTGGAAAAATTGAGTGGAGGCAAACTGGCCTACGTTCACATTCCGGGAATGAACGACGGAGCTTATCGTAACACCTACGAAAAGGTAATGGGTAAGTACTACGATCGTGATGGTATCGTGATTGATACCCGTTTCAACGGAGGTGGCGACCTGGTTGGTGATATCACTATGTTCCTGACCGGAGAAACCTTTATCGAGTATGCCATAGAGGATCGTACCATTGGTTCAGAACCGGGTTACCGTTGGACCAAACCTTCGGTGGCTATGATAAACGAAGCCAACTACAGTGATGGTCACTGCTTCTCTTGCGCCTACCAGGATTTGGGAATTGGAAAATTGATTGGTATGCCTGTTCCCGGAACTTGCAGTTTTGCGGGATGGGAAACTTTGCAGAATGGTGAAGTATACTGGGGATCCATCCCTGTAAGTGCCAAGAATAAAGCTGGTGAATGGTTGGAAAACAACGAAACCGTTCCTGAAGTTCAGGTGAAGAATATGCCTGGTATTATCGACAATGGACGTGACCAGCAGTTGGAAAGTGCTGTGGAAGAGCTGTTGAAGATGACAAAATAATAATAGTCAAACCATGAAGGTTTTATAAATCTCAATGGTTTAGAGGAGGCTAAGTAATGTTTTTATTGCAAATTTTGCTTCACTCGAAAAGATGAAAAGGCCTGGGAGTTTCCCAGGCCTTTTTACTTTAACCACTAACTACTAACCAAAATCTATTTCAACCCAACCCGGGGTTAAAAACCCGAAATGAGGTAAAAAAGTGTATCACTACTTGGTGGCAACTGCCTCCACTTTTCTGGAAACATTAGGCCCCATACAATTTGTCGTTATTAGCTGTATTAGATATGCATATGGTCCATTGGGGCTTCTCTGGGCAATGTAAGCACAATGCCAATCAGTCCCCCAGCGTAAACCGGTATCCCAATCGTAATTGTTTTCATTATCCCATGACCATCTTTCCGTCTTATCAGTTGGCTCAGAAGGGAAATAATCAGTTGAATACACATGAATTTGCCCCTGTTGCGCTCTAAATGGAGCATCGGTATTCCAGCGTAGCCATAAATTGCCTTGCTTCTCGTAAGCCTCCAGGTTCCATTGAAAAAATGCTTGTGCCATAACTGTTCGAATTTTACTTTCTCCTACTCTTTTTACAATTCGGCTTTTCGGATCCCGCCGTAACAATTACTAAATTTGATAGTAGCAACTCATACAAATTTTATATTGTGCTTAGATAAAATGTTACCACCCCCTACTACAAATAGCATTTCTTACTACAGTTCAATCAACAAAATTGTCCCTTAAAAAAATGGACCACTTTTCACTAAATCAAAGTTGAGGAATAAAAATGAAGAAATGGGAAAAAAGGTCATAAGCGATCCAAAAGGTGTCATGAAAAGCACAATTAGAGGAATAAGAGGAAATACTATTCACAAAAAATATCCATTCAGACCACATTTAAGAAGGATATGTTAAACAACAACTTACCGTCCTCATATAAAACAAAGTTTAAACGCTACATATCAACAAATAAAGCCCAATATCCTTCGAAAAATATTAGGCTTACTACTTAACATTAAACACGAACTTTTCTTTACATTTGCCACCAATAAAACAACACGGACAGAAAATATCAATTTGGTATCGATAACAAAATCACAAACAATCAACTAATAACTTATTCAATGTTTATTATATCGCTGAATTACAAAGCATCCTTAGAATCAATTGATCAGGAATTGGAAAAACACATCGAATATTTGAATGAACAATACGCTTTGGGAAATTTCATTGCATCGGGAAGAAAAGTTCCAAGAACAGGAGGAATTATCCTTTCCAAAATGAATAACAAAGAGGAATTGGAAAGAATACTGGACAAAGATCCATTCAAAAAGAAAAATTTAGCAGAATACGATATTACGGAATTCATTGCCAGTAAAACATGCCAAGAATTGACCTTTTTGTCAGAGGGCAATGAATAAAACACAAAAGAGAAAAATGCTTAAAGGCCAGGATCCCCACCCCGGCCTTTTAACTAACCTAAATCTCTATCTATAAAAAAACTACTTTTACTAGTGCTGTTTTGTTCTCAGCTTACATTACAAAAGTAAAACATAGTACCGTTAAGAACTGCTAACGGAGGTTAAAGAAACTTAAGAGTGTTACATATCTGGGGTTAAAAAACCGGACGGGGATGTAAAAATAACACACACAACACAGCTCACCGACAAACAAAACGATAACCCACTCCTCTGACATTCTCAATTCTTAGATTCTCATCAACTTTTAGCAAACGCCTTATCCTGGTGATAAACACATCCATGCTTCGCCCGGTAAAGTAATCATCATCACCCCAAACTGCATTCAAGATTTCATTGCGTTTTAACAAAGTATTTCTATTCACATAAAAATAGTGCAACAAGCAAGCCTCTTTGGCGGTTAACTCCTTTACAATTCCGTTGTGAACCAATTGCAACTCTTCGGGAAACAATGTATAGGCACCCAACCGACACTCCTCCTTTTCCCTTGTCTGACTGCGGCTTAAAATATTTCGGATTCGTAACACCAGTTCGTCCGGTTCAAATGGTTTGGAAATATAATCATCAGCCCCAAGCTGAAGACCTCTGATTCGGTCTTCTTTCTGATTTCGTGCAGTCAGAAATATGAAAGGGATATCCATTTTTGCTCGAATAGCTTCTGCTGTTTCGAAGCCATCCATTAAAGGCATCATCACATCCAAAATACAAAGATCGGGTTCAATTTCCTCAACCTTTTCATTCGCCTCCTTTCCATCGGTGGTTAGAAATGCATCATACCCATTCATTTCGATATACATCTTCAGAACATTTCCCAAATCAATATCGTCCTCTGCAATTAGTATTCTATGCTTTTTCATCGCTACTTTTTAAGATGGGTAATTTAATAACAAAACCGAGGCCGGCTTCGTAACTTTTATCAAGCTCAATACTTCCCTTATGAGCGTTAACCGCACATTTCACAAGATGAAGGCCCAATCCCAGACCTTTGGTATTTCCTTTCCCTGTTGAACCTCGATAAAACTTACCAAAAAGCTTCTGCCTATCCTCCCTGGATACCCCAGGTCCATTATCTCTGAATCGAATCACAAATTCCCCTCCTTTTCGAAGAGTTTCAACCATTACTTCCACCCTGGGTTTATCAGAATATTTTATCGCATTATCAATTAAATTATTCATCACCGTTGTCAGATAAAATTCATCAATTAAAATATGATCATCACTTTCCGTGTAATGTTTTGACACTGTCAACGCATTTAATTTTAAAAGATATTCATCAACACATGCATCAATAAGTCTGTGCACAGATTTCTTTTCAAGCTTAATTCCCCGCTCACCGTTACTAAAAAGAGACAGATCCATTGCATTATTCACCATTTGCTTTAATCTTGCTGCCTGCCTCTCAATGATACTGGCATTTGAACTCACTACCTCTTCATCACCTAACTGCTTTTTTAATAGACTAGAGACCAAAGTTATGGTACTCAATGGAGTATTGAATTCATGTGTGATGTTGTTAATGAAATCGCTTTTCATCTCAGAGATCCGTTTTTGCCGGTACAAATTCTTAACAGTAAGAAAAAGCAATACGATTACAACCAGAAATACGATCAGGGAGATAGCTATTTCAGCGCGCATATTTGACAAAAGAACCCACTGCTTAGCAGGAAAATTAGATTGCAGGCAAATTTCTATATAGTCCTTCTCTCCTATATAGTAGAAGGTATGCCGGATTGCCCGCCCCTCAAGTTTACCATTTTTGTAGATCTCGAGAGCTTGACACGGGACATTATCACCTACAATGGTCTTATGGCCCTTATCGGTTTTCACCTTCAATTTGGTCACAGAAAAAGCATAGCTGTATTTGGTAAGAATGTTCTGGTTCTTCAACTCCTCCATCACGAGCGAATCAATTCTTGAGAAACCAAACATTCCCCTTTCCAGACTCTTCTTCAAGCTGGATAGCTCTTTAACACTTAGCTTCTCTTTCCCTAAATCAAGGGACTGCCAGTTAAAATCATCCCGAAAAGCTTGAAGTCCCACTCTGGTATTCTTTGCCTCCTCAAAAAAAATCCGTGCCACCGTTTGATTTGCTGCCAATTCAAACTTATTGCGTTCAAAATTAAAGGCCTTTTGCAAAAAAAGAAACAAAACCACGGGGACCAGACCCCCTATAACCCCCAAAGGCAAAGCAGTATAGAATATTCTATTTTTTCTCGTTTCGATTTGACTCATGAAGCAAAGATATACATAAAGGTGAAGCACCAAAAGGCTTTAACTTAACATTAACACAGCATTAACAGTTAAGCATTCTCATTTCCGGTTACTTTGCATCAGAACATTAACAAAAAAGAAACATCATGAAAACAACAACCACAATCATTTTCCTGGCTCTTTTAAGTTTCACCCTGTATGGAAAACAGGATGAAATAAATGTCCTAAAAGCAGAACAGTATTTCAAAGAAGCCAAAACCTTATGCGATCAAGACGCTGGAAAAACATGGGGAATCAATCTCTATGGCCCCATACTGTTTGTGGATGCGAAAACTAGAAAAGTAATAAGCAACGTTCAGGACGCCATGGGAGAATTGAAAAAAGAGGGAAATGTATTCGTAGGAATGTATCCCAAATCAAGACCAATAGCGAATACCGCACTGGAATGGAATGGCACCAAATGGACAATGGTGATCTGGCAAGCACTCAGTTCCGACAAAAACACAAGGAATCACTTAATAATGCATGAGCTTTGGCATCGCATTCAGGATGATATTGGATTTCGATCCCAACCTTCAAAAAATACACATCTTAACCAGTTGGACGGCCGATTCCTACTAAAGATGGAATGGTCAGCCTTAGGGAAAGCCGTTGAAACCAATGGTAAAAAGAGGGCAAAACATCTGGAGAATGCATTACTTTTCAGAGAATACCGAAGAAACATGTACAGCGGCAGTGCCGAAAAGGAAGCTCTGTTTGAAATGCACGAAGGCTTGGCAGATCATACCGGCTTAAAGCTCAGTGGAGCCTCTGAAAATGAAATCCGGGAGATTCTAAGCCATAAAGTAAAAACAAGTTTGAAACGACACACCCTCCTGATGTCTTTTGCCTATACATCCGGCCCTCTCTACGGATATCTTCTGGACGCTTCGGGGATCAATTGGTACCAAAATCTTAAACAAACGGATGACTTAGGCGAACTGATCAAAAAGGCTTACGGGATAAACCCAAATCCAACCAACACCATCGATCATCTTTATGCTGAATACAACGGAGAAGAACTAATTCAGAAAGAAAAAAACTATGAAGAAGAAATGCAAGCGTTTCTAAAGAGCTGTAGGGATCGGTTCCTATCCAATCCAAAACTAATAATACCAATGAGCATGTGCCGGATATCGTTCAATCCGCATACTGTTGTTCCTTTCGAAGATCATGGTACAATCTACAAAACATTCAATGCTTTCGGCAAATGGGGAAAACTAAAAACCGACAAAGGAGCCCTAGTTACACCAAATTGGTCAAAAGTAATTGCCGATGCGCCTGACAAGGATTTTAAGTCCGACAATTGGGAACTAATTCTCAACGAAGGTTGGAAAATTGAAAAAAAGGAAGACGGAAACTACTATGTGGTAATGAACAAAACCGAAAAGACAAAGTAAAAACCTTACTGACAGTATCAACCTCCGTCGGGGCTCCAACCCCTGACGGGGTAACTTCTTTTCCGACTCCTCAGCAAGTAACATGAAACAATCCCACAACCTTCTCCTGAAAGGAATTCCATAACTGAATTGCCGTAGGAGTAGCTGAAATATGTGCCTGTAATTGATGGGCTTTGACAATTTGTTTAGCAGGCTCAGAGAGCTCCACTGTATCGTATTGCCCCGCTCCAATTATTAAATGCACAACCCCTTCCTCCATCACATATTGCAACTCCTCCTCTGAAATACAGTGTGAAGTACCATACACTCGTTTGGAAAGCTTCTTTTTCCGCTTGGTAATGTCCCCTATACTATTGATAACTACATCGTGATCATAGGTTTCGCCCTCAATGGTGATATAACCAAAAGAGGTAGAATTGATATGAGGTTTCATTGAAATAAAGTATTGGTTCATCTTTCCCTTAATTTACAACAATTAAGTCTTCGAAAAGAATATTTCTTTTCAAAGGGAAACAAAGGTGCTATATTACAGCGATATAAATTGGTAAAACGCGAAAAGGCCGGAGCTGCAACTCCGGCCTTTCTACTAACCTAAATCTAACCTATAAAAACTGTCACTCTAAAACGTGACACTACTACTTGCTTTGTTTGATAATACAAAAATAAGGGCTATTGGGCTTAAGAGCTACTAACAGAGGTTAAAGAAGGTTAAATCCTCAAGATTTACAGCAACAAAAGAATAAAGCTTCTTTTGGAGGAGAACAAAGGTCATGAATTAAAATTAGAACGTACATGAATAATTCAGCACAATCCCATCGCTTCAATCTGTCAAAACAACTCCTGCCCCTCAAAAAAAAGGCCTGTTCCGTTATCGGATACAGGCCTTCTATTGTGTGTTTAAATATTCTTATTCCATCTCAACAAGCTGGTCGATCTCCTTGTAAATGGATTGAATCACCAAACCGGCAAGCGTAAAGCCAAAAATCGCGGTAATGTGTGCCAGAGAACCGTTAATGGTTGCCTTCTTACTGCACCACTCGTGATTCACAAGGTCAGGATCTCCTGGGCCATTCTGTGCCTTTGGACACATGCACTTTTCGGTTCCACAAGCAGTTTCCGATCCGCAATTCTCAAGCACTTCATCACTATATACACAAAGAAAATCTTTCTCGGGCATACCTACCTTACGTACCATTTTGCGAATCTTTCGGGCCAAAGGACACCCCTTCACATTCCAGAAAGAATCAACACGTACTCTCGTAGGATCTACTTTTAGGGCCGCTCCCATAGAAGATACCAATACACCATCTAATTTACTTGCCGTACGAATTAAATGAACCTTGCTCCCCAGAGAATCAATAGCATCAATAATGAAATCGTACTCTTCCAGATTGAACTCCTCAAAATTGTCTTTACTATAAATCTTTTGAAGAGCAGTAATCTCAGCTTGGGGATTAATCTCCAGCAAACGCTCCTTCAATGCTTCCGTTTTCACATGCCCCACAGTTTTGGATGTGGCCATTAATTGACGATTGACATTGGTTACACATACCCTGTCTGAATCCACGATAGTTAGCTTCGTAATACCCGTTCGAATTAAACTCTCAGCACACCAGCTACCAACTCCCCCAATTCCAAAGAGGATCACCTTCTTCTCGGCCATTATTGCCATACGTTCTTTGCCCAATAGCAATTCTGAACGATGAAATATTCCTTTGCTCATTCTCTACAAATCAAAAATTCAATCGGGGACAAAAATAATAAATTGTATTGCTTGACCATGATCTACAGGAAAATATTAGAATGAAAATATAATTTAAACACTTAAATAAGTATCTCCAGGATTTCAAATTGAAATTCAGATTCTTCTCCAGCTTACTAACTTTAAGAATCAATTCTTCCAATGCAAAAAGGCCGGAGAAAACACTCCGGCCTTTTTACTAACCACTAATTACTAACCTAAATCTCTATCTATGAAAAACTATTACTATTGCTCTTAACTTACATTACAAATGTAGAGCATATTCCAGTTAAGAGCTGCTAACAGAAGTTAAAGAAGCTTAAAACCAGGTTGTAACGGGAAATTCATCCCCATTTATCATTTTGAATATTCTGTGAACTTACACTGGTTATCAATGTTCTCCTTACATACCACCTCATAAACGCAAAAAGGCCGGAGAAAACACTCCGGCCTTTTTACTAACCACTAATTACTAACCTAAATCTCTATCTATAAAAAACTATTACTATTGCTTTTAACTTACATTACAAATGTAGAGTATATTCCAGTTAAGAGCTACTAACAGAAGTTAAAGAAGTTTAAAACAAAACATTAGTAAGGAATAGTTTTTACGGTTCTTCTTTTCCGGACAATAATAGACGATCGCGGATTCCAATACATTTATGACTCCTCTTTTTCTATTCCACTTTTGATTGTATCTTCGCATAAAATTGAGGAATCATGCGAAGAATAGAACTTTTAGCTCCCGCCAAAAATCTGGAAGGTGGAATTACAGCCATTAATTACGGTGCCGATGCCGTCTATATTGGTGCTCCAAGGTTTGGAGCCCGCGCCGCTGTGGGCAATTCACTTGAAGATATTGGGCAATTAATTCAATACGCACATAAATATTGGGCAAAGGTTTTCATTACAATGAATACCATCCTGTATGACAATGAGCTAAAGGATGCGGAAAAAATGATTCATCAATTGTACAAGATGGGTGCTGATGCCTTGATCGTACAAGATATGGGAATCCTTGAACTGGACTTACCTCCCATCGCTCTACATGCCAGTACTCAAACCCACAATTACGATCTGGATCGAATCCAATTTCTGGAAAAAGCAGGCTTCGAACGCATCATTCTGGCACGCGAACTATCCCAGCAACAGATTCAGGAAATTCGCAGAAATACTTCATCCGAACTGGAATATTTTGTCAATGGAGCCCTTTGTGTTTGCCTAAGCGGTCAATGTTACTTCTCCCAGGCTATCGGCGGACGTTCAGCAAACCGTGGCGAATGTGCACAGCCTTGTCGCATGAAATACCAATTGGAAGACAAGCATGGAAAGGTACTGGCCAAGGACAAGCACCTGCTTTCCCTGAAAGATTTGAACCTTGCTGATCAACTGGAGGACATCATTGATTCCGGAATCATCTCTCTAAAAATAGAGGGACGTCTGAAGGACATTTCCTACATCAAAAATGTAGTCAGCCATTACAGAAAGAAGTTAGACGAAATTCTTGAATACAGACAAAACTTGACCAGGGCATCAAGTGGTTCTACAGCGATCAACTTTACACCCGATCCGGAACGAACTTTCAACCGAGGCTTCACCTCCTACTTCTTCAATGGTCGCACTCAGGGAATTGCGAATTTTAATTCCCCAAAAGCACTTGGTAAACAAGTGGGACGAATCGTATCTCGTCAAAAGGATCATTTTATCTTTGAAGGACAGGAGCCCCTACACAATGGCGACGGCTTATGCTATTTTAATCGCAATAAATTGCTGAAAGGGATGCAAGTAAATGGAGTTAAAGGGAATAAAATCTTTCCTAACGAGATGGGAGATTTAACCGAAGGAGCCGTTTTGTATCGTAACCATGACCATGAATTCGAACGCCAACTAAAGCAGGACAAAGCACAAAGAAAAATCAGTGCATCACTGCTAATGGAGTCCAATGAGAAATTCTTCCAATTAACAGCATTCGACGAAGATGGTATCGTAAAAACTATTGATCTAGAAGGAGACTTCGAACTGGCACAAAACAGAGAAATGGCAGCCAACAATCTGCGCCGTCAACTGGCAAAAAGTGGAGATTCCATCTTCTCTGTAGAAGAAATTACTCTACCCGAAGGAGAGCTTCCCTTCATCCCTGCCAAACAAATCAATGAAATAAGAAGGACTTTACTAAATTCTTTGGAAGAAGAAAGAATTAATCATCATCAACAATCACAAGTCCGGCCTTTGGTTGTTCACCCCCCCTATCCGGACAAACACCTCAGCTATAGTAGCAATGTCTCCAACTATAAGGCAGAGGAATTCTATAAAAAATGCGGTGTAGAAAGCATAGCCCCCGCCTTCGAATTACAGTCTAAAAACAAAGGCAAAACAATTATGACCACACGTCATTGTCTGCGTTACGAATTTAATATGTGTCCCAAGAAAGGCAAAGCCCCAAACAGGAGTAATGAGCCGCTTTACCTTGTTGACAATAAAAATCGATATCGTCTGGAATTCAACTGCAAACGTTGTGAAATGAAAGTTATATTAGAGTAGAGAAAAACATAAATTAGAAAAAAAGGAATAAGGAAGCATATTAGTTCAACCAATTCAAAAAACTCGTACTTTCAACTCAAAACGAAGCACTTTGAACCCGAAACACAAAATCACCAACATTTTGGCATTTGTCTTGTTTTTACCTGGAGTAGATTTTCATTAATTGCCATTTTCACTACATTTGTGCAACTTTTTTCTGAGGAATTATGATTCATCGCATCGAAAAATTAATACAGGAGGGAGAGCACCAGCAGCAGGATTTCAAATTCTGCATTACTGATTCGCGAAAGATTGCCAAAACCTTATCTGCTTTTGCCAATACTGATGGCGGGCGCCTTCTGATTGGGGTAAAAGACAATGGTAAAATTGCAGGAGTTCAATCGGAAGAGGAGTTCCACATGATCCAGGCTGCTGCTGAAATGTATTCCCGCCCCAAAGTAACTTTTGAAAGTAGGATATGGAAAGTTCAGGGGAAAGATGTTCTGGAGGTAACGATTGCTCCTTCGGAAAGCATGCCTCATTATGCTCAAAATGAAAATGGTAAATGGTTGGCCTATGTTCGAAAAGATGATGAAAACCACCTTGCCAATAAGATTCTACTCATGGTATGGAAACGACAATCAAAACCTCAGGGAACTTTTCTCCAATACTCCGATACAGAAAAATATCTAATGGAATTTCTGGAAGAAAATGATAGCATCAGCATTGGTCAGTTTTGTCGATTAGCCAAGATCAGCCGATACAAAGCGGAAAGAATCCTTGTCAAACTAATTTGCTGGAAAGTCATCGATCTGGAACTAAGTGAAACAGGGGCCACCTACCGATTAAAATAGCTTTTGTTCGAAAAATCCACTGATAATCCGAACAAAAGACATCACAAGAGAACAATTATTAATCTTCTAATTTGACCTTAAACCAAAGGTCTAAAGAACTAGCAGTAGATTGAGCAGTCTCCTCGCCAGATCGACTCCCGCCACCTTTCATCCCAGCAGGAGCACGTCTTCCACCTCCCGTTCGACCTCCGCCGCAGCCTCGTCCACCGCCCCTTCGGGCACCAGAATCGTTCAATACAGCTGAAGCTTGTTTTGGTAACTCTGATTCGCATTCAAGCCCTACAGCTAATAATTTTCGATCCGAATCAACCGGAAAAATCAAGTCTAATGGGATACGGGCCTGATATTCCAACTGCTTTAACTTGTTAATTTTAAGTCTCACCCGACAGGGGTAGTTCTCAATTCGCCATCGAAATACCTGTTCCTCCTTCCCGCTTTTCCAAATCGCGTATTCAGGCAACAGCGATAACATCCGCTCTGGGTCCAATTTTATTTTTTTCCCCCTGGATCCTCGGGAATCTATTTCTTCGGCTTCTCCATTCAATTTTTTTGACTTCCCTTCCTCTTTCACAGGAAAACACAAACCTTGCTCTTTCTTCTGTTTCCCTTTTGGATCCAAATAAATATTCAATCCTCCTGACTTCAATCCTTTCAAAGCCATTGGATCAAGGAATACCAAACTAATGTAAAGGTGCTCTGAATCATGAAATAAACCGTACTTCAACTTGTTATCACTATCGTACAAACCAACTTCATTGATGGCGATCACCGCAGCCTCTTCCTTTTCAACTTTTTGACTCTGGTGTATCGGTAATTTAGCACAGGAAACAAAGAAAACACTTAGGAGCACTGTAAATAAGGCATTTCTAACTTTTATCATAAATATACAATTTCGATTTTGTCAAACTTTGACTCAAAAATTACCTTAAGGTTTAATTCGTAAAAAAAATAGAAATTCAGTTTCGGAAATATTCAGAATAAATATCTCTTGGAAAAAAGGAAGGATGAGTATTTGCCTCATCAAATTGGCAGAAGTAAAGGCATAAAAAAAATCGCACTAGCCAATGGATATATATAAACTCCTATATGACAGGATTTGAGTGCCAGGCTGGTCAAGTTTCCCCTGTGTACTAGACAACCCGAAGGTTGGGGCCTGCTTTTGCAACCGTCAAGCTTGCTCGTTTAAATGTTAACTGTTGAGTTTAACAATCGATGACTAATGCGATTTGTGCTTTTATCTTTTATGCAAAGAACGTTCGTTTCTATACCAACAAAGAAACAAAGTTTCTCCCATTATACAATACTTACAGCTGTTTTTTTCATCAAAAAATTACAGAAAAAAATTGTTCTTAACATTTCTCTAGATACAATGTAAATTGAAACAACAGAAAATGAGCAAATAGCAACTAATCCATCAAAATCTAATCTTCGACTGACTTCTCATGCGAAGGAAGCTATAATTCATTGTCATCTTTCAGGTATTTTGTATTTTTATGCAATATGGTAACGCCTCCTTACATCAACATACATTCCCATGCGGAAAATCCCCTTCCCGACGAATTCACCATACGAAGTGCCTTTCCCTGGGAATTTGAAACACTACTCCATAAGAACTTTACTAATCTATCGGTTGGACTACACCCCTGGCATGTACATCGACAAGATCGCGAAGAGTTGATCGCCCATGTGAATACTTTAGCCATTCACCCTAACGCACTAGCAATAGGTGAAGCCGGCTTGGATCGTTTTGCCGAAGCTCCACTGGAACTACAAATGGAATACTTTATAAGGCAAGTTCAAATCGCTGAACAAATTCAGAAACCACTATTGATTCATTGTGTTCGATGCTTTCCGGAGCTGCTTTCAGTTCGAAAAAAATTAAATCCAATCAATCCCTGGATCATTCATGGATTCAATGCCAATGAACAAATCGCAAAAGAAGTAGTTCGAAGTGGGTGTTATCTATCGTTTGGTACCACAATCCTAAAAGAAAATTCAAAACTGATGGCTGCATTTCGAGCCATCCCCCTCGACCAAATCTTCCTGGAAACAGATGAAAGCCCCATCAACATAGAAGAAATCTACCAAAAGGCAGCAACTGTCCGAAATATAACTGAAGAAGAGTTGATAATAGCAATTTCCAATAATTTTAGGCAGTGTTTTTCCGTCAACAATGATAATTCTTAAAAAAGATCATATCCTCAGCCTCTAAATAGAAATATTTCCTTAACTTCAATAGTCAAATAACAAGTCAATACGGCAAACCAATCTATATTAACAAACAAAAGGGAATGATCTACTACGATGTTTTCAACTCAAAATATGGAGCCATTTTAGTATGTGCCGATACAGAAGGCATTCGGCAAATCAACTTTCAGGATGGCAAAAATTTCACCCCAATTGAATCGGATTGGATTCACTCCAGGGAAAAACTAGAAGCTGCAGTAGAACAATTGAAAGCCTATTTTGCTGGTGAAATACAAAACTTTGAATTACCCCTGGCTCCCCGGGGAACAGATTTTCAGCAAAGAGTATGGAAAGCTCTTCGTAACATCCCCTTTGGAGAAACACGAACCTATCAGGACATTGCTATAGAACTGGGAAACCCCAATACCAGCAGGGCTGTTGGTTTAGCCAATTCCCTCAATCCAATTCCGATTGTAATTCCCTGTCACAGGGTAATTGGTAAAAATGGAAAACTGACAGGATATTCAGGAGGAATGAAACTAAAAGAAAAATTATTGATGCACGAGGGGATTTTGGCCAAAAGTTTCTCATTAAATTTTAATCAATAATCATCATCTACTTGTCCTCTAACTACCCTATTGGAGGCAAGGTCAAAATAGGAAATCAAGGCTATTTCTTTGCACTTCTCTTTTCTTATTAAGGTTTTTCAGATATATCTTCAATATAAAACCGATAATAACGAATTTCCTTTGATATGAATGGGAATTCAAGTACATTGCCATGAAATTCCTCATTCTATTGTTTTTATGCATTTTATGTACATCAGAAAACAAATAGTTAAGAAGTAGCAATTGAATAATTTTTTAGTGTATACTCAGAGGACTCAATTCAAAAAAAACAATATATTTCATGAACAAATTATTAGGTCATTCATTCCACATTCCCGTGATGGGTACTGGCTATACAGTCGACACCCCCGTCAAAGTGGCACAATTTGGAATATCTTCTGTAATCTCCATTGTAGATGATATTCTGATTGAAAAGATGCGGGAATTGTACAGCAAAAAGCTTAACCTGGACTTTCAGCCCATTTCCGAAAAGAATAAGGATTCACGTGCCGAAAGAATCACGGCCTACCTGAACCTGATGGACAAAATGGTGAAGGAGAAATTTGAGGAGATGAAAAATTCATTCCATGAGAAAGGAAAAGAATTGGAAAAGTATATGGATATGCTTCCCGATTTTTCCTCACTTAAAAAGGAATTCCATGAATTAGTGGATGACAACCACTATGTACAAGAAGCAAAGGAATGGTTAAACAAGAATCTTCCTATGGGGTCGATTGATGTAAACATCATGACCAAAGTGGATAAGGACAACTTCCATGAAGGGGAAAAACTACCTGTGGAATTCAACGATGCTCATGCGGCACTACGCGGTTTTGCCAACAGTACCCTGGCCTCATCACTTGTCCTTTCTGCCGGGATGAATCCTCGCTTGTATAGCTACCTGGAGCAATTTGAAGACTTCTATCCCGATACCAACAATTACATCAAGAAAAAGATTGTATTAAAAGTAAGCGACTTTCGCTCGGCCCTGATTCAGGGAAAGATACTGGCCAAAAAAGGTATCTGGGTATCGGAATACCGGGTTGAATCGGGCTTAAACTGTGGAGGCCATGCCTTTGCCACCGATGGATTTTTGATGGGACCCATACTGGAAGAATTCAAAAGCAAACGCCAGGAACTAATTCAGGCTACTCATGAACTGCTTCAACCTGCCCTTAAAGCAAAAAATCGTCCATTCCCAGAAGAAGCAATGGAAGTAGCAATCACAGCCCAGGGAGGCGTAGGAACTGCCGAGGAGCATCAGTTCCTGATAGATCATTACCAACTGGACTCTGTGGGTTGGGGATCTCCTTTCCTACTGGTTCCCGAAGTTTGTGATGTAGATCCTCATACTCTTAATTTGTTATCTAAAGCAACAGAAAAGGATCTATATCTGAGTCATTCATCCCCTCTGGGCGTTCGCTTCAACAATCTTCGCGGCAATTCGCGAGACGAAGGAAAACTGGAAATGATTGCCAAAGGACAACCGGGAAGCGCTTGTACTAAAAGGTACCTTGTAGCCAATACGGAATACACCGAAAATCCGATCTGTACTGCCTCCACACAGTATCAAAAGAAAAAAGTAGAAGAACTAAAGGCTCAAAACCTATCGGAGGAAGAATACAACAAACAAATTCTCAAGATGAGCGAGAAATCCTGCTTGTGCAAAGGACTCTCTGCTGCTTCCTTTTTAGTAAATGGCATCGACACACACCCCAATGGTGATGGTGTCTCCATCTGTCCCGGTCCCAATATGGCCTATTTTTCAAAAATTGCCAGCCTAAAAGAAATGGTAGCCCATATCTACGGAAGAACCAACCTGATCAAGAGTCAGGATCGTCCGCACATGTTCGCCAAAGAACTGAGTCTGTATGTAGATTACCTTAAGGAACAAATTGGAGAATTGACCGAGCCGGTAACGAAAAAACAAATGAAATACCTGGAAAAATTCCGTGCCAATTTGCATGAAGGAATTGAGTATTACAAGGGCCTTTCCAAAAATCTCAAAGGGAAATTTGATTCGATGAAAAACAAAATGATCCACGATCTGGAAAAGTTAGAAAAGGAATTGAACATCCTACATGTGAATGAATACTAAAACCTGATCTTTCGATCGAGTATTTTATACAGGAAAGGGACAAACCTACAATGGATTTGTCCCTTTCTCCATTCCTATAGTTGAACCTCATCCTAAGTTTCTCGCCGGCCCTATATGTTTCTCAAAAAGGGGAATAATAAATTAAGCAGCAATAGGGCCTAATCCGATCAGATTTATGTTACTTTTGCATTAAGTAAGAAAACATCCAAACGAGTGTCATGAAAATCGAAATCACAAAAAAGGCAGAATTAAATACCTCTAAATGGTCCGGGGGCACCACTACCCAATTGGCCATATTTCCACAAGATGCATCCTATCAAAAAGGAGATTTTCAATTTCGTTTGAGTACGGCCAAAGTGGAGGCCCAGACATCCAATTTCACCAAACTGCCAGGAATATCCCGGGTAATAATGATTCTGGAAGGTAAATTGGAACTCACACATAAAAATAGATACACCAAAAGCCTTCAGCAATTTGATACAGATAATTTTGAAGGAGATTGGGAAACCTGTAGCATTGGACAGGTTACCGATTTCAACCTAATGACGACTTCAGGCACCCATGGGGAATTGGATCATGCTATTCTGATCAAGGAGAAGGAGGAGACAATAATACTAACGGATTCATTTGACACCTATGCTATCTATGCATTTTCAGGAGCATTTGAATTAAATAATGAAAATCAAAGTGACCTGTTGGAAGAGGGAGATATCGTACTCATGCAGAATGCAGGTACAAAAACATCCTTAAATCTAAAAGCACTTACAAATTGTGAAATCATAATTGCACGAATTAACACCAATTGCAAATAAAACTTAATTAGATAAAAAATTCTAGATCTACATCACCATTCTATCCAAAAAACAAAGGTGTTTCGATCATTGACATTTTCAAACACTCAAATAAAAAATCGTCTTTAATTTAGAAAGATCATTAATTTTAGAGAGGTATGCCCTTTTTTTGTACTCTAATCTACTCCAAAACATATTCCTTTTGACAAACTGTAGATCAAAAAATTGTAGATTAGCAATCATTCGTTAAGATCAGACAAAAAATGAAGCGACTACTGATAATTGTAATTCTCGTACAATTTATTGTTTTTGGAGGTTTAGGTCAAAAAAAACGGGTTTTGGTGCTACACTCCTACCACCAAGGATTAACCTGGACCGACAATGCATCAAAAGGTATACTTTCCGTTCTTGGAGACCAAAAGAATATTGAATTACACTTTGATTACTTAGATACCAAACGAAATATTGATCCCTACTACTTTGATTTGTTAACCAATCTTTACCGCTTTAAAATGGCGAATACCACTTTTGATGCCATCATATCGGTAGACAACAATGCACTAAAATTCCTCCGACAAAACGGGAATACCCTCTTTCCTAATGTTCCCGTCGTTTTTTGCGCAGTCAACAATTTCTCTTTTCAAATGATCAACGGAGTGAATAATGTAAGAGGAGTAGCAGAAAACGCAGACTTTGAAGGCACAATAAAAACAATGTTGTCTCTTCACCCCCAATTGGATACAATAATGGTTGTGAATGACTCCCACACAACCACTGCCATCCAAAATAAGGAGAAGATGAAACCTCTGATAGCGAAATACCAATCCAATGTAGCCTTTAAATACCTGGAAAACCTACCTCTCAATCAGCTAACGGAAAAAATAGAAAAGCTGAAAGGTAACAAAGCTATTCTTCTACTCAATTTTAGTAAAGACAGTGAAGGAAAATTTATTTCCTACATTGATTTACTGCACCTAATGAAACAGAAGACTCAATTGCCAATATACAGCTTATGGAACTTCTTTCTTAACGAAGGAATTGTTGGCGGTATGCTAACCAGTGGATTTAAGCAGGGAGAAAAAGCAGGACAAATCACGCTCAAAATATTGCAAGGAAAAGCAAAAAATATTCCCCTCGTAATTCAAGGAGAAAATGAACTTCAATTTGATTATGTGGAGATGAAAAAAATAGGAATAAGCGAGGAGCAACTTCCAAAAGGGAGTAGCATTATCAATCATCCCCCCTCCTTCTATAACACATACAAGCCAATTATTTGGCTAAGTATCGGCTTTTTTCTCCTGATGCTGATCCTGCTTTATGTAAGTATCTATTTCCAACATCAGAAAGAAAAGCGTTTAATCGCAATCAATTTGGAATTGGATAAACGGGTCGCTAAACGCACCTCAGAGCTTTTAAGGGCCAACCAAACCCTTATTCATCAGCAAAAAAAGATCATCCGACAAAAAGAAGAACTAGAAACGCATCGGCACAATCTGCTGGAGCTTGTTAAAGAACGAACATCCGATTTACAGGAAGCCAATCTTAAACTGAGCAACAATCACAACCGTCTCCGTTTAATGCTTGATGCCAATTCCGATGGTGTATGGGAATACCATGTGAAGAAAAAAGAATACGACATCAGCACAAACTTCTGGAACAAACTTGGATATTCAACTTCAGAAATTGAGGACAAGAAAAATATACTACTCCTCCTGATGCAAGCAGAAGATCTTCCTTTCTATCAGAAAACCCTGGAAAATTATATCAAATCCAACAGAGATATTTTCAAGTTTGAGTTCAGGCTTAGAGGGCCCAAAGGGGAACTGTTTTGGATTTCCACCCATGGAAAATCAATTGAAAACGACAAATACGGCACCCCCTTGAAAGTTGTTGGTACTTTTTTGAATATCACCGCGCGAAAAACGGCGGAAGAGAAGAATAAAGAGAATCAGATTACCGTTCTCAATGCAATTTGGGAGGCGGAAGAAAGAGAACGTAGCCGGATGGCTAAGGATTTGCACGATGGAATTGGTCCCATACTTTCAAGCATTAAACTGGCTGTTTCCGCTCTCAAGAAGGCAAAAACCACGGAGCGAAAAGAAGAAGTAATGGAAGTTACACAGGAAGCCATAAACGAAGCGATTATCAGCACCAAAGAAATCGCCAACAACCTCAGCCCTCACATTCTTAGAGACTTTGGACTGGTCTATGCCTACAACAACTTCATTCGGAAATTCAAAGTTACCTCAGGCCTTCAAATCCATTTTCAAAACAATGTAACCGATCAAAGATTTGATCCGAATATAGAAATTGTATTCTACAGAACATTTACTGAATTACTGAATAACACATTAAAACATGCAAAAGCAGAAACAGTAGAAGTAAATCTTTTTCGAAAAGCAAACACACTACATCTAAACTATTTGGATGATGGTATTGGAATAACAGTAGAACAAAGAAAAATGTATTGGGACATAGGTATGGGATTATCCAATATTGGCAATCGAATTCATTCGGTTAGAGGCAAATATCAAATTAAAAGTAAAGAGAATGATGGATTTCAGGTTAGGATAGAAGTGCCACTTCCAAAACAAAGTAATACATAACATCATGAAAAACGTCTCATAATCCGAAAATTTCCATTATTATTATAACCTGAAAACTATTACCCTACTAAAGAACCTAACCACAAGAACCCGAATCACAAAATGAAAGTATTCAAGACCGTTATCGTTGACGATCATAAACTTTTCAGAAAAGGACTTCGTCTCATCCTCCAGGATATGAACAATATCGAGGTGGTAGCTGAAGCATCTAATGGGCAGGAATTCCTCGATCTATTAAATAGAATCAAACCTGACATGGTCCTCATGGACATAAACATGCCCCTTATTAACGGCATTGAAGCCACTTCAGAAGCACTGAAAAGATATCCGGAACTAAAAATAATAGCACTCTCCATGTTTGGAGAAAGCGAATACTACGAACGAATGGTGGAAGCTGGAGTTAAAGGATTTCTTTTAAAGAATTCCGATTCCTCCGAATTGGAAAATGCCTTACAAATGGTAATCCAGGGCCAAACCTATTTCTCCCAGGAATTACTCCTCAATATTATCAATCAAAAAAACCAACCAAAATCATATACTGCAGTTCCTCTCTCCAACAGGGAAACCGAAGTTCTGCAATTTATGTGCAAAGGCCTCACCAATGCAGAAATTGCGGAATCGATGTTTATTAGCCAGCGAACGGTAGATCGGCACAAGGCCAATCTTCTCAGTAAAACCAATTGCAAAAACTCCATAGGTCTGGTAATGTACGCAGTAAAACACAATTTAGTGAAGGTGCAATAACAAAAACACAAAACTCTGTAAATATCAACAACTTACACCCATCAACCTTATTCGATGTCGCAAAACACCCATATCAATTTGGGTGTTTCTCCCGTTCAAATGGGTGGATTCTCTATTTCTCACCTTCCTAATTTCCCACATCTTTGTATCGTGAAAGGGTAAGAAAGCTAAGTGTATTAAAAGAGCTTTCCAAATTAGTGGTTAGAAACTCTGTTTGTTTAGGGTAGCAGAGTTAAATAAGTTTCTTGAACTACATCATATTTTACCTCAGGTTTGGTTGTTGAGATTTAGGTTAGGGTTAGAGTGTGAGACCAAATCTGAGGTATTAGCTTTTCTCATGGTTGTTTAGAAAGACGAATTCAAATTTCCGAATTCAACCTTTTCCATATTGTTAGTTTTTGCTTCAAAAACTGTAAAGAAGCTTTCACCAGGCTCCTTTACAGTTTTTTTTTGATTCCGGACATTCTTGTCAAATCCTCTTAATAAACCATTCATTACGCAAAAGCAGAATCTGAAATTTCGGATTCTGCTTTTCTTTGTTGACTAATTGGTATTAACTATTTGAACTAACTGGCTTTTCAACCCTCACAATTTCTTCCAACATATTGGTAGTAATCGACTTTGGTCGCTCCAGAGGATAGCCAAGAGCACGATCCCAAACTATATTGGCACAAATACCAATTGCACGTCCAATGCCAAACAGTACGGTGTAGAAATCGTATTCGGTTACACCATAATGCCATTGAATCACACCTGATTGTGCATCCACATTGGGCCATGGGTTCTTGGCTTTTCCATGCTCCTTCAGAATAGGCGGAACAACCTGGTACAATAAATCCGCATATTTAAAGATGGGATCTTCCGGCAAATGAGACAAACTAAATTCACGCTGCAACATATATCGCGGATCTGTTTTGCGTAGAACTGCGTGACCAAAACCAGGAATTACCTGTCCTGAATTCAGAGTATCCCATACAAATTGCTTCATCTCATCCTTGGTAGGAAGCTGGTTTCCCATTTTATCCATCACCTCTTGCAACCAACGCAATACTTCCTGGTTTGCCAAACCATGCAAAGGTCCGGCCAAACCGTTAATCATTGAGGATATGGAGAGGTAAATATCAGACAAGGAACTAGCCACAAGGTGACCGGTATGGGCACTAACATTTCCACTTTCATGATCGGAATGGATCAAAAAATGCAAACGGGATACATCGTCGTAAGGCTTATCGATCCCCATCATGTGAGCAAAGTTTCCTCCCATGTCCATATTGGGATCCGACTGAATACGCGATCCCTGCCGATACAGTTTGTTGTAGATGTAGGAGGCTATTTCCGGTAGTTTTGCAAGAAGATTCAATGCATCCTCGTAAGTAGACTCCCAGTAACGATCTTTGGTTAAACCTGCCTTGTATTTTTTATTAAAAAGCGACTCCCGGTTCATTGTCAGAATAGCAGTGGAGAATATGGCCATGGGATGGCTGCAGCAAGGAAATGAGTCAATCACCTCGTACACATATCTTGGGACAATTCTTCTTTTGCTAAATTCATCCACCACCTGACTTACCTCCTCCTCGTTTGGAAAATCACCGGTAAGCAGGAGATAAAACAGACCTTCCACATAGGGCATTTCCGCCCCATGAGGTTTCGGCAGTTTTTCAATTACCTCTTTCAGGGTATATCCGCGATAGCGAATCCCCTCCTCCGGATCGAGATAGGAAATATCCGTAATCAAACTTTTCAAACCTCTCATACCTCCAATAACCTGGGATACGGTTACTTGATCCACCACCACATCGCCGTATTCCTTTAACAATCTTTTGGTTCTGGGCCTGTGCTCTAATATTTTTTCTTCCAGTGTCTGTTTCAATGTCTTTTTCATATGCTACAATCTTATGGTTTGGAAAACCCGACTCATGAGCCAGGTATTATATCAAGTCTTGTTTTCTATTGATTCTGCTTTCGTATCAGGTTCAAAGCACTTCCAGCTTTGAACCACTCAATCTGAAACTCATTGTAAGTATGGTTGGCCTGAATTTCCTCCTGACTGCCATCTTCATGATTCAATCGCAAAACAAGTGGAACATCCGGGGCAAATTCTTTCAAGCCAAGAACATCTATTCTGTCCTTCTCCTGTATCTTATCGTAATCTTCAGGATTAGCGAATGTGAGCCCCAAAACCCCCTGCTTCTTCAAATTGGTTTCATGAATTCGGGCAAATGAGCGCACAATAACCACCTTAACCCCCAAATGCCGGGGCTCCATGGCTGCATGCTCCCGGGAAGAACCTTCGCCATAATTCTCGTCTCCTACAACAATGGAACCAATTCCTGCTCCCTTATAGGCACGAGCTGTTGCGGGTACTTCACTATACTCCCCATTCTGTTCGTTGTATATTCTGTTGGTTTCGCCATTGAAATAATTGACTGCCCCAATCAACATATTGTTGGAAATATTGTCCAAATGCCCCCGGTACCGCAACCATGGGCCAGCCATAGAAATATGGTCTGTAGTACACTTCCCTTTAGCTTTTATCAGCAGATTCAATCCCTTGAAATCCTCTCCATCCCACTCTTTAAAAGGAGACAGTAACTGAAGCCTTTGAGATTCCGGATTCACTACTACCTCAACACTACTTCCATCCTCTTTGGGAGCAATATATCCCGCATCTTCCAAATCGAATCCTTTGGGTGGAAATTCCAAACCTTGAGGTTCGTCCAAACGAACAGCAACACCTTCCTCATTAATGAGTGTATCGGTCATTGGATTAAAGGTCAGATCTCCAGCAATAGCCATAGCTGTTACAATTTCGGGAGAAGCAACAAAACCATGGGTATTAGGATTACCATCATTTCGCTTGGCAAAATTCCGATTAAAGGAGGTGATAATAGAATTCTTCCGGTTGGGATCATCGGTGTGACGATTCCACTGCCCAATACAGGGACCGCAGGCATTGGCCATAATCACTCCCCCAATATTGGTAAACTCTTCCAGGATACCATCCCGCTCCGTTGTAAACCGAACCATTTCGGAGCCCGGTGTCACGATAAACTCCGATTTCACTTTTAACTTTTTCTCCCGGGCCTGCCGTGCCAAAGAAGCTGCGCGAGTCAAATCCTCATAGGAGGAATTGGTACAGGAACCAATCAAACCAACTTCCAATACCTGGGGATATTCATTATCCTTGACAGCTACTGCAAACTCACTCATTTTATGAGCCAAATCGGGAGTAAATGGTCCATTAATATAAGGCTCCATTTCCGAGAGATTGATCTCGATCAATTCATCGTAAAAATTCTCAGGATTGTCGTAGACATCATCATCAGAACGTAGGAATTCCTTCACTCCATCAGCCAATTCGGCCACCTCTTCCCGTCCAGTATTACGCAGATACTGACTCATTTTTTCATCGTAGCCAAAAATTGATGTAGTTGCACCTATTTCAGCTCCCATATTGCAAATGGTTCCCTTCCCGGTACAAGACATGGAATCGGCACCCTCCCCAAAGTATTCCACTATACTTCCGGTACCTCCCTTTACTGTGAGGATACCGGCAACTTTCAGTACAACATCTTTAGGAGAAACCCAGCCGTTCAGACGTCCAGTCAATTTCACACCTATCAATTTGGGCATTTTCAACTCCCAGGCCATCCCAGCCATTACATCAACTGCATCTGCACCTCCAACTCCAATGGCAACCATTCCCAAACCTCCGGCATTCACCGTATGCGAATCCGTTCCAATCATCATTCCTCCAGGGAATGCATAATTCTCCAGAACAACCTGGTGAATAATTCCTGCTCCGGGTTTCCAGAAACCAATCCCGTATTTATTGGAAACGGATTGCAAAAAATTATATACTTCATTATTTTGAGTCATTGCCTCCTTCAAATCATCCTCAGCTCCGGTATGAGCCTGAATTAGATGATCGCAATGGACAGTGGAAGGTACAGCCACTTTCGATTTTCCGGCATTCATAAACTGCAAAAGAGCCATTTGAGCCGTGGCATCCTGCATAGCAACACGGTCGGGTGCAAAATTCACATAATCCCCACCCCGCTCATATTCTTCGAAACTTGGCTCCTCGTAAAGATGTGCGTACAAAATCTTTTCACTTAGCGTTAGCGAACGCCCCAAAACTTTTCGGGCTCTAATTACTCGTTCAGGCATCCTCGCGTAGACGGATTTTATCAAGTCTAAATCAAATAGCATAATTAAATCGAGTTAATAGTTTCTAATAAAAATACACTCACTTCCCGATGGATAACTTCCCCTTTCCATAGAAATCATTAGGAATTCTTGTATCAGATAATCGGAGGCGCTTCTCCTGTATATGTATAAATAAAAAAGTGTTATAGCTTCTATTAAAATCATTCTACAACACTCTTCCTCAACACATTTAGAAGCACCCCAATCGTGGGCAATAAACAGATGTAAACCATCTGAAAATTTAGATATCTAAATATAACAAAAACGGCTTGTTTTTAAAAGGCTGTACTATTTTTCTTTTACATCAAAGAGGAACCACACAAGTAAACACCTGGATAACAGGAAGAATTGGACATAAAAAACAATTATGCCCATTAAGGTAATTTTTCCGGATTTGAAATTCTCATTACAATCCAGACGAATTTATGCAGAAAAAAGGATTTCTCTACTGAGCAGAACGAGGTCCCAATTCAATCACTTCCAAATCACGAATATCTTTACCGTCAATAACGAAACGGAGAAGAGTACGAACTTTATGGAATCCATTACTACCTGCTGCACCGGGATTCATGTGCAACAAATTAAGTTTAGAGTCGTTCATAACTTTCAGGATGTGAGAATGACCGGAGATAAACAATTGAGGGGGATTTTCCATTATCCCGGGTTTCACATTTCGATCGTAACGGTTGGGATAACCGCCAATGTGTGTTATCCAAACATCCACTTCTTCGCATAGAAAACGCTGGTGCTTGGGATACACCACCCGAACTTCATGTCCATCAATATTTCCATGAACCGCCCGTAAAGGTTTAAATTGAGCCAGTTGATCGGCCGTTTCGAGATTTCCGATATCGCCGGCATGCCAAATCTCATCGCACTGGGCAAAGTAATCGAAAATCCTGGGATCCAACCAGGAATGGGTATCTGAAAGTAGGCCGATTCGTTTCATAGGTAATTGGAATTATTGCTCAATTTGACTGTAAATGTAGCAAGAATGCTGCAATGAGCAAGCTGATCAAACTCATTGCGACTACAGTGGCTGCAAGAATATTGTTGTAATGGAAAAACCACCATATCCAAAACGATCATCTCCAAATTGTTTTGTTCTGAATTATTCCATATCTTTTTTACAGGCAAATCTCAATAAGTCCCCCTGAAATTTATGTAAGGAAAAGCATTTTTTATCTTTTCGGACGAGGCTTAAGGCTAACTATTGTTGGCATTGAAAACCCGGAAGCTTTACAAATTAAAACAAGAAGCAGCAGAACATCCATTTTTGTGCAACTACTCGAATAAAAATTATTACTTTTGCATGCTTGAAAAGAAGATAAATACCGGAATACATGAATTTTAAGGACGAAATACAGAGAAGACGAACGTTTGGAATCATCTCTCACCCCGATGCCGGGAAAACAACATTGACTGAAAAGCTGTTGCTGTTTGGTGGTGCGATCCACGTTGCAGGAGCAGTTAAGTCGAATAAGATTAAGAAAACAGCCACTTCCGACTTTATGGAAATTGAGCGCCAGAGAGGTATCTCGGTTGCCACTTCCGTAATGGGGTTTGAATACAAAGGGCACAAGATCAACATCCTTGACACCCCTGGTCACCAGGATTTTGCTGAAGATACCTTCCGTACTCTTACCGCCTGCGACAGTGTAATTATTGTTGTAGACGTAGCTAAAGGGGTCGAAAATCAAACCCGCAAACTGATGCAGGTTTGTCGGATGCGTAAAACACCTGTAATCGTATTTATCAACAAGCTGGACCGTCCGGGTAAGGATGCTTTCGATTTGTTGGATGAGATTGAGGCTGAATTGCAGATCAAGGTAAATCCCCTGAGTTGGCCTATTAACATGGGACCTGCTTTTAAAGGCGTATATAATATCTTCCAGCGCAACCTGAGCTTATTCACCCCTTCATCACAAGTAGTAGAGGAAAGCATCGAGTTTGATGACTTGAACAACCCCGAACTGGAAACCTACATTGGTGAAGATGCAGAAACCCTTCGTGAAGAGTTGGAATTGGTGGAAGGTGTTTATCCTGAATTTGACGTACAAGATTACCTGGATGCGAAAATCGCTCCTGTATTCTTTGGTTCAGCGCTGAACAACTTTGGAGTAAAAGAGCTGTTGGATGCCTTCATCAAAATTGCTCCCTCGCCCCTGCCTTGTATCACCGAAGAACGTTTGGTAAATCCGGAGGAGGAAAAATTCTCTGGCTTCGTATTTAAGATCCACGCCAATATGGATCCCAACCACCGAAACCGTTTGGCTTTTGTTAAGGTAGTGTCGGGTGTATTCCGAAGAAATACCAACTACCTGCATGTTGGCAACGGCAAGAAAATGAAATTCTCCAGTCCTACCGCTTTTATGGCGGAGAAGAAATCCATTGTAGAAGAAGCTTATCCAGGTGATATTGTAGGTTTGCCAGATAACGGAAACTTTAAAATTGGTGATACTCTAACCGAAGGTGAAGTAGTACACTTTAAAGGTATCCCAAGCTTCTCGCCTGAATTGTTTAAATACATCGAGAATGCCGACCCTATGAAGTCCAAGCAGTTGTCCAAAGGAGTTGACCAGTTGATGGACGAAGGGGTAGCCCAGCTGTTTACTTCCCAATTCAACGGACGTAAGGTAATTGGTACCGTAGGTGCACTTCAGTTTGAAGTAATTGAATACCGTTTGCTACACGAATACAGCGCTTCCTGTCGATGGGAACATATCAACCTTCACAAGGCTTGCTGGATCAAGTCCAACGATGACGAGGAACTGAAAGATTTCAAGAAGCACAAGGTTCAATACATGGCCAAAGACAAGCACGGCCGGGATGTATTCCTTGCCGACTCTTCGTACATGCTGCAGATGGCACAACAGAACTACAAGAATCTGGAATTCCACTTTACTTCGGAATTCTAAACAATAAAATACAAATCAAGGCTGTTTCGAAAGAGGCAGCCTGTTTTAATTACAGCACTATGGAATTTAATCTGAAAGAAGGATTGGTTTTCACTCAAGAAATTGAAGTTACTGAAAAAGACACTGCAAAATCCCACGGTTCGGGAAATCTGGATGTTTTTGCAACTCCTGCCATGATTGCATTGATGGAGAATACCGCCGTTAAATGTATCGATGCAGACTTAAAGGAAGGTTTTGATACTGTCGGTATCGAAATCAACGCCAAACACATTAAAGCAACCAAAGTAGGTGGTAAAGTAAGCTGTACTGCCAAGTTGGTTACTGTTGACGGAAAGAAACTTGCTTTCGAAATTGAGGCGAAAGATCAGGATGGTCCTATCGGAACTGCAAGCCATAAAAGATATATTATCGAACCGGAAAAGTTCATGAGCAGAATATAGGCTTCGTTACAGAATATAAAATCAAATGCCATGTTCATTCGAGCATGGCATTTATTTTAGATTCTATTTCAGTTGGAAAATACATCCGATGCGATATTATCTTAAGGCTCATCCCTACACGGATACCCCACCTATATTACCGATCCCAATCCGGAAATACAATCATCATATCTTTGAACTTATTATTTCCCCGATAAAAATCCTGTAAAACCTTTCTTTAAGATATCTGCTAACTTTAATTGTTCAGATGCATTCCCTGTTTGGTTCCAAAGACTTTCTCCAGGTTCAAATTGGTTAGCTCATTGGAAACGATAATCAGGTAATCCTGTTCCTCGATTTTAACGTCGGAGGCGGGATTTTTCAATAGTTCACGCTGTCCGTTCTGACATTTCACAATTCCGAGCAAAACGCTATTGTAATCCTTTTTCAGGGCCACAAAAGCATCAATGTAATCAACATCCAAAAAGGGATTTTGAGCGTTCACATGATACTCCTGGATATCGTAATCGTCCTTGTGTTTGGAGGTCATGATCAAATCTTCAGTCAAATTGGCTACATCCGGCTCAAAAACAAAACTGGCAATTAAACTGGAAGAGATATCGTTTTTGAAAACTGCATGCTTCACCCCAATACTTTCAAAGGTCTCCTTCAATTCCGGCTGATCAAGGGATACAACAAATTTAAGGTCCTCATACTTCTTCTTCAAATTCAATATAAAAACCAGTGTTTCCGTGTCATTTGGCAAATTCACAAAAACACTGATGGAAGATCCAATGTTCAATTTCTCATAGGCCTCATAGTTGTCGTAACTGGAAAGCATGCAAAACACATTGTCCTCCGGAAAAAACTCTTTCACCTGATCCAGATCTTCCCGGTTGTTGGTTACCACAGCGACTTTAACATTGGCTGAAACAATCTGCTTTACAACCAATCGGGCAAAATTATCCCATCCAATAATCACAGCGTGACGGCTAAAATCGGTACCAAATGCTCCTTCCTTTTGCTTTTTCATATAATTTCGAATAAAATTAGACAAAACCCCCAGGAGATAACCAAGAAGTCCCAGGCTTCCCAAAATAATAACCAAGCTCAAAAACTTCCCCTGGTCAGTTACCGGAAAAGAATCTCCGTAACCAACAGTGGTAAGGGTAACCACCGAATACCAAAGTGCATCTCCAATGGTTTTTATACTTGCATCGGGGTGATGCTTCTCTATATTGGTAAGGGCTACCAACAGAAGAAAGTAAACCACAAGAGCAATCCCTACCAATATTCTTCCTTTGAGCTTAATTTTCATAAAATCCAATTTTAAATGTCGCTACTGCTAAGAAACAAAATTTTAAGATCTACTCCTGCCTAATGATGTAACCCATTTCAAATTCAGACTCTTCTTCGCTTTTGAGCAGGCGCTCCCTTCCTCATCTGAATAGCGATAAAAACACCTGCAATAACCCCCATCAAATGGCCTTCCCAACTTACGTAAGGATTAACAGGCAATACACCCCAAACCATCCCTCCATAAAGAAAAATCACAAGCAGGGCCACCAACAGATCCAGGAATCGCCGGGCCATGATCCCCATTGCCACAAGGAATGCAGCCTCAGCATAGATCAGACCACTGGCCCCAATATGAAAGGCCGAACGACCAAATACCCACACCAACAATCCCCCTAAAAGCACAAAACCTGTCATCAATCCATAGGTTCTCTTGCCATAAGCTGCAAAAAGCAACCAGGTGAGAACAACCAAAGGAATGGAATTGGAAATCAAATGCCCCATGCTACCATGCAGGAAGGGATGCAGGGGAATTCCAATCAATCCGCTCAGTGTTCGCGGATAAATCCCAAAAGAGGCCAAATTCCATGGCAAAAGCAGATCTGCAAAAAACACTCCCCACAATACCAGTAACAGGATTAGGATGGATCGAAAAGATTCTGCGGTCTGTTTCATAGGATCTCATTTTGCTGCTTCCACTGCTCCAAAAGTTCAACGAAAGCTTCATTTTTCTTCGGATTACAGCTACTCAACTCCAGGTAGGTGGCATCATCCTCAGGAAAGGTATGAATAGCCAAATGACTTTCGGCAAGCAACCAAACACAGGTATATCCCTGCTCCGGAAAATGATGTTCCACATAATTCAGGACTTTATAGTTCGCTTTTTTGAGCAAAGCATCCATATCCCGAAACAATCTCCCGGGATCGGTTTCCTTAATCCAGCCCTTGTAATTCTGAATCTCAGCTTTTACATATTTATAGTTCTCAATTTCTGACATATCTTCTACTAGTATAGATCCCAGTTTCCCTTGAGGTAGTAATGGTACAGCACGGGATCGTGTATTTTATTAATTTCCACCAACTGGTGATCCGGTGAAAAAATATCCTTACCAAACGAGGTCATCAGCATCATGGCCTCGTTGTTCAGCCAATCGGTTTGAATATCCTTAAACTCCAGGGCCTGCATCCTTTCCTTAAGATCGATATCCTGTGAGATTTTTTGACCCAACACCCATCCCCATTCTCCCAGGGTAAGCACCTGGTTGTGCATAGGTACTACATTGAAACCAGCCGATTCCATGGTTCGGTTAATGCATTGAAAAGCACGAGTGGCATAGTAGGGACTTCCGGCCTGGGTAACCAAAACGCCGCCAGGACGCAAATGGCGATGGCACAATTTGTAGAATTCAACGGAATACAAGCGCCCTAGTTCCACAGTGCGAGGATCGGGCAAATCAATGATGATCACATCGAAATACTCGTTCATTTCGCGCATGTAGGTATAGCCATCCTGATTCTTGACTTCTACCTTAGGATCGCTAAAGGAATACTTATTGAGTTGGTTCAAAACCGGATGCTCCTTAGCCAGTCGGGTCATTACCGGATCCAAATCGATTACGGTAATCCTACTCACCGAAGGGTATTTTAACACTTCACGAGCGGCGCAACCATCTCCTCCACCCAAAATCAACACCTTTTCGGGGTGATTCACCAATTTCATGGCCGGATGAACGATGGGTTCGTGATACATGATTTCGTCCACCGTACTCAATTGCTGGTGCCCATTGATGAACAACCAGTAATGCTCTTTCCATTGAGTGAGCACAATCTTTTGGTACTTACTCTGTTCGGAATAGATTACCTTATCCTGGTATTTCTTCTGCTCTCCGTGCAGAATAATGGGTTTGGCTACAAAGAATCCGGCGATCAGAAACAAAGCAACCACCGGAGCTAAAATTGGCAAAAATTTACTTTTACCCCGATGCAAATCCTTATACACAAAAAACAGCAGCACAAGGGCTACTGAAAAATTCACAAGTCCCAGAATAAAAGGGGTGTAGGTTAATCCTAAAATAGGCAATCCTACAAAGGCAAAAAACAAACCGCCCACCAAGCTACCGTAGTAATCGTTCTCCATTACCGAGGAGATATTGATTCGCAGGGCTTCAAATTCATTATTTACCCGAATTACCAAGGGGATTTCCATTCCAATCATAAGCCCGATGAGAATACTCATAGAGTAAATGATCAGTCCGGAATACACCGTGTAAGCCGCTGCTGTATAGGCTAGCAAAGAGGAGTAGGAAACAAAAACGGACAGAAGGAATTCAATCAGAATAAAGGCAACAATCAAATCCTTCTTGAAGATCTTACTAATTCTACTTCCCAGCCCCATGGAGAAAAGCATAATAGACACAATCATGGCCCATTGAAACACGGAATCCCCTAAGAAATAGGTTGCCAGGGTAGAAAGAATGTATTCGGCCACAATACCGGAAACACCGGTAGCAAAAATGGCCAATTTAAGAGTATTGGATTTCAAATTAATTGATCCGGACATAGCTTCTATAGTTCTTACCGATTGCCTCCTTACTTGAAAAACAATCGGTAAAGGTTGTAATGAACCACCATTGGGAGCATTTATTATTGCAAATAGCAGTATTATAAGAATCACTAAGTTGTCCCTAAATGATCCTGTTGTCATTCTGAACTTGTTTGTTTTCAACTAGCTCGAAAACTCGTTTCAGAATCTTTTAATCATTGATTATGAGATCCTGATCCCGATAATTATCGGGACAGGATGACGCTAAATATGGAAAATCAACACTTTAGGTCACCTCTCATTTTCACCCAGGTCTACAAAACCCAGGTGATCAATACGGAACCTCCGATATAGGCAAATGCTTCAATCAAGGCAGCTCCAACATTGGGCTTGTCCTGACGGGCAATCTCATCGCTCAGGCTTTGACCGGGCAACAAAATTTTATCGGCCAACCATCGCACTACAGGCAGGAATACGATACCAAGCAACACTTCGGTTCCCACTTCGTAGAAGCTCTCGCCCCAGGAGAAGAAATCGCCTGCCAAACCGAAACGAATCAGGTTGGCCAATGCAATCATGGCACCTCCAAAGGCTATTCCGGCAGCCACATTATCCTTTTCAATCTGATCGTGCAGATCGTAGTTGGTAATCTTATCGTACACCCAGGCCAATAACATCATGGCCACCTGACCAACAGCCCAGAAAACCACCGAGGTAAGCAATCCGAAAGCAACATTTCCGCTCTCCCCCGAAATTGCCCCGAAGATGATCAAACCGGAAGCAACGGAATTGGCGGCTTCAATGGCACCGGTACCGGCATTACGGTCTTCGATAATCTCCTTGCGAACACTGAATTTTCGCAGGATGAAACGGTCATTGATTACTGTACTCAGATTGAGCAGCAGAATGCCCAACAAACCATAGATACCCAGATCCATCAAATCGATCCAGAAACCATAGCTGGAGCCCACAATAGCACTTCCCAACACTATGATCAAGCCCACCAGGTATCCGGTGTGAGAAAGGGAAAATGCGAAGTTGTCCTTCTCCACCAACTCATCCTTTACACTAATACTGGGGTTAAACAATTGATAAATTAATTTTCCCAGGTAAAAAATCAGGAAGGCGGCCATCAGGTAACCTACCGTTTCAACGAAATGAAGAATCCTGGGATTATCTAAAATAAAGTCCATAATAACAATTTATTTGTGTAATACCATTTATGAAAACTAAATAACAAACAGGTATTATGCCGATGAATCTTTTAAAAATCATAGCGAACGAAGTGAAGCTATGATTCATTAAAAAATTCAATCGGTATGAATGAATTATTTTCCAAAACTACCGCCCCGGGAACGGAAACTACTCTTGGAGTAGCGAGAAGAAGACCGGGTTCGCTTGGTTCTTGTAAAACGACTACTCTTTCGGGTAGCAGATTTACTTTGCGACACTTTGCTTCTCACTCGTTGCTTGAAGGTACTGGGTTTCTGCGACCAGGTAGTTTTGCTTCGGGTATTATCGGAGTAACGGGAGTTGGTTCCGTACCAATGACGTCCGTCGGCTCCTCGCGGGCCATAATAGGAACGGCCATACCCGTAATAGTTTCGGTGATAATCGTTCCAATAGCTGTAGCGAACCGGCATCATGGCCATGTTGAACATCGACGACATGAAAGCGTACTTGCCGTAAAATTCCCAGAAGGAAGAACCATTGCGCTCCCTCCACTGCCCATATTTCTCGTTCCCCACAAAGTTGGTGTACCCGGCAGGAGCTGCCTCCTTGGCTACTTTACCATCTTTTTTGGTAACGATTTCCATCCCCAGGTGATCGATGTGCTGGTTGAAGAAACGCTCATCCACCTTTTTCCATGGGGTTGATTCCACTTCAACGGAATCCTGCAAATGGGGATTTACCTTTAGGATCTGATATTTGTGACGGTACTGGCGCAAACTTTCGTTGTAATCCATATCCTCAAGGATGATGGAATAGTTCATCACCGCACTCATGTCCCGAATCAATTCATCCACCGGGGTTTTCTGATAACTTGTCCGCGTGGTTTGATATCGACTGGAATCTCTGGATGTTTCGGTCTTATCATCGCAAGTGAAATAGAAGAACATTGCGAGAATACACAAAACAATAATGCCATTCTTCATAAGATTTAGTTTTATTAGGTGAACACCCTCGTGTTTGTTTTATTCAATAGAATTATTGGGGTCTGGAGCTCCTTACTACCAGTCGCAAGTGACAAGTAACTAGTGGCAAGGTTAAAAAACTAGCAACTTGTAACTAGCTACTAACGACTAGTTACTCCCAACTTAGCTACCCGGCATAATGTTGGAGATCTCAAATTCTTTTAGCATTACCCCAACAGAAGCTTCGAATTCGGTTTCGCCCCATTGCTCAATGGTAATGATTTCCTTCCCTTCCTTGGGATAGTAGGTCCAGGAAATAAACTCTTCCCACTGTTTTCCCCCTTTGGATACATTCCGAAAATACCCCGGGGCTTCATTCTCCTGGAAATAAGTTACGTTGTTGTAGACGATGGACTGGGGAGGTTTTTGGTTCAATCTCAATTGCTCGGCCAAATCAGTAGACAGTTCATGGATACGAATCTTCCTTGAAAGGGATATTTCCAGTTCATCGTCCTGCTCCACCGAAAGGAAAGCCGCTTCTGATTCGTTTTCCACTTTAAACTCATAGCTGAAATACTCATCCCCCCAATCGTACTCATACTCCTCCTTCACAATCCAGGTGGAGAGATCATAATCAAACACGAATCCTTTTCTCAAATCGGTCACCTTTAAATTGGTGACATCGTATTCCGGTTTTTTCTTAAAAAAATCAAATAAGCCCATTGCAATCTGTTTGTTTCCTATAGAAATACGCACAAAGGAGGAAACAAATCTCATCCTCCTTTTTACCAAAAAACCGGGGTGCAAAACACCCCGGCACTTATTTCGTTAATTCTTACATGCCCAGTTTAGCTTTCAAATCGGCCAGTGAATCCGCTCCTTTTGCTTCGGTATCGTTCAAAACCTCATCAATCTCATCATCGATGCTCTTGGTGGTGATTCCCATATCGCCGTAAGCCTCTGCCAGGGCTTCGTCCTGCGCTACCTTGTCCTTCATCTTCTCCAACATGGAGATGGTTCCTGAGCTATCGATACTACTCAAAGATTTGTTAATCTTCTTGGTGGCATCGCTGACACGAGCTCTTGCCTTTAAAGTACGTAACTCATTTTCGTAATGACTGATTTTGGATTTCAGCGCATTTACATTCTTCTCCAACTGGGTAATGTTCTCATCAAATTTCTGCACTTCAGCTTCTGATCTGGTAGCAGTTTGCAGACATTCCTCTTTTCTTCCCAAAGCTTCGGCAGCCAAACGATCGGCCTGAGCCTGATCCAACTGTCCGTTTTGCACCTTCTTCAGCAACAAAATAGCTTTCTTCTCATAATTGGCAGCCTGCTCCTTCGAAGAGGCCAATTCCCTTTTCGAACGAATAGCCAATGCTTTTACCTCTGCCAATGCTTGCAAACTATTGTCAAGATCTTTCTTCAGATCGCGAATCCCCTGCTCCGTCATCTTGATAGGATCTTCCAACTTGTCAACCAAAGAGTGTGCTTCCGATTGCCCAACCTTAAATAATCTGCTAAATATACCCATGATCTATTTTATTTATTTTAATGTTTCTAATTTATATTATTTTTCAACGCAACAAGCATCTATACTTTGGCAAAACCTATCAGCTCATTACCATATTCCGACAGCATCATCTCCAACGAATTCAAAGATCCTTGCAGTTCGTTCCGATCCAGATTCTCCAACTGAAGCGTATCTCTAAAAACGACCTTCTTACCGTCGCCATCCAGTGCAAAGGCACCATGGATTACCTCACGGTTCTTCTGAAGAAGATTCTTAAATACTTCGTAATTATCCTCCTTCAGTTCAAAAAGCAACAATTCAATGATTAGAATGGGATCCTCACAATCAATAATCAGATTGTCGATTCCGGCTTCCGGGTTTTCCACAACCATCAGGGAATCCTCCTGAATCTCGGATTTCACCACATAGTTTAATTCAAACAGAAAATTCTTTACTTTATTAAAATGCTTGTCCATTACCATTTTCTTTAAGTATTAATAAGTTTACTGAATTGATTCTTTTACATCTGCGCAATCTACCCGGATGAGGATTCGTTCTATTGAACCATATTTCAACACCAACAAAACCTGATCTCAAGTAGTACTAACAAATATATAAAATTGTTATCACTCTTACGGGAATTATTTTAAACGAATCTACTTCCTTCCCTATTGAACATCAATTCCTGATTTTAGGACCAATTTAATAGCTCCGAAGCAAATCACCAAGCTAATTCGTTTAACCACCAATTCACACCCCTTAAAGAGGAATTTTGCATGTTTTTTGAAAATTTGTCGTTTTTTTGAAGAATATCGAAAAATCTGACTTCAGCTGGTAAAAATAAACCTTTCCCCTACCACACATTACTCCAAAAAAACAAGCGCCTGTCCCTGAAATGGGATCAACCAATTTCCGGAACAGACACTATCGAAACCTGAAAAGGAACACATTAGCCCGGGAGCAAACATAGAAAAAATCCCGGACAACAGTTAACTTCCAAATCTTTACTTAGATAAGTACTATTCTATTGGATCGAGAACAATTCGAATTACTTCAGATTTACGACCCACTTTTATCCCTGAATACAAATAGTAAGCGTAGTATTCTCTCACTTCGGTTACTTTCGGATTGAGTCGGGGCCGGGTGTCGTTGAAGGAAGATCCCAATACTGTCGTTTCAAAATCATACTCCCCCTCATTGGTTCGACAATAAAGCTTAATCCCTTGCATCGGCTTTTTGGTAAAAGTTATGTGAGGAGTGCCAGCTACAAGTTTCCCTTTTAAATCCGGTTTTTTGTAATTGGTATTTTCCGTCCTGGTTTCATTCATCAAGCCCAGATCCATTTTTACAGTATTAGTGGCCAATGGAATAGTATCAACAACTTTTTTATAGGTTCTCAATTTCCTATCCATTACCTCCTTAAATTCCACATACTCAGAACGTAAATTTTTAGCCGCTAGCTGAGCTTCGTTTTTCCTAATCCGTAATTCCTCCACTTTCGTCAGACCGTTGATCACATCCTCGGTTTCCGCCTGAGGGAGGACTCCGCATTCTACGTAACCGGGAGCCTTTTTATTGAAATTTTGTGATTTTTCAGAATAGCCCTCCTCGGAGGTACAAATAAAATCCATAGTAACATTAATCTGTGCCATAACGTCTTTCTCTGTATAAATGAATGAACATTTGATTTTCTATATACAAGTAAATAAATATTTATAGAAAAACGGAACTTTTTTTAACAAAAAACCACATAACACACTGAAGCTATAATATTTACAACACAAACAAAACATTCACCAACACAAGCTATTTATCTATAATCAACCTTTTTGATAACTTCTTTTTCATTTAAAGCTTAAAACAATATATGGTTAACTAAGAATCAAGCCAATTAATTGAGTTTCCCTCTTAACCCGCAGCAACAAAAACACGACTAACAACTGACTACCTGATAATTGAGTACTACTTCTTTCAAAAATAATATAATTGCAATTTGGAGATTTTTACAACATTATGCTTATCCCTATTTTTCAGAAAATGGGATTGTATTGTACAACCAGACAAGAAAATCAGCATTTTTTTACGAACTACTTATAAATAGAAAATAAGCACTATGGAGCTTTTTTTACAATTTGTAAAAGACCTACCACAATTTGTAAAAGAGCTTTTACAATTTTCAAAAGGGACAAATCAATTCATTTGGACCTTTTTTTCATCCCAAAAAGATTACAATTCAATCCCATTTCATCTTTTACTATTTGTAAAAGACTCCCCACAATTTGTAAAATACCTCATCCCAATTCGTAAAAGGAAGAATCGTTTCGAATTTGATCAAATCAAGAGGAATACGATAAATACTACAATTTTCACCATAGGTTAGCAGAACTGAGTGCTACATACAATTGTTGCTCCAAAAAAAAAGCTGCCCGATATAGGCAGCTTTTTAAATTGAAAATGAGTATTCTTCTATTGGTTGTAGAAATTAAATATTTTCACAAGATCTTTGTCTCTGTTCAATTTGAGCTTGTTCTTCTTACAGAAGGCAGCGATTTTTTGTGAGTCATCACCAAAGCATTTAAAGAATGCTTTCTTCTTGGTTGGGAGGGGATGAATCTCATCGCCCATGGCGTAAAAATACTTCTGTGACTGAGAAAATTTACTTTTCTGTGGGCCAGAGTATGAATTTACATTTTGATCGCCCTGAATGAATTTACAGTTGTGCTGCTTGAAAAGACGATGCTCTTTATCTACCATTAATTCCATTATGGAACTTTTGATTTCATTATCTAATTTGTAACCAACCAATTGAAATTGTTTATCCTGAAGTTGAATTTTATTTACGTTTCCATCAATCTTAAGCATTTTTATGTCCTTTTCATCTTTTTTGAGCCAAAATTGCTGCGCATACACATTGTAATGCATTTGATAATTGACTGATTGACCATCCTTAAAAATTACCTTTCCCTCACTCCACTTTTTGCATAGGAAGGGGGAGCCATCGAATTGTTCGGTAATATTCTCCAATAGTTCCAATTTTGATACTCTTACATCTGAACTAAAAGCATTGATGTCTAATAGTCTTTGGGCTTCAGCAGTCCTGGCTTCTCCCATTTGAGTTTGGCCAATTGCTGAGGTGCATAGGGAGAGCCAAATTAGTATTCCTAAAATGATTTTCATGTAGTATTTTTTTAATGGTATGCTATATTTAACTATAACCAAATATAGTAAAAAAACAACAAAAAGCAACACAGTTGGTTTTACGGCATTTACAACAATTACAATATGATCATAATAGAAAGAATGATCACATAAAAATTAATTGCTCTGATATTTGAATAAAAATGAGCTGATCGGTGCTAATGATAGGCTTTATAGAATCATAGTTATTCAATGTAAACAATCAAAATCCATATCCAATATGAATTCCAAAACTTAGATATACCTCTTGGGGATCGAAGGCTATTTCCAATGCGGGATCGATATGAAAATCATTGATCTCAAATTCGTAAATGGTTTCAATGTGCAGGGCAAAATCCATTTGCTTACTCTCCCTATCTTCAAAGGTAATTCCCGGAGACAGATTGATGCTGAATGGATCAATTGGTCGGTAACTTCCAATTACTCCAATGGTATTGTGTTTTTGTTCATCAAAAATCCGCTTGTAACCAAATCCAATTCCAAATTTAGTTTCTTCTATCCTTGTGATGTAATGAACACGAAGACCGTATGCCAATTCCTCGTCGGTCAGGAAATAAACGGCAGTATTGGCAACCCCAATCTCATTTTGGTAATGGTCATGGTGGTCTTTCACAGGAAGACTACTCTGTGCGTTTCCACTACACACAAAAAATAGTAAGAGTAAAATTAAACTGAATCCGGATTTCATTCTTCCTAATTTTAGATTTGATCCTCTTTGTTGGCATTCGCCTTATTAGATCACATGCACCTCCGGTTTCTATTGAAGGAATCCGATACATTGCCAACCGATTCCAACAATAGAAGACCAATGAAAAAGAGTATACTACATTAAATTTAGCAAGAAAAATTGAGTCGAGACCACAATTAGGAAAACATATTTAGAGTTCGAAATAATCAGGATAGCTTCTGTTGTCGAAGGAGGATCGTATTGAGAGGGCTTATAGTTCCTTTTCCATACAATAAAAAGGGAATTCTCTTTCGGGGAAATACACTTCCCCTCTGATAAAATAATCACGTGCCTTATAAAATTCAATTACCCGGGTGTTTGGGCTATAGGCATCAAGCCTTATAGAAGTATACCTGCATTCGTCTGCGAATTTTTCAGCAAAATTCATTAGCTCTCTTGCATGTCCTTTCCTTTGGTATTTGGGGTCAATTACAAGTCGGTGGATCACTAATATTTTTGAATCATCAAATTTCCAATCGATTGTTTCATATTCCTTCTCCTGCTCTTCGCTAATGTTAATCGCTCCGATAATATCATTGTCACAGGTTAAAACATAAAGATATTTATTCCGAATGTCTTCTGTTATGATTTTTGAACTTGGGTAACTATCTGTCCACTGAAAAATACCACTTTCAATTAAATTCTTTTTTGCATTCAGGTAAATAGCATATATCTCTTTTGCGTCTTCTATTTCAGCGATTCTTATTTCCATAGTTTTTTTTAGTGTTTACCAGTTTTCTTAGGTTGGAACATGAACCTCGCGATTGCAATCGGAAGGTCCACATCCCAACCTCTTTCAATTCCAAATTCCATTTAATTCTGTTAAAACAATTGGCTTTCCATCTGTGATAAGAATTGTGTGTTCATGTTGAGTTACATATCCTCCATTATCACCTACCAGAGTCCAACCGTCATTTAATTCTACAGCCTCCCGGGAATTTGTTGAAATAAAAGTTTCTATTGCTACCACTGAATTCTTTTTGAATCTCTTTCGGTTAGAACGGTCTCTATAATTTAAAATAAATTCAGGTTCTTCATGCAAACTTCTACCAACACCGTGTCCTGCCAGGTTTCTAATCACCTTATATCCCGATTTTTTAGCTTCCGTCTCTATCAAATAACCAATATCAGACATTTTAACTCCTCCCTTAATGCTATGAATAGCTTTGTATAGGATTTGCTTTGAAGCATCAACTAGTGGTTGGTGATTGTTAATATCTTTGCCGAGCACAAATGAGCCTCCATTATCAGACCAAAACCCATTTAGTTCGGCAGAAACATCAATATTGACCAAATCTCCTTCTTTTAAGATTTTTTTAGTAGATGGTATTCCGTGAGCTGCTTCATTATTCACACTAATACAGGTATACCCAGGGAAATTATATGCTTCGTACGGAGCCGACTTCGCACCATAACTTTTTAAAATACGTCCGCCATATTCGTCTAATTCTTTAGTTGACATACCTATCCTGGCATATTCTCTCATTAATTTTAATGTTCTTGCAACAATTTCACTAATCTTTTGCATTCCGATAAGTTCGGATTCTTTTGTTATTGTCATTATTCTTCTTCTTATTGGGGACTTCTAAATAATATAATCCCATTTCCTATCCAAAGTATCCCCCACCTCTAGGATTTAGATATTACTCACCTGGTATGGGATATGAAAATCCTATTTATGTTCAAATTTATGTAAAAAAAATACACGGTAACCAATCAAGTAAACATATTTCAGAATTTCAAAACCTTCTACATGGTTTCATTTTTTTACCAATTTAATCTTCTTGGAACCAATTGTGAAAACCAACAGAACCGGTTAGGAAATCGTAATAGTCGATTTTTCAACCTATAGGGCTTTGTTGTAATTATTTACGATACGGCAGTTTGCTCTACTATTGTATTGCACAAAAGCTGTGGTTAAAACAGTAAAAAGTCTTTCTGTTTTTTGTGAAGACTAGTTGTTTACTATTTGCATAACTTCCATAAAGAATGATAAGCTATAAACTATTTCAACAATTCGAAGTTTTAAGGCAATTTTTATAATTACTTGCCAGGTTTTAGTGGGAAAAGTGCAAGTCCAGCTTCACATGGACTTTTCTGCAACAAATTGTATTTATTCTTACAATCAGTTTTTTATTTCCATCCAAACCATTGAGATAGCAATCCGGAAGAAACATAAACAAACCTGTTTCTGATTAGTACCGATTTATTTCAACCTTTGCTTTTCAACCAATTCAATTGTATGAATTAACAATTCCCGTCCACCATAATTGCCATGTCCCGGTACAATAATCTCAACATCCTGGTACTCATCCATTACCTTTTTCACGGTCACGTCCCAATCAGCCAATACTGCTTCGCCAATATATCCCAGCCCTTTTGAAGCTATCGACTTAACCAGGCAACCACCAAACAGAATCTGCTTTTGGGGAAGCCAGACTGTTATATTGTCAAAGGTGTGACCCCCGCCAAAGTATCTGCATTCAATTTGCAATCCGTTAAAATTAAAGCTTAAGGAGTCGGTAAAGCATCTGGAAGGAATTGGCAGTTCCTGCTCTTTGCATTTGCTAATGGTCATCGAATTAGCGATAGACTCAATCCCCCTGCTTTGTAGGTATTCTAAACCTCCAATGCAATCTTCATGATAGTGTCCGGCAATAAGTTTTACCAAACTAACACCAAATGACTCCTCCATGTATTCAGTCAACCGTCTTGTTTTGTCATTATCCATTGGAGTATCAATCATTATTGCTTGTCCATTTTTAATAACAATCATACCGTTCGAGGGAACTCTGCCGTATTTCTGCATTTCGTGCCAGGTCGTATGAATAAAAACAGAATCCTGAAGAGGGATTAATTGAATGTCATCATCAATCACTATTTTATCATCTGTTTGGGCTATTACTTGAGATAATCCAATCATCCCGAAGATTACAATCAAAATTGTCTTTTTCATCAATCTGCTACTCCTATCCTTTTTCGCATTCAATCCTTTAAGGATAAAGCATAAATACCTTATCCTCTTTAATAATTTAAAATCGCCATGGCATAAAACAGCTAAGGCCTTTTATTCCGATAGCTTTCAATTATTTGTGCATCCACCCAGTGAATATCCTTACTACTACCATAAAAGAAGTATTTCCCATCACGGGTAACAAAGGGACATAGTTCGTAACTACTTGTATTTATTTCAGCCCCCATATTTACGGCTTTCGTCCACTTACCATCCTCCTTAAAACTAATGTACAAATCTCCCAGGCCATATCCTTCCTTTCGACGGGAGCAAAAGATAATGTAACTCTCATCAGGGGAAACAAAAGCATCCGACTCATACCCCGGAGAATTAATATTCTCCCCCATTCTTACGGGTTTTTGATAGACTCCATCTTTCAATTCAGAATAGTAAATATCAAAATTCCATTTGGTACTATCCGAAGTATGTACATTCGAGGCGAAATAAAGGGTTCCTTCATTGGAAAAGGAGATATAGTAATCGTCTTTGGATGAATTGATTGTTGAACCCGCATTAATTGGTTCCGACCAACCCTCTCCTTTTCTTTCAGCATACCAAATATCATAATCCTTTTTTTCTCCTGATCCATTAAGCGGACGATCGGAAATAAAATACAACCTATTTCCATCGTGAGATAAAAATGGATCGTTGTAACTGTATGCACTATTGAATCGGATCTTTTGGGGCTTGCTCCATTTATTGTCTATTCGAGTCATAAATCTAATTTCTGACTTTCCACGATCATCCACCCCATAATAAAATTCATTCCCATCTTTCGAAAACACCGATCCAAATTCATATTCCGAGACTTTGGACACAATACCAGGGGCAAATACTTCCGGTTGAAGTTTCGGTACTTCCTGCCCTATATATTCTCCACCTGAATGGAACTTTTTTTCTTGTCCCAAGGATTCCTTACTAAAAATAAATGCTGTAATCGTAAATAAAATGAGAGTAAAACTATTTTTCATGGATATGCATTTTTCGATATGGATTACTGAATACATGTTAAGTAGCAAAAGTATTATTCTTACTTACTCAATCGAATAGAATTCCTCATAAACAAACACAAGAGAATTCCATTTCAGTCTTAAACTTAACAAAAAATCACAAACTAACAACATAGTTATGCAATTCTAGTTCACCCAACCAAAAACAACTCCTTGTAAACTTATGCGCTATGGGCTCCGGATAATTTAAAGGATTTGAATGAATAACAGGAAAACACAGCTACTACTCCTATTTCAAAAACAAGAGATACAAAAGTTACAATTTCTACAGGAGAAAATAAAGCATAAAAGAAACCTTGGGAGGTAGATTCTACAAAAAACGAATACATTGCCTAAAGAATTCAACCACAGAGGATATAAAGAAGCAACGGAGAAAGTCATGATGTTTTCGTGCAGCCCTGGCACATTCTTCATACATGTTGCACTAACCTTGTACAATTCTACCCAGCAGACAAACAGTTCCATAAAATTTGGTACTGATTTTGTTATATTTGTCCAAAACACGAAAGAAAAACCAAGTCTATGCGAAAAATTCTACCATTACTCACGCTGATTTTGGGAGTCTACTTAACTTCCTGCAGTTCGGGTGAAAAGGCCCTTGAAAAAGGAAACTACTACCAAGCTGTGATGAAGTCGGTTTCCCGTTTGCGATCCAATCCCAACAAAACCAAAGCACAGCAAACCCTACTTAAAAGCTATCCAATGGCTGTAAACTGGTATGAGCAACAAATCAACCATACTTTAGCAGCCAATGGACCTTTAAAATGGACTCAGGTTGTCGACAAATATCAAACCTTAAATCGCCTGGCCCAGGAAATTGACCGTTGTCCTGCTGCTAAAAATCTGATTTCCTCTCCCCACTACTATATGAGTGAACTGGAGAATGCCAAGTCACAAGCAGGTCCGGAATGCTACAAAGCCGGTGAGCAAGCTCTTGCCAAGGGGACCCGGGAAGGTGCCCGTACTGCCTACCATCATTTTGTTAAGGCCAACGAATTTGTCCCTAACTACCGGGATGTGCTGCATTGGATCGAAGAATCAAAATACCTGGCCACCCTCAAAGTAGTTGTAGAGCAAATCCCGTTACCTTCTGCAAAATACAGACTTAGTGCAGATTTCTTTCAGGATCAGGTAGACAAATTCATTGGACAATCTTTAGGCAAAGAGTTTGTTCGCTTCTACAGTCCAGAAGAAGCCGAAAACGAAAAGCTAGAGGTTCTCGATCAAATTGTTCGAATCCAATTCGAAGATTTTGTTGTTGGCGAAACACATGAATTAGCCAACAGAAAAGTAGTAACAAGCCAGGATAGTGTAAAGGTTGGTGAAATCACCCTAAAAGATGGCTCTAAGGTAGATGTACTCAACCGGGTAAAAGCCAAGTTGACCGTTCACAAACGGGAAGTCATATCCAAAGGATTACTTAATCTTCAAATTGTTGATTTCAGAAGCAATAGAATATTAAGTCACGAGCGCATTCCCGGAGAATTTGTATGGTTTACTCAATGGGGGCATTTCAATGGTGATGAAAGAGCACTAACGCCTAAAGAAATAGACATTTGCAAACAAGAACCGGTTCCGGCTCCGGCACCGCAGGATCTGTTTATCGAGTTCACCAAACCGATCTATACACAACTGACAAGCAAACTGAAAAGTTTCTATCGTAGATATTAAAAAAAACAGGCAGTTACAGTTGTATTTTAATTCGACGATACTAATCGCTTCTAAAATCGATTTTTTTTTATCAGCAAATATCAATTCAAAATAATCTGAATATAATATTCGTAAACAGTTTCAAATTAACAGGGAGGTACATTGACCTCCCTGTTTTACAAAAAACAAAAACAACCTAATCTACGAAATTAATTCTGCGCTAACAGCATTCAAATCCTGACTAAAACAAAAACTACTTGCATTTATTTCTAATTAAATCATCCTGTACTCCTCTAAATTGATCACAGGATATTTTATTAACTCAAAGCTCTGGTTTTCCCGTAATGGTGCATTATGTACCTTGCTACATAACGGGCATTATCAGGATAATCTACCAGGCCCTTTTTGCCTTCCGCTTCCAACCATAGATTCAGCTCTTCTTTTTTCATTGCTTCAAAATGATGCCAAACCGGAATCCCCATCTTCTGCAATGCATAAGCATTGCATTCCTGTTCGAATTGTCCTTTCATAGGTACTACCGCAAGTTTCTTTCCCAGAAAAAGTGTCTCTGCAGGCGTTTCAAAACCAGCCCCACAAACTACACCATCACAGGTTCGCATGCTCTCCAGAAACGAACTGCCATTCACCGGAAAAACAGATACATTGCCACGTTTAAAACTCTTCTTTGTGTGCTTGCTAAATACTTCCCATTTTTTACTACTTCCATTGTTGAACACTTTCAGCAAAACGTCATCAGAATAGGCAGGCAGGTACACAGTAATATGGCCTCTATTTTCGGGTTCCAATACACGAATTTGCCTACGAAGAACAGGTGTAAAAATATTATCGCCATAAGTATCAAAATGAAACCCCAGGTACTTGTTGCAGGGTGCATAATTGTTCAGAATCCACATTCCTAAAGGATCCACCTTCTCAGGCATCGGCACATTAGGCGAAAGTAAAGAACTTTGATGGCTCACTCCAAGACAATATTTCCTCTTTATTTTACAGGCCCAAGCCGTGACAGGCTCAAAATCACTGATCACCAGATCATACTCCTCCACGGGTAGTCTTTTCACATCTTTCATAAACCGGATCAAATTCAGGTAACGAACAGTTTTGGGTAAATCAATGCCCCCATTGCGTCCAAAGAAAAATCCTAATCCCTGGCAATTGTACTTCACCGGAAAATCAATACTCAAGTCATGATGCAAGCCACTAATAAGAACATCAACCTCCGCCTCCCTTTTCAAGTAGGGAAGCAATTCCATCGCACGGGTCAAATGGCCATTCCCTGTTCCCTGTATTCCATACAATATTTTCATAACCACATCAAGCTACATCGTTTTTCTCAAGAACAAATTCATTCACAAGATCCTTGAATAACTGATCGTAATCATCAATCTGGTACACTGCCGGATCGGGTGTTACAGCATGAGCCTCCTCATCTTCCTGGTAATGGTAAATACTCCATTTTCCATCGTGAAACTCAAGAGCACTTAGATTCTCAATCCAGTCCCCTGAATTAAGGTAAGTGGTTTTCCCATTGCGGTTGCTCAACTCCTTCATCTCGGGCTGATGAATATGTCCGCAGGCAACATAGTCGTACCCGTTAGCAATGGCAATATCGCCGGCAGTTTGCTCAAAATCGTTGATGTATTTAACAGCTGATTTTACGCCGTTCTTAATCTTTTTGGAAAGCGATACTTTCTCCCTCCCCATCATGATAACCACCCAATTCACCAGGGAATTGATGAGAATAAGCAAATCGTAACTCCAGGAGCCCAACTTAGTGAGCCACTTGGTATGCTGCATGGTCACATCAAACACATCCCCATGAAAGATCCAGGTTATCTTCCCCTGAAGATTTAGCACCAATTTATTGACGATATGAAAGGAGCCGATTTTAAATCCTTCAAATTTACGAAGCATTTCATCGTGGTTTCCTGTTACGTAGTACACGGGACACCCTTTGGATAGAAGGGAAGTAATGTGCTTAAGAATTCGCATGTGCGATTTGGGCCAGTAGCGTTTCTTAAACTGCCATATATCTACAATGTCTCCATTAAGTACCAACTTGCCCGGCTTGATCGAATTCAGGTACTTTAACAACTCTTCGGCCCTACAACCATAGGTCCCCAGGTGGATGTCAGAAAGAATGACAAGGTCTACTTTTCTTTTTGAGCTTTTCATTCGCTTAAACAGTTTTATTATACATCAACAAGGTAAGTATCTACTGTTAAGCAAGTCTTTTTTGAGAATTAACAAATAATGAATAAAAAGCGGGCAAGGTTAAACTTCCGTAAAATCTAATTTTAGGATTCGCAAGAATCGTGGCGGCAAGTTCTACAATTGGGAGATTTCTTTTGATAATCGATTACGCGCCCACTGGAATCATGTTCGAAGGTACAACATTGAGCCAGGGCATCCTTCAACAGCAAGCGTCCCCTTTGTACTCTTGATTTTGCACCGGAGTAGGAAATCCCTAACTTATCGGCCACCTCCCGCTGGCTCATTCCATTTAACTCCGACAGCAACAAAACCTCACGGTAGCTCTCGGGAAGGGAATTGATCATGGGAAGAATACAACTGTGAATATCCTCCATAGATGCTCCTTCTCCATTCTCTTCCAAATCATTCTCAATACTGGTGGTTTCCTCCTGTGAGCGATTCATCCGATAGTAGTCGATAATAGTATTGCGAGTAATCTGGTAAAGCCAGGCCTTGATCTTTCGGTCCTCCTGCAGGGTATTGATATGCGAATGGATCTTGATAAAAACATCCTGAAGAATATCCTCCGCCAGAGTGGGATCAGATACTCTATTCCGAATAAAGCCCAAAAGCTTTTTATGATATTCTCTCCAAATTTGTTCTACCATGACCTCTTGTTTCCAACAAATTTAATAAAAAAGAGAATTACTACTCCTTTTCCCTGCTATTTCTCTTTATCCGAATTCCGGCAAAAAGGTGATAGATAAAAAAAGCTCCTAGGGATTGAAGAATATTTTATTATAGAAATTTACAAACACTCGGTAATAAAGGTTCCATTTCAACCCAAAACCCGCCCCATAATAAACAGGAGCAGGTCGGGTTCAAATCAATTTAATGCAAACTAATCAAAAGACAATAGCCAGTACAACCTATCGAGCCAATTGCTCCACCAATTGTGGCACCTCTCTTCGCCACCAAGTCTCGGGTCTAATATTTTTTAAAGCAACCACCTCATTCAGTCGGGGAGTAAGTACCTGGTAGTTCTTGTCTTGAGCTGCTGTGAGAAAACGCTCAACAGGTTCGGTCCAGCTATGAAGACTCAACTTGAATTTCCCCCAGTGGATAGGCACCACCACCCTGGCTTTCAGATCTTCTCCCACTTGAGCTGATTGTTCCGGCATCATATGAATGGAAGACCATGCTTCATTGTACTGGCCGCATTCGATAAAGGCCAGATCAAAGGGACCGTATTTGGCTCCGATCTTCTGGAAACCGTTAAAATAGCCTGAGTCCCCGGTGAAAAAAACCTTTTTGCGATTTCCAATAACAGCCCAGGCTCCCCACTGTGTTTTGTCCCGGTCTGCAAGGCCCCTTCCGGAGAAGTGACGCGTTGGTGTAAAGACCAATTCAATATTTTGATCCAATGGAATTTCATCCCACCAATCCAGTTCAGTAATTTTATCTGCCGGTACACCCCAAGCCTCCAAATGTACCCGAACGCCCAGTGGAACGAAAAAGGCATCCACCTTATCCTTTAATTTCCTGATGGTAGAATAATCCAGATGATCGTAATGATCATGCGAAATTAAAACGGCATCCACCTGGGGCAGATCCTCCACCTCCAATTTATCAGAATAGGTAAAACTTTTGGGCCCGGCAAAGGAGAACAGGGAAGCCCTTTCACTAAAAACCGGATCAATAAGAAGCACTTTCCCCTCGATATTGAGGAGTACGGAAGAATGACCGAACCAGGAGAAGCTCAACTCGTCGTCGTCCTTTTTATCTATAAACTCCTTCCGCCCGAAAGATTTGGTTTTCAACTCGTAATTGGGTTCCCGGTTGTTCCCTTTCCGGAAAAATTCCAACATTACCGATAACTTGGGCACCGGCATATTTGTTTCAACCGGGTTTACAAACTTTCCTTCGCTATAGTTGGGAGATCGTTCCAAAACCTCTTGGTAGGTTCGGGTAATTCTCCCCCCAAATTGCGGGGCAAACAGAAAAAAGGCAGTTATCCCCACAATTATTACTATTCCAATCTTCAAAAGTATCATGAGCCTACATTTTAGTGAATAATTATTCATTTTAAAATCAAAAAAAGTGGGAGCCTCCTAAGCCTTTAGGGCATCCCAAATTAGTGAATAAATCAAATCCAGATTCTCCTGGTTCAATTCCATCTGACCGGAATTAATCAAATTTTCAAACTCCGAGCTGATTCCATTGATCACCGCAAACAATAACAAGTCATCCAAATCCTTAATAATCATTTGCTTTTTCCCATCCTCCACCATTTCGAAAAAGGGAGCGAAAAGTTCCATCCCCTGATTTTGAACCTCTTCACGGATAAAAGGGGACCGAAAATACTGTTCCAGAAATGCAGATTCCTGCCTGTTTTCGATACTGTTTCTCAGATGCGCCACCACCACATGCTTCAATGCCAACTTGAAGGGTTTGTCAGCTCTCCAGCCTGCAAGAAGATTCTTCGCTTTCCGTTTCTTCAGATACAAGTACAGCTCATTAATCAAAACTTCCTTGTTCTTGAAATAAATATACAGAGTACCGGTGGCGATACCAGCTTCCTTTGCAATTTTGGCCATCGTCATACCCACAAATCCAAGCTTTTCGTTCAACCTCAGCGTTGCCTGGTAGATGGCTTCTATTTTTTGTTCATCCTTTAATCGCATGGAACAAATATAATGAATAAATATTCACCCTAAATGATTTTGAGATTTTTTAACACTTACAATCAACAAACACAACTTCCTCCATCAACCAACTCCAAAGACACAAAAAAACGCTGACCGAAGCCAGCGTCATCTATGAAAATCAGTTTCAATTGTTATTAGTCTAGCATCCGCAATTGCCCCCACAACCACATCCACTTCCGGCATAGCTCATATCACTATAAGGATTTTTCTTCTTCTCCCTGGTTCCGCACTGACAAACTCCAGGTTCCTTTTTGCCCCCACTGCCACAGGTACAGTTCTTTTTATCCTCCTCGGTGGGAATGTATTCACTCATTACCTCTTGGGCCAATTTCCCCTGCAATTCTTCATCGTGGCAACAGATACCTGTGTGGTGCAATTGCGATCCGCAACATTCGTTATTCATATCTTCGTTGTTTTAAGTGTTTTCAATAAAAATTATTTGATTCACTTAGGTAGACGAAGAATTTCAGAAACGGACGCAAAAAAATATTACAATATTGAAATTCTTTTATTTATCTACCATACAAATGATTGTAATCCTTTAGTATGGTTTGAAAGAATTCTTTGGGTTCCATCTCTGTAGTAATTGCAAGCTGTTCGGTCACCTTTTTTCGGGCACGTAAACCAAATTGCAATTTCTCAACAGGCTCTTCCCTCAATCTATCTATTTGTTGGATTACCTGTTGTACCAGATCAATGTCACGGTCACTCATTTTTGCAGCTTCAGGAAATATCACCTCGTAATCATCCGTAATCTCCTGGAAAATTGTTTCAGAAAGAGAAACATCCTTTCGCACTCTTACCACGGTGGTTCCTGCCGAAATATCGCCCAAGCGCTGTCCTTTGTCATTCAGCACAATAGTGATAATAGCACATAATCCGGTAGTAGCAGTAATATCAATTAGCCTAAAAATCCACCGAATAAAGTAATTCATAAAACCGGGAGCTCCGCCGTCCAATCGTACAACTCTGAGTTTCATTATCAGCTTGCCCAGACTCTGCCCACTACTCAACACTTCAAACCCAATATGGTAAATACCTACCAACACCACAAGGATTACCCCCATAACTATTCCGGTAACTCCAGCCATGTTCAGAAAGAACCCAAGGACTAAACATACAACTGCCAGAAAAACAAAATCCAAAATTGTTGCCAACAACCTTTCCCCCACACTAGCCACCTGATAATTGATCTTAACATTTTGGGTGGTTTCAACATTAATACTTTCCATTCTCCATATTTTTTTTACTTTTGCTAATATACTTATCATAAAGAGATTTTAAAACCCTATTGCAAGTTAATACGTCCTCCTCAAACAATTGAGCACTGATTTCCTGTAACTTGGAACCACTCCAAAATTTAAAAGAATTGGAAGCCCAAAGAGAGATGGAACAAACCTTGCAAAGGAAAATACTCTAAACAATTCTTTGGGGAATGAAGGAGATCAGATTTTTGAATCAAAACATAAAGAAGTGGCAACATTTCGAAAGCTTACTGGATAGAAAACAAGAAAGCAGTGCAGATAATATTGCAGATCTCTTTATTCAGGTAACAGACGACCTATCGTATGCCAATACATTTTATCCAGGCTCCAAAACGTCGGACTATTTGAATCAATTGGCATCCAAAGCACATCAACACATCTATCGCAATCGAAAAATAAAAAGCGGGCGCCTGATCCGATTCTGGAAAACAGAATTGCCTCTACTAATGTACAGTGTTCGGAAAGAACTGTTTTATGCCTTTTTGATTTTCCTCGTCTCCACATTGATTGGAGTTGTTTCTGCTCAGCATGATTTATCATTTGTACGCATCATCATGGGAGACAATTACGTGAACAGCACCATTGATAATATCAAAAAAGGAAATCCCATGGCCGTATACAACCAAATGGATGAAACCAGCATGTTTCTTATGATTACTGTAAACAACATAAAGGTTGCCTTCTTTGCTTTTGTAACGGGCATTTTCACTGCTTTTGGCTCGGGCTTCATTCTTTTTAGAAATGGAATTATGCTTGGAAGCTTTCAATACTTCTTTGCCGAATATGATGTTTTCTGGGAATCGGTTCGTACCATTTGGATTCACGGAACACTTGAAATCTCAGCCATTATTCTGGCCGGATGTGCAGGCATGGTAATGGGTAACAGCTTGATTTTTCCTGGCACCCTACCCCGCAAAATCTCACTGGCCAGAGGAACCAGGAAAGGCGCCAAGATAATCCTGGGCATTGTTCCCCTGTTCATAGTAGCTGGTTTTCTGGAAGGCTTTGTAACCCGACACACCGAAATGCCCCTATGGCTAGGTATCCTGATTATTGGATCTTCTTTGGCCTTCGTTATCTGGTATTTCATTTTATATCCGAATCAATTAGCAAATCAACCAATTCAAAGAAACGAGGTTACTCATTAGAGGCACGTTTTACAAACACACTAAATTTTACAAATAATGTTTGAAACCCAATTTAAACTGGAACGAGAAAGAGAATTTGGAGATATCCTTAATGCTACTTTCACATTCCTAAAACAAAATTTTAAGCCAATTATAAAGGCACTGCTCTTCTATGTGGTTCCTGCAGCCCTACTGATGGGGATTTTTACTGGTATAAGTCAAATCAGTGTTAGCAGTACCCTATACAACCCATCAGAAATGCGAAATCCATTGGATGTTTTTAATATCTACTTACTCTTTGCCTACGTTTTAATGTTTCTTGCCTACTCTCTGGTTTTCGGTGTTATACTGGAATACATCAAGCTGTATAAGATTCATAATGGCCCTAATTTTGATTTTGCTCAAATCGGGAAAGAAGTTCTAAAGGACCTTCGTATAATTCTTTGGTCTAATTTTCTGATCGGTTTGCTTAGTGGCTTGGCCTCCCTGCTGCTATTGATACCTGGCATCTACCTGGGAATCTGTTTCCTTTTGCTTCTGCCTATCCGCATAATCGAGGGCAAAAGCTTTTCCGATGCTATGAATCGCTGCTTCTATCTCATCAAAAACAATTGGTGGAAAACCTTCCTGATCTTCTTTGTTGTAAGCATTCTGGTATCGATGATGGGACAAGTTTTTAACTTACCATCGGCAATCTACCAATTCATCATCGGAATCCATTTGGGAACATCAGGAAATTTTGAAATCAACAATACCATCGTCATCCTGTTTGCCATTTTTGCAAGCATTGGTTCTCTGCTACTCTACTCCATCTTATCAATCAGCCTTACTCTGCAGTATTTTAATCTTGTAGAACAAAAAGAGAGTCCGGATCTGCTGAACCAACTAGAAACCATTGGAGAAAATGAAGCATAGTTTTCTGATCACAATAATATTACTTTGTAGCCTGGTAGTACCAGGCTACTCTTTACCATTGCCATCCACTACTGCAACAGATACACTTCATTATGATAGAGGGCAGGAACATCTTTGGGTAAAACATAAAAACATTCAACTGATTAAAGAATATCAGAATCAAAATGAATTCCTTTACGATCGCTTGCCCCCGGAGCCCGAAAGCCTTTGGGATCGCATTAAACGATGGATTTGGAAGCAACTCATCTACCTACTGAGCCAGGCAACACCAGCTCTAATTTTCAGGTACATTTTAATCGGTGGGCTTCTACTATTCTTCGTCAGCCGCCTGCTCAAAACATCAATGGGCAACATTTTTCGCCCTGACAAAACAGTAACTCCCATCAATTTCAAGCACAGCGACGATCCAACTCAAACCGATTGGGCACAATTGATTCTGGAAGCAATAAAAAGGGGCCAATACCAAACGGCTGTTCGTTATCTGTTTCTTCAGACTCTAAAAAATCTTTCGGATAAAGATCTAATTCAGTGGAAAGCGAAAAAGACCAATCTCGACTACTATCGTGAAATTCAAGAACAAGGTCTTAAATCTTCCTTTAAAGAAATAGCAAACCTGTACGAAGCAGTTTGGTATGGAGACTTCACAATAAATGAGAAAGATTTCTTTCAAATCAATGAAGATTTCCAATCGTTTAATCAACAATTGAATCCACAACATCAAAATGGATAGTGATGCAAACCATTCCTACATTGCTATCTCATTATAAAAAGTACTTAGAATCGGATCCAAACATCGTAACACAACAGCAGAAATAATGAAGGTAAACTTCTCCAAAAACATAATCCTACTAGCAGTCCTGTTTATTGGACTCTTCGTAATGGAGCTGCTCGCCCCAAGTCCCATCGACTGGACTCCCAATTTTAATGCAAACGACAAACGCCCTTTTGGGGACTACATACTGCATGACTTGCTTCAGAAAGATTTGTTCCCCGAACAAGAAATTGAGATCCGTAAGCTTCCTGCATACAATTATCCTGTGCTGGATTCCTTTGCTCCTACAGCCAATTACATATACATCACCCAGGCTTTTGATCCGGCTCCACTGGATTGCCAAAAAATTCTAAATCTGGCCCGAAAAGGAAATCAGGTATTTCTTGCTGCAGATGAATTGGGACGCAGCATATCCGATTCTCTGGGATTGAAATACAGTCAAAACAATTCTCTGAAAAATATCATTCGAAAGAAATCGCAAACACAAAATTTCGAAAACCCCTCCCTTCGGAAACAAAAGGGCATCAACTATACCAAAGCCTACGGCCGAAGCCACATTAGCAGATACTCCAACAAAAATATCCTGGTTTTAGGCTGCAACGAGCAGAAACAAATTCAGTTCGTTAAAATTAAAATGGGAAAAGGTAACGTTTATTTGAATACTCAACCCCTCTCCTTCACAAACTACTACCTGTTATGGGAAAACAATGCAGACTATGTATACAATGCCTTTTCCTATCTCCCCAATCAAAAAATAATTTGGGATGAATACTATAAGCCAAACACCAATTCTGCCATGGGCAGTCCGCTGCAATACATACTAAACAACCGAGCCCTAAAAAAAGCGTACTATCTATTACTCATAATACTGATCCTCTACCTGCTGTTTCAGGGCAAGAGAAAACAAAGGGTGATCCCCATTTTAAAGCCTCTGCCCAATACTACTTTGGAATTCATCCATACGGTGGGAAGATTGTACTACAACCGAAAAAACCACAAAGACATTGCGTTGAAAAAATTTAAGCACTTGCAGGAATTCATTCGCAGCAAATATCACATTGAAATATTTGATGGCAAAGAAAACCAGTTCGAACTCATGAGCAAACGTTCCGGCATTGCAAAACGAACACTCTCCATGCTTTTTGAGCAGGGGAATCAAATTCAAACCAAAGAGCAAATCAGTGACGAGGAGCTGGAAGCCTTCAACTCCCGAATTGAATACATATACAAAAATTGCATCTAAGCATATTCGAATAATACCTATTACTATGGAAAAAACCAGTCTGTTTCAAAATCGTATCGATCTGGACGAACTCAACCAAACGGTTGTTCAAATAAAAAAGGAAATTGGAAAAGTAATCATTGGTCAGGAAAAAATGATTGACCTTCTTTTGGTCTCACTTCTGGCCAAAGGGCACGTTCTCATCGAAGGGGTTCCCGGAATTGCAAAAACTCTTACGGCAAAACTTCTTGCCAAAAGTATTTCGGCTGATTTCTCACGTATACAGTTTACCCCCGACCTGATGCCTTCGGATGTTTTGGGAACCACCGTATTCAACATGAGTAAATCGGAATTCGAATTCAATCAGGGGCCCATTTTTTCCAATATCGTACTAATTGATGAGATCAACCGGGCCCCTGCCAAAACCCAGGCTGCCCTGTTTGAAGTGATGCAGGAGAATCAGGTTAGCATCGACGGCACAACCCATGCCATGGATGAGCCCTTCTGGGTGTTAGCCACTCAGAATCCAATTGAGCAGGAAGGAACTTATCGACTTCCCGAAGCTCAGCTGGATCGATTCATGATGAAGATTAACGTAGGCTATCCCTCCTTTGAAGAGGAGGTGGAAATTCTAAACACCAAGCATGAGCAGAAGGGAATGGATGAACTGGACCAAATCAACCCCCTACTAAGCATCCTGCAAATCAAAGATTTCAGAAACCGTATTCAGGCCCTACACATCGATGAGAATTTACGACGTTACATTGCTCAAATCGTTCACAATACAAGAAATCACCCTGCATTGCTACTGGGTGTATCGCCAAGAGCCTCCGTTGCAGTTATGATGGCAGCAAAGGCCATGGCAGCTATACAGGGAAGAGATTTTGTAACTCCTGAAGATATCCGTGAGATTGTAATTCCGGTGCTTCATCACCGTATCATTCTTACGCCTGAAAAGGAGATGGAAGGAATCAGCAGTGAACAGATCATTGCACAAATAGTTGACAACATCGAAATTCCACGCTAAAACGCATCCTGTGAAATTTATTCGAGCATTATACATTCACTCCAGGCTCTACCTGGCCGCTACTTGTATAGTCAGCCTGTATGTCTGCGGAAGTTTCATTCCCGTAGTATACAAGTTGGCAAACTTTCTGTTGCTAACCCTGGTGCTTCTGTCCTTCATCGATCTGTTTTTACTCTTTCTGCCGAAAAAAAGTGTACAGGCAGAACGTCTCTGCCCGGAAAAACTTTCCAACGGAGATCAGAACACCATTGAGATCGATGTGAAGAGTCAGTATGGTTTTCCCATCAACCTGACTATCGTAGATGAAATTCCCATCCAGTTCCAGATAAGAGATCTGTCATTTGATTTAAGTATACCTCCTGGACAAACCCGCAGAATAAAGTACCAACTCAGGCCAATAACAAGAGGAGAATACCATTTTGGGGTAATTAACCTCTTTGTCAGAACGCCATTGGGGCTCTTTATTCGAAGATTCAAAACAAAACAGGAACAAATAATTCCTGTGTACCCTTCATTTATCCAGATGCATCAGTACGAGCTACTGGCCATTTCCAACCGGTTGAACGAAGCGGGAATCAAAAAGATCCGTCGCATTGGACATCAGATGGAATTTGACCAAATTCGCGAATACGTTCGAGGAGATGATTATCGAACCATAAACTGGAAGGCAACAGCCAGAAAAAGCCAGCTCATGGTTAACCAGTTTCAGGATGAGAAATCCCAGGAAGTATATTGCCTCATCGATATGGGACGATCTATGAAGATGCCCTTTAACGGCATGTCATTACTGGATTATGCCATTAACGCTACCCTGGTAATTGCCAATACTGCTAATCAGAAGCAGGACAAAGCGGGCTTGATTACTTTTTCCAAGGAGATTCAGGCCACGGTTCCGGCCAATTCGCAGCGACCACACATACTGAAAATAATGCAGGTGCTTTACAATCAAAGCACAAACTTTCAGGAACCCAACTTTGAATTGCTTTACGGGACAGTGAAACGCAAGATTCGGCAACGCAGCCTCCTCCTGCTCTTCACCAATTTCGAAAGCCTGGATTCTATGAAACGGCAGCTTCCGTACCTGCAGGGTTTAGCGAGAAACCACCTACTTGTGGTTGTATTCTTCTCCAATTCTGAAATTCCCAAGCTATTGAAAGGAAACAGCAAAAACATTGAGGATATTTACATTAAAACCATTGGGGAAAAGTTCATTTACGATAAAAAACAGATCGTTCACGAGCTGGAAAAGAATGGAATTCATGCCGTACTGACAAAACCCGAACACCTGACCATAAACACTCTGAACAAATACCTGGAATTAAAGGCGAGAGGGTTGATCTAAGAAAGTAAATAGCGAAGAATTTGTAAAGACCAATGATCACCACCAAAAGCAGAAGTTTAAAAAAGTAAAGCTGTAACTTCTAACAAAAACAGAGGTCAAATACAGACTTCCAAATCATAATAAAAGCGAAGACCAATCCCTACGGATTAGCCTTCGCTTTTCTTCTACCTTCCTAAAGTTTGCATGTGTTTCAGGAGGGAATTGTGCGGGTTGCATGATACAAACAACCAAATTTCACTCGAAAGATATTCTTTATACCATAAGACTTCCCTTTTTTTATTTTTCATGATTGAGTAAGGTCGTCCTTATGTCTGATCTTGCGGATGCAATATAGTTTAGTTCGCAGACCTTTTCAAGTAGAAATGATTCAGGCTACCAGATCAATTCGTAGCTGATGAATTTGAGTGAGCAATTGTGTTTCCTACCTACTCTTGTAAACAAGGAATCCTGTAAAAATCATTGACATTGTTAGTATATATGCAATAATCAATTTTGTGCTTAATCTGGAAAATCTTTGGTTGCTTCGCACCCAAAGGAACCAACATCATAGAAGATTTCCCATTACATTTCATCTTTTCGCCATCATAACTTTGATCAAAAGATGTGTTAAAATAGAAAAGATACTGCCCAATCCAATCGATGTACCGCCTCGTTGTTTTTCCTTTGCAAATACCATAAACATTTGAGAATTGAACCTGCTTTGGATGATTATTCAACGCGAGGTTCAATTCTACTGCATTTAAGGGTATACCTTTCATAATGGGAATCTTATTGGTCTGCCCATCCAGTAAAATCCATTTCCGTAAATCAGGCAAATAAGCTTCTGTAACGACATGACCTGCCCCTGACTTTCTTGTCTCCACATCTTTTGTTCTTAAACCAAGAACTCTGGCTGGAATTCCCACAGAATTCAATACTGCGGCCAAAACGATCCCGTACTCAACACAACGGAAGTTTTTCCCTGCTTCAGCCTCCTGCAAAATAGAAATGGCATCACTTTTCTCTGGCTGATCCCAGCCATTGTGCCTCCACCGTGAGTGGGTCCAATCCATTAACTTCTTAGCTTTTTCGAGATGGGAGCTACAGTTTTTTGTAATAGAAGTTAGATCATAGAGACTTCTTAAGGAATCCAGGTATACAGAAGTTGCGCAATCAGAGTAACGAAAATCACATTTAGAATCTAGTGAGTCATTAGTGAATTGTATTCTTTCAAGATGTTGTGCCTTCAAAAACAAAGCCCCGAACCAAAGAGCCATCAGTGTAAAAAAAATCTTTTTCATGCGTTTTAATTGCTAAGATGGATCCACATAAAGTAAACTAAACATTGCTGTGGGGGGACTCGCAAGGTCGATTGCCTTGAGTACCTAATCATACTTACTTTATTACAACTAATTATTGACTTCTTCCCCCCTAATCAATACGGTTAATCCTTAGATTCAAGATAAACTTTCAATCCGGTTATCTTTCTGTCCCTATCCATTGAAAATGTTTGGGAAACCTGATTTAAATACTCATACAATTCCATTGCCTTTCTTCTGATCTGTAATTCCTTCACTTTATTCTCCAACTCAACATTACTAATAAGATCAGCCAATAACTCCAGATTAGAGGCATCCCAGCCCTCTTCTCTTCGGAATAGCCGCTCAAAGTCTGATTTTTGAGTCTCCAGGAGGATGTCCAAATCAAATCCGGTCTCCCTCTTCAACTTCTCATTGTTTTGTTCAAATTCATTCCCAATTGAGATAGCAACTTGATTTTTCAACCCTCTTAGGCGATCCACCATTGCAATCAATAGAGTTGAGATTTTATCAATCTCTTTTAGAATATAATCTTTCTGTTCCATAGCAAACTAAACCTTTGAGTCAAACCGGAAAATCCAAACTTTACTTGCTCCCTATCAAGGGAAATTCCAGTCATCTTTTTACCACCGGTTGTCGAATAATAGTTTTCAATTTTTCGGGGGCGGCTTTCCTTACATCGCTCAGGTAGATTTCCCGATGTTTCCCAGTTAATTCATATCCATTATCCTTGATAAATTGATGAAGTTTTTCAACAGTTGGCCCTTCCTCGGAGTAGGGGCCAATATGCAAAATTTGTGCAGACACCCCATCGGTCCGTCTCACAAAACGGATTTTCGAAAGGGCGGGCAGGCTCTTCTTCTTTGCAACTTCCTCTAATGCTTCCTGAACCAAACCTTCAGTGACAAAATCAGGTTGCATAATCATGGCAGACCATTTCCAATCCTCTTTGCGCTCCGTTGAGAACTCCTTCATGTTGTCGGTCCACCATTGGCTTTCAAGAGGCATTACCCCGTAATCAATGGCCATATCACCCTTCTTCACCTTAAATTTTATGGCATAGGAAAGAGAAAACAGGGCTTCTATTGCCTCCCGATAAGCAAGAGAGGTATTTGGGTCTCCTTCCCCATCTACAATCAAATAATTCATTGCCGGTATATCAACCAAAGCAATACTATTCTTGCGAACCGAATAACAATCTTTGAATAATTTCTTATAATCTTTTTTTTGCATATTTTTAAGAATATCAGCAATTGAGGATTAACTACAAGGGTTCAATTATCTCAACTTTTTCAGCAAAAATTGTAACAACCGATACATAATCTTTTCCGGTTTGCTGCATTTGTTTTCTCAATTTCGCTATGTCTCGCTTCAAAATCTTTTCTGCAACCCCTGACTCCTCTTTTTCTTTCACCCATTCAATGTCTTTACAGGGCGTATGATCGATATGACACAAGAGAGGGCCTCCTTTCTCAATTCTGTCAACATATTTCTTTTCAGTACGGAATTCTTTTACAACTCCTTGAACTCGAACCCTCTTTTTGTTGTAGGTTCGATCAAATCGGGACAGTGAATCAGCCGGAACAATCTTGATTATCGCACCACTTTTGGACTGTAATTTCATTTTCTTTCCACTTACGCCACAAATGTGAACAACAAGACCTTCCGTCTGGACGGGTGTATTGCAATACTGTTCTATTTTCGCTACCAAACTATCTGCGGCAACTTTAGTGTAAGTCCGATTGGTCTTTGTGTTTTTGCAACCCACTGATAAAATAACAATCAATGCAATGCTTAAAAATCTATACTTCATGATCTTATTGCTATCAGATTAATAAATTGATTTATATCTTTTGTCCATTCTATTGTAAAATACTCTTAGATGCTTCTCAGAATAGATTAATTTCAAGCCATAGAACACCCTCTCCCAACATAATATTGATGACTAATGGTTTTCAAGCCCACCAATAAAGAATCTGCCTACTCTAGGCTTCGTGATTTTCACAAGAAATAAAACTACATACAGAAGTCGATAAATTTAACAAAACAACTCCTTAACACCTATTTTTTATTTTCAAATCAATCTCGTTTATATTCTATCATTTAAAACCAGAAAAAAAGCACCAATCTTTAACAACAAAAACTCCTTTTGCCAAACATCTTTCGTTTTTGCTTTAAAAGCACCCCAAATACAGTTCGAATTTTACTCCAGATAGATTATCTCCCCCTTAGGATACTTCACCAAATAGCTAAAGCCCAACCTTTGGGTTTCGGCTGGCTTCAGATCCAGGTTCCATTCCAACTTTCCATTTAGCTCGTCATTTTTCGCCCCCCCTTGATTGCGTAGTTCTACACTAAGACTCTTCTGAACAGATAAGGGGTATTGATCCTCAATGGTAATCTGAATAGGTTGCTGCTTCTTATTCCTTACCGAGATCTCCCAATCGCGCATTTCCTTCCGGTAGCTACCAAGAAACTGATTGCCTTCGTTTGATTTCACCTTTTCACGGGTAATTACAACATTCTTGTCTCGCCCCAGCGACACGTTCAGGGTATCGCCAATTTGAGCCGTATTGATATAGGTTCGTCCTACATAGGTTCCCTCAAAATAGATGCTAGCTCCTCCGTCCAATAGCTGGTAATCTTCCCAATTGGGAACCTGGGCGGTTAGGAAAGCATCCCGATCCAGTTTGGGTGCGCAAAAGTATCGGTAGTCAGCAGCCACATCCATCTTTGTTAACTCCACCATATAACCTTTGCCATCGGAAGGTATAGAATAGGCTTGTTCTACCACGAATTCTACCTGTGTCGCATTATTCGAAATTTGAACCTGAGGTCCCCGATACCTATGCTGAGGTGAATCCTTTATCTTTACAACCTCACAAAGTTCGATCTCCTCATCCTGATCCGCTTCAGAATCCTCAATCTCCAGCTCGTCTTCTATCACTTCTTCATTATCAACTATATTGAGAACATCTAAAACCTGGGAAGCAGGATGAGGAGGAGGAAGAATTCCTCTTAAACGCCATGGTCTTAATTCTGGGCGTACTCCACCCAGATTAGGATTCCCACTGGAAAGGGTAATCTTCACATCCTTCCAGTCGATTCCGGTATTTTGAAGTACGCGAGCCTTGTAATTCAATAAAAGCGGCTGGTTGATATCCTCCACCCGAAGATCATAACTGGGACTCCAACTTGCTCTGGTTACAAAATAGTTCAATTTCAATTTAGCATTCATCGCTTTCTTACATTGAAGTTTCACCAATACTTCGGAAGTGGGCCGATCATCATTCATTCTCAAGTTGAGAAACTGCTGGTTTATTTTTCTAATTTCCTTTCCTTTCTCTCTTTCTTCCAGATCCAACGCCTGAACTTTTTTATAAATTTCAGTCAATCGAGCTCTAAAAAATTCTGCCGCCTTCTGAAGCTCCAGAACACTTACGCCTCCCTCTTTCCCAGCCAGGTTTCGGTTGGCAAGAAGAAGCATCTTTTCCTCTCTGTATACATCCTTTTGCTTTTTGATGGCTTCAATCTCATCCTTCAACCTTTGCACTCGTTGCTCAAAAGCTTCCACTACTTCTTTTCCCTTGGTTTCATCCAAATAGTTCTTTTGGTGCATAACAGAAAGCACAGTCACCCCGTTATTAACATTGAGTTGGACACTACGGGGATCAATAACATCGCTCAATCCATAAAATCTAAGCTCCGTAGTTCCTGCAGGTAGCATCACTTCACCATATCGGGTAACCTGGGCCCCCTTTAGAAAAACTGTGACTTCTTTAATGTTTGACTCAATCGGTTTGGCCTCTGCAGAAACCTGAAACAGGCCCGAAAACATCAAGGCAACAAGTAGTAAAATTCGATTCATATAGTATGATTTTGTTTATCAATATTGGTCTAAGCAAATTTAACAGAATTATTTTGACGTGTATCATATAATTACCATTCCATTCCTTATTTTATCTTCTGAGCTTGCACCGCAAAACCAAATAACCACCTTAAACCAGCTATTGCAGGAACGCACTACCCTCACAACCGTCCCTTTCACTTTCGCCTCATTTACTCATCAACCTAGCTCCTAATGGTCCGGACTATTCCGAACAGACTATAAAAAACTTTGCTGTAGTTGCCATACCGACTGCGCTTTGACAGAGCCAGAATATTATTTTGCTTCTCTAACCAAACTACATTAAGATGCTTCAATGCAGAATCTACAGTCCAATAAACATTGGCGGGGTTATAGGTTTTGTTTGGATCGTTTTTAAGTTTAAGGATATCAATTGCTGATGGATTTGTATTTACTGGCACCAGAACGAAATGCTTCTCTATAGCATTGTAGCTGATCACATTGAAGCCTCTACAAGTACTTGCTGCTGCTTGCCGGCCAAAGGGACTGTTCCTCAACCCCATCTATTGGAAACGGATGCTACTCCTACTACTGCAAAAGCCCTTGCTATCGGTAATAGCAAGGGCGTAGGGGGTCTGATGGGGCTCAATCCTACTGCTCCACGGGGGCTTCAATGGGCAGAGGAAGCAGGGAGATGTCCAGTTCCAG
>JBGRQA010000008.1:0-200150 GCA_041725895.1 Marinifilaceae bacterium
TTCAAATGTACAAGCGTTGCCTTAAGTAGCAGCCCACTTACAATATATTAAAAGCCTCCTTTCCCGGGGGCTTTTTTCCTACTCTTTAAAATCTTTCTAAATTAGAATAGATTTTATAACTTAGCCCTGCAAAAATAAAATCGAGCCTCAAAATGAAACTCAACTACAGAAAATTTGGCCAGGGCCATCCCCTCATCATCGTTCATGGCTTGTATGGCTCCTCCGACAACTGGATCACCATTGGAAAAGCCCTTGCTGAAAATTTCGAAGTCTACATCGTCGATCAGCGAAACCACGGTTCTTCTCCACACGCAGAAGAACACACCTACAGGGCAATGATGGAGGATCTCAAAATTTTCATGGATGACCATCAACTAAACAAAGCCATACTACTTGGCCACTCAATGGGAGGCAAAACAGTGATGTTTTTCGCTGCAGAACACCCCGAACGAGTTACCAGCCTGGTAGTGATAGACATTGCGCCCAAAAACTATTCTACGGTTTCAGACTACGCTCCCAAAACAATCGATCATGTTAACATCGTTAACACCATGCTTAATTTTGACTTTTCGGGGTTCAAGACCAGAACAGAGATCGATAAGAAATTGGCTGAAAACATCCACAGCCCAAAAGTAAGACAATTCCTGTTGAAAAACCTGAAGCGAAAAGAAGACAAGAGTTTCGGATGGAAACTAAACACATCTGCCATCCACAGCCATCTGCCGGAAATTATGGATGGTATGAATGGTGAGGACTTTAGTATGGGCAGAGGAATTACAGGCTTCCCCATTCTATTTATCCGGGGCGAAAATTCCAACTACATCCGAGAGGAAGACCACAAACTGATTCGAACCATATTTCCCTATGCCGAAATCACAAACATTCCCAACGCCGGCCATTGGGTTCATGCCGAACAACCCAACCTACTGGTCAAAACAGTAGAGTATTTTGTTCTGGATTAAAAACTTCTCCTAAAAAAATAAAAACGGTTTGAATAGCACCATTGCCCTCCAAACCGTTTTTATCCCCATTTATCTCTGCAGAAAAACACATCAACACTTAGAAGAAGATGAATTCACCTGACTCCGTCAAGCCATTTCAGGAAAAAATTTCCTATAAATCAGGCTCCGCTACAAGGTATACCCCCATATTTCTGTAGCGCATGAGAAACCCGGTGTAACGGAAGCCCCACCTTGTGCAACTGAAGCATTCCTCCCGGTAACGGAAGCACTCCTTTTTGTAACGGAAAGCCTCCCCTCTGTAGCTGATGCCCTCCCCCTTGTAGCGGAAGAGCTACCTGCTGTAACGGAAAACTACACCATCCTAAAATACGACCAACAAAGCGATTCAAAAATCAATCTTTCTACCAAGCCCCCATCTCTTTTACAAATTGGGTTTTCGCCTGCAGATTGTAATTGCAATTTTTACTGTTCTGATCAATTCCTGGTTCATATCTGAAAGCAACAAGCTTCACCGAATACAAATCTCCACTCTTCAAACGGGTCCTCTCATCAAGAACACTCCCTGTATTTTCATCAATACTCAAAGTATTCGCACCACTGGCCTGCACATAGCTAACAAAAACAGGATGATCCTCATCCTTATCTTTATCCAGCAATTGAATCTGATAAAAAACATCCTTATCGGCAACCGGCTCCCACTTCACAACAATACTAGAGCTACCACTTCCGTGCTCCGGAAGTATTTTTCCTATATTCAAACCAGCAACATCCTTACTGTAGATGTATTCATCCAATTTGGTTTTAAACCCGGAAGCAAACTCTACCACAAACTTCACCCTCTCCTTATGAGGTCTATAACTGTCAGCCAAATATTTCTCCGAAAGAGGGGCCACATAACTCCAAACACTCTCATCAACCTTTGTCAACTCAACCGGATCTCTGCCCTCCATCAAAACACTTGCCTTTTCAATTCCCTTTCCAAGCAAACTAAACTCAAAATAATATTCCTTCGAATAGCTATTCGTTTGATCGTATCCCTTTACCAGGCAAGCATCAGCAGTAAGTTCCTTCAACTCCGAAATACCGGTAAAATACTCCCGATTCACATCTACATTCTTAAGGGTAAGATAATCCTTATTGGATTTTCCTCCAATCAAAAATATTTGAGGTTCATTCTCCCCAACCTTCAGCACCAATTCATCCTCGCTTAAACTCCAACGACCAACAACAGTGTCGCGTGCTCCTCCATATTCAAATTGCCGCAGCACACCATCGGCGTCGAACTGCAACACTTCCAATCCATCTTCTCTCCCAAAATCGGCTGGCCTGTTAAGCCAAACATTTCGATACCAAGGCTTATCAACCAACAGAGAGGAATTAAACTCAAACTCCTCACTACTGCTACCTCCTCCACTACTTCCACAACCTGCAAAAAAAGAAAGACCTCCTGCAAGGCCAAACAACATCAATATTCTAAAAGCTGATTTTAAATTCATTTTTCTCATTCTCTAAAAATATTATTCCTGTAGTGATTCATTCGTTTTCAAAAATTCTGGATCAGATGATAAACCATCACAACAAAACCCTTTCGAAGTTTTCCATAGGTATCAACTCCTCCCCCTTGTAACGGAGAAAAAGCTGGGCTGTAGCAAAAATATCCTTCTCACAATAGATGGCAATGCGCTCCAAATCCTCCTCTTCCCAGTACACCTTTCCCACCATCGAACCATCAATATCGTCTTTGGGCGTTGGAATATTAAACACCTCACATAGCAACGACAGGGAAGTATAATGCTTGTAATCGCCAAACTTCCACAACTCCATCGTGTCAATAAACTTCACCTCCCACGGTTTCTTACCGGCCACATCCAAAATATCAGGCAGAGGCAAACCATGAATTAACATCCTGCGGGCAATGTACGGAAAGTCGAATTCCTTCCCGTTGTGAGCACAAAGATTCTTTTTGGGCTTACTGCAAAACCGAACCAGCATTGCTGCAAAATCACCAAGCAACTGCTTCTCATCATCCCCGTAAAAGGATTTGGCCCGAAAGGTTCGATCTCCGTTTTTGGTTACAATAAACCCAACCGAAATGCATACAATCTTCCCAAACTCAGCATAGATACCAGCCCGCTCGTAAACATCACCAGCTGTTTCATCCTCTTTGCGGAAATAAGCTGTTTTCATCTCCCACAATTCCTGCATTTTGGGCGACACCTCATCAAACGAAGCAAACTGCGAAACCGTTTCGATATCCAAAAACAGCAAATCCTCTACCTTAACATCTTTCAACATGCTATAAGATTTATCATAAACTTTCGCAAAAGATATAAAAAAAGGAGACACAAAACAAAGTCTCCCATTCTTTTATCAAAAGAAATACCTATTCGGCCAACTTCAGATTCTTCTCCACAAAATGAGTCAAAATATTAATGGCTACAATATTATTTCCCCCTTGAGGTACAATGATATCTGCATAGCGTTTGCTGGGCTCAATAAACTGCAAATGCATTGGCTTTACCGTCTTTTCGTAACGCTCCATCACTTTCTCAACGGAACGTCCCCGCTCTACGATATCCCTTTTGATTACACGAGTCAAACGATCATCAGCGTCACAATCAACAAACACCTTCAAATCCATCAACTCCCGCAATTCAGGTTGGGTCATAGCCAAAATTCCTTCCACAATCACCACATCCCGCGGTTCCACCCGAATGGTTTCCTCCGATCGGGAACAAGTCAGATAGGAATAGATCGGTTGCTCAATAGACTCTCCCTCTTTCAGCTTCTTTAGGTGCTGCACCAACAATTCAAACTCAATTGAACGCGGATGATCGAAGTTGATCTCCTGACGTTCCTCCAGGGGTAGGTGACTACTATCCCTGTAGTATGAATCCTGAGGCAAAACAGCCACCTCTCCTTTGGGTAACCGCTCAATAATTTTTCGGACAACGGTAGTTTTACCCGACCCGGTTCCCCCGGCTATTCCTATAATCAACATGTTATTTGAAATTTATGATATAAAAGGCAAATGTGTTACTTTTGTAGAAAAACGGCAGGCAAGTTACTAATTATATAAACAGGATAAAAATGATCAAACACATTGCTATGTTTAAGTTTGGTGGCTTTGCTACCAACGAAGAGAAAGAAAATTATTTCCAACGCCTGAGAAATGCTTTTTGCGGATTGGAAAATAGAATTCCGGAACTCCATAGCATCCACATTGGATTTGATGTTCTGCACTCGGATGCTTCCTTCGATTTTATTGTAAGTGCCGAAATCGAAAATCTCGAGCATTTACAATGCTATTCCCAGCATCCGGCCCATCTTGCTGCCGCTGCCGTAATTAAAGAGAAAGCCATCGACCGAAAAGCCATCGATTACATTCTGTAATCCATACCAAATCAAACTTCAAATTTTATTCGTTAATTATTTTAAATCATGCAAAACTCATTGTACCCTTTAAAATTCAAACCCATTCTAAAGGATAAGATCTGGGGAGGTCAGAAGCTAAAAACCCAACTCAACAAAGATTTCGCACCGCTTCCCAACGCCGGGGAAAGCTGGGAAATATCCGGAGTAGAAGGGGACATCTCGGTGGTTTCGAACGGTTTCCTGGCAGAAAACGATCTGCAGGAACTTGTTGAGATATACATGGGTGAGTTGGTTGGTGACAAAGTTTACGAACAATTCGGAATGGAATTCCCCTTGCTCATTAAATTTATTGATGCCAATGATGTACTTTCCATCCAGGTGCACCCCGATGACGAACTTTCCAAAGAGCGACATCAAGCCTACGGTAAAACCGAGATGTGGTACGTTATTGAAGCGGATAAAGGCTCGGAGTTGATCGTTGGCTTCAACCAGGAGGTAGACCGCAAAAAGTATGTGGAGAAACTGGAGGCCGGAAAACTGGAAGAAATACTGAACAACGAACCGGTTACAGCCGGCAGCTGCTTCTTTATTCCTGCCGGAAGAGTTCATGCCATTGGCAAAGGGATTCTACTGGCCGAAATTCAGCAAACCTCTGATGTTACCTACCGCATTTACGACTGGAACCGTACGGATGCAGAAGGAAACTCACGTGAATTGCATACCGATCTGGCCCTAGACGCCATTGATTACAGCTACGAAAAGAAATACCGAAGCGACTACCAGCCCGTAGCCAACCAGTCAACAGAACTGGTACGCTGTCCGTACTTCACCACCAACCTGATCGAATTGGATCACGAAATCGAGAAAGATTACTACAATCTTGACTCTTTCGTAATCTACATGTGTCTGGAAGGTGGAATGGAAATTGATTATGGACAGGAGGAAAAAGTTTGCGTGCAAAAAGGAGAAAGCGTGCTGATCCCTGCTGTTCTGTCCAATCTGAAATTGACACCACAGGAAAAATCGAAAATTTTGGAAGTTTATATCAAATAAACCTCCTGCTACTTTTTTAAAGCATCCTTCTCCTGGTGAATTCAGGAGAAGGATTTTTCTTTTGAACCCTTTACAACTCCTTTCATCAATAATTGCTACAAGGATTTTCCAATTCCCCAAGAATCTAATACCTTTGCAGCTCAAATTAATTTTTCCATGATCATTACAAGAGCAGAATTCGTCATAAGCAATTCTGATGTGAAAAAGTGTCCTCAACCCAATCTGCCTGAATATGCATTTATTGGCCGATCGAATGTGGGCAAGTCTTCACTAATCAATATGCTTACCAACCATAAGGGACTGGCCAAGATCTCGGGCAAACCCGGAAAAACCCAGCTCATCAACCATTTCCTGATCAACAAGGAGTGGTACCTGGTAGACCTTCCCGGCTACGGTTACGCTAAAGTTTCCAAAGGCCTGAGAGGTGGCTTTACCAAGATCATCAAGTCCTATATTGAAAGTCGGGAGAACCTTGTCAATCTTTTTGTACTGGTGGACAGCAGACACAAACCCCAGCAAAACGATATGCAGTTTATGCAATGGTTAGGTGAAAACGGAATTCCTTTCTCCATTATCTTCACCAAAGCGGACAAGCTAACACCAAGACAATTAAAAGTCAATATAGACCTTTACCAGGACGAAATGCTGCAAATATGGGAAGAAATGCCCCCCTATTTTGCCAGCTCTTCATCCACCAAACAAGGGAAAGAAGAAATTCTGAATTACATTGAACAAACCAATGGGATGGTAGATTTTGGGAAGTAGGCTATGAGCCCTCCCAAATTACAACCATCCTTTTTTGTATGTGGTAGGTTCTACCCCGTATATATTTTTTTTCAACAAGCACTGTTGAAAAATTCCTGATTATCAAAGTATAATTACTCGTTATATCAGGAAGAAATTCATAACTTTGCAACGGAAATTTAGTCATTTAAATCTGATCTATAAACATTTATAAAATGTCAACTAAAGCCCCAATTAAAATTTTCTCTGGTTCGGAGAGTACTTATCTTGCAGAACAAATTGCAAAATCTGCAGGACTAGAATTAGGAAAATCAACACTCCTTAAATTCAGCGACGGAGAGTTTGAACCAAGCTATGACGAAACCGTAAGAGGTTCTCACGTTTTTATCGTACAATCTACTTTTCCACCAACAGAGAACCTAATGGAACTACTTTTAATGATTGATGCTGCCAAGCGTGCATCGGCCTATAAAGTAGTTGCTGTTATCCCTTACTTTGGATTTGCTCGTCAGGATCGTAAAGACAAGCCAAGAGTAGCCATTGGGGCGAAATTGGTAGCTAATTTATTGATGGCTGCCGGGGTGGATCGTGTGATGACAATGGACCTTCATGCTGACCAAATCCAGGGATTCTTTGATGTACCGGTAGATCATCTGTACGGTTCCTCTGTTTTGTTGCCTTATATCGAAAGTTTGAATCTGGACAACCTGGTTATTGCTTCTCCTGATATGGGTGGTAGTAAGCGTGCCAACGCCTATTCAAAATATTTGAATTCAGGATTGGCCATCTGCCACAAATCTCGCGAAAAAGCGAATGTTGTTGGTGAAATGACTGCCATTGGTGAAGTGAAAGGCAAAAATGTTATTATCATTGATGACATGATCGATACAGCTGGAACCATCACTAAAGCTGCTGATATGTTGAAGGAAAAAGGAGCCCTTAGCGTACGTGCTATTGCCTCTCATGCTGTATTGTCAGGTCCTGCTTACGAAAGAATTAACGATTCTGCTCTGGAAGAGGTTGTTTTCACCGACTCTATTCCATTGAGAAAAGAATCACCAAAGATCAAAACTTTGAGTATCGCGGATATTTTCGCCAAAACAATTCAAAATGTTTACAATTGTGAGTCAATAAGTTCGAATTTTATTATTTAAAATCACTAACTTTGCGACCGCTTAAAATAAGGTAATCTATTTTTTAACGTGTGATGGGAAATTAAGCCAGGTCCATTTTTACCGGGACTGTTGACCTTGATTTTGAGTAGCACATAATACAATCAAAATGAAAACTTTTGAATTAAACGGATCGGTAAGAACCGATTTAGGAAAAAAAGCAACCAAAGCTTTACGTAAAGCCGGTAATGTACCTTGTGAACTTTACGGTGGTGAAGAGAACATCCACTTCTCTCTGTCTGCAAAAGACCTGGAGAAAATGATCTACACTCCTGAAGTATTCATCGCAAAAATCAACATTGACGGAAAAGAAGTAACTGGGGTAATGAGAGAAATCCAATTCCACCCTGTTACTGATAAAGTTTTGCACATCGACTTCTTCCAGGTATTCGAAGAGAAGCCATTCGAGGTTGAGTTGCCAATCCGTGTAGAAGGTTTTGCAGTAGGTGTACAGGCTGGTGGTAAGCTGGCAGTAGGCCTTAGAAAACTGAAAGTTAAAGGTATGATGAAAGATCTACCTGAAAACTTGAAAATTGAAGTTACTGAACTTGCTCTTGGTAAGAGTATTCAGGTTGGTGAGTTGTCTTACGAAAACCTGGAACTGTTGAACGCTAAGAATGCTGTTGTTGTACAGGTGAAACTGACAAGAGCTGCACGTGCTGCTCAGCAGGCTGCTGCCGCAGGACAGTAAATTTCAGTCCATTTTTTCTGAAAATGAGACCCAGCAAAATAGGATATAGCCTCCCTGTCTTCTCTAAGATCAGGGAGGTTTTTGCAATTTATACCAACAAGATTATGGGGCGCTTCCAAAAACATGCCCCGCAAACAGAAAAACCCACTTCAATGAAGTACCTTATTGTTGGATTAGGAAATATTGGGGCCGAATACCGCAATACCCGTCACAACATTGGATTTACAGTACTGGACCAAATAGCCAAGGAGGCAAACCTCGAATTTAAGGAAGAACGATACGGTGCTGTTACCCACTACAAATTCAAAGGCCGCACCTTTATTCTGCTAAAGCCGAACACCTATATGAACCTAAGCGGAAAGGCCGTAAACTACTGGTTGCAGAAGGAAAAAATTCCGGTAGAGAATATGCTTATTATTGTGGACGACCTGGCCCTGCCTTTCGGCACCCTGCGCCTTCGCCCAAAAGGTAGCGATGCCGGACATAACGGCTTGAAAAACATTAATCAGATCTTAGGACACCAAAAGTACGCCCGTCTCCGTTTTGGTATTGGAGATAATTTTCACAAAGGCCAGCAAGTAGATTACGTTTTGGGGAAATGGTCTGAGGAAGAAAACGAGAAACTACCTCCCTATCTGGACACTTGTCTCCAAATTGTTAAAGGATTTGGAACCATAGGGGTACAACGTACCATGAACTCCTACAACACTAAGAAAAACGGAAAACAGGAGGGATAATTCCATTTTTATAAAAAAAGGCATATCTCCAATAGTCAACGGAACTTTTAATCCGTTTGATTTACGAATGGTTTCTCTACCTGCTAAATTATTAAAGTGAAATAAACCCAATGGGAAGCGAAGAAAAAGTACGAATTGACAAATGGCTCTGGGCTGTTAGAATATTCAAAACCCGAAGCCTCGCAGCCGAAGCCTGTAAAAAAGGAAAAGTTAGCATAGGTGGGGTAAACGTAAAACCCTCCCGGGATATTAAAATGAACGAGGTTGTAGACATCAAAGTCCCTCCGATTATTCGCAGCTACCAGGTAAAGAATATTTCGGGCAAGAGAATGTCTGCAAAACTGGCTGTTGATTTCGTCGAGGATGTAACGGCACAAGATCAGTTAGACCTACTGAATGCGACCAAATCCTACGGCTTTGAGCATCGCCAGCGGGGTGTCGGTCGTCCAACCAAATTGGACCGAAGACTGATTGAAAAACTCAAAAACAAATAATAATACTTTCATCTGTTTATATTTTCTTATTTAGGTCAGATGGAACTTACCATTTCTAGAAATCGATACATATGCTAATCGCAAGAGAGAAAAAAAGAACCAATTTAGCAGAGTACATTTTGTACATGTGGCAGGTGGAAGACCTGATTCGGGCCTATCGTTTCGACATTAACGCCCTGGACAAAGCTGTCATTTCTCAGTTCCAGCAATCCGATGAAGTTCAGAAAGAAATCCGGGATTGGTATGATAACCTGATTGAGATGATGAAAGTGGACAAGGTGGAAGAAAAAGGACACATGCAGATCATCAAGAACAACATCAATGATTTGCATGAATTCCATTTGTACCTGCTTCAAAAAAAGAAGGATGCCAAATACCTTCAGCTCTTTAATCTGGCTGCGGGAAACATACATGAATTCCGGCAGAAGTCAAATGCCGGAAATGAAATCAGTGATACCGAAGTTTGCCTCACTGCTCTCTACGGAATACTGATGCTGAAATTACAGAAAAAAGAAATCTCGAAAGACACCCTGGGAGCCGTTACTACTTTTAGCAACATGATGGCCTACTTGTCCGCCCAGCACAAAGCCTTCGAAGAAGAAGAATAAAACCTCATACAAATCCCCTGAAGCAATATCCTTCAGGGGATTTGTTTTTACCCTTTTACCTGAGCCATGAACTTGAACACCAAATCCGGAAACTGGATCCTACTTTTAATTGTATCCCTTATCTGGGGAAGTCCATACATCCTAAGAGAAATTGCCTTAAAAAGTTTTACCCACTACCAGGTGGCTGCTTTACAGGTATTCATTTCCTTCTGCCTTTTCCTGCCACTAATTGCAAAGAATTTCAAAAAATTAAATTCAGGCAATATTTTTCCCCTGCTGCTATCCGGCTTAACAGGAAATGTAGGCCCCTCCTTTTTCTTTGCCAAAGCCCAAACCCAAATTAATTCCTCGATGGCAGGGATGCTAAATGCGATGCTTCCTATGGTCACCCTTATGGTAGCCATCCTGCTCTTCAGAAATAAACCACAAAAGCACACTCTGATTGGCATCGCTCTCGGTTTTGGAGGAACCGCAACCCTGGCTTTTCTGGGTGATTCATATGGTGCCAGCTATTTCTGGGGTATTTTCTACGTATTGATGGCCATTCTTTCCATAGCTGTTAGCATCAACCTGGTTAGCTTCTCACTTCCCAACCTTACGGGCGTGGAAATCGCCTCGCTGGCCTTCCTATTTGTGGGACCACTTGCAGGCCTATACCTTGCAAGTTCTGATCTGCATTCCGCACTGGCAGCAACAGATTTCATACAAAGCAGCACCATGATTGCACTGCTGGGAATTGGTACTTTTGTTGGTGTCATGCTCTACAACCAGTTAATAAAACATTCCTCGCATGTTTTTGCAGCTTCCATCGCTTACATCATCCCGGTTGTAGCTCTTTTCTGGGGCATTGTAATTGGTGGCGACAATATTTCTCTTTGGCAAATTGCCTCAATTTTGTTTATTCTTGTAGGAGTAAATCTGGTCAATCGACAATAAGTCAAAATGAAACAAGTATGATTAAAATATTTATTACACCAACGGAGCTTGCGAGCTCACCGCAAGAAATGATTATTTTACAGCATGCAGTTCCATGTGACCAATGAAAATAAATTTTAACACATGAAAAAAAGCAAAGAATTTCTACTAATAGTAGCTAGCGGTATTCTACTGGGCCTCCCCTGGAGTATTCCCGAATTTTTCTTTGCAATATTCCTGGCATGGATTCCACTTTTCAAACTGGAGGAGGAAAGCCGGAAATCCGCCAACACCTACCAGCTCTTCAACTATTCTTTCCTTTCTTTCCTGATATGGAATCTAATGGGAACCTGGTGGATCGCACAGGCCCAATGGGTAGGGGCAATCCTCATCATCCTGATCAATGCAATGGTTCAGGCACTCGTTTTCTGGTGGATCAGCCGGGTACGAACCACACTAAAAATCCCGATATTATTTCCTCTTCTATTGATATGGCTGGGCTTTGAGCACTTTCATCAAGCCTGGGACCTGGCTTGGCCCTGGCTCAACCTGGGCAATTCGCTGGCAAGCTCACCCAAAATCATACAATGGTACGAATATACCGGAGTACGTGGAGGTAGCTTATGGATTCTGTTAATTAATCTAAGTGCCTGGTATGCCATCCGTGCTATTCAATACAAAAACACTTCCAAAGCAACGGCTTATTCCTCGCTAGCAGTCCTGATATTTGCAATCCCCTTCTGGTACTCTGTTAAACTAAGGGTAAATTTTGCAGAATCGGATCAATCGCTTCAAATTGCTCTTGTGCAGCCCAACCTGGACCCTTACACCGAAAAATTTGACCCGGTTCAACAGAAAAAGCACTTGTCCCATTTCTACAAAATGGCAGATTCGGTTTGTACAGAGCAAACTCAAATCCTTTTCGGACCGGAAACATTGATCGTTCAGCAAATTGATGAAAAGAATTACCAACAGTCTTCCTACTATCAACAGCTATTGGATTTTCAGAAAAAACATCCCGGATTAACTTTAGCTTTGGGCATTCACACCTACCAAAAAGCAGGAAAAAGAATCCCTCCGGGTAGCAGATACAATAAGGAAGGTGATTACTATTTCGAAGCTTTCAACACCGCCCTGTTTCAGGAAAGCGGAAAAGCACCCCAATTCTACCACAAAACAAAACTGGTTCCCCTCTTTGAAAGGATGCCTTTTGTGGATTATCTTACCTTCCTGGGAAAATATTCACTGGAATTAGGAGGATACACCGGCACGTACAGTAAACGGCAGGGAAGTAAGATTTTGACCAGTGCCGATTCCTCCTTTTCAATTCTACCAATCGTCTGCTTCGAATCGGTATTTGGTCCCTATTGTGCCCAACGAATACCGGAAGGTAACAGTTTTTTAGCAGTACTTACCAACGATGGATGGTGGAAACAAACTCCGGGCTACCAACACCACTTTCACTTCAGTATAATGCGTGCCATTGAAACCCGTCGCGACTTGGTACGAGTAGCCAATACTGGAATTTCAGCCCTTATCGACGCAAAAGGCACGGTTATTGTTAAAACTCCATGGTGGAAAAGAACGAGTCTTTCGGGATGCGTTCGATTGTACCATGAGAAAACATTTTTCTCGCAACACGGAGATTACATTGGTAGAATCTCCCTATTTTTTGGAATCCTGCTACTTTTGTATGGCGGAATCCAAATACGAATCCAAGGGAACAATAAAAACCGATTTTAAAGGTTTACAGAAGAACAGACACTCCTCTTTATTGTATCGAATGTTTGGGGTTCTCGGGGTTCTGACAAAAGAAAAACACCAATAAAAAAACATACACAAATGAACATTAGCAAACTTCTGATAGGTATGCTTATGGTAAGCTTCATGATTGCAAGACCGGCAAAAGCTTCCATTAAAAGCAAAGAAATCAAAAAATCCTTCCCGGTGGAAAATGCAACCAGCCTGAAAATTGCCAACCAATATGGTAAACTACAAGTAAAAAGCTGGGACAAAAACACGATCGAATTTGCCATCAAAATCAGCGTAGAAAGCAATAAAGCGGACAAAGCCCAAACTATGTTGGACAATATTTCGGTCGAATTTACCCAGGGACAAAACTATGTAAATGCCGAAACTAAATTCGGAGATTTCTTCGGCTTTCATAAATTAACCAATTCTCTCTTCTCCAAAGGGAAGATGAAAATTGATTATTTGGTACGGATTCCCGCTTCTCTTCCACTGGAAATCGTACAGAAGAACGGGAAAATATTTATGGATTCCCACTCAGCCCCCCTTACCCTAGAGCTAAACAATGGGGAGTTCACTGCACAAAACCTGAAAGGAGAAGGGAAGATGAAGTTCCGTGGCTCCACCATCCAGATTGAAGAATTGAATACTTCGGAAATGGATCTGGGAAATTGTGAATTGAGAATCACAGATGCGGAAAAGATTACCGCAGAAAGCCGGGATTCGAAAATCAATATTAAATCGATTGGCACTTTCAACCTACATTCGAACCGTGACAAGGTAGAACTGGACCAAGTGGAATATCTTTACGGATCATCGGGAATTTCCAAATTCGAAATCAATGACCTGGGAAGCGAGCTGGATTATGATCTAAAATTAGGCCACATGAATATTTTTAATGTACACAACATGTTTAGCTTTATCAAGCTGGACTCAAAGTTTTCAGACCTGGGCCTAAGCTTTATGCAGAACAGTAACTTCAATGTGGAGATCAAGCACAAGAGCGTAAAACTGGATTATCCTGCCAATTTTAAATTAAAGCAGAAGGATACATCTGAGAAAAACACCTACATCACTTCCGGCTTAGTGGGCAAAGACAAATCTCCTTCCGATGTAAAAATCCGAGCCAACAATTGTAAAATCAACCTGAACTAGACTTTTCAGACCTCCAAATACAAACAGAAAGACATTTCAAATCGAAATGTCTTTTTTTGTTTTTAACTCATTTTAAGGCATGGGCTCCTTTCTTTTTACTATCTTCCCATTCATATTCAAAAATTGATAACAATGAAACAAGTCAGTATACTATTAGGATTTCTGTTACTACTTGCCGTAAATACTACAGGTCAAAACAATCTGAAAAAACATTTTGAGAAGGACCTAATCAGTTACACAACCGCTTTCAATAATAAACAGTGGAATACCGTAACAACGATGATGTATCCCCGAATTTTTGACCTTATGAGCAAAGAAAATCTTATTCTGATTTTTGAACAAATGGATCAGATGGGAATAAAAATGCATACCGATTTCAAATCGATTGACAAAGTATCTCCGGTGGTTATAAATGGAAAAGAAAAGTACTGTAAAATCAATTACTCAGGGCTCATCAAAGTAAAACTGACCGGATTAATGGCCCAGGGAAGTTCCATCATCCAACCTCAATTCGAAAAGGAATTTGGAAAAGACAACGTAAAATACGACGAAACGACAAACAGTTTTACTATCAATGCAAAAAGATCCATGGTTGCAGTAGCCAATAAAAACAGCACAGAATGGAAGTATGTTGATGTCAATTCCACCCAGGCCAAGGGATTAAAGAATTTGATACCACTTACTGTTCGAAAGCAACTGAATTGATTACTGCAAACAGCCATACTCATTTTAGAACAAAACCCCAACCGAGGGACTATTCAGGACAACTAAAAATCATACACATGGGAAGCGTTTATCACGAATGCCAAACCTTTAAAAAAGAGGATTTCACACAAATGAATTTACAGAATCAGGAGTTTGAGGAATGTCTTTTTCAAAACTGTAACTTCGCCGGAACAGACCTCTCCCATTGCAATTTCATAGAGTGTATATTTGAGGATTGTGACCTTTCCCTAAGCATATTGAACAATACCAGCCTGCAAAATGCACAATTCAATAAATGCAAGCTGATGGGCCTTGATTTCAGCGTTTGCAACGAATTCCTTTTCAGTACCAGTTTTAAAGCCTGTATTCTGGACCTAGCCGATTTTTTTCAACGCAAGCTAAAGGAAACTCGCTTTATCGATTGCTCCCTGAAGGAAACCAACTTTACCGAATCGGATTTAAGCAGTGCCCTGTTGCAGAATTGTGACCTTTCAGGGGCCATGTTTAGCCGAACTATTCTGAGCAAAACCGACTTTACCACTGCACGCCACTTCTCTATTGATCCCGACATCAACCATGTGAAAGGAGCCAAATTTGCTCTCAACGGACTCGCCGGTTTGTTGGATAAATATGAATTGGAGATCCAGAATTATTCCTCCTAAGTCTGAGCTAACGATCCATTCTATGGATACCCCCAGTTCTCATCCAATTGAAACAATATCTTAGTTATTGCTTTCAATCTGGTAATTATGGGGGAATCCTGTTGACTTCCCCACATTTCCCCTTTCCTCCCTTTCTGAAATAGCAAGAATGATCAATCCGGTATGCTACCTCATTTCATATCTTTGCAATTGCAATAAAAATATCCATAGGCCAATATCATCCACCATGAAAACTCAAAACCCTTACCGTACAGAATACCTTCAAAGAATTAATCGAGTGATGGACCACATTGAAAACAACCTGGACAAAGAGTTGTCTCTGGAAATTATTGCCGGGGTAGCACATTTCTCCCCTTACCATTTTCACAGAATCTTTTCGTCATTTACCGGGGAGGCCCTAAACCAGTTCATCAAAAGAAAACGCATCGAGAAAGCAGGCCGATTACTACTCATCAATCCCACACAGCCCATTGGAGAAATTGCCTGTGATTGCGGATTCAACAGCAGCGCTGTCTTTTGTCGAAATTTCAGAAATCATTTTGGCATGACCACGCAAGAATTCAGAGCAACATGGCCCTCCGATTTTAGCAAGAATCATCAACCAAATGGCAAGAATGATCAACTCTGCGAATCGTCCATCGCCTACATTTGCAATGTCAAACAAAATGAAAAATGGAAGAACATTATGGAACAAAACATTGCCATTAAGGAGATGCCGGCTTTAAACCTAATTTACATCCGGCACATTGGACAATTTCAACTAATCGGCAAAGCCTACGAAAAGCTCTTCAACTGGGCAGGACCTAGGGGATTGATTAATCCACCCCATACAAAGGGGGTAACGGTGTACCATGACGATCCCAAAATCACAGACCTGGAAAAAGTACAGCAAAGTGCCTGCATCACCATAGAGCAAGATGTTACCGTGGAGGGTGAAATTGGGAAAATGAATCTTCCTGCCAACAAATGCGCAGTAGGTTCTTTTGAAATAGGCCAGGAGGAATTTGAAACGGCGTGGTCTACCACGTGTGGATGGGTGACCGAAAATGGTTACCAACCAATCGATTCTGCGCCTTATGAAATCTATTACAACGACCACAAACAACATCCGGAAGGCAAGTTTATTGTGGATATCTGTATCCCGGTAAAACCTCTCTAATAGAAAAAGAACAGGGTGTCCTCTCAAATATCGGACACCCTACTGTAACTTTTAATGAAAAGATCCTTATTTCTCAAAATCACAGCTATCGGCTACTGCATTTTCTTAAGAATCTCCCTAGCAATCACGACACCATTCACAGAAGCCTGCATTAATCCCCGGGTAATTCCGGCCCCATCGCCGCCCAAGTAGAGATTCTTCACGGAGGTAGACTGAAAATCCTTCCCCACTTTGGTGATGTTGCTGTAGAACTTCACCTCCACCCCGTACAGCAGGGTTTCGTCCGAAGCCAAACCAGGTGTAATCTTGTCCAGGGCAAAAATCATTTCCTCAATATCTTTCATGATACGGTGAGGCAATACGAGGCTCAGGTCACCGGGAACCGCATCCTTCAAAGTAGGTATAATGTTGTTGCGGTACAGGCGCTGTGGTGTGGTTCTGCGTCCGCGGATAAAATCGCCAAAACGCTGCACCAGGATTTGGTTATTGGTCAGCATATTGGCCAGGCGAGCTACATGCTTTCCGTATTCGATAGGAGCCTTGAATGGTTCGGTAAATTTCTGGGATACGAGCAACGCAAAGTTGGTATTCTCACTCTTCAGATCCTTGTAGCTATGGCCATTCACCACGGCCAAATCGCCATCGTAGTATTCCGAAGAAACAAAACCTCCCGGATTGGAGCAAAAGGTCCGCACCTTATCATCAAAAGTCTTTGTGTAATGCACGAGTTTTGCTTCATAGAAATTCTCATTAATCTCCTGCATAATTTCGTTACGACACTCCACACGAACACCTATGTCGACAACCCCTACTTCTGTAGAAATTCTCTCCTTATCACATTGTTTCAATAGCCAGTCGGAACCTTCACGCCCAACACAAACCATTACCTGGTCGGCATAGTACTCCCCGGCACCATTGCGCACCCCACGTATTTCATCTCCTTCCAAAATTAATTGATCCACGGCGGAATTAAAATGCACATCAACTCCTTTCTCCACCAGAAAATCATATAGCTTACGGTACAAATCCTGCGCCTTTTCCGTTCCCAGGTGACGCACCGGACAATGCACCAACTTCAGGTTGGCTTCGATAGCTTTTCTTCGGATCTGTTCCATTTCCAAAGTCAGTTTTTCGCCGTGAATACTGGAATCGGCACCAAATTCCAGGTAGATATCATCGGTATACTTAATAAAATCTATGGTTTCCTCCATCCCCAAATATTCCGGCAACGTTCCTCCTACCTCCGGAGAAAGGGATAGCTTTCCATCAGAAAAGGCACCCGCCCCAGCCCAACCGGTAGTAATACTACAGGGTTTGCAATGTACACATACTCCTTCATTGGTGTGCTTGGGACAACTTCGGTTGTAGATTCCCCTTCCCTTCTCCAGCATCAGAATCTTAAGTTCTTTTCCGGATTTCACCAATTCATAAGCACAAAAAATACCGGCAGGACCGGCCCCAACAATAATTACATCGTATCTGTTCATGTGTAAAAAATTTTTCCCGTAAGAACCCATGACAACAAGTTTACATCGAAATCTTACTTACGATTTTTGCCTCGTCCTTACTGTTTTACGATTAAAATTTGCCTGTTCCTTTCAATACATACAAAATTTCCAGGCAAACCCTGAAAGGTAGCAAAATATTCTCAAACTAAAACGAGAGGACAACTTCAATTTATCTGATTAGAAACGATCTAAATGATCAGATCAGGTCGCTTACCAAAATGAAAAACCCTCTTCGGTTAAATGCAAAGAGGGTTGCTTAAATTCATTAAAACAAAAACCAATAACCTACCTCCTGCTCTGAGAGATAGAACCACGTTTGGCAAATTCCTCTTTTCCGCTTTCCAAAAACTCCACAAAAGCATCAACATTCAGGTCATAAGCTCGGGGATCCACAAGAATCTGACCTTCATTATCCAATAGTACGTAGTAAGGCTGTGCATTCACCCCAAAACGGGTAATCTGAAAATCTGCATATTTCTTACCCAGAGTTTTCTTCACCTTGCCATCGTAGGTAGAAGTGATCCAGTCGGACTCAGGCAACTTCTGCTTATCGTCCACATACAAGGCTATGATAATGTAATCCTCCTTGAGAATTTTCTGAACCCTCGCATCCGACCATACATTGGCCTCCATTTCGCGGCAGTTGACACAACCATGGCCGGTAAAATCAATAAAAATGGGCTTGTTCTGCTTCCGGGCACAGGCCAGTCCCTGCTCATAATCAAAGTACCCTTGCAAACCATGAGGAAGATGGAGATCGTCGCTATATTTTGGCTTTTCACAAATTCCTTGTACTTCACCAGCGGCAAAAAAGCCTCCGGACTGATCACGAACGATAGCGGAGATATCAAAATCCTGGGTGGTTTGAGGTGGCAGATAACCGGAAATGGATTTTAAGGGAGCTCCAAACATCCCGGGAACCATGTAAACAACAAAAGAAAAAGAAAGAATGGCCATCAACAAGCGGGGTACGCTAATGAATTTGATTTCGCTATCGTGAGCAAATTTCAGTTTCCCCAACAGATAAAATCCCAACAGGGTAAAGATTACAATCCAAATACCCAAATACACTTCACGGTCCAAAATACCCCAATGATATGTTTGATCAGCAATACTTAAAAATTTCAATCCCAAAGCCAACTCCAGAAAACCCAAAACAACCTTTACCGAATTCAACCAACCGCCTGATTTGGGTAGATTACTTAACCAGGAAGGGAAAATAGCGAACAGCGTAAATGGCAAAGCAAAAGCCAGGGAGAAACCAAACATTCCTACAATAGGCTCCAGCACCTCACCTCCGGCCGATTGTACCAGAATGGAACCAACTATCGGTCCGGTACAGGAAAAGGAGACCAAAACCAGGGTAAATGCCATAAAAAAAGACCCCAGAATACCACCTTTATCCTCCTTCTCTACGGATTTATTGACCAACCAACCTGGCATGGTTATTTCAAACATTCCAAAAAAGGCAAAGGCAAAAACCATGAAGATTAGGAAGAAGATTACATTGGGTAACCAGTGTGTGCTCAACCAATTGGCAAAACTTGGACCTAAGGTAACAGCAACGATTGTTCCGATAATGGTATAAATACCGATAATGGAAAGACCATAAAACACAGCATTAAAGATGGCTTTTACACGACTCTCGGAGCTGTGCATAAAGAAGGAAACCGTCATAGGAATCATAGGAAAGACACAAGGCGTCAGTAAAGCAATCAATCCAAAGGAAAAAGCAATGAAAAACAAAGACCACAAGGAAGCATATTCCTTACGGGGATTCTTCATGGCATTAATTTTGTCCTTCGATCTTTCCGGCTCTTCTGCCTTTGTTTTGGTTACCGCAGCCACTTCGCCCTCATTGATCTGAAATTCAAAATCAGGCGTAAACAAGACACACTCCCCTTCACGACAGGTTTGATACTCCATATCACCGGAAATAACGAAAGCCTTATCAGTAAGTAATTTGATTTTTTGCTTCAGAACGGCCGTTCCGGCAAAATATTCCACATCCATTTCGAAAATCGAATCAAACTCTTTTTGAGCTTTAGTGATCTCCTGTACCTTTCCGATTCTCCTGTAGAAAGAGGACTCTTTAAAATTGAATCCTAAACGGATGGGACCACCATCAGGAAAATTCTGAGAATACATATGCCACTCTTTATCGATAGTGGCTGTAAAAACAAGGTTCAATTCATCCTCTGACACCTTCTCTGTAGTAAATTTCCACGAGACAGTTTCCAGAATCTGGGCCTGAATCCCCATTAGGCTAATAAGGAAAAATCCTAAAAACAATGAGAGTAGTTTCTTTTTCATTCGAGTAAAATTTAAATTTTTAAGTCGAATGAAAATCGCGCGAACCAGTTTCCGGAAAATATTTTAAGATGATAATGTTGGCTAAATCTAAATCAGAAAAAGGCCGGCTCATTTCATGTGCTTACAACTAATTGTTAAAACCACATTGAACTAGCCATTAAATCACCAGAGTTGATTTTCCAAAAAAAAACTGAGACTACAATGGCTCGCTACATTAGGTTCTGGTCTTATTACTATTAATAATCACAAATTTAGCAATATATACCACCTAAGCAAATGAAAAATCTACTCCTAACAGAATTAATCCAAACGAAAAATTACAATATTCTTTCCAGGGTATGGCTAAAATTCGATTTCGTGATTATCCTTATCGAACAATTTGTAGCCAAGAATATCATAGGAAGGAATTTCCTGTACCTTTATCGAAGCCTTATACTTCCTCTGCCATTTTCTCCTTTGCGACCACAAACCTTTGTTCAGGTAGGCTGCTACGAAGGGATGAACTTTTAGGATGAAATCCTTCACCTTACCTTCTGAGGTAACGAATTGGATTCGGTCCTCGATTTGATCAGTCAGAAGAATCGCAGGGGCAATTTTTCCGGACCCAAGACAAGTAGGACAAGTTTCCTGGGTTTCAATGTTCATTTCCGGACGCACTCGCTGACGAGTAATTTGCATCAAACCAAACTTACTCAATGGAAGAATATTGTGTTTGGTTCGGTCTTTTGACATCACCTCCTTCATCTTCTCAAAAAGCTTCTGCCTGTTTTCGGCAGCGTGCATATCGATAAAGTCGATGACAATTATTCCACCCATATCGCGCAAACGCAACTGACGGGCTATCTCTTCGGCTGCAGCCAGGTTCACCTCCAATGCATTGGTTTCCTGGTCACTTCCAGCCTTAGAACGATTTCCGCTATTCACATCGATTACATGAAAAGCTTCGGTATGTTCAATTATCAGATAAGCTCCGCTCTTAAAGGAAACCGTCTTTCCAAAAAGTGCTTTGATTTGCTTATCAACCCCAAATTGATCGAAAATTGGCACATCACCATGCACGTATTTTACAATCTTCTGCTTTTCTGGGGCAATAGTAGAAATGTACCGTTTGACATCTTTGTAAACTCCATCATCATTCACAAAAACATTCTCAAAAGAAGGATTCAGAATGTCGCGCAACATTGCGGATGTGCGATCCATCTCACCTAGCATCAGTTTTGGAGGAGCTACATCACGGATGTGCTGGAAAGAACTCTCCCACTTTTCCACCAAACTTCTTAATTCCTGATCCAACTCAGCAACTCGTTTTCCCTCAGCAACAGTTCGCACAATCACACCATAATTCTTTGGTTTGATACTCTGCAACAATTGCTTCAAACGATTCTTCTCTTCTGTAGAATTGATCTTCTGGGAAATTGAAACCTTATCGGAGAATGGAATTAAAACCAGGTTTCGACCGGCAATGGAAATTTCGGAACACAAACGGGGGCCTTTAGTAGAAATGGGCTCCTTAGCGATTTGAACCAGTACATACTGGCCTGATTTGAGCACATCGCCAATTTTGCCATTCTTATCAATATCGGGCTCCAAACGCATCTTTGATATAGTCAGATTGCGCTGCTTTTTAGACAAAGCCAACTGTAGAAATTTATTTAACGAACGAAATTGGTGACCCAAATCCAGATAATGTAAAAATGCATCCTTTTCATACCCTACGTCCACAAAAGCCGCATTTAAGCCGGGCATAATTTTTTTTACTTTTCCTAGATAAATATCACCTACTGCAAATTGAATATTACTTTTTTCCTTGGTTATCTCAACCAGTTGCTTATTGCTAAGCAAAGCAATTACAATCTCATTAGGGGTTACATCAATTACTAGTTCGTTACTCACTACTTGGTTCCTGTTATTTTATATTTACAAAGGTAATCAGTTTCTACAAACAGAATAAACCTAAAGCACTAAAAAGTTCTTTAGGTTTATTATTTTTTTCTCACTAACAAGCGATACCAAGAAAATTATTTCTTCTTCTTATGACGATTTTTTCTTAGTCTTTTCTTACGCTTGTGCGTAGCCATCTTATGTCTTTTTCTCTTTTTTCCGCTAGGCATAATTCTCTAGTATTTAATTAGTTTTAAAACGTCCAAAGACTTATTTTACGTTAGTCTTAACTTTGCTTACAAAAGTTTTAGCAGGCTTGAAAGCAGGAATAAAATGCTCAGGAATGATGATAGTGGTGTTCTTAGAAATGTTTCTTGCAGTTTTTTCAGCTCTCTTCTTCACGATAAAACTACCGAAACCTCTCAAGTACACATTCTTACCTTTAACCAACGAACCTTTTACAGTTTCCATAAAAGCTTCTACGGTCTTTTGAACTGTAATCTTCTCAATTCCTGTGTTTTTAGAAATCTCGTTAACAATATCTGCTTTAGTCATCTCTTAAAAAATCTTTAATTATCAATTATTTACAACATCATTTTCCTCAAATCAGATTGCAAAGATATATGTTTTCGTCTTATAATGAAATAGAAAACCATTATTTTTGCCCAAAATTGAAAAAAAAAACAACTCTCAATACCTTTAGGACATGCTTAATAGCCAAATCATAAGCTGGTATTTTAAAAATATGCGCGATCTGCCCTGGCGGGATACTCAAGATCCTTATTGTATCTGGATCTCCGAAATAATGCTACAGCAAACCCGTGTGGCATCGGCTATTGACTACTACCATAGATTCCTCCAGCGCTTTCCGGATATCCAAACCCTTGCTGAGGCAAACGAGCAAGAAGTCCTGAAACTATGGCAAGGATTGGGGTACTATTCCAGGGCACGCAATATACATTATACTGCAAAAGATATTTGCTCCAATTACAATGGTCAATTCCCGAACAATTACGACGACCTGCTAAAGTTAAAAGGAATCGGTAACTATACGGCAGCAGCCATTGCGGCTTTCGCTTTCGGACGTTCGGAAGTAGCCGTTGATGGGAATGTATATAGGGTACTGGCTCGTCTCTTCGGAGTAGACACTCCAATTGATACGGGAGCAGGAAAAAAGCAATTCACAGTTTTAGCACGAGAAATTATGGACAGCGCCAATCCTTCTGATTTCAACCAGGCAATAATAGAGTTTGGTGCCCTGCAGTGTATTCCTAAAAATCCCAACTGCCAGGAATGTCCGTTACAAGCCAGCTGTTTCGCCTTCGAAAATCAATCCATAGATCAATATCCTGTAAAATCAAAGGACATTCGGGTACGCGACCGCTACTTCTATTACCTGTTTCTTCATTCCAATGAAGAATTCCTATTGGAAAGACGAACGGGGAAAGACATTTGGACCAACCTGTTCCAGTACCCCCTTATTGAAGCTCCGAAAGCACTCGATCCACAAATAATAATGCAGTCCGGGGAATGGAGCCAAATTACGGAGGGACGTACATTAAATTTGCAACAAATTTCAGATCCCATCCTTCACAAATTGAGTCACCAAAATCTGCACATTGTTTTCTTTACTATTGAACTTAGCAGCGAAGATTTGCATAAATTGCAAAACTATACTATTATTCACAAAAAAAATCTAAGGGAATATCCTCTACCAAAACCAATTGAATTACATTTGCAAGGGGTTTTCAGCATAAAATAATTTATTTCCAAACTTTGAAAACCCTGTTAAAAGTTCGTAACTTTAAATATTATTAATCTAAAACTAAAATCAGATGTCTGTTAATAAAGTTATCCTAGTCGGAAATGTAGGGAAAGATCCCGAAGTGAGATACCTGGAGGGAGGTACTGCCGTATGTAACATGCCTTTGGCTACAAGCGAGACCTACACCAATAAAAACGGAGAGAAGGTAACCCAAACCGAATGGCACAATCTTGTACTATGGAGAAAAACTGCTGAAGTTGCCGAAAAGTGGGTAAAGAAAGGCACACAGCTTTATGTGGAAGGCCGACTTCGTACCCGTTCCTGGGAAGATCAGGAAGGTGTGAAGAAATATACCACTGAAATTTACGTTGACAACATGCAAATGCTTGGACGCCGTGCCGACAATGAGGCTGTGGCTACAACACCTGCGGCAGAAAATCAAAATGCTCCGGCAGAACCGCAAAACTCAGGGGATGATACAGATGATCTACCCTTCTAGGCAATCCGATTTTTAACCAATTTTTACTGATTTGGAAACCGAAGATTTCGCTTCAATTTTATTGAGCAATTCAAATATAGTTTTACATCCAATTACTTTAAGTATCATTGTAAGCCTTCTTATAATGATACTTCTTTTATTTCTGTCTGCCTTGATTTCAGGATCGGAGGTAGCCCTATTTTCACTTTCCCCGCAACAGGTGAAAAAATTACAGGAAAAGGAAAGCACCAATTACAAGAGAATACTTCGTCTTTTGGGGATTCCCGAACGTCTGTTGGCCACAATTCTAATTGCCAATAATTTTGTTAATGTGGGCATTGTAATCCTTTCCAGTTTTATAACCAATTCTCTGATTGATTTTTCCAATGCTCCCACCCTGGGCTTCCTGTTTCAAATTGTAGCCATCACATTTTTATTGCTGCTTTTCGGGGAAATTATCCCAAAGGTATACGCTTCTCAATATTCTCTGAAGTTTTCCACCATAATGGCTCATCCTCTTTTCTATATGGAAAAGGTATTCCGGCCCATGTCAACCATTCTTATCAAATCCACCTCCATCGTAAACAAACGGATTAGTAAGAAGAAAAACATTTCCATGGACGAACTTTCCCAGGCTCTGGAACTAACGGCCGACGAAATGACCGAAGAGAAAGAGATTCTGGAAGGCATTGTAAAATTCGGAAACATCGATGTGGAAGAAATTATGGTTGCCAGGGTGGATGTAATAGCGGTTGAAATTCATGAAAGCTTCAGTAAACTAAAGTCTGTAATTATTGAATCGGGCTATTCCCGAATTCCCATTTACGAGAAAACTTTCGACAATATAAAGGGCATTCTGTATGTAAAAGATCTACTTCCGCACATTCACAAGCCCAATAATTTCCGTTGGCAATCCATCGTTCGTCCCCCCTACTTTGTTCCGGGCACCAAAAAGATTAATGATCTACTGGAGGAGTTCCAAACCAAAAAGATGCACATTGCAGTTGTAATTGACGAATACGGAGGAACCTCCGGAATTGTAAGTATGGAGGATATTCTGGAGGAAATTGTTGGCGACATCAGCGATGAACTGGACGAAGAAAAAACAACCTATACTCTCGAAGAGGATGGATCCTATATCTTTGAAGGAAAAACCTTACTGAACGATTTCTTTAAAATTGTAGATGTTGAAGACGATGCCTTTGACAAAATAAAGGGAGATGCCGACACCTTAGCCGGTCTAATTCTGGAAATGAAAGGAGAAATCCCTCAGAAAAGGGAGGAAGTGGAATACCGAAACTACAAATTCACCATTAAGGCAGTAGATAATCGAAGAATTAAAAAGATCCGCTTTCAAATTCTGAAAAGAAAACCATCGGCCTCCAAAAGCCAATAGGTAATTTCTCAAAGTCAATCCGTACATTTGTGAATCGGTCGGAACCATCCACAATTGGGGTATATACGGCCATAGATATCATATAGCACCCACGAATAACAACTCAAAAATGACCAGCTAAATGGGTGCTGCAATCATGCATTGAAAAGCAAATTGAAACAAATGAATTCAAAACCACAAAATAAAGTAGCACTACTCCTGGTGCTACTTACGTTTACCTTTATATGGGGCGCCTGTCAAAAGAAATACACTCCTAAACCCAAGGCTTACTTTCGAATTGATTTTCCAAAGAAGGAATACACTCCCCTAAAGGAGAACTATCCCTATCGGTTCGAATACGCAACCAATTCGCTAATTGAGAACCAGAAGGAAGAACCCTACTGGATCAACATTCAATACCCCCAATACAAAGGGACCATCCACCTGAGCTACAAAAAGGTAAATAATAATGTAACGGATTACCTTGAAGATTCGAGAAAGATGGTATACAAGCATGCCATAAAAGCAGACGCCATCAACGAAAAACTATTCACCAATCCGGAAAAGAACGTATACGGTCTGCTATACCGAATCAAAGGCAATACCGCCTCCTCTCTCCAATTTGTAGCCACAGACAGCAGCCGGCATTTTCTACGGGGAGCACTCTATTTCATGGAACATCCGAACCAGGACTCTTTAGCTCCGGTAATCCACTACATTGAAAAAGACGTTGTCCATTTAATGAATACTCTTTCCTGGAAATAACATACTTATAAAGCTCTGATCATGCCAGTCACAAAACAATTTCATCCAGGTAAGGAAAGCCTGTTGGTACTCTGGAAAATAACGGAAACCTGTGAAGATTTGATGCAGGCAACCAACCTGAAACCTGAGGAGCAGACCAAACTCAACAGCTTTAAAAGTGAAGCCCGCAAAAAAGAATTCTTGGTCTCCCGTTTGCTGGTTCAGAAATTTACAGGGCCGGAAGTAACCATCAGTCATAATGAGGATGGAAAACCCTTCCTGGAGAATTCAGACTGGCACATCAGTATTTCCCATACCAAAAACATTGTTGGTATTCTTCTGGACAAGCAACCTCACATTGCTCTGGATATTGAATACCTTTCGAACCGGGTAGAAAAGGTTGCCAAACGATTTTTAACGGAAGAAGAACTGAACTATATCTCTCCCTCTCAAAAAATCGTGCACCTTTATCAACACTGGTGTGCAAAGGAATGCCTCATCAAATTACTGGGGAAAAAGGATTTGCATTTGACCCGGGAACTCAAAATTCTGCCTTTTCAGCCAGATGCTTCCGAATTCCAGGGGCAAATCCACAGAGGCAATTCTCCTTTGAACTACCGTTTTCATCATCTGCAGTTCGATGATTACCTAATGGTTTGGTGCTGCGAAGCCCCAACCTCCTAACGAACCAACTCTTCGATAGGATTTCCCTCACAGCCGTTGGGGGTGGAGATGTTCAGGAAAGAAGTAATGGTAGGGACAATATCCTCGATCTTTAAGGGACGGGAAATGGTGGAACGATTAATTTTCCATCCGTACCAAAACAAAGGCACCTGATTGTTATAACTGTATTGAGCCACTAGATCCCGCTCATCCTTTACCGTATGCATCCAGCCCGGCTCCAGGGTTATCAAAACATCTCCGGAACGCTTCTGATTGTAGGAGCGTTGAATTTTCTGCAAAACACCATGCGAGAAATTGGCATCCACCAGATTGTGCGCCGAGATGGTATTGGCTACCCCCGAAAATTGAATAAGAAAACGAGCCGCCCGATCCTGCATCTTTTCCAACGACAGCTTGGAATCCTCAATCAACCGGTGATTTAAATAGAGCTGCTGGGAATCGTAGCTACTAACCCAATCCCCAGAACCGTAAATCACATTAAAATAGGATTTCAACAAGGCAATCGCATTGTAAGAACTAAAGTATCCATTGGGAATATTCTGTTTGGCAAGTACTTCCGGTGAATAAACCGATGTTTGATCCGCAGTCAGAAAAACCAGGGTATTCTGCTTACCAATTTGATCATCCAGAAAGCTCAGGAAATGCTCAATTTCCCGGTCCAAACGAATAAAATTATCCACCATTTCGGGAGCGAAAGGCGAATAATCTCTATGCTTAAAATCCAAACAGGAGAATGTAATACTCAAAAGGTCGGTATCATCATCTTTTCCCAGGTTCTCATTTACAATCGTTGCAATAGCAAAATCTTTCACCAACATATTCCCGAAAGGAGTCGCCTTAATTGCCTTGTAACCTAAGTGCTTCTTTTCCTTGTTCAAGTCGTAAAAGAAATCGGAGCTCAATCCCGCCTTTCCAATGATCTTCTCGGATATGGAGTTGGAATCCTCCCCGTCATAGGGTGTCCAGGCCCTGTCCAAATAGAAATCAGCGAATTTCTTTTCGTTAAACTCATTCACCCAATTGAATAGCGTATCCTGGTAGTACGAAGAGGTAACAAAGCGACCACTCTGCTCTTCCAACCAGTAAGCCGCATCGGCAGCATGTCCGGCCGAAAAAACAGAAGCTTCCCGGTTCAAGCCAATGCCAATCACCTTGGTTTGGGCATTGAAAAGCTTCATCTCATCTCCCAAGGTAGGAGCCAGCATTTTCCGTGCAGAAACCTTTTCCTTGCCGGATTCACCCCCAACCGTACGAACATCCTCATCAAAAGTAGCCGCCTCTGTTTGCTGACTCAGGCGGTTGAACCAACCGTGACTAATGATACCATGATAACTTGGAGCGGTTCCGGTAAAGATGGAAGCATGATCGATCCCCGACTGAGAATACAGATAATTGTAACGGGCATTTTTACAGAAAGTTCCCTGGTTCATCAAACGTTTAAATCCTCCCTCACCCAATTGATTCCAATACCTGAAAATGAAATCGGCTCGCATGTGATCTACCACAACCCCCACTATCAATCGGGGTTTTTCGGAAGGAATAATCGGAGCACGCTGAGCCATGGTAATACCGGAAAGGCATAGGGCCAGTAACAAAAGGGAAAGTTTTAAATGTCGTTTCATGTGTTTGAATTTTCTTTAGAGGTCACATGATACATTCGGGCTAAATCATCATTTTAACACTAAAAATAACGCAAAGGAATGCTTCATGTTTCTTCAATGGTTCTCTTTGATTGTATAATACGCACCTCACGTACAATAATGCTCATCTGTTTTCCGAAAAAAACAGAATTCCAGTGGTTCGTTTTATACTTTTCTTTTCAGATCGGTTGCCATTAGCTATGCTTTGAGAATTTCTTCTCCACTTTTGAATAAGTTGAAACAAAGCTAACAAACGCAAATATAGTTTTTATTCTAATGAAGCTGTTCAGACCAACGAAAATATACCCGAGAAATCGGAAAGATTCCACTAACCATCTCAACACCGAATTGGCTGAAAAGATTCAGAAAACAATACAACCATCTTCCCGAAAACACAAAAGCAGAAAAGGACCATTTATTACGGCAAAAAAAAAGCTGTCGAAATTTTTTCGACAGCCCTTTCTATATTATCTGGAATTACGTTTCCTTACACATTGAAACGGAAATGCATGATATCTCCATCCTGTACAACGTATTCTTTTCCTTCGATAGCCATTTTCCCTGCTTCCTTACAAGCTTGCTCGGAACCAAGTTCAACGTAATCGTTATATTTAATTACCTCGGCACGAATGAAACCTTTCTCGAAATCGGTATGGATAACAGCAGCGGCTTGTGGTGCTTTGGCACCTTTAGGATAAGTCCAGGCACGTACTTCCTTCACCCCGGCAGTAAAATAGGTTTCCAGATCCAACAAACGGAAGGCAGATTTAATCAACTTATTCACTCCAGGTTCTTCCAAACCAAGATCTTCAAGGAACATCTGCTTCTCTTCGTAGGTATCCAGTTCCGAAATATCTGCTTCGATACCGGCACCAATAATCAGAATCTCTGCATTCTCATCCTTCACAGCTTCCCGAAGAGCATCAACATGCTTGTTTCCGGCTTTTACCGAAGCTTCATCAACGTTACAAACATACAGGATAGGTTTATTGGTAAGCAGAAACAAATCTTTGGTTACCTTTTCCTCAGCTTCGGTCAGTTCTACGGTACGAGCCGATTTTCCCATCTCCAAAGTTTCCTTGTAGCGATGCAGAACTTCAACCAAACGTTTGGCATCAGCATCCTTACCGGTTTTCGCCATTTTCTCAGTTTTCTGCAAACGGCTTTCAACCGTCTCCAGGTCTTTCAACTGCAGTTCAATATCAATGGTCTCTTTGTCTCTTACCGGATCGATAGTACCATCTACGTGGGTTACATTATCGTTATCAAAACAACGCAACACGTGAATAATGGCATCGGTTTCCCGAATGTTTGACAGGAACTTATTTCCCAATCCTTCGCCCTTGCTGGCTCCTTTCACCAAACCGGCAATATCCACAATCTCAACCACGGCGGGTTGAACGCGCTCAGGATTTACAATTTCGCTCAATTTGATCAATCGCTCGTCCGGTACGGTAACCACTCCTACATTAGGTTCGATTGTACAAAAAGGGAAGTTGGCCGATTGTGCTTTGGCATTCGACAAACAATTGAAAAGGGTGGATTTTCCTACATTGGGCAATCCTACAATTCCACACTGAAGTCCCATGGTAATATTTGGTTTAAATTATTTTCTACTCGAATTTTAAAAATCTGTGCAAAAGTACATTTTAACCCCGAGATTTCACAAATGCAAAAGAAGAAAATTCGTTTTCAACTCTTTAATGCCTCTAAAAACTATAAATAGATGCCAATTCACCCTTTTGATCGAGAAATCTGCAGCTGACTTTAATCGAAAGCATGCAGCAGATTGACAACTATTTTTTTGAAAGGCTACAGATGGTAAAAAACAATTCCGAAAGCAGATGACCTGTTCTCCTGAATGATATTGGATTTTGCTGTAGAATTCGGCGAATGATCCATAATCCGAACCAAGCTTTTTTCATCCCTCTAAATATTTTCGGGCAGGTTGTGTAAAAAAAACAGGTAAACTTACCATAATAACAAAGGCTTTTTAGATTGGCCGTTAGGCCTAAGACTTTCTCCTGGCTGAGAAGGTATAGGACGAAACAGGAACGGCAATTTCAAATGCGGAATAGAAATCCTCAGGAAATGAATACAATTCCAGAATGCGGGATAAAGATTTTGAATGTGGAATGCAATTCCAGAGTGCGGAATAAAGATTTTGAATGCGGAATAAAGTTCCACAGCTGGTGAATAGAGTTCACGGATTCGGGATGGAAAGCCAGAAAAACAATTGAATAGTTTCACTCAATTTGCACTCTTCCTCCTGCAAAAAGAGCCAGGGGTACAATATTTCTGAATCGTCGGAAGAAAAAATTGATTCCCCCCTATTTAATATTGAAATCAACCAAAGATATTCCCATCCTCCTTCACAGCAGAACCATTTATCAGAAAAAATCTCCCCCCTCTGCCAATCCGATTTAAAATACTAATACACAACCGGAAATGACAAACTTTAAACACCAAAAGACAGAGAACAAACAGAAAAGGTCTGGTAATGCTCCTCTGTTGGAAGCTTGTAATTCCAAACAGAGATACAGCAAATTTTGTACTGTCCTCAAAGAAAATCAGTTTTGCAGGTCCCTATAATTCCGTACTTTTACAACACATCATAATTACAACTTAAATTATACCCATTGAAACATTTCAGAACTTTTACTGTTCCAGGAATTATTATTCTATTCTTCCTCCAGTTTACGGCCACTGCTCAGCACAAAACCGTAGATCTTCTGCCCCCAACCCGTATTCTTTTCATTTTTGATGCCTCCCAAAGTATGCTGGGGCAATGGGAAAGTGGCCGAAAAATTGATATCGCACGCAATTTCCTGATCAAGGTAATCGACAGTCTCGAACAAAGAAATAATGTTGAAATGGCTCTCCGGGTCTATGGACACCAAAGCGTTGTCCCCCCACAGGATTGTAACGACACCCGCTTGGAAGTTCCCTTTTCCCCCCACAATGCCGGAAAAATAAGACAGACCCTTCGATTTATTGATCCCAAGGGAACCACTCCTATAGCCCACTCACTGGAACTGGCCGCAGGTGATTTCCCCCAAAAGCCCGAAACAGCCCGAAATATCATCATCCTGATCACCGACGGAGTGGAGGCTTGCGATGGAGACCCCTGTGAAGTTTCTCTTGAACTTCAAAAAAAGGGAATCATCCTAAAACCGTTTATCATTGGAATTGGACTGGATGTGAATTTCAAGAAGAGCTTTCAGTGTGCAGGGAATTTTCTGGAAGTGTCACGGGAAGACAAATTTGGAGGGACCCTCGATTATGTAGTCAACCAGGTACTAAACGAAACATCAACCCAGGTTAATCTGCTTGACAGCTGGGGCAATCCCACCGAAACCAACGTAGCCATGACCTTCTACGATCATGTCTCAGGCCGGATAAAATACCGTTTTATGCACACCATGAATGGAAAGGGAGTACCCGACACCCTCAGTCTGGATCCTCTCCGAATCTACGACCTGGCTGTTCATACAATCCCCCCTGTATTCAAAGACAGTATTGTAATTACTCCCGGAAAACATACAACCATTGGACTGGATGCCCCCCAGGGATATCTGCAGGTTGCAGCGCCCAATACCAATCTATACAGGGATCTGCAAATCCTGGTGAAGAAAAAGAGCCAAACCCTGAATACACAGCAGAACGGAAGTATCGAGAAGTATTTAACGGGGAAATACGACCTGGAAATCCTGACTCTACCCCGAATGAACATTGAGGGTGTGGAAGTAAAGCAAAGTCATACCACTACTATTAAAATCCCTCGTCCCGGATTGGTCACCGTTATGAAGCCTGCCTCCGGATATGGAAGTATTTTTGTGGAAAAAGATCAGAAACTGGAATGGGTGGTCAATTTGAACTCAAAGCAAACTCGTGAAACTTTTACGCTTCTTCCCGGAAAATATCACTTGATCTTTCGAAGCAAGAACTCTCACTTCACTCTAAATACCCTGCGAAAAGACTTCACGGTCACTTCCGGAAAATCCATTCCGATTCGTCTTTAGGGGGAAATGACTCAAAAAAGTGAAAAAAAATCGACTAAAAATCAATTAATAAGCGCTTTTGACACGATAGGACTATGCTCCAAAACAATTTTGACTATCTTTGCCGTGATTTAGAAAACGTTTCCAAATATCATCGATAAAAACCTTTTTATAAAGAAATGGATAATACAGTAATCAACAAAGCCGCCGATAATATTCGTATTCTTTCGGCTGCTATGGTAGAGAAAGCTAAATCAGGTCACCCTGGTGGGGCTATGGGGGGTGCAGATTTCGTGAACATCCTTTTTTCGGAGTTTTTGAATTTCCAACCTTCTGACAGAACCTGGACCAACCGTGACCGATTCTTTATGGACCCTGGCCACATGTCTCCAATGTTGTACTCTATTCTGGCAATGACCGGAACCTACAGCATGGAAGATCTGAAAAACTTCAGACAGTGGGGCAGCCCTACTCCTGGTCACCCAGAAGTAGATTTTGAAAGAGGTGTTGAAAATACTTCCGGTCCCCTGGGACAAGGACACACCATGGCTGTTGGTGCTGCGATCGCCGAAAGATTTTTGGTAGCCCGTTTTGGTGAGTGGATGGCTCACAAAACTTACGCCTTTATTTCTGATGGTGGTATCCAGGAAGAGATTGCACAAGGAGCTGGTCGTATTGCCGGTACTTTGGGACTGAGCAACCTGATCATGTTCTACGATGCCAACAACATTCAGCTGTCAACCAAAGTGGAAGAGGTAACCACTGAGGATACTGCTAAGAAATACGAAGCATGGAACTGGAAAGTAATTACCATTAAAGGTAATGATGCGGATGAGATTCGTGCTGCATTAAAAGCTGCCAACGAAGAAACTGAGCGCCCAACACTGATTATCGGTGAAACCATTATGGGTAAAGGTGCCAGAGATGCTGATGGCAATAGCTTTGAAGATATGGTTTCCACTCACGGTCAACCTTTGACTGCTGCGGGTGCATCCATTTCCAAAACCATCGAAAACCTGGGTGGTAACCCAGAAGATCCTTTCCAAATCTTCCCTGAAGTAGAAGCTTTCTACAAGGAAGTACTGGAGAACAAGGAAAAATATGCCAAGGAAAAACTTGCCGAACAAGCCGAGTGGGAGAAAGCAAATCCTGAATTGGCTGCAAAATTCCACAGCTTCTTCAACAACGAAGTACCAAATATCGATTACGCTGCTATCGAGCAAAAAGAGAACATCGCTACCAGAGCTGCTTCAGCAACTGTACTGGGCGAGTACGCTAAGCAAGTGGAGAACATGATTGTTTCTTCGGCTGACTTGAGCAACTCAGACAAAACCGATGGCTTCCTGAAAGGAACCAAAGCACTTGTTAAAGGAGATTTCTCCGGAGCTTTCCTTCAGGCTGGTGTAGCTGAGCTGACTATGGCTGCTATTTGTAACGGTATTGCTCTGCACGGTGGTGTTGTTGCTGCTTGTGGTACCTTCTTTGTTTTCTCTGATTACATGAAGCCTGCAGTACGTTTGTCTGCTTTGATGCAAGTTCCTGTAAAATATATCTGGACTCACGATGCATTCCGTGTTGGAGAGGACGGACCTACTCACCAGCCAGTTGAGCAGGAAGCTCAAATTCGTTTGCTGGAAAAAATGAAGAACCACGCTGGTGATATGAGCCTGTTGGCCCTTCGTCCTGCTGATGCTGCCGAAGCAACTGTTGCATGGAAAATGGCCATGGAGAATACCAAGACTCCAACAGCTTTGATCCTGTCCCGTCAGAACATCAAGAACCTTCCAAGTAATGGAAACCGTTACCAGGAAGCTCTTCAATCTGAACAAGGTGCTTATATTGTTGAGAAGGACAACGGAACTCCTGATATCGTTCTTTTGGCCAGCGGATCTGAAGTATCTACTTTGGTTGCCGGTGCTGAAATTCTTCGCAAAGAGAAGGATATGAAAGTTCAGGTTGTATCGGTTATCTCCGAAGGTTTGTTCCGTCAACAATCCAGAGAGTACCAAATGGAAGTTATTCCTCAGGGAATTCCAGTAATGGGATTAACTGCCGGGTTGCCTGTTACCCTTGAAGGTCTGGTTGGCCCTTACGGTAAGAGCATTGGTTTGGATCACTTCGGTTACTCTGCTCCAGCTGGTGTTCTGGATGAAAAATTCGGATACACTGCAGATAATGTAGTAAAGGAAGTAGAAGCCTACCTGGTGAACTGCTAGAAAAAAACAGAATTCTATAGATAAAAAATCCGAAGCGCAATGCTTCGGATTTTTTTTACAGGTTGTATTCGTTCACCGTACACTTGCGAATCGTACCGGTTTTCCCATTCCGCAAATACATGGCATTGCCCTGGCACCAGACAAAGTATTCACATTCCTTACAAATTCCTTGTCGGGTCCACTCTCTGTTCCGTAAAAGGCTAAACCCATTGTTCCAAACATTTGCAAAGGAATCGGTATAGATATTTCCCTGACTAAATTCCGGTTCCAGATCCAAACCTCCCGATATGGAACCATCAGCCAGTATGGCTGCCTGTTCTACACCGGCCCGGCAGAAAAAGGGTTCCTCCCGCACCAGTAACTCGTATCTGCCCATAAAACCATCACTGGACAAATGCACATCTATATCTCCTTTTTTCCTTTCATCCTGCACAAAATCCAACAATTCGAGATACTCTTCCTGTCTCAAAATATTCCCATTGGAAAAATCAGATTCGGAATTGGTTCTACATGTATAAAGATTCCACTTTTTGACCTTCATCTCAACCAACAACGTTTTTAATTTGGGCAACTGCTTTACATTTTCCCGGGAAACCCTGGTTTCCACTTCACAATCGACCAAAGAAAAAGATTGTATCATCGAAATGGACTGAATGGTTTTTGAAAAGGCAAGGTTAGATCCCCAATACCAATTCTGTACATTTTCCAATCCGTTAAGTTTTATAGTAACCTTCACCAATCCGGAATCCACAAAGCCAAACATTCTTCCCGGTGTAAGTAATATCCCATTGGTATCAATTCCCCAGCTACAACCTCTCCTATGAAATTCCATTCCACATTGCTCCAAATCGGCACGCAGTAGGGGTTCACCACCAGTCAGCTGGATATGCGGACACAGTAATTGATTTCGGCTTTTCAACTCATCCAAAACCTTTAGAAAATCCTCCAATGGCATATCCGTATCACTATTGGGTTGATTACAATTGGCTTGACAAGAGGTACAATTTAGATTGCAACGAGTGGTACACTGCCAAAACAGGTTGCGCAATTCATGATTTAATATGGCTTCCTTCCGAAAGCTACAGAAAGCATCCAATTTTCGTTTTTGTGTAACCGACATTCCATTTACTAGTTTCATAGCTCCTTATTTCAAGTGTATAAGCATTTTCATTTGCTGTTTGTAGCAGGAGGAACATCCATTCAAAATTCTCCTACCAGATGAGATGAACAGAAATGAATATTTCAATTCCCGATCGTTCAGTAATCAGGCAAAAGGGGATAGTTTTCAAAAAACCAACTTCAGCTAATTTGAGTATCTATAGTGACAAAACAACAGTTGAACAACTTAAAAGAAGGGAGATAAAACCACTTTATCTCAAAAAAAACGGGTCCAAACACACAAACGAATCATTCCTTTTCCGTCCCGGTAGAACTAAAGTTAAACTATTTTTATCAGAAATGGTAAATTTTTTCGGCCATCCATCCGCAACTTTCCCCCCCCCACCTCATTTTTTTTTTAGGAGCCGATTAAACCTTTTGGAAAAAAAGAGATCCAAAGACTATCGCAAATAATTCGAATTATCTACTTTTATCATAGATAAGGATTAGAAATGGAAGAACCGGAACAAATCGCCCTATTCAATATGAATAAAACTTGTTGCGACTTTTATTTCTACCAAATTCTAAATACGACGTGCAACTGAATGAAAAGTACAACGGATAATGAAATACTGATCCTTTTCAGGGATCCCGCTCAACGCAGTAATGCTTTTAACCTCCTGATCAAGAAATACCAGGAGCGATTGTACTGGCATATCCGGAAAATTGTGATTTCGCATGAGGATTCAGATGATGTTATGCAGAATACATTCATCAAAATCTGGAAAGGTCTCTCCAACTTCAGATATGATGCTCAACTCTATACCTGGATGTACAGGATCGCCACCAACGAAGCATTGTCCTTCCTGAAAGAGAAACAGAAAAAACAGTTGGGTTACGGCGGCGAGGTGGAAGAAATGCTCCTGAAAACCCTGGAGAGCGACACCTATTTTGATGGGGATGCTGCACAAAAAGATCTGCAGCGAGCCATCCTCGAATTACCGGAAAAGCAGCGACTGGTTTTTAATATGAAATACTTTGATGAACTGAAATACGAGGAAATGTCCGAAATCCTTGAGACCTCTGTAGGAGCCTTGAAAGCCTCCTACCATCATGCCGTAAAAAAAATTGAATCTTTTATCAAACTTCAGGAATTTTAATGGTTTAAACCATTTTGAAGCTTTGCTGTCTAAATAGAAAAAAGAGAAATGAACAACTTGTCAAAATCAACAAAGGATAATCCATTTAAGGTGCCGGAGAACTACTTTGATACATTCAGCGAACGGGTTCAGGAACGGATTGAAGCCGAAGAAAAACCACATAAAACTCCTACACTCCAAATGCTGCAACCCTATCTTTGGATGGCTGCCTGTGTCATTGGATTCGTGGTAGTGGCAAAAGTAATTCTTCCTGGAATTATTACACCCGATTATAAAATCCGTCAAATCAGCCAGGTTGATTCCCAATTGATTGAAACAGAAATTCCAACTACTCTTGAAGAATCTGATTTCCTTTTTAGCACTACCACAGATGCCAGTGACGAGGAAATAATTGATTATCTTTCGGAGGAAGATATAGATACAGATATTTTGATTGCCAATTTATAATACGAAATAGTTATGCTACGATCCCTTACAATATTTTTTATTTGTCTCCTCTTCAACACCAGTGGCTTTGCCCAGGGAAAAGGGTCCCAATCCGGGGGTCACAGGGAAAGAATTGAAGCTCAAAAAATATCCTATATTACCCAGCAACTTCAACTTTCGCCTCAGGAAGCACAGCTTTTTTGGCCCTTATACAACGAAATGCAGGACAAAAGGCATGCACTGAATAAGGAGCGAAAACAATTGATGAAAAAAATTCGAGCGGAAGAAAATTCTCTTTCAGAGGCCCAGATCAGTAAATTATCGGATCAGGTTGTTGATTTGCTGGTGAAAAATGCAGAGCTTCAGCGGGATTACCATCACCAATTTAAGAAAGTTCTCCCTCCCCTTAAGGTGTTAAAGCTATACCAGTCCGAAAGACAATTTCAGGGGATGCTCCTGCACCGCTTAAAGGAAGGCCCCCACCGTAGAAGAGGAAGATAATACGTAAGAAATACATAAAACAGAAAAGAGGCTATCCCTTTGGAATAGCCTCTTTTTATATCTAACGGTTTCGGAATTTATTCCGAAACAAAACTTCCTCTCTGAAGAAAATCAACTGCTGCATCAATATCCTGATACATCACGCGATCTTCTGCATTGAAAGCAACTGCAGTACGGAACTGCTCCATAAACTCTTCAAGGAATGGAGAAGTTTTGGCTGGACGCAACAAATCAATTCCCTGAGCTGCGTTCATCAACTCAATTGCAAGAATTCTTTCCACATTATCAGCCACCTTCAAGGCTTTGGTTGCTCCGTTACCACCCATACTCACATGATCTTCCTGCTCGTTTGAGGAAGGAATAGAGTCTACGGAACTAGGAGTACAAAGCTGCTTGTTCTGACTCACGATAGCGGCAGCCGCATATTGTGGAATCATAAATCCTGAATTCAAGCCAGAATTGGCAATCAGGAATTCAGGCAATTCACGATCACCGGAAATCAAACGATAAGTTCTACGCTCGGAGATACTTCCCAATTCAGCCATAGCAATACTCAAGAAATCAAGTACCAAAGCCAAAGGTTGTCCATGGAAGTTTCCTCCTGACAAGATCATATCCTCTTCGATGAAGATAGTTGGGTTATCAGTAACCGAGTTGATTTCAGTTTCCACTACAGAAGCCACGTAATTGATAGCATCCTTGGAAGCACCATGCACCTGAGGCATACAACGGAATGAGTAAGGATCCTGAACGTGCTTCTTCTCTCGCTGAATCATTTCACTACCTTCCAACAAAGTACGTACGTTACGAGCGGTTTCAATCTGACCGTTGTGAGGACGTGCCTCATGAATTGGAGCCATAAATGGATCGATACGACCATCGTAAGCTTCCAAAGACATAGTACCAATGATATCGGCGTACTTCACAAGTTTGAATGCCTTAAGCAAGGTGTAAACTGCGTGAGAGCTCATAAACTGAGTTCCATTCAACAAAGCCAAACCTTCTTTAGCACCCAAACGAATTGGTTCCCATCCGAATTCCTTCAATACCTCTTCCGAAGGACGAATTTCACCTTTGTAAATCACTTCCCCAACGCCCAACAAAGGCAGAAACAAGTTAGCCAAAGGAGCAAGGTCACCGGAAGCACCAAGGGAACCCAACTCACGTACCACAGGAAGTACGTCGTTATTGTACATTTCAATAATTCGTTCAACAGTAACCAACTGAACGCCCGATTTTCCCATAGAAAGGGCATGAGCCTTCAGCAAAAGCATCAAACGAATAACATCCTCAGGAATGATATTTCCTATACTACAGGCATGTGACATCACCAAGTTGCTCTGCAATTGGCTCAAGTCCTCCTCCGGAATAGAAATCTTACACAAAGATCCAAATCCTGTGGTAATACCGTAGATTGGTTTTTCTGATTTAGCAATGGTTTCGTCCAGGTATTTCTTACAATCTTCAATCAGTTTTTTAGATTCGTCAGAAAGACCTAATTTGAAACCCTTCTCCATAATCTCCTCAATGCGATCGAACGTCAGCTTCTCGGGAGAAATGTAATGTACATTTGCCATCTTAATAATTATGTTTTAGCAGTTAGTTGTTTCTCTTTAATACAAAAAATTCCGTTTAAACAGCAGCCGAATTCAGGGACAACGAATATCGCCTCCGATGCTCTCAGCAGCTCTGTCTTTTAATAAACGGAATATCATTGCTATTAAATTAAATGGTACTAAAACAAAAAAATGACTAGGTAAGTTTAGCAATCAACTGCTCTACATTGAGCTTTTCCTGCTCCCCACTTTCCATATTCTTCAAACTTACCACTCCTTCCTCTATCTCGGAATCCCCTGCCATAATCACAAAAGGAATGCTCTTGTTATTGGCATAAGTCATCTGCTTTTTCATTTTTTGTGAAGCAGGATAGATTTCTGCATTCACATCTGCGGCACGCAATTTAGCCAACACAGGCAAACAGTATTTCTCTTCCTTTTCACCGAAATTCACAAACATCACTTTCGTAGTTGAAACAACGTCTGACGGGAAAAGCTCCAATTGATTCAATACATCGTAGATACGATCGGCTCCGAAAGAAATTCCAACACCTGAAACATCCTTCAGTCCAAAAATTCCGGTCAGGTCATCATAACGGCCCCCACCGGTAATACTTCCGATCTCCACATCCTTTGACTTTACTTCAAAGATGGCACCGGTATAGTAATTCAAGCCACGAGCCAGAGTCAAATCCAACTCCACTTCGGTTGTCAGTTCAAATGCACTCAGGTAGGAGAAAACTGTTTCCAATTCTTCGATCCCTTTCATTCCAACTTCGGATTGTCCAAGCAGCTCCTTCAGTTTGGCCAACTTTTCCTCATTGGTTCCTTCCAAAAGAATAATAGGCTGCAAAGTATCAATAGCTTCCTTGGGAATTCCCTTCTCTTCCAACTCCTTGTTTACATTGTCCAGACCAATTTTATCCAGTTTATCAATGGCGACAGTAATGTCCACAATCTTTTCAGCTTCCCCGATGATCTCAGCAATTCCGGCTAGAATCTTGCGGTTGTTCAATTTCACCACCACATTCAGATTCAAACGCTTGTATACATCATTCACAATCTGAATCAATTCCACTTCGTTCAAGAGAGAATTGCTCCCAATCACATCTACATCACACTGATAAAATTCACGGTAACGTCCTTTTTGCGGTCTGTCGGCTCTCCACACCGGCTGAATCTGGTAACGCTTGAATGGGAAATTAATATCGTTCCGGTGCTGTACCACGTACCTTGCAAAAGGTACGGTCAGGTCGTAACGTAATCCTTTTTCACTGATCTTGTTGGTCAATTTCACAGAATTTCTTTCCTGCAATTGTTCGTCTCTCACTTTCGACAGAAAATCGCCAGAATTCAGCACTTTGAACAACAACTTATCTCCTTCCTCTCCATATTTCCCCATCAAAGTTGACAGGTTCTCCATTGATGGCGTCTCGATAGGCAGAAAACCATACAATTGGAACACCTTCTTGATGGTGTCAAAAATATAGTTCCTTCTCACCATTTCAACTGGTGAAAAATCTCTCGTTCCTTTTGGGATAGACGGTTTCTGAGCCATTGTAACAATTTTAAAAACATTATTTATCAGACCTACAAAAATATTAAATAATTCCAGAGTTCCCAGAGGGTAGAATAAGATTCATGCATCTCATTGTATTTCTTTAACATTTCTCTGGAAATTGGCCGTTTAATCACAAAAAAAGCCGGAACATCCGGCTTGTAATAATTATTTTCAAGGTTGGGTTAACTCTTTTGGATCCTCCGAAAAATATTGGCAAAAAAATCCATCAGTAATCCTACAATAAAGGGATAGTACCAAAAGGCAAAATTTCCGAAAAGTAGAAGTCCCACGGAAATCAAAAAAAGAAAATTGACTCCAAATTTCAAATATTCAAATAGAGCCCAGTTTTTAGTCGATTGCTGAAATAATAGAATTAACTGAACTGTTGAGTATAGAATAACTCCTGCAGCAAAAAGCGAGTTGCCATAGGTTTGATGATTCACCAATCGATATCCACCCACAAAAATCAGTACCACTCCAACAAAGTAGATGGTACGAAACAATTTCATTCGATCCATTATAAATTAATTCAAAAAGGTAATACTCAACGGATAATCGTATGGTTCCTGATTGGCTGTTTTAACCGCCGCAACAATGGTAAAAATCACATTAAGCAATCCGAGTATCAGCAGTAAAAAAATTCCTACAAAAATAAAAACCAGAATCATCGAAACCATAAAATAGATGGTCATGGAGATTTGAAAATTTATGGCCTTTTTACCCTCTCGATCCACCAGGGTTGACTGATCTTTGCGAAGTGACCAAAGTATCAAAGGAAGAATGATATTTCCAAAAGGAAGAACAAACATTGCCAAACCACCCAAATGGCAAAACATTGCAAAATTCCGCTCTTCAGTGGGGCTTACGAATCCATTCATAATATTTGATTTTAGTTGGTTATTCATTTTCAAGAAGGCAAAAAGGCAGGGAGGAAAGATCTCTCCTCCCTGGCTAGGCTAGCTAGTCTGCCAATAATTTTTTATATCGGATCCGCTTAGGACCTTCATCTCCCAAACGCTTCTTACGATTGATTTCATAGTCAGAGTAGCCGCCCTCAAAGAAATATACCTGAGAATTTCCCTCAAAGGCTAGGATGTGAGTGGCAACCCGGTCCAGGAACCAACGATCGTGGGAAATCACCACCGCACAACCTGCAAAGTTCTCCAAACCTTCCTCCAGGGCACGCAATGTATTCACATCAATATCATTGGTCGGCTCATCCAAAAGAAGAACATTGGCTTCCTCTTTAAGAGTCAATGCCAGGTGAAGTCGGTTTCTTTCCCCTCCGGAAAGAACGCCACATTTCTTCTCCTGATCGGCCCCGGTAAAGTTAAAACGTCCAACATAGGCACGGGCATTTATCGAACGACCTCCCACATTTACCAAATCGTTTCCATCTGAAACCACTTCATAAACTGACTTCTCAGGATCGATAGCAGCATGCTGCTGATCCACGTATCCAACCTTAACGGTTTCACCCACTTCAAATTTACCCTTATCGGCACCTTCCAATCCCATAATCATACGGAAAAGAGTAGTTTTACCAGCACCGTTAGGTCCAACAACACCGACAATACCTGCTGGTGGTAATTGGAATTCAAGTTCTTCATAAAGCAACTTATCACCAAAAGCTTTCGAAACCTGATGCGCTTCAATAACCTTGTTTCCCAAACGAGGACCATTAGGAATGAAGATTTCAAGCTTCTCCTCCTTCTGCTTCACATCCTGATTCATCATTTGATCGTATGCTTTCAAACGGGCCTTGGATTTGGCCTGACGAGCTTTGGGGGCCATACGAACCCACTCCAACTCATGTTCGAGGGTCTTGCGACGTTTGCTGGCCACCTTCTCTTCCATCTCCATACGCTTGGTTTTCTGCTCCAGCCAGGAAGAATAGTTCCCTTTCCATGGAATTCCTTCCCCGCGATCCAATTCCAAAATCCAACCTGCCACATTATCCAAAAAGTAACGATCGTGAGTAATACAGATAACGGTACCGCGATATTGCTCCAGGTGTTGCTCCAACCATTGAACCGATTCGGCATCCAGATGGTTGGTAGGCTCATCAAGTAATAGAATATCCGGCTGCTGAAGCAAAAGCCGACAAAGAGCAACCCTTCTTCTCTCCCCTCCGGAAAGATTCTTTACCAAGGCATCACCTTCGGGACAACGAAGGGCATCCATGGCGCGTTCCAGTTTGGTATCCAGATTCCAGGCATCAAATTGATCGATTTTTTCCTGTAAAAGGGCTTGCTCGTCCATCACAGCCTGCATCTTATCAGGATCTTCCAACACTTCCGGTTCGCCAAATTTTAAATTGACGGCTTCATAAGCATTCAATACATCAACAATTTCCTGAACCCCTTCCTGTACAATTTCCTTCACTGTTTTAGAGTCGTCTAGCTGGGGCTCCTGTTCCAGGTAACCAATATTGTGCTCCTTAGGCCATATAACATGCCCATCAAAAGATTTCTCCAGACCGGCAATAATCTTCAATAATGTAGATTTACCGGAACCATTCAAACCTATAATACCAATTTTAGCTCCATAGAAAAACGAAAGGTTGATATTATTCAAGACCTTTTTTTGTGGGGGAAAAATTTTACTCACCCCCATCATTGAAAAAATTATTTTCTTATCGTCAGACATTCGATTTTACATTAAAATTTCAGATTCACTATCAACACAAAAATATACTTTCTCCCTAAAGTTAAATAGTCTACCCATTAAAACCTTTACTTTATTAAAAAAAATTAAAAACATTACCACCCTGTTTAGAACATAAAAATTCACTGTTAATTTTTATCTGTCATTTTTAAATTTTATTTTTAAGAGTGAGCAATTACGGGAGACATCTTATGAAAAAAGCAAAAACAATAAGTATGGCAGATTATTCCAATTCCAAGCAAAAATATTATTGGGAAGATAATAGTGGCCCATCAATTGTTGCTAAAACACTATCAAGGGGGCGAGGAATTCCCATTCAGCAAGCGAACATTTTACTGGTGGAGGACAACCCGGTCAATTTAAAAACCATGGAGCTTGGACTTCGAAGCAAAGTGAAGTCCATTAGAAATGCAGAAAACGGAATAGAAGCATTAGAAATGTTCAAACGACAACATTTTGATCTAATCCTAATGGATATTCAGCTTCCCTTAATGAATGGAATCGAAACCAGTCGCGAAATTCGGAAAATGGAAAGAAATGAAGCCGTTAAAACTCCAATAATCGCAATTACTGCCAACTTTTTCTCCAATGCCAAAGAGCAAGCCCTTCAAGCCGGAGTAAATGCCTTCCTATCCAAACCTTTCACCCGAAATACATTAATTGAAATCATCGAAGAATTCCTCTAATTCCATTTCTTCCCAAAACCGGATTAAACCATCTATCCCCACTCAACAGAAATAATAGAATCACTGAATCCTACTTTACAAGTTATCAAGCATTTACAAAAACTTAAAATACTTCTTTTGAATTTTCTGTTATTCCTTTTTCGATCGATCCAAATGATAAGCAATAAAAAAAGGGACCCTAAGGCCCCTTCTATAGTAGATTCTCAATGGAGAATTATTTTCCAAAAACGGCATTTTCACCCAATTCTTCTTCAATACGAAGCAATTGGTTGTACTTAGCCATACGGTCAGAACGGCTCATAGAACCAGTCTTGATTTGACCAGAGTTAGTAGCTACAGCGATATCAGCAATAGTAGCATCCTCAGTTTCACCAGAACGGTGAGAAGTTACTGAAGTGAAACCAGCTCTGTGTGCCATTTCAATAGCGTCCAAAGTCTCGGTCAAAGTACCAATTTGATTTACTTTAATCAAGATAGAGTTAGCAGCTTTCAGCTCGATACCTTTTGCAAGGTAATCAACGTTGGTTACGAACAAATCGTCACCAACCAACTGGCACTTGTCACCAATCTTAGCATTCAATACTACCCATCCGTCCCAATCTTCTTCGTTCATACCATCTTCGATAGAATCGATTGGGTATTTAGAGATCAGTTCAGCCAAGTATTCAGCTTGCTCTTCTGAAGTTCTAACAGCACCATTTTCACCTTCGAACTTAGTGTAATCATATTTTCCATCTACGTAGAACTCAGATGAAGCACAATCCAGAGCAATAGAAACATCACCACCATCTTCTTTACGACCTGGCTTGTAACCTGCCAACTCGATCGCTTTGATGATAGATTCCAAAGCATCTTCAGTACCGTTCAATGCAGGAGCGAAACCACCTTCATCACCTACAGCAGTAGAAAGGTTTCTGTCGTGCAATACTTTCTTCAAGTTATGGAAAACTTCAGCACCCATTCTCAAAGCTTCACGGAAAGTAGGAGCACCAACAGGACGAATCATGAATTCCTGGAAAGCAATAGGAGCATCAGAGTGAGAACCACCGTTAATGATGTTCATCATTGGTACAGGAAGTACACAAGCGTTGGTACCACCGATGTAACGATACAATGGCATTCCCATGTAAGCAGCAGCAGCTTTAGCAACAGCCAAAGAAACACCCAACATAGCGTTAGCACCCAATTTGCTCTTAGTTTTGGTTCCGTCAAGAGCCAACATCTTCTTATCGATAGCAACTTGCTCGGTAGCATCCATACCGATCAATTCTTTAGCGATAACAGTGTTTACATTCTCAACAGCTTTCAATACACCTTTACCCAGGTAACGGTTCTTATCACCGTCACGAAGTTCAAGAGCTTCGTTAACACCGGTAGATGCTCCGGATGGAACTCCAGCGCGTCCAACAAAACCACTAGCAAGGGTAACTTCTACTTCAACAGTAGGATTTCCGCGTGAATCAAGGATTTCACGACCATGAATGTTAATAATTTCAGACATAACTTCCAGATATTAAAAATATTAATATTTAAAATTACGATTTAATGCAAACGTATGCAATTTCTTTAGGGCACTAAAAAAGGGATAAAGTTAACCTTTACCCCTTTTAAATTCTTAAAAGGAAGTCTATTCGTCTCCCTTTTCTTCAGTATTCTCTTGAGCAGTATCTGCTTCTGGTGCTTTAGCTTCAGTTGCTTTTTTACCACCTCTTCTTCTACGAGTGGCTTTTTTAGCTTCTGGTTTCGCTTCAGTAACGTAAGTTTCGTTAAAGTCTACCAACTCGATAATACACATCTCAGCGTTATCACCTAAACGATTTCCTGTTTTCAGGATTCTCGTGTAACCACCGTTACGGTTAGTAATCTTTGGAGAAACTTCGCGGAACAATTCAGTAACCGCTTCTTTCTGCTTCAGGTAACTAAACACAACTCTTCGAGAGTGAGTAGTATCTTCCTTACTTTTTGTGATCAAAGGCTCAACATACATTCTAAGAGCTTTAGCCTTAGCAGTAGTAGTTGAAATTCTTTTATGAAGGATCAAAGAAGCAGCCATGTTTGAAAGCATAGCTTTTCTATGAGCGGCTTTTCTTCCCAGATGGTTAAATTTCTTTCTATGTCTCATTTTTCCCTTATTCCTTGTCTAATTTATACTTAGAAATATCCATTCCAAAAGTCAGACTCAATGATTGTAACAAATCATCCAACTCTGTTAAGGATTTCTTACCAAAATTTCTAAATTTTAACAGGTCGTTTCTGTTGTATTGAACCAGATCTCCCAATGTATCCACATCAGCTGCCTTCAAGCAGTTCAGTGCACGTACGGAAAGATCCATATCAACCAATTTTGTTTTCAGAAGCTGACGCATGTGCAATACCTCTTCATCGAACTCTTCATTGGCGAATTTCTCATCTGAATCCAGAGTAATCTTTTCGTCAGAGAACAACATGAAGTGATAAATCAAAATCTTGGCTGCTTCCTTTAAAGCTTCCTTAGGGTGAATCGATCCATCGGTAGTAATTTCGAACACCAATTTTTCGTAATCGGTCTTCTGTTCTACACGGTAGTTCTCAACAGCATACTTTACATTCTTAATAGGAGTAAAGATAGAGTCGATAGGAATCACACCAAATTCGGCATCAACTGGCTTATTCTCAACAGAAGGAACATATCCACGACCTTTGTTAATCGTTAAATCCAACTGTAATTTGGCAGAGCTATCCATTCTACAAATTACAAGCTCAGGATTCAACACTTCGAAACCAGTTAGGAACTTGTTAATATCGCCAGCTGTAAAAGTCTCCTGATCTGAAATGGTAACGGTTACCAATTCATTGTCGACTTCTTCAACTTTTTGTTTAAACCGCACTTGTTTCAAATTCAGGATCATCTCGGTTACATCCTCGATAACACCCGGAATGGTTGAAAACTCATGGTCAACGCCCTGAATTTTGATGGTAGTAATAGCATAACCTTCAAGAGAGGAAAGCAAAATTCTTCTCAAGGCGTTACCCATTGTAATACCATATCCAGGCTCAAGTGGACGAAATTCGAATTTTCCGAATCGATCGTCTGCGTCAAGCATGATAACTTTGTCCGGTTTTTGGAAAGCTAAAATTGCCATAAATTATTGATTATCTATTAATTACTTAGAATACAATTCAACGATTAACTGCTCCTTGATGTTTTCAGGAATTTCAGATCTTTCAGGTATGTTCAAGAACTTACCACTCATAGAAGTTTGATCCCATTCTAACCAGGAAGATTGGTTGTATCTTGTGGTAGATAATGAATTGGTAATAACTTCCAGGGATTTGGATTTTTCGCGTACACCTACGATATCGCCAGCTTTCACTGCGTAGGAAGGAATGTTAACAATTTGGCCGTTTACAGTAACGTGTTTATGGCTAACCAACTGACGAGCAGCTGATCTTGTTGGAGCAACACCTAATCTGTAAATTACGTTGTCTAAACGACATTCCAAAAGTTGCAACAATACCTCACCAGTAATCCCTTTACTTCTCGCGGCTTTTTTAAACAAGTTGGAGAATTGCTTTTCCAACACACCATAAGTGTATTTTGCTTTTTGCTTTTCCTTCAACTGAATCCCGTATTCGGACATTTTCTTTCTTCTACGGCTGTTACCGTGCTGTCCTGGAGGGTAGTTCTTGTTTTCAAATGCTTTATCAGGTCCAAAAATTGGCTCTCCAAATTTTCTTGCGATTTTACTCTTTGGTCCTATATATCTAGCCATCTCTTCTAAATTTATTAAATTTCTTTTTGTGTAATGCTTAGTATTAAATGTGAATTATAAAAAAGTGCCGCGATTTTGAGAGGATGTTAAAATCAAAAAATAATTCACATTCAATTCAGTGCAAAATTGTAAAATTATACTCTACGTCTTTTTGGAGGTCTACATCCATTGTGTGGTAGTGGAGTAACATCAACAATCTCAGCGATATCAATTCCGCAAGAATTGATCGCACGGATAGCGGATTCACGTCCGTTACCTGGACCTTTTACGTAAACTTTCACTTTTCTCAATCCAAAGTCGTAAGCTTTTTTACCACAGTCGGTAGCTGCTTGCTGAGCAGCATAAGGAGTATTCTTTTTAGAACCTCTAAAGCCCATTTTACCTGCTGAAGACCAAGAAATCACCTGACCGCTGTTGTTGGTCAGAGAAATAATAATGTTGTTAAAAGATGAGTGAATGTGTGCCTGTCCAACAGGTTCTACTTTTACAACCTTCTTTTTAACTGATACTGACTTTTTTGCCATAACTCAACGATTATTTACCTGCTTTCTTTTTGTTAGCAACTGTTTTCTTCTTACCCTTTCTGGTACGTGCGTTGTTCTTAGTTTTTTGACCACGAAGAGGCAATCCCATACGGTGACGAATACCACGGTAACATCCGATATCCATCAGACGCTTGATATTCAATTGAGTTAGAGAACGCAACTCACCTTCCACCTTAAAGTTCTCGTTAATAGCCTGACGAATCTTCGCAGATTGATCATCGCTCCAGTCTTTTACTTTGACATCATAGTCGACTCCTGCTTCATCCAGAATCTTTCTGGCTGCGCTTCGACCGATACCATAAATATAGGTCAAGCTAATTTCTCCTCGCTTATTTTGAGGCAGGTCAACTCCAACAATTCTAGCCATAAATTAAATGTATTTAATCAATTACAAAGTTAACTAAATTATCCTTGACGTTGTTTATACCTAGGATTTTTTTTATTAATCACGTACAAACGTCCTTTTCGTCTGACGATTTTGCAATCAGCCGTACGCTTTTTTACTGATGCTCTTACCTTCATTTTATTTGTATTTAGTTTTTGTATCTAAAAGTAATTCTTCCCTTGGTAAGATCATAGGGAGACATCTCCACTTTCACCTTATCACCAGGTAAGATTTTAATGTAGTGCATTCGCATTTTGCCGGAAATGTGTGCGGTAATCACATGTCCATTTTCCAATTCAACACGAAACATTGCATTCGACAATGCTTCGGTAATTGTTCCGTCTTGTTCTATTGAAGGCTGTTTCGCCATATACTCACTCTATTTTAATTGATTTATTTCTTCTTCAATAAATTCAAAACTCGATAGTATTTGGGCTTTTCCTTCCCGAATTGCTACCGTATGTTCAAAATGAGCTGATGGCAATCCATCTTCGGTAACAATAGCCCAACCGTCTTTGGCCTGGTAGATATCACGTTTCCCCATGTTTACCATGGGTTCCACAGCTATTACTAAGCCGCTCTTGAGTTTCAATCCGCGTCCCTGCCGGCCATAGTTTGGAACTTGAGGATCTTCATGTAAATCTCGTCCCACGCCATGTCCAACCATCTCACGCACTACCGAATACCCTTGCAACTCAGCATGTTTTTGAACTGCGTACCCGATATCTCCTAAGCGTTGACCTTCAACAGCAACTTCGATCCCTTTGTAAAGAGCCTCCTTGGTAACCCGTAAGAGCTTCAGAGTTTCCGAATCAACATCTCCTACGGGGAAAGTATACGCTGAATCGCCATAGTAACCATTCATTAATACTCCACAATCGCAGGAGACGATATCGCCATCCCTCAATTCATACGAAGATGGAATTCCATGAACAACCTGATCATTTATAGAAATGCACAAGGTATTCGGGAATCCATCATAACCAAGAAAACCTGGCATTCCGCCATGATCTCGGATAAACTCCTCTGCAATCTGATCTAACTTCAGAGTAGATATGCCGGGGCAAATCGTACGGGATATCTCACCCAGTGTTTTAGCCACCAGCATGTTACTCTCTGAAAGTAACTCTATCTCCTCTTCCGTCTTATAAAAAATCATTTTGCAAAGAAAGCAAAAATATTTTAATATGCAGCAGGACCACCTGCAGTTTTACCTTTGATCCTTCCCGACTTCATCAATCCATCGTAGTGACGCATCAATAAATGGCTTTCAATTTGTTGAAGGGTATCCAATACAACCCCAACCAAAATCAGCAACGAAGTACCACCGTAGAACTGGGCAAACTGGTTGTTCACGCCAGCAATCATAGCGAATGCAGGCATAATAGCAACCAACCCAAGGAACAGTGATCCAGGGAAAGTAATTCTAGACATTACGGTATCCAGAAATTCAATAGTTTTCTTTCCAGGTTTAACCCCAGGAATGAAACCACCGTTTTTCTTCATATCCTCAGCCATTTGCGTTGGATTAACAGTAATGGCAGTATAAAAATAGGTAAACAACACAATCATCACAAAAAATGTGAAATTGTACCAGAATCCGGTAAAGTTAGCAAAGGCTGCTGCAAATGAGCTCATTGTATCACCACTTCCGTAGTTTACAAAAGCCATAGGCAAAAACATAATCGCCTGAGCGAAAATGATAGGCATTACTCCAGCTGCATTCACCTTTAAAGGAATGTACTGGCGAACGCCACCATATTGCTTGTTGCCTACGATTCTTTTGGCATACTGCACAGGTATCTTCCGGGTTCCCTGCACCAACAAAATAGTTGCTGCAAATACCAGGAACAAAATCACAATCTCAAGCAGAAGGGCAACCAAGCCACCCCCCTGTCCTTCGATCCGGGATCCTAATTCTGCTACAAAAGAGAAAGGCAATCTGGCGATAATTCCGATCATAATGATAATGGAGATACCATTACCGATACCCTTATCGGTAATTTTCTCACCCAACCACATAATGAACATAGAACCTGCAGCCAGAATTACCACAGAAGATACCGTGAAGAAAGTGCCTTTAAGTACAAAGGCTGTTTCAGGTAACTGTGCGTGAAGGTTTAATAAGTAACCAGGGGCTTGAAGAACAAGAATGATTACAGTTAGGTAACGGGTGATTTGATTGATTTTGCGACGTCCACTCTCTCCTTCACGCTGCATGCGCTGGAAATAAGGTACGGCAATTCCCAACAACTGAATCACAATGGATGCAGAGATGTAAGGCATAATTCCCAAGGCAAAGATGGAGGCATTGGAAAATGCTCCGCCGGAAAACATGTCTAACAATCCCAACACGCCATCGGCAGTTTGGGTTTTCAACGCCCCTAATTGAGCCGGGTCAATGCCTGGCAACACAATCTTGGCACCTAATCTGTACACAAGCAGAAGACCGATAGTGGTTAAGATACGAGCTCTTAAATCTTCGATCTTCCAGATGTTCCTTAATGTCTCTAGTAAACCTTTCATTATATAATCTTACAATTTAACAACAGTTCCTTCTACTGCTTCAATCGCTGCAACAGCAGCTTTTGAAAATGCATGCGCTTTTACTTCCAATTTGGCAGTCAAAGTTCCGTTACCCAAAACCTTGATCATGTCGTTTTTCGAAGCCATACCAGCTTTCACCAACAACTCCTGATCAATTGTGGCAACGTTCAGCTTTTCAGCCAAAGCTTGTAAAACATCAACGTTAATCGCTTTGTACTCTTTACGGTTGATATTTTTAAAACCAAACTTAGGAACTCTGCGCTGCAAAGGCATCTGTCCCCCTTCGAAACCAATTTTCTTGGAGTAACCAGATCTTGACTTTGCACCTTTATGTCCTCTTGTGGAGGTTCCGCCTTTTCCAGATCCCTGACCACGACCAACTCTTTTGGATGTTTTAACCGATCCAGCAGCGGGTTTTAAGTTACTTAAGTCCATAATTTATATTTCCTAATAATATTAACAACTACTTATTTTCAACGGAAACTAGGTGTTTTACTTTTTCCACCATTCCTAAAATTTGAGGAGTAGCTTCGTGCTCCACACTTGCATTGATCTTTTTCAATCCAAGAGCTTCCAGGGTCTTCTTTTGACGACCTGTACTCCCAATTTTGCTTTTGATTTGAGTAATCTGAATCTTAGCCATTTCCTTTTGTCTTATCCGTTAAACACTTTGTCCAATGAAACTCCACGGTGATCCGCTACAGTGTGAGCATCTCTCATTTCAGCCAAAGCTGCCATGGTAGCTTTCACAAGGTTGTGCGGATTGGAAGAGCCTTTTGACTTGGCCAATACGTCGGTTACCCCAACACTCTCTAAAACGGAACGCATCGCACCACCGGCTTTAACCCCGGTACCGTGAGAAGCAGGCTTCAAAAACACACTTGCACCGCCAAATTTAGCTAGCTGCTCGTGAGGAATTGTTCCTTTGTAAACAGGAACCTTAATCAGGTTCTTTTTAGCTGTTTCAACACCTTTTGCAATTGCAGTGGTAACTTCGTTAGCCTTACCAAGGCCCCAGCCTACTAGACCATTCTCATTACCTACCACTACGATAGCAGAAAAGCTAAATGTTCTACCACCTTTAGTAACCTTGGTTACACGATTAATAGCAACCAATCTATCTTTTAGTTCTAGATCGCTAGTCTTAACTTTCTTGAAATTTTCTGCCATAATTCTTACAATTTAAGGCCACCTTTACGAGCAGCGTCTGCTAATGCTTTAACTCTACCGTGGTATAAATAACCATTTCTGTCGAATACTACGTTAGTAATGCCTGCAGCCAAAGCTTTTTCAGCAATTGCTGCACCTACTAGTTCTGCTTGCTCGATCTTGTTTCCCTTTTTCTCTGCAATTTCTTTTACAGCAGATGAAATGGCAACCAAGGTTTTACCTGCGATATCATCGATAAGCTGAACTGAAATCTGCTTGTTTGAGCGGAATACGCTCAAACGTGGTCTTTCGGCAGTTCCAGAAACAGACTTACGAATTCTCATTTTGATTCTTAGTCTTCTGTCTTGCTTAGATAAAGCCATAATTCTTTAATTTAAGAGATTAATTACCTGCTGACTTACCAGCTTTTCTACGAAGCTCTTCACCAACAAACTTAATACCTTTCCCTTTGTAAGGTTCAGGTTTTCTAAAGGATCTGATCTTGGCTGCAACCTGACCGATCAACTGCTTATCACAGCTTTCCAGGGTAACGATAGGGTTACCACGTTTTTCGGTTTCAGCAATTACTTTTACTTCAGGCGCAACTTCCAAATGGATCAAGTGAGAGTATCCTAAGGCCAATTCCAAGATTTGACCTTTCGCAGTGGCACGGTAACCCACACCAACTAACTCTTGCTTGATTTGGTATCCTTCAGAAACTCCAACAACCATGTTGTTCAACAATGAACGGTACAAACCGTGCATTGCTTTATGTCTTTTCTGATCAGACGGACGCTCCAGAACAATTTGATTCTCTTCTACGGCAACCTTAATCTCAGGATCTACACTTTGAGTTAATTCCCCTTTAGGGCCTTTAACCACAACTGAATTATCTTTATTTACCGTTACGCTAACTCCAGCAGGCAAATTGATAGGTAATTTTCCAATTCGTGACATTTGCTTTCCTCCTAATTAATATACGTAACACAAAACTTCACCACCGATATGTTTAGCACGAGCTTCCTTATCGGTCATTACTCCTTGAGAAGTAGAAAGGATAGCAATACCCAAGCCGTTCAATACACGTGGCAACTCATTAGCACCAGCATACTTTCTCAAACCAGGCTTACTCACTCTCTTCAGCTCTTTAATAGCTGGAGTTTTGCTCTCAGGATGGTATTTCAAAGCAATTTTAATCACTCCCTGCAAGCCGTCATCAACGAACTTGTAATTCAGGATGTATCCTTTATCCTTAAGAATTTTGGTAATTTCTTTCTTCACGTTTGATGCGGGAATGTCTAACACTTTGTGGTTAGCCATGATCGCATTTCGCAAACGAGTAAGAAAATCTGCTATTGGATCTGTCATTTTTAAAAAAATTAAATTGATCCCGATTGCTCGGGACAATATTTAACAATAATTTTTCCTATTGGGTTACCAGCTCGCTTTTTTCACTCCAGGAATCAGACCAGCGGATGCCATTTCACGGAAAGTGATACGGCTAATTCCGAATTGTCTCATATATCCCTTTGGACGTCCGGTAATTTTACATCTGTTATGCAAACGAACAGGTGAAGAGTTCTTAGGCAAACGACTCAAAGCAATGTAATCGCCTTCCTCTTTAAGTTTAGCTCGTTTAGCGGCATACTTTTCAACTAATTTCTGGCGCTTTACTTCGCGAGCTTTCATTGATTCTTTAGCCATCCTATTACTTTTTTAAGTTTTTAAAAGGTAATCCAAATTCTTTCAACAGAGCATGACCTTCTTCATCTGTTTTTGCAGTAGTAACAAAGGTAATATTCATACCCATAATCTTGTTTACATTATCCAAAACAATTTCTGGGAAAATAATTTGCTCCTCAATACCAAGAGTGTAGTTTCCTCTACCGTCTAACTTGCTCTTGATACCTCTAAAGTCACGAATTCGGGGAAGTGCCACACGAATCAATTTCTCAAGGAATTCGTACATTTTCTCGCGACGCAAAGTAACGGTTGCCCCAATTGGCATTCCTTTACGAAGCTTAAAGTTGGAGATATCCTTGGTAGAAATGGCTTGAACCGCTTTCTGTCCGGTAATAGCAGTCAATTCGTTCACTGAAAATTCCAGCAACTTCTTGTCAGCAATTGCCTGACCTACACCTTGATTAATTACTATCTTCGTTAATCGTGGAACCTGCATAACGGATTTGTATTCAAATTCCTTCATCAATGCAGGAACAATTTCCTCGGCATATTGGGTTTTAAGAGTCGGTATATAGCTCATTACTTAATCTCCTCCCCTGTTTTTTTAGAATATCTAACTAATTTATTCTCGTCGTTCAATTTACGACCTACACGAACACCTTTTCCGTCTTCTACTGGATTCAGATTCGAAATATGAATAGGTGCTTCTTGCTTAACGATACCGCCTTGAGGATTCTCAGCGTTAGGCTTGGTGTGCTTGGAAATCATGTTCACGCCTTCAACGATCGCACGATTTTTGTTTACCAACACTTCCAAAACTTTACCCTGTTGCCCTTTAGCCTCACCTGCATTTACAATAACGGTATCACCCTTTTTGATATGTAACTTCTTTGGCATTGTTCTAAGTTTACAAGATTATAATACTTCTGGTGCAAGAGATACGATCTTCATGTTGGTTTCACGCAACTCTCTGGCAACAGGTCCAAAAATACGAGTTCCTCTCATCTCGCCTGCAGTGTTCAACAAAACACATGCATTGTCGTCGAAACGAATATAAGAACCGTCTGGTCTTCTAACCTCTTTTTTGGTACGAACAACAACGGCTTTGGTCACTGTACCTTTTTTCATATCCGAACCCGCAACGGCGTTCTTCACGGTAACCACAATCTTATCGCCGATTGAAGCATAACGTTTCTTGGTTCCGCCCAATACACGGATTACCAAAACTTCCTTGGCACCGCTGTTATCAGCTACTGACAGTCTACTTTCTGTTTGTATCATGATTACTTAGCTCTTTCAATAATTTCAACTAATCTCCAAGATTTATTCTTGCTCAAAGGACGAGTTTCCATGATTTTCACGGTATCACCAACGTTGCAGGTGTTTTCTTCGTCGTGCGCAGTAAATTTCTTGGTCTTATTCACAAATTTACCGTAGATCGGGTGTTTCTCTTTGGTGTGAACAGCTACAGTAATGGATTTTTCCATTTTGTCGCTTACAACAACCCCGATACGCTCTTTTCTAAGATTTCTTTCCATCACTAAATTACTTTTCAGTTAATTGTCTCTGACGTTGCTCAGTCATTAACTTCGCAATGTTACGTCTGGTTTCCTTAATCTGCTGAGGATTCTCCATAGGAGAAATAGCGTGATTGAGCTTCATGCGAGTCAAAGCAGTTCTTTCAGCTTCGATTCTTTCAGCTATTTCCTGAGTTGTTAATTCTCTAATTTCTGAATTCTTCATGATTAATCATTTGAGGTTTCTACATAATCACGTCTTACAACAAACTTTGTAGTAACGGGCAATTTTTGAGCAGCCAAGCGCAATGCTTCTTTAGCTACTTCGTAAGGAACACCTTCACATTCGAAAAGCATTCTACCTGGAGTTACAGGTGCTACGAATCCTTCTGGTGAACCTTTCCCTTTACCCATCCTCACCTCTGCAGGTTTTTTAGTGATAGGCTTATCTGGAAAAATACGGATCCAGATTTGTCCTTGTCTTTGCATGTATCGGGTCACTGCCACACGAGCAGCTTCGATCTGACGGCCAGTGATCCATTTAGTTTCTAGCGACTTGATTCCGAAAGAACCGAATGCCAGTTGAGTACCTCTTTGGGCATTCCCCTTCATCCGTCCTTTCTGCGCTCTTCTAAATTTTGTCCTTTTTGGTTGTAACATCGTACTAATTCTTTAAAATAAAAGACTACTTTTTCTTTCTCTTAAATCCACCTTTACCTTTGGCTCTGGCATCACGCACACCGGCGTTAGGGCTCAAATCTGGTTTCCCATAGATTTCACCTTTACAGATCCAAACTTTGATACCGATCAAACCATAAGTGGTCAAAGCCTCAGCCTGGCAATAATCGATATTCGCTCTCAAGGTATGAAGAGGAGTACGTCCTTCCTTATACATTTCGGAACGAGCCATTTCAGCACCATTCAAACGTCCAGAGATCTGGATTTTGATACCTTCGGCACCCATTCTCATACAGGAAGCAATAGCCATCTTGATTGCTCGACGATACGCAATACGACCTTCAATTTGACGGGCAATATTATTAGCAACGATTACAGAATCCAATTCAGGACGCTTAATCTCGAAAATATTGATTTGAACTTCCTTGTCAGTAATTTTCTTTAACTCTTCCTTAAGTTTGTCAACCTCCTGACCACCTTTACCGATAATAATACCGGGACGAGCAGTGTTAATGGTGATTGTAATCAACTTAAGAGTACGCTCGATGATAATTTTAGAGATACTTGCTTTCGCCAAACGTGCATTCAAGTACTCTCTGATTTTAGTATCCTCAACAAGCTTATCGCCGTAGTTTTTTCCGCCAAACCAGTTAGAATCCCATCCTCTGATGATTCCTAATCTGTTTCCAATTGGATTTACTTTTTGTCCCATTCTAACTATGCTTTTGTATTATCGGCTTCAGCAGTTTTGCTACCCAACAATATAGTTACATGATTTGATCTTTTTCTAATTCTATGTGCTCTCCCTTGAGGAGCTGGTCTCAGACGTTTCAGAATACGTGCAGAATCCACGTGAATTTCCTTCACATACAATCCGCTTTCTTCCAGTCTTAGGCCCTCGTTTTTCGCTTGCCAGTTGGCAATCGCTGAAAGCAATAGTTTTTCTACGCGATTGGAAGCTTCTTTAGGACTAAATCTCAGTACATCTAAAGCTCGGTTCACCTCCATACCTCTTACCATATCGGCAACAAGTCTCATTTTGCGAGGCGAAGTAGGAACATTTCTCAAGCTAGCAAAAGCTTTGCTCTTCTTGTCCTCCTTAATTTGGTTTGCTCTTATTCTTTTTCTTGCACCCATTTTTACAAATTCAAAAATTAATTAAAACCAGTGTCTCGCTTACTTTTTCTTCTTGTCAGCGTGACCTCTAAAAGTACGAGTTGGCGCAAATTCACCCAGTTTGTGTCCTACCATATTTTCAGTCACATACACAGGAATGAATTTGTTACCGTTATGAACGGCAACTGTGTGGCCTACAAAATCAGGAGAAATCATAGAACGTCTAGCCCAGGTTTTGATAACCGACTTCTTTCCTGATTCGTTTTGCTCCAATACTCGCTTTTCTAATTTAAAATCGATAAAGGGGCCTTTTTTTAATGAACGACTCATAACTATCTAATTAATCAAATTACTTTTTCCTTCTTTCAACAATATACTTATTAGAAGCTTTCTTCTTCGCGCGAGTCTTAAACCCTTTCGCCAATACTCCTGTTCTGGATCTTGGGTGTCCTCCTGAAGATTTACCTTCACCACCACCCATTGGGTGATCAACAGGGTTCATTACTACACCACGAACGCGAGGTCTTCTACCCATCCAACGGGTACGACCAGCTTTTCCACTTCTTTCCAATTGGTGATCGGAGTTAGATACAGTTCCGATAGTTGCCTTACAGGTAACCAGGATCATTCTAACTTCGCCAGATGGTAATTTGATCATTGCATACTTTCCATCTCGTGAAACGAGCTGAGCATATGCACCAGCGCTACGAGCCATCACCGCACCTTGAGAGGGTCTTAATTCAATGTTATGAATTATTGTACCTAATGGGATATCAGATAATGGCATTGCGTTACCAACTTCAGGTGCAACATTCGCACCAGAGATCAAAGTTTGGTCAACTTCCAGTCCGTTAGGAGCAATGATGTAACGTTTCTCACCATCAGCATAAACCAAAAGCGCAATGCGAGCAGTACGGTTTGGATCATACTCGATAGAAACCACCTTTGCAGGAACTCCATCCTTATCTCTCTTAAAGTCGATAACTCTATATCTTCTTTTGTGACCACCACCTATATATCTCATTGTCATCTTACCAGTGTTGTTACGTCCACCGGTTTTTTTCATTGGTCTTAACAATGATTTCTCAGGTTTGTCTGTAGTTACCTGCTCAAAGGTATTTAGGATCTTATTTCTTTGACCAGGAGTTACAGGTTTTAATTTACGTACAGCCATTTTCTATTTAAATATTGCTATAAAAATCTATATTATCTCCTTCAACTAAAGTAACGATCGCCTTCTTGAATGAAGCAGTACGACCATTGATCATACCAGCTTTAGTGTAACGGCTCTTAGCCTTACCCTGGTAGTTCATGGTGTTTACAGATGCCACAGTAACATTGTACATCTTCTCAACTGCCTTTTTAATGTCGATCTTAGTCGCTCTACGATCCACAACAAAACCAAAACGATTCAATTTCTCGGTAAGGTCAGTCATTTTCTCGGTAACGAGGGGCTTAATTAATACTTCCATCTTTTTAAACTTAGTTTAGTTTAAACATTTCGTTGAGCCCCTTCATTGAGCTCTCTACAAACAACACAGTTGAAGCTTTCATAATATCGTAAGTTGCAAGGTCAGAAACACGTACAACTTCAACATTCTGCAGGTTACGTGAAGCCAAGAAAATATTCTTGTTATCTTCAGCCAACACTAAAAGAACTTTCTTATCAGCTACCTTTAGGTTGTTCTGCAATGCTACGAAGCTCTTAGTCTTAGGAGCTTCAAAGTTGAAATCTTCAACAACTACCAAAGCACTATTTTGTGCTTTAAGAGTCAAAGCAGATTTACGAGCCAATTGCTTCAATTTCTTGTTCAATTTGAAACCGTAGTTTCTTGGACGAGGACCGAATACACGACCTCCTCCTCTGAACAAAGGCGACTTGATACTACCCGCACGAGCAGTACCGGTTCCTTTTTGTTTCTTTAGCTTGGCAGTACTTCCGGAAATATCAGCTCTTTCTTTAGCCTGATGAGTTCCTTGACGTTTATTAGCCAGATATTGTTTTACATCCAGGTAAATAGCGTGCTCATTTGGCTCTACTCCAAAAATCGCTTCGTTCAACTCAACCTTTCTGCCTGTATCTTCTCCAGCTGTATTTAAAATAGTTAATTCCATTACTTTTCAATAATTACGTATGAACCTTTAGACCCTGGAAGAGATCCTTTTACTAACAATAAATTATTCTCAGGGATAACCTTAAGAATTTGAAGGTTTTGAACCTTCACAGTCTTGTTACCATCTCGACCAGCCATTCTCATACCTTTGAATACACGAGCTGGGTAAGATGCAGCACCAATAGAACCAGGTGCACGCAGACGGTTGTGCTGACCGTGGGTAGAACCACCAACACCACCAAAACCATGACGTTTCACAACCCCCTGGAAACCTTTCCCCTTGGAAATTCCGGTTACATCAACAAAAGTTGACTCCTCGAAAATATCCACAGTGATGGTATCTCCCAAATTGTATTCAGCTTCGAATTCACCAAACTCAACCAATTTTTGCTTAGGAGCTGTGTTCGCTTTCTTAAAATGTCCATCTAGCGCCTTAGTTGTTCGCTTTTCCTTACGGTCTCCAAAAGCCAACTGAAGTGCTTCGTAACCATCTGTCTCAACAGTTTTCACTTGGGTTACAACACATGGACCTGCCTCAATAACAGTGCATGGAATATTTTTTCCCTCGGCACTGAACACGGAAGTCATTCCGATCTTTTTTCCAATTAATCCTGGCATTTTCTTTAAAACTTTTTGTTTTAGTTTCTACAGTTTATCAAACTTTGATTTCAACTTCAACTCCACTAGGCAATTCTAGCTTCATCAATGCGTCGATAGTATTGGCAGTAGAGCTGTAAATATCGATCAAACGCTTGAAAGATGATAATTGAAACTGTTCTCTGGACTTCTTGTTTACGAAAGTAGAACGAAGAACAGTAAAAATTCTTTTGTGAGTAGGAAGTGGAATAGGACCACTTACTACCGCACCAGTAGCCTTAACTGTCTTAACAATCTTCTCAGCAGATTTGTCTACCAAATTATGATCGTAAGATTTCAGTTTAATTCTAATTTTCTGGCTCATAATTATATATCTATTTCAAATAATTACAACAATTCAACTTTTCCTTTGGCATTCTCAACCACTTCTTTAGCAATTCCTCTAGGCACTTCCTGGAAGTGATCGAATTCCATTGAAGAGTTGGCACGACCAGAAGACAGGGTTCTCAATACGGTTACATAACCGAATTGCTCTGCCAATGGTACCATTGCGTTTACAACACGTGCACCATGCTTAGATTCCATACCTTCAACCTGACCACGACGCTTGTTCAAGTCACCGATGATGTCACCCATGTATTCTTCAGGAGTAACAACCTCTACTTTCATGATAGGCTCAAGAAGGATTGGATTGGCCTTAGCACAAGCTTCTTTGAAACCTTGCTTAGCAGCCATTTCAAAAGAAAGTTGATCGGAGTCAACTGGGTGGAAAGATCCATCAAACAAAACAACTTTCAGTGAATCTACAGTATAACCTGCCAACACACCATTCTTCATTGCTTCGGTGAAACCTTTCTGTACAGATGGAACGAATTCCTTAGGAATGTTACCACCTTTGATCTCGTCAACAAATTGCAATCCTTCGCCTTCGAAATCTTCGTCTACTGGAGACAGACGGAATTGAATATCCGCAAACTTACCACGACCACCAGTCTGCTTCTTGAATACCTGACGGTGCTCAACAGCTCCGGTAATAGCTTCCTTGTATGCAACCTGAGGTGCACCTTGGTTACACTCAACCTTAAACTCACGCTTCAAACGGTCGATAATGATATCCAGGTGAAGCTCACCCATACCAGAAATCACAGTCTGACCTGAATCTTCATCAGTTTTAACGGTAAATGTTGGATCCTCTTCAGCCAATTTAGCCAAAGCCATACCCATCTTATCCACGTCTTTCTGAGTCAAAGGCTCAACAGCGATACCAATTACTGGATCAGGGAAATCCATAGATTCCAGCTCGATTGGAGTTTCTTTTTGACACAAAGTATCACCGGTACGGATATCTTTAAAACCTACACAAGCAACAATGTCACCCGCTTCGATACGGTCAACAGCATTCTGCTTGTTAGAGTGCATTTGGTACAAACGAGAAATACGCTCTTTGTTTCCAGTTCTGGTATTGTAAACATAAGAACCTGCATCAATTGCACCGGAATACAGACGAGTAAATGCCAAACGACCTACGAATGGGTCAGTAGCAATTTTAAACGCCAAAGCAGCCAACGGCTCGTCAGCATCAGGCTTACGAGTTACTTCCTCGTCGGTGCCTGGGATGGTACCTACAATAGCATCAACATCCAATGGAGAAGGCAAGAATGCAATTACAGCATCCAACAATCTCTGTACACCTTTGTTTTTAAATGCGGAACCACAAAGCATTGGAACGATATCCATAGCAATAGTTGCTTTACGGATAACAACCAACATCTCCTCTTCGGTAATAGAATCTGGATCCTCGAAGAAACGTTCCATCAACTCCTCATCCTGCTCAGCTACAGCCTCAACCAACTTCTCTCTCCACTCATCAGCTTCTGCCTTCAAGTGATCAGGAATCTCTTCCAAAGTATAGTTAGTTCCTTTTTCGTCATCGTACCATACAACTGCCTTCATAGCAATCAGGTCGATCACACCCTTAAAGTTTTCTTCAGCTCCGATTGGAATCTGAATGGGCACAGGGTTAGCTCCCAATTTCTCTTTCACCTCACGTACAGCTTTGAAAAAGTCAGCACCGGAACGGTCCATCTTGTTCACAAAACCCATACGAGGTACTTTATATTTGTCAGCTTGTCTCCAAACGGTCTCAGACTGAGCCTCTACACCACCAACAGCACAAAAACATGCCACAGCACCATCCAAAACACGCAAAGAACGCTCTACCTCAACAGTAAAGTCAACGTGACCGGGAGTATCAATGATATTGATCTGATATTTCTTGCTATCATAGTTCCAGAAACAAGTAGTTGCAGCAGAAGTAATAGTAATACCTCTTTCCTGCTCTTGCTCCATCCAGTCCATAGTAGCTGCACCATCATGCACCTCACCAATTTTGTGAGAAACACCGGTATAATACAGAATACGCTCTGTAGTAGTGGTCTTACCGGCGTCAATGTGCGCCATAATACCAATATTTCTGGTATAAGTTAAATCTCTCTTAGCCATCTTCTAAATCTCTTCTTAATCGATCAATTAAAATCTAAAGTGAGCGAAAGCACGGTTAGCTTCAGCCATTCTATGAGTATCTTCCTTCTTCTTGAAAGCTCCACCTTCTTCATTGTAAGCAGCAACAATCTCTGCAGACAATTTTTCAGCCATAGACTTTCCAGATCTCTTACGAGCAAAAAGAATCATATTCTTGATAGAAATAGAAACTTTTCTTGAAGGACGAATTTCCATTGGAACCTGGAAAGTAGCACCCCCTACACGACGGCTTTTCACCTCTACAGCAGGAGTAATGTTTTCCAAAGCTTTCTTCCAAATCTCCAAAGGAGACTTCTCCAACTTCTCAGTCTTAGACTTCACAATCTCCAATGCATCATAGAAGATATTAAAAGCCAGGTTCTTCTTACCATCAACCATCAGATCATTTACGAATCTTGTTACCAAAACATCGTTAAATTTAGGATCCGGCAACAGAATTCGTTTTTTTGGTCTTGATTTTCTCATCGTTTTTTTTCAGTTTACGAGCTATTCGTTACTAAGCTGTCCTTAAAAGCCTTCAACAACCTCACGGTTATTTACTCAACTGGTAGGGAACAACACATAAACTATAACTCCACAGTTACAAACTAGAATTTAAAATTACTTCTTCTTTGGTCTCTTAGTACCGTACTTGGAACGACGCTGCATACGTCCTTCTACTCCTGAAGCATCCAAAGCACCACGAACAAGGTGATATCTTACACCAGGAAGGTCTTTTACACGACCACCGCGAATCAACACGATAGAGTGCTCCTGCAAGTTGTGACCTTCTCCAGGAATGTAAGCATTCACTTCTTTTCCGTTAGTCAATCTTACTCTGGCAACTTTACGCATAGCAGAGTTAGGCTTCTTAGGTGTAGTAGTATACACGCGCACACAAACCCCTCTTCTCTGAGGACAAGAATCCAATGCCGGAGCCTTGCTCTTCTCTTGAAGCTTGGTTCTTCCTTTTCTAACTAACTGTTGAATTGTAGGCATATAAACAATTACTTTTTAATTAAATATATTTTAACAAATTGGTTTGCAAAGGTATTATTTATTTTATAAAAACAAGAACTATTCGAGGGAATTTTGGAAAAATCCCCTTTAAATCAGCGCACAAAGTTACAAAAAGCCTTTGGTAAGTCAAAATGAATGGAAACCAAATGCAACACCTGTCCGTTCTTTATCTCGCTAATTCGTGCAATATAAGCTGTATCAGGTCATAAAGCCAAATTTACAACCAAAATAAATGCTTGTCAACACTTTCTCCCCTCAATTCTCAAAATCATGTTGTTTCTTAGGAAAAAGTTGACTATTTTGGTAAACCATAAACAAAAAACAGGAGCCCCCTAAACTCCTGAATCTTTATTATTAACCCTTATTTATTAACCCAAATAAGTAACCATTATGAAAGTTTACCAATCTAATGAAATTAAGAACATCGCCCTCATTGGTAACGCCGGCTCGGGAAAGACAACCCTGGCCGAGTGCATGCTACATGAAGGTGGTGTTATTAAAAGACGTGGTAGTGTGGAGGATCACAATACTGTATCGGATTACAATCCAGTAGAACACGACTATGGAAACTCCGTTTTCTCCACAGTTTTGTATACTGAATGGTTAGGAAAAAAAATTAACTTTATAGATACTCCTGGTTCGGATGACTTTAGCGGTGGAGTAATCTCGGCACTAAATGTTGTTGATACAGGATTAATGCTCCTGAATGCCCAAAACGGAGTTGAAGTAGGTACCGAAATCATCGGCCGAAGAGCCTCTAAACTAAAAAAACCCCTGATATTCGTAGTCAATCAACTAGACCACGACAAAGCCAACTTTGAAAGTACAATTGAATCGGCTCACACCAACTTCGGAAACAAAGTGACCATCGTACAATATCCCGTAAACGTTGGCGAAAACTTCAATGCAGTAATTGATGTTCTAAAAATGCACATGTACCAATGGGGACCCGATGGAGGAAAACCCGAAATTCTCCCCATCCCGGAAGACCAAATGGATCGCGCCAATGAATTACACAACGAATTGGTGGAAGCTGCTGCAGAGAATGACGAGGCCCTAATGGAACTTTATTTTGAAAAAGGAAGCCTTTCGGAAGACGAAATGCGGGAAGGAATAAAAAAAGGAATGATCGCCTGTGACCTCTTCCCCGTATTCTGTATCTCCGCAAAAAAAGATATGGGTGTTCGCCGATTGATGGAATTTATTGGAAACATCGTTCCATTCGTAGACGAAATGCCTCCTATTCCTACCGTTAGTGGTCGTGAGGCCAAGTGCGACCCCAATGCACCTACCTCCCTCTTCATTTTCAAAACATCCATTGAACCACACATTGGAGAAGTAAGCTATTTTAAAGTTATCTCTGGTAGGGTAAAAGAAGGTGACGATCTAACCAATATCAACAACGGAACCAAAGAAAGATTATCCCAGTTGTATTTGGTTGCAGGAAGAAACCGTGAAAGAATCAACGAATTGGTTGCTGGTGATATTGGCGCTGCTGTAAAGCTTAAAAACACAAAAAACAATCATACTTTAAACGGCAAAGATTGCGACTTCACATACAAAAACATTAAATTCCCCGATCCAAAATTCCGCGTAGCTATTAAGCCTGTGGAAGAATCAGATGATGAAAAATTAGGAGAATTACTTCACCGAATTCACGAAGAGGATCCTACCATTGTTCTTGAATACTCCAAAGAATTAAAACAACTTATTATACACGGACAGGGGGAATTCCATCTAAACACAATGAAATGGCGCCTGAGCCATAACGATAAAATGGAAGTAGAGTTCCTGCCTCCAAGAATTCCATACCGGGAAACCATCACAAAGAAAGCACAAGCGGATTACCGCCACAAAAAACAATCAGGAGGTGCCGGCCAGTTTGGGGAAGTTCATATGATTATTGAACCCTACGAGGAAGGAATGCCAGACCCGGTTGTATACAATTTTAATGGAAAGGAGATAAAGGTAAACCTTCGAGGAACGGAAGTGATCGATCTGGATTGGGGCGGAAAACTTGTCTTCTGCAACTGCATCGTAGGTGGGGCCATCGATGCCCGTTTCCTGCCTGCCATTCTGAAAGGAATTATGGAAAAGATGGACGAGGGCCCATTGACCGGATCCTATGCCCGTGATATCCGCGTAGTGGTTTACGATGGCAAGATGCACCAGGTGGATTCCAATGAAATCTCCTTTAAGTTGGCCGGACGAAACGCCTTTAGCATGGCCTTTAAAAATGCTGGTCCAAAAATCCTGGAGCCCATATACGATGTAGAAGTACTGGTACCGGAAGATCGCATGGGGGATGTAATGAGTGACCTACAAACCCGACGTGCAATGATAATGGGTATGGAAGCCGAAAAAGGATTCCAGAAAATCATAGCAAAGGTACCTTTAAAGGAAATGAGCCGCTATTCCACTTCCCTAAGTTCTCTGACGGGTGGTCGCGCACAATTTACGATGAAGTTTGCTTCTTACGATAAGGTGCCCAATGAAGTTCAGCAAGAACTTCTGGCCGCTTACGAAGCCGAAACCGCCGAAGCTTAATTCAATTATCAATACCGAAGCCCTGTTCTTTACAGGGCTTCTCTTTTACAACATCAATCGCTTCATTGAAGCAAAAGAAAAGAGGGTGTCCCACTAACAGCTGGACACCCTCTTTTTGTATTATCGTGAGAAAACTAAACTTACTTTCCCCTCAATAGCATAAAGGATTTCTTCACTACATATTTTCTTTCCGGCCTATCCCGTCCTATTGCATTAACAACAATATAATAGGTACCAGGTGTTGCCATTTTTCCATTAACTTTTCCATCCCACCCCTCATGCTCATTACTCCACTCATAAATAATTCTTCCCCATCGATTAAAGATAATAGCATGAAATTTTTTCAAAGATTGAACCTTCCTCATTTTAAACACCTCATTAAAATCATCTCCATTGGGTGTAAATACATTAGGTACTTCTAACAAGGAAGTATCCACCTTCACAGCTTCGCTTTTAAAAATCTGATCCACACAATCATCAGGTCCATTTGTATTCCTAACGATCAGTCGAGCACCATATATTCCTGAATTTTCATAAGTAAAATCCAATGGAGGCGCTTGGAAAATAGGATCGACCAACAAACTATCTTCTAAGGAAATTCCTGGAAGTAATTCTTCTTTTTTCTTATACAAATACCATTCATATTCAGTGGCATTAACCTTATTGTTGTCTACAGAAAACACAACTTTCAATGGAGCTTCACCTTCTTCTGGTTTAGCTGAAAACTCAGCCTTTACAACATAAGTACTTTCAGCCACAATTTCAGAATTCCATTTACAATTGTATTTATCGGTAAGTTCGAAAGTATATTGCCCAATTCCTTTATAGGCTTCAACATCCCAAAGTGAAATACCACTCTCACTTTCAACTTCAGAAACCTTAGCAGTAGTTATCGCTTTTTCACCTCTTACCAAAACGAAGCGATTGTGAGAATCATCTGGAATAAATGTCTTGTTTGCTCCAGCACTTAAGTCAAAATAAATGTAATCCTTTGCCTTGAAAGATGAATTGAACTTTATTCCGGCACAACTCTTCTCTTCAAAACTAATAGAAGGAACTGTATTGTTATTGTTGATAACCGTAGCAAAATAGCTTTTAGTACTTGTACCATTATCCATCACCACCCGGTAACCACCATCTTCAAGTACTGAAGCCCTGGATAAAATTCCATCATCAGAGGCGGACACGGGTATTGTAAAATCACTGGTTCCGGCATCATATTTTGCCCAGGTAAAACTGTATCCTGTTTCGCCATTTGGAGCTGTCACCTCTAGTTCGCCAACATTCCCTGAATTATTAGCATCACAAAACACATAAATAGAGTAGTCCGCATTTGCGGTTGGACTGGTATAATTAGCTTTTGGAGCTTTAATCTGAGCAGAAAGAAAAATTGTACCGCTCAAAAGCAGAATACAGGTTAGGAATATCTTACGCAACAGTGGTATCGGTTTTAGCAACGTCATTTTGCTGATTTTAATTTAACAATGCATAAACTACAATATTAAAAAAATTAACGCTAATTTTCTATTTCCAAAGGCAATTAATCCGAATTACCATGATAATGCAAAATTATGAATTCACTTTCACCCCCAACAAAAAAGACTTCCTATGGGCTCACCAACAAATAATTGCTAAAAGGAAGCAATTTTCTTCCAGCATTGTATTATTTTTGAACTCCGAAAATACAAGAAGATAGATTTAGATGAATTACTTAGAGGAATTAAACCAGGTACAACGAGAAGCAGTAGAAAACATCCACGGACCATCTTTGGTTATCGCCGGGGCTGGCTCCGGAAAAACCAGGGTATTGACCTACCGGATTGCACATCTGCTGCAACAAGGAATCCCCCCCTACAAAATACTTTCCTTAACCTTTACCAACAAAGCGGCACGGGAAATGAAGGATCGTATTGGACAAATTGTGGGTCCTCAAGAAGCTCGCAACCTATGGATGGGTACATTCCACTCCATTTTTGCACGAATTCTTCGAAATGAATCCTCCGTTTTAGGTTTCGATTCTAATTTCACAATCTACGACACTCAGGATTCCCGCAACCTTCTAAAATCTATTATCAAAGGAATGGGGCTGGACGAAAAGGTTTACAAACCCAACGAGGTGCAAAACCGTATCTCATCGGCGAAAAACAACCTGGTAACTCCCGCAGCTTACGCTAACAATGCATCCATCATACAAATTGATGCCAGTGCCCGACGCCCAAGAATTCATGAAATCTATCAAAAATATGCACAACGTTGTCGACAGGCTGATGCCATGGATTTCGACGACTTACTCCTAATGACCAATATTCTTTTCCGCGATTTCCCGGAAGTATTGGCCAAATACCAGGACAAATTCAGATACATTCTGGTGGATGAGTACCAGGATACCAACTATTCCCAGTACCTAATTGTAAAGAAGCTGGCCGAACAGCACAAAAATGTGTGCGTAGTAGGTGATGATGCCCAAAGTATCTATTCTTTTCGTGGAGCGAAAATTGAGAATATCCTAAATTTCAGAAACGACTACCCCGAATACCAACTATACAAATTGGAACAGAACTATCGTTCAACAAAGAACATTGTAAATGCGGCCAATAGTATAATTCACAAAAACAAGGGACAGATCAAGAAGAATTCCTTCTCCGAAAAGGAGGATGGGGAACAAATTCGGGTTTTCAAAGCCCTCACCGATCATGAGGAGGGCTATATCGTGGCCAATGATATTTTGGATACTCGCATGAGAACCCAACTGAATTACCAGGATTTTGCCATCCTTTACCGTACCAATGCCCAATCCAGAATTTTTGAGGAATCTCTGCGAAAAAGGAATCTACCCTACAAAATTTACGGTGGACTTTCCTTCTACCAGCGAAAAGAAATTAAGGACCTGCTCTCGTACTTCAGGCTAACGGTGAATCCTTCGGATGAAGAAGCTTTAAAACGTGTGATCAATTACCCAAAAAGAGGAATTGGACAAACCACTGTAGGCAAGCTACAGGAAGCAGCCCTTTTGAATGGGACAAGTTTATGGGAAGTGATTTGCAATCTTCCGCAACGTCCCTATGGATTGAAAGCAGGTACCATTACCAAAGTAATGAAATTTGCCAGCATGATCCAGTCATATCGCCAGGCAATGGAATCCGAAACAGCTTTCGACCTGGCCAAACACATTGCCAGCAGTACCGGGATTCTCACCGAAATGTACAATGATAAAAGTCCGGAAGGAGTTTCACGCCACGAAAATATCCAGGAACTGCTGAACGGAATCCAGGAATTTACCCAGAACGCTCTTGAGGAGGGGAACGAATTACGATTGGCGAACTTTCTGGAGGATGTTGCCCTACTAACCGATCAGGACAACGAAAACGAAGAGGATCGTGATAAAATTACGATGATGACAATTCACTCGGCAAAAGGTCTGGAGTTCCCACACATCTACATTGTGGGACTGGAAGAAGAACTTTTCCCTTCCCAGCTTTCCACAACATCAGCACAAGACCTGGAGGAGGAGCGTCGCTTGTTTTACGTTGCTCTTACCCGTGCCGAACAGCGAGTAACTTTGTCTTTTGCCAAATCAAGATACAAATGGGGAAATCTTAATCATTGCCGTCCCAGCCGCTTTATTCAGGAAGTAGATCCCGCCTACCTGGATCTGAGTTCGGCCCAAGAAACGGAAGTGCATCATTCCGAGTCCGAATTTTCTTCAGGATACCGATCAGGCTCCACTGCCGGATTCTCCCCCAAACGTGGTCCAAAATTGAAACCGAAACTAAACCAGTCTGCTCCACGCATCAAACCATCCAATGGTTCTGCAACACCAGCTGATTTTACCCCGTCTGATCCAAGTCGAATTCAGGCAGGCATGAGAGTAGAACACCCAAGGTTTGGAAACGGAAAAGTATTGCAAATTGACGGAACAGCACCAAACATTAAGGCTACGGTTCATTTCCCCAATGTGGGTCAAAAACACCTGCTTCTCAAATTTGCCAAATTAAGAATCATAGAATAGTAACAAACATAAAATGTGGGAATTTCATTCTAAATTTGTAATCTTTGCAGAAATCCATTACCTTTGGTGCAAGTTCTAACACCTTCAATGTAAGAGATAACCGAACAAACCAATAAGAGGAACACTTTTACACCTACTCCTCTTCTGAAACTTACCAAGAGAACTTTCAGAATTTACGCTAAAGCAATTATTAACAGGAAAGATCTTTTTGTAAAAAATTTTGGTATAATTGTGCTTTCATTCTTTTCCAACGCACCATTGTTCCAAAACCACAGTTTTAATTTGGATATTACCTGATAAAAAAAACGAATATAATATACATGGATTACAATTCAACCAGGAAGAGACTTATCCTGCCGGAATACGGACGTAACGTTCAAAAAATGGTTAACTACGCCTTAACCGTTGAGGATCGCGAGGAAAGAAGTCGAGTGGCACGCAGCATCATTGCGATTATGGGAAATATGTACCCTCACTTGCGGGACATTTCTGATTTCCGACACAAACTATGGGACCACCTGGCCATAATGTCCAACTTCAAACTGGATATCGATTCCCCCTATGAGCTTCCAACCCTGGAAAAATTGCATGAAAAACCGGAACAACTTCCCTACAGCGATCTAAAAATTCGCTACCGTCACTACGGGAAAACGGTTGAAGCCTTAATCAAAAAGGCCATTGAGATGGAGGAATCAAAAGAAAAAACAGTCCTAATCACGCTTATTGCCAACCACATGAAAAAATCCTTCCTCAATTGGAACAAGGATAGCGTGACAGATGAAAAAATATTCAAGGACATCGAAGAACTATCGAAGGGACAAATCAAAATCAGTGACGATTTTAAACTTGCTGAAGCTCGTGAAAGGGATATCACTCCCCATAAGAACAAGAGAAAGAAGTTTAAACGAAATGATGATCGAAAATTTAAACACAAATAAGAAGAGGCCGGTAACTTACCGGTCTTTTTTTTACTCAAAATCCACATGGGTAAAAGCCAAAGGGTAATCCACTAAAATTTTACAATTTACCTTCTCTTTAAATCAGGTAAGAAAACTACTTTTGCAAGCCGAAAATAAAAGCTAGAAGGGGCACGGTACTTCCTTCCTGTTTTCATATAGATTAATTATATTTAAGAGCAAATTGTCCATTGCCCAAACATTAAAATTATGAGTACTTTTGAAATAACCGGAGGAACATCGCTACAAGGAGAGCTGATCCCCCAAGGTGCAAAAAATGAAGCTTTACAAGTTCTGTGTGCCACTTTGCTTACAACCGAAGAAGTAACCATTCACAACATTCCCAATATTCTTGATGTCAACAAACTTATAGAATTGCTTTCTGATTTAGGAGTAATTGTTACCCAACGGGGAGCTAACTCCTATTCTTTCGAAGCCCGAAACATCAATCTGGAATATTTGAATTCTGATGAATTCAGAAAAAAGGGAGCCTCCCTAAGAGGATCCATCATGATAATTGGTCCCCTTTTGGCTCGATTTGGAAAGGGATACATTCCACGCCCAGGCGGAGACAAAATTGGACGTCGAAGACTGGACACCCACTTCCTCGGTTTCCAAAAACTAGGGGCAAAATTCAATTACGACCCCAACGAGAGCTTCTACCGTGTGGAAGCCAGCAACCTGCAAGGTACCTACATGCTTTTGGATGAAGCATCCGTAACCGGTACGGCCAACGTAATTATGGCTGCAGTATTGGCAAAAGGAACTACTACCATTTACAATGCAGCCTGCGAACCGTACATTCAACAGCTGTGCCGCATGTTGAATTCCATGGGCGCCAAAATTTCGGGCGTAGGCTCCAACCTGCTATACATTGATGGGGTAAAAGAATTAAAGGGATGCCAGCACAGAATTCTACCCGACATGATCGAAATCGGTAGTTTTATCGGTTTAGCCGCCATGACTCAATCGGAAATCACCATCAAGGACGTTGCTTACAAAGAATTGGGCATGATTCCGGATGCATTTCGTCGTTTGGGAATTAAGATGGAGCTACGAGGGGACGATATTTACATTCCAAAACAAGAAAAATATACCATTGAACAATTCATCGATGGCTCAATTCTGACCGTAGCAGATGCCCCCTGGCCTGGTCTTACACCTGATTTGCTGAGCATATTCCTTGTTGTAGCCACTCAGGCTAAAGGAAGCGTATTAATCCATCAGAAAATGTTTGAAAGCCGTCTGTTTTTCGTAGACAAACTCATCGATATGGGAGCTCAAATTATCCTTTGCGATCCACATCGTGCTACCGTAATTGGTCTGAATCATTCGCAAAATCTTCGTGCAACTACGATGGTATCCCCTGATATCCGAGCAGGTGTAGCTTTGCTTATTGCTGCCCTGTCAGCAGAAGGCACTAGTGTAATCCATAACATTGATCAGATTGACCGCGGTTACGAACGAATTGACGAAAGATTAAATGCAATTGGTGCTAGAATCAAACGAATCGACAACTAGGTGATTTACGGATCTTTAACCACTATTAACAATTCATTAAGAAATTGATTGAGCAATTATTACTATTTTTGATTCAAACAATTACATGTGTAAATAACTCAATATGCTATTTCACTGGAATTGAATTCATCTTTTGATTCGTTAAACCAAAGGCTTCCGAACCAATTAAATGAGCCAAAGGCGGTTCGGAACCGGCCTTTTTAAAGATCTTAAATTATGAAATTAGTAAAATCAACCTTTTTGTCCTCAATTTTATTACTGGCAATAATGGTCTTTTCTATTCCAAACAATGTAATGGCAACCGGAAAAGAAAATGTTAAAACAGGATTCGATATAGGCAATCGAATACCGGACATTATGGCAAAATCATTGAATGGAAAAGAAATTGCACTCTCTTCCCTGAAGGGAAAACTGGTGTTGGTAGATTTCTGGGCCTCCTGGTGTCCTCCCTGTCGGGCTGAAAATCCTCACATTGTACATGCGTACAAAAAATACAAGGATAAGGAATTCAAAAACGGCAACGGATTTACCGTTTACAGCTTTTCACTGGATTCCAAATCAGATCGCTGGAAAAAAGCCATCGAAAAGGATCAGTTGAGCTGGGAGTACCACGTTAGCGAATTGAAAGGCTGGCAATCTCCAACTGCTGAGCGCTTTGGCATCAACAGTATTCCTTCCAGTTTTCTGATAGATGGAGACGGCATCATTTTAGCTAAAAATTTACGAGGTGACAAACTGGAACGTGTCCTTCAGTACTACCAGAAAAAATAAAAAAACAGAACTTGATTGAACCACCTCCACGAGGTGGTTTTCTTTTTTACATCAAGTTGCAAAGTGACAGGACAAGAGCTTTGTCCGGTCAAAATGTGAAATTCTTACGGGACAATTCATATATTTGTGTCAATTTGTCGCAAAACATCATCTTGGCAAATTATTTGTTTACAAATGTGCGATCAAAAACGAACGGATAAATCATTGAACAAATGACAAAAGATAATAACAAACCCAACAACGAAGAATTGGAAGAACAAGAAGTAAAAGCCCCTGTTAACGAAACACAGGAAGAGAAGGAAGAAAAACAGGAGCAAGAAAACAAGGAAGAAAAATCATCAAAAAAGAAAGCTAAAAAATCTGCAAAGGAAAGCAAAGACGAAGAGATCCAACAATTGGGTCAGAAATTGCAGGAGCTGAATGACAAGTACATGCGTCTTTCTGCTGAATTTGACAATTACCGAAAAAGAACCTTAAAGGAAAAGATGGAATTGACAAAATCGGCAGGTGAAAAGATTCTGATCAATATTCTTCCGGTTTTGGACAACTTCGAGCGTGCACTTCAATCCATGGAAGAAGCCAAAGAAATTGAAGGCTTCAAAGAAGGTGTTGATTTAATTTACAGCAACTTTAAAGATTTCGTCAACCAAAATGGAGTGAAAGAAATCGAAGCCATCAATCAGGAATTCGACACAGATATCCACGAGGCTATCACCAAAATTCCTGCTCCTAGTGAAGATTTAAAAGGAAAGGTAGTAGATTGTATTGAGAAAGGATACTACCTGAACGATAAAGTAATTCGTTTTTCCAAAGTAGTAATTGGAGAATAGCTAATCACCAAGCCTAAAAATCATGTCGAAAAGAGATTACTATGAGGTTTTAGGAGTTTCCAAAGATGCTTCGGAAGCCGAAATTAAAAAAGCCTACAGAAAAAAAGCCATTCAATATCACCCAGATAAGAACCCGGATGACAAAGAGGCTGAGGAAAAATTCAAGGAAGCTGCAGAAGCCTACGAAGTACTTAGTACACCTGAAAAACGTCAGCGTTACGACCAGTTTGGCCATGCCGGAATGGGCGGTGCTGCCGGAGGAGGTTTCGGCGGTGGCGGAATGAACATGGAGGACATCTTCTCTCACTTTGGAGATATCTTCGGAGGTGGAAGTTTCTTTGGTGGATTTGGAGGAGGTCGCAGTTCTCAACGCGTAAACCGCGGCTCCAACCTTCGCGTGAAGGTAAAACTCACCCTACAGGAAATTGCCAATGGTGTTGAAAAGAAAATCAAAGTAAAAAAATACGTTGAATGTAACTCCTGTAACGGTACAGGCGCACAGGGAGGCTCTTCATTCTCCAATTGTAGCACTTGTAAAGGTTCCGGACAAGTCACCCGAATTCAAAATACGATTCTGGGACAGATGCAAACCAGCTCGACCTGTCCAACCTGTAATGGTGAGGGGAAAATCATTACCAACAAATGTAGCAGCTGTGCCGGTGAGGGTGTAATTCGCGACGAGGAGGTTATCAGCATAAATATCCCTGCCGGAGTGGCCGAAGGAATGCAACTTTCGGTTAGCGGCAAAGGTAATGCAGCCCGACGAGGTGGCGTTAATGGCGATCTGCTGATTCTGATTCAGGAAGAGGAACATCCGGAATTGGTGCGCGATGGCAACGACCTGTTGTACAACCTTTTTATAAGCATTCCGGAAGCAATATTAGGTGTAGCAGTTGAAATTCCAACCATCGACAGCAAGGTGAAAGTGAAAATTGAAGCCGGAACACAGCCGGGCAAAATCCTTAGACTTAGAGGTAAAGGGCTTCCCGACATCAATGGTTACGGCAGAGGTGATCTTCTGGTGAAAACCAATGTGTGGATCCCTAAAAACATAGATAAAGACGAGAAGAAAACCCTGGAGAAATTACAGGCATCTTCCAACTTTTCACCAAAACCAAGTCAACAGGAAAAAAGCTTCTTCAAAAAAGTTAAAAACTTCTTTGAGTAGGTCTTTTCACAAACAGAATACAAAATCCCCGGATCAAGTGATTCGGGGATTTTTTTTGCTATCTCATCATTTTCACCGGCCCCGATCCTGCATGAAACACCATCAAATCAACAGGTAACAAAACACCCCCTTACATCGAAGAAAAAACTTAAGTTAACAAGCAAAATTTAATTTACATCGAAAAGATATATTACCCTGTAATATTTTAACTACTTTTAAAACTAATCAGATGTCAGTTGATAAATCAATAAACTAATAGCCCATGGCATTTTTTGAAGCAAAAAATATTATCAAACGATATGCTGGACATACGGCCCTAAACGATGTCAGCATCTCGGTTCCGGAAGGAAGTATTTTCGGATTGCTCGGCCCTAACGGAGCAGGAAAAACAACCCTCATCCGGATTATAAACCAGATTACCGGCCCCGATTCGGGAGAAGTTTTCTTTAACGGACGAAAATTGCGCCCCGAAGATGTACATCATATCGGCTACTTACCCGAAGAGCGTGGTTTATACAAGAAGATGAAAGTCGGTGAACAGGCAGTTTATTTGGCCAAATTAAAAGGGATGAGCCATCAGGAAGCCATTAAAAAACTGAAGATCTGGTTTGAGAAATTTGACATCCTTCCCTGGTGGGATAAAAAGGTGGAAGAACTATCCAAGGGGATGCAGCAAAAAATTCAGTTCATTGTAACCATTTTACACGAACCAAAGCTCCTGATTTTCGATGAACCTTTCAGTGGATTTGATCCAATCAATGCCAATTTGCTGAAAAAGGAAATTCTGACCCTGAGAGATAAAGGAGCCACAATCATCTTCTCCACCCACAATATGGGTTCGGTGGAGGAAATCTGCGACCATATCGCCCTCATCAACAAATCTGAAAAAATATTGGATGGTCCGGTGGAGCAGATCAAAAAGAAGTACAGAACCAACACCTACCAAGTGTCCTATACGGGAGAGTTTGACAAGCTGGAAAAGGTTTTAAATCCTCATTTTGAAATTATAGAACAGCAAAAGGGAGTTGAATTCAACACGCTAAAAATTCACATGGCCAATGGCTCAAGCTCCAACGACCTTCTGGGACAACTCCTTCCCTACTTAAACATCATCTCTTTCAACGAAATAATCCCGAACATGAATGACATATTCATTCGGGTAGTGAAAGAAAGCAAAAAGATCTAATCCTAAAAGCCAACTTTACAATGAATAAAATATTTATCATCATACAAAGGGAATACCTCTCCAGGGTGAAGAAGAAGTCCTTCCTCCTGCTAACATTCCTGACCCCACTTTTTATCGCCGGAATCTATGCTTTCATGTTCTGGATGATGACCAAAGACGATACGGAAACACGCACTATTGGCGTGATCAATGAATCAACCCTCTCTAACCCGGTAGAAAGTACAGAATATACCTCCTACGAATACCTGAGAAATATATCCTTTGAGGAGGGGAAAAAGCTAATGGAGAAAAAGGATTACTATGCACTGCTAATGATTCCGAAAAACATCATGGAATCTCAGCAAGCAGAAATGTTCTCCTACAAGCAGGTAACCATTGAAGTAAAGTCCAATGTAACGCGACAAATTCGGAACAAGATTGAAAAACTCAAGAGGGATGCCATTATTGCGCAAACCAATATTCCCGATTTGGAACAGAAACTTGCAGCAACCAGAACTCCCATCAATCTTAATACCATTAAATTCGGAGAAAATGGGGAAGTAAAACAAAGTTCCACAGAAATTGCAATGGTTATCGGTTTTATTGCCAGCTTTATCATTTACATGTTCATTTTCATGTATGGCGTACAAGTTATGCGGGGAGTAATCGAGGAAAAAAGCAATCGAATTGTTGAAGTAATTATCTCCTCGGTTAAGCCTTTCCAACTAATGATGGGTAAAATTATCGGAGTAGCCATGGTAGGACTGACCCAGTTCCTTCTTTGGGTTATTCTCTCCGGCTTTATAATCATTGCAGGAACAGCACTTTTTATGCCGGACATTGATCCCGCTGCCGTTCAACAAGCCTCGTCCATTGCGGAGTTGCCTGCCGGAGCACAGGATATGAGCCCTGAGCAATTAAAAATCATGAAAGAGGTTGTAGGCACCTTCGACCTCGGATACATTGTCGGCATTTTGTCAGCTTTCGTATTCTTCTTCTTGGGAGGTTACCTATTGTACTCTGCACTCTTTGCTGCAGTGGGAAGTGCCGTAGACAATGAAACAGAAACCCAACAATTTATGCTGCCCATTACCTTGCCCCTGATATTTGCAATGTACATTGGTTTTGCCGTAGCCCGGAACCCGGAGAGCACCATGGCATTCTGGGGATCCATCATCCCCTTCACCTCTCCCATAGTGATGCTGGTTCGGATCCCTTACGGTGTACCTACCTGGGAGTTATTACTCTCCATGGGACTCCTGATATTGACCTTTCTGGCTATCACATGGATTGCCGCAAAAATTTACCGAACAGGAATTCTTATGTACGGTAAAAAAATATCATACAAGGAATTGTGGAAATGGCTACGTTATCATAATTAATTGACGAAAAATTGAAAACAAACTGCCGGGCCCTTTACGTCCGGCAGTTTCTGCATTAAGGCGGGTGTTAAAATTAGTTAATCAAAGTAATATCATCAGGTAAAAGAGACTTCGGGAAAAATCTTTTTGTTATATTCGATAAAGGAACGCTTTTTGAGGAGAAAATAACTTGAGGTTTCTTGCAAACCATAGGAAGACAAAAATCCTGTCAATCTCTGCAGAAATATGAAAGTATCATCACATAGGAAATTTTAAATACAAGCAGAAGACAAAAGCGAAGACTGACAAAACGACCAAATTAAACCTAAACATATATGCGCATCGCCATAATTGATCTTGGGACCAATACTTTTAATTTATTAGTTGCAGACTTGCAACAGAATTATCCTATGGAAATCCTTCATCGATCGAAATATGCCAGTAAAATTGGCAAGGGAGGGATTAATAACAATCTGATTACTGACAAGGCTATCGAAAGAGGCCTAACTGTTCTGTCTGAAATGAATCAAATCATTTCGGAAATGCAGGTGGAAAAAACCCTTGCATTTGCAACCTCTGCCATCCGATCGGCCAAAAATGGGGAAGAATTTGCAGCTAGAATCCGAACCGATTTTGGATTTCAAGTTGAAATTATATCCGGTGACAGAGAGGCCGAACTCATATATACAGGTACAAAAAAGGCAATGGAATTATCCTATGAAAAGGTAGCCATTCTGGATATTGGTGGCGGGAGTAACGAAATAATTATCGCAAACGAGGATAAAATATTCTGGAAAAAGAGCTTTCCGGTTGGAATTACACGTCTGTTGGAACGTTTTCAACCATCAGAACCCATTACCAGAAAAGAAATTCACGAAATCGAAGAGTTTCTGGATACAGAATTAGAGGAGTTATGGGAAATTCAGGAATTGTATGATGTGAAAACCTTAATCGGCTCATCAGGCTCTTTCGATACCTTTAAGCAAATGCTGCTGACCAATGGTTACCCGACTCCACAGAATAATTCCACCCAATTTGAAATCAAATTGAAAGATTTTTTCCATTTACATCAGGATTTTCTAAATTCCACTCTGGAACAACGAAAAGCCATGCCCGGTATGGATATGGCCCGGGTGGATTTAATGGTACTGGCTAGTTTATTCATTAACTATATGGTGAAAAAACTTGGCATTTCTAAATTGTACCAGTCATCCTACGCACTCAAGGAAGGAGCCCTGTTCGAAATGGCACAAAATTCCGAGAGAAACCTGAATGGAATAAACTAGTATTGAATTAAAAACACCATAACATGTCGAAAATACTTGTAATTGATGATGAAAAAAGCATCCGTAACACCCTGAAAGAGATATTGGGGTTTGAAGACTATGTGGTTAGCATTGCTGAAAATGGTCTGGAAGGGCTTGAACTGGTCAAAAATGATGAATTTGATGTAATTCTCTGCGATATTAAAATGCCAAAAATGGACGGGATCGAGGTATTGGAACAATTGCATGTTATGGCACCGGATACCCCTGTTATTATGATTTCGGGACACGGCAACATTGATACCGCCGTTGAATCAATAAAGAAAGGGGCATTCGATTTCATCGAAAAGCCACTTGATTTGAACCGGATCCTGATTACCATTCGAAATGCAATGGACAAATCCAAACTGATCACGGAAACCAAAGTCCTAAAACGAAAGGTGAGCAAAAAATATGAGATGGTAGGTACATCTCCGGCCATACAGAGAGTGAATGACATGATCGACCGCGTAGCTCCAACCGATGCCAGAGTTTTGGTTACCGGCCCCAACGGGACCGGTAAAGAATTGGTAGCCCGACGCATTCATGAAAAAAGCAATCGCTGTAAAGGCAACTTTGTGGAAGTTAATTGTGCCGCCATCCCTGCTGAACTAATCGAGAGCGAACTATTTGGACACGAAAAAGGCTCCTTTACATCTGCACACAAGCAACGGAAGGGAAAATTCGAATTGGCCGATGGAGGCACCCTGTTCCTGGACGAAATCGGGGACATGAGCCAATCGGCACAGGCCAAGGTATTACGTGCTCTGCAAGAAAACCGAATCACACGGGTAGGTGGCGACAAAGATATCAAAGTGAATGTGCGGGTAATTGCGGCAACCAATAAGAATCTTCAGGAGGAAATCAGCCAGTCCAACTTCCGGGAAGACCTCTACCACCGATTGAGTGTCATCCTCATCGATGTACCCTCACTGAACGAGCGAATCGAAGATATCCCCCTACTGTCAGAGCACTTTATTACCCAAATCTGTACAGAAATGGGATTGTCCAACAAAAAGATCAATGATTCGGCCATCGAAGAACTTGGCAAGATCAACTGGACGGGAAACATTCGTGAGTTTCGTAATGTGATCGAACGCCTCATTATCCTGTGCGGAGATGAAATAAGGGGAGAAGACGTACAACTCTACGCTCGCCCCTTAAACCATTAGAAAAAACTACTTTAAATACATGAACTTGCAGCATTATCCAAACTGCAAATTCATGTGTTTACAAAAAGGGTATTAAGATCCGTTGCTCTTTCCTTAAGAACAAAAAAATAATATCTTTACACTCAGGAAGCAGATTTTGAATTATTTAAAAGTGTTTGGTGTGAAAAAGACAAAAGATAACAAAACCCATATCGGGATCTACGGCCGTAGAAACAACGGGAAAAGCTCCCTTATCAACACCCTTGCCGACCAGCAAATTGCAATTGTTTCGAATGTAGCTGGTACCACAACCGATCCGGTAAAGAAATCTTTTGAAATTCTGGACTTTTCCCCCGTCATTCTGATCGATACCGCCGGTATTGATGATATGGGTGAATTGGGAAGCAAAAGGATAGAAAAAACCAGGAACACCATCTCTACCATCGACCTTGCCATTCTGGTTATTGCCAACAACACTTTTGGCCAGTTCGAAGAAGAGTTAATCCGGGAATTTGATTACTACAAAACCCCCTACTTCATTATTCATAACAAATCGGATATCGCTCCTCTTCAATATCAATTCAAAAAAGAATTGGAAAAGAAGTACCACACCAGCGTAATCGACTTCTCCACACTCGATCCTTATAATTTTGAGGATTTAATTGAATTAATCAAAACAACAGCTCCGGACGCCTCCAAGGTAGTTCCCAGTATAATCGGCGATCTTTTACAAGCCGGCGATATTGTCCTGCTAATCTGCCCTATTGATTCTGAGGCGCCGGCCGGACGAATGATCCTTCCCCAGGTACAATTGATCCGCGATGTTCTGGACAATCATTGCATCAACATTGTTCTGCAACAGAACGAAGTAAGCAAATTCCTTTCAGAAACCGGCATAAAACCCAAACTAGCCATTACCGACAGCCAAATTTTTGAATTGGCCGATCAACTGGTTCCCGGGGATATTCCCCTTACCAGCTTCAGTACGGTACTGGCACGCTTCAAAGGTGATTTCGAAAATTACATAAAAGGCACTCCTAAAATTAGTGAATTAAAGGAGGGAGACCGGGTATTGATACTGGAAAGCTGTTCCCACCATGTTTCCTGTGAAGACATAGGTCGATTCAAACTGCCTGCATGGTTGCAAAAATACACCGGAAAAAACCTTGAATTCGATATCGTAGCAGGATTGGACACCATTCAGCGCCCCATCACCGACTATGCTATCATTATTCAATGCGGAGGCTGCATGATCACCCCAAAACAAATTCGAAACCGCCTTCTTCCGGCTGTTCGGGCAGGTATCCCCGTTACCAATTACGGTTTGGCAATTGCCTACATGCATGGTATATATGACAGAGCCGTGGCACCTTTCCAAAAATCGGTGGAAGATGTAAGCTAATCTCCTTAACACTTCAACATCCTGGAATTATTCAGAGGACAGAACTTTCTCCTTTGCGAAGTAGATCACGTTTCGCTCCTTCAGATAATCCATTACATAGTTGAAATGCTCTTGTTTCCGTCCCACGAATTCGGGGGGACAGATGCCTGATTTATGGTATTTCCCCTCCAACAGCAAATTGGCTACGGCATTACAGGCATATCCGGTAGTTCGGGCCATAGAGGTAGTTTTGGTGTCACTGTCGTACTCGTCGTACAAATTGTAAACGATGCGCTTCCTGTTCTTTTCATCCTCCCCCTCTATCTCGATTCGCATAATGGTATATTCTTTTTCCCCGGAGGCCAGTTTCCATTTGTCGAAAAGCAATTTTGCAGTCACATCAATGGGCCGCACCGATTGCCCCCGCACTTCGATTTCGTCGTAGGAAAAGTAACCGGTATCCCTCAAAACTCTCAGGTATTCGATGGTTCCGGGATAGCGAAGCGTCTTTTCAATCATATTGGGAACGGTCATGGTATGCAATAGACTTCGAAGTCCGTCGGAATTCCAGGCCTCAAGCGTACCCACCCGGTCAAAATGGATGAGTTCCGGATCAGACAAAGCCTCTCGTACAACAATCCGTCCTGATTGAACATAGCGGGCTGGTCTGATATATTCCTCGATTACATCAATGGGTGAAAAAACGGCACGATATTCCCAGGGCCATTCTCTCAAAATAGGCAAACCACCTACCAAACAGCGAAAGCTATTCACCCTCATCCGGTTGTTGTAGTACCCCAGGATTAAATTGCCCATACCGGGTGCAACACCGCAATCCGTAACAATAGTAACCCCTTTCTTTTTGGCCAACTCATCCAGAGTAAAGGGATCTTCAGAAAAGAAGGAGATATCTACCATGTTTTTTCCTGCCTCAATTACTTCACGAACCATTCGATAGCCCATAAAGCCGGGAACCGCACCAATCACAAGATCAAAATCCTTTACAATTTCCTTCACCGCCCCCTCCCGGGACATATCCTTTACCTGTGTTCGGATGTTTTTGTATTTCTTTAATTTGCTCAATGGGGCGGGATTAATATCTACGGCAGTTACCTCATACCTGGAACTCAAATCAATGGCAATGGCCTTTCCCACAAGCCCTACACCAAGCACTACAATTCGCTTCATTTCAAAATCTTTACGGGTTCAACAATCACACCTTTCTCTTCCTACCCTAAAAGTTATGAAATTGCCGGAAAACCACATAATTTATCTTTTCTACAAACAGTATTGAAACAACTCCTATCCCTCTCTACAATTTTTAGATTCCCAATATAATCCCCCTTTCCAATTAACACATACTTACAAAATCACTATATTTATGACAAATACATAAAAACACAAACTATTACAACTATGAAATTAAGACTCTCTTTTCTTCTGCTTTTACTCTTTCCTTTGTGCTCAGCCCTCACTGCACAAAACAGAACATTTAAACTGCAAGGTATGATCGGAGGAATCAAGGATAAAACCATCTACCTGATAAAGGATACGGGAGAAGGACAGGAGCTATTGGATTCCACCCAAACAATCAATGGCATGTTTGAATTCAAGGGAGAAACCGACCAGCCTTTTGCAGCAAGAATCAAAACTGCAAAATATCATTATTTACCTGTATACCTCTCCCCTACCGAAATGGATTTATTGGTACATAAAGACAGTATCAGGAACAAACTGGTTCCTGGTTGCCTAAGCGGCTCTCCGGCACAGAATCAATACGAGGACTATGTCAGCAAAAAAAATGCGGCTCAAAAGCGCCAGCTCGAAGTCTCCAACATTTTGGATACCTTAAACGGTACGCAGTACCCACAGAAAAAGAAAGCTTTACTGGAGGAATACAAGCAATTGTCCAGGTTTGAAATGAACTACATCCTAAAGCATGCAACTTCACCTGTAGCCCAACACCTTATATACAAAGGATTATTCGACAGAAGATTACACTCCGAAGATATATACAAATTACTTGACACCGTACCAGCTAACTACAATTCCATCTACGTTAAAAACCTTAGAAAACGACTGGATATGAAGGAGAGAATGTCACTTGGAGGACAATTTCCGGATATCAAAACCAGAACCTTAACCGATGGTAACTTCGATTTGGAAGCAATGAAGGGAAAAAACGTACTCCTCTACATCTGGCGTGCCTGGAATTCCGACACAGAAAAAGAGCACATTGCCGAACTGCGAAAATTAGTAAACCAATATCCAAAAGAGAACCTGGAAATTGTCAGTATTGTTCGCTACTCTTCGCGTCGGCTTTACTTTAGCAAAAGTATGAAAAAGCAAGCATACATCCCCAAGCCTCAACTACAGGGTTTGTGTACAGAAATTCCAAGTTGTGATGGAGAGCTGGATTTTTTAAGATACATGAATCGAAGCGACAATGTTTTCCTTCTGAATCCGCAAGGCATAGTCGTGTTCAATCGAAATCAGAAAGAACCCGCAGACTTGATCAACCTGTTGAATAAACTGTAACTCAAAATCCATCGGCTCTCAATGGCCGGTTTCCTTTTGCATTGATTTGAAAATTGCTTCAACCGAAGGTAGACTCTTTTCAATGGCTACCGAAAAAAGCGAACCAATGGAGTTTTCCTCCATTCATTCGCTTTTTTCTTTCCCCCCTTTCTACTATCCATCCTTCCTCTTTCAATCCATGAATCCAGTTTTTTCGCACAGAAAAGCCAGAGTATAAGTAAAGGATTTTTCCATTATTAGGCCTGCGAACTACTAAACATTAGTTATATTTAGGTTTTCCAATACAAAACCGAAAATTACGCCTATGCCAGATAAACTACTACAGAAGAAAGCCAACTTCGGCACCATGCCGGTATTCATGACTGCAATTTCAACCATTTTAGGAGCCATCCTCTTTTTACGATTCGGATGGGCCGTTGGAAATGTAGGCTTTTTAGGAACCCTGGGGATCGTTCTGCTCGGACACTTGATTACCATTCCCACTGCAATGGCTGTAGCAGAAATTGCAACCAACCAAAAGGTATTGGGAGGGGGAGCCTACTACATCATATCCCGTTCGTTTGGACTGAATATCGGGGCGGCCATTGGCATTACCCTCTATCTGTCGCAGGCCATTTCCGTAGCCTTCTACATAATCGCCTTTGCCGAAGCTTTCGATCCCCTTATTCAATGGATTGCCGACAACTACGGCTGGTTAATATACGACAAACGGGCCATCAGCATTCCCACCATGGCCATTCTGTCCATACTGTTCCTCACCCGGGGGGCCAACATGGGCATGAAAGCCCTCTACATTGTAGTAGCCTCGCTTGGCATCTCCCTCTTCTTCTTTTTCATCGGCACGCCCGAGAATGCCCCCACCGAAATGGTAATCGATGCAACAGTGGAAAATCCCAAAAGCTTCTTCTACGTTTTCACCATCGTTTTTCCCGCCTTTACGGGATTGGCCGCAGGACTTGGACTTTCCGGGGACCTACGAGATCCGAAAAAATCAATTCCCAAAGGAACCATTCTGGCAACCATAGGCGGATTGGTGGTCTACATTTTAGCAGCCTATAAATTTACAATCTCCGCAAGTCCGGAAGATCTGGCCAGCGATCAGCTGATTATGCGCAAAATCGCCATTTGGGGACCCATTATCCCTATCGGATTGGCCGCAGCCTCCCTCTCCTCGGCCCTGGGCTCCATCATGGTTGCTCCAAGAACCCTTCAAGCCATCGGTTTGGATGATATTTTCCCCAACCAGGGATTGAACAAGTGGCTCAAATATGAGAGTACGAAAACAGCAGAACCTCTCAATGCATCGGTAATCAGCATTATTATCGCCTTCTTTTTTGTATTCATTGGCGACGTGGATTTCGTGGCACAAATTATATCCATGTTCTTTATGGTGACCTACGGAGCCATCTGCCTGATCTCCTTCCTGGAGCATTTTGCAGCAGATCCCTCCTACCGTCCCACCTTCCGTTCGCGTTGGTATTTTTCCCTGATGGGTGCAATTCTTTCCTTCTGGCTGATGTTTCAAATGAACATGCCGTACGCCATCATTTCACTGCTGATAATGGGACTGATCTACTATGCCATTAATGTTACCGGAACCGATCAGCGTGGAATAGCAAAGTTATTACGGGGAGTGGTATTCCAATTGAGCCGTCACCTGCAAATTTTCGCCCAGCGAGCCGAAAAGGGCGAACGGGAAGTTAGCTGGCGACCTTTTGCCATCTGTATCTCCGAAGATTCCTTCAAGCGACGATCGGCCTTCGACCTTTTGCGATGGATCTCCTTTAAGTACGGCTTTGGCACCTACATCCATTACCTGGAAGGACTGCTCAACGAAAAAACCAACCAGGAGTCCAAAGAAGTAATGAACCGCTTGATCAACCTGGCATCGGGCAGCAAAAACAGGGTGTATCTGGATACCATCATCAGCCCTTCCATGACTTCGGCCATTGCACAGGTAATGCAGCTCTCCAGTATCTCGGGCCATGGTTACAATACCATTCTTTTTGAGTATTCCCGCACCGAACCCGAACAGATGAATTACGTGGTAGAAAACTATGAACTAATTGAATCAACCGAATTTGATGTTTGCATTCTGAATAGCTCCTACAAAGGCTTTGGCTACCACAAAGAAATTCACATCTGGATAAGTTCCAATGATTTTGAGAATGCCAATCTAATGATCCTTTTGTCCTACATCATCCAGGGACATCCAGACTGGAAGAAAGGATTCATTAAAATATTTGCTGTTTATCCGGAAGAAGACCTACAAGAGCAGCAGGATCAATTGTTAAGCTTGATAAAGTCGGGCAGAATTCCTATTTCGCCCAACAACATAGAATTGATTAGCCTGGATCAAAAGAGCATGAAGGAGGTGGTAAAAGAGAACTCCATCGACGCTGATCTAACCGTTTTAGGCTTCAATCACGAAAACATCGTCAACAATGGCCTGGATTATTTCACAGGCTACGAAGATATGGGCAACATTCTTTTTGTTAGCTCCTATAAAAAAATCAAAATCAAATAATACATTTTACGGAAACTATGACTACTACCAAGACCTATACCGATGCCCTGGGCCGAAAAGTGGATATCGCTTTTCCGCCCCAACGCATCATTTCAACCGTTCCCTCCACAACGGAGTTCCTTTTCGATTTGGGAGTGGGGGAAAAAGTTGTAGGAAGAACCCGTTACTGTCGCTATCCCGAAGATGCGATTCAAAAAATTCCGAATATCGGAGGGCCCAAAAACCTTCACATGGACAAAATTCAAAAGTTGAATCCGGATTTGATCCTGGCCAATGAAGAGGAGAACTCCAGGGAACAGATTGAAGCCCTGGCTCAGGAATTCCCCGTATTCGTCTGCAAAGTTCGCACCCTGGAAGAAGCGCTTGAGAATATCTGGATCACGGGAGAAATCACCAACCAGGAACAAAGGGCACAGGAAATCCTGACGCAAATCAAATCAGATTTTACCCGGTTGCAGGTCCTGTCAAAGCCCCTGCGAGCGGCCTATCTTATATGGAAGGAGCCCTACGTATCCATCAACCGGGATACATTTATCAGCGACATGATGGAAAGGTGCGGTTTGAACAATGTTTTTGCAACCCATACCGAACGTTACCCCCGTTTAACTGCTGAGGAACTGAAAGAGGCCGATCCGGAGCTGGTGCTGCTCTCCTCCGAACCCTTTCCCTTTGAGCAGAAACACATCCCGGATTTCCAAAAGCTTTTGCCCAATGCCCGTATCGAATTGGTAGATGGTGAAATGTTTGCCTGGTACGAATCTCATCTACTCCAGGCCGTTGGTTATTTTAGTAAACTGATTCAAAAGTTATCCCACCAGGAATAACCGAAAGGTCCATTTCATACTGGAATAGGCATTGATTATCACAGGATTTGAAGAAAAAAATTAGCATAACAAAATTTCTTACTATTTTTGCCATACACACTAAAAGCTAAGTAATGGAACGCATTGCAATTTTTCCGGGATCCTTTGATCCTTTTACTGTGGGGCATGAGTCGATTGTGCGGAGAGGTTTGCCCCTTTTTGATAAGATTATTATTGCCATTGGCTACAACTCCGATAAAAAACAATTCTTTCCAATAGAAAAAAGAATTCAGTGGATTAAGGAGATCTTTAAAGATGAGCCCAAAATTGAGGTGGATTTCTACCAGGGCCTAACCGTAAACTACTGCCTGGATAAAAAGGCAACCCACATGTTGAGAGGCTTGAGAACAGCTGCGGATTTCGAATACGAGCGTGCCATTGCCCAAATCAACAAGCAGATGGTACATCAACTGGAATCCATTTTCCTGTTAACCACACCGGAACACACCCCGATTACGTCCACCATTGTTCGCGATATTATTCGCCATGGAGGGGATGCCTCCCAATTTCTGCCCAAAGTAGATGATAAGGATGCTTACAAACTATAAATCGTAAATCATGACGCGACTTCCAAAATTCGTAAAGATTATCATTCTGATAATTGCCGCCATCAGTATTTTCTTTCTCCTGGCTCCCCGTTATCTGAGCACTAGCCTGATCTACTGGTATGCCAATATTGATGATTACAAAATCTTCAAGAATCATGAGGTGAATACAGGACCGGCAGACGAATGGAAGCTCAGCACAGAATACAACCAGTATACCCTGCCCGAAACAGACAGGGTATACCTTGAGTCACACGAATCCATCGCCTACCTGGTGATTCAGAATGGCGAAATAATGTATGAGGAGTATTGGGATGGATACGACGATCAATCCCTCTCCAATATCTTTTCGGCCACCAAAAGCATTGTTAGCCTTCTGATCGGGATCGCCATTGACGAAGGGAAAATCAAATCGGTGGAGGAACCCATTGGAAAATACCTGCCCGAATTTGCAAAAGATTCCAAAGGGGAAATCACCATCAAAAATCTGCTCACCATGAGCTCCGGTCTGGATTGGGACGAAGCCTACAGCAATCCTCTATCCATTACCACAAAATCCTACTACGGGAAACGCCTGCGCAAAGTAAGCATGGATCAGAACCTGATTGAGAAACCAGGAAAGCGCTTCCGTTACCAAAGTGGAAACACCCAGTTGCTGGCCTTTATAGTGGAAGCTGCAACCGGTGAAACCATTTCGGAATATGCGGCCCAAAAGCTTTGGATTCCAATGGGAGCCAAAGAAAAAGCACTTTGGAGTCTCGATAAAAAGCAAGGGGATGAGAAATCCTTCTGCTGCTTCAACTCCAATGCAAGGGATATTGCACGATTCGGCCAGCTCGTACTCAACAAGGGAAGCTGGAAGGGCAAACAAATTGTTTCGGAGGATTACATCACCTCCGCAACCACCCCAGCCGCCTACCTGCTGAATGAAACAAAGGAGAAAGCACTGGACCACTACGGCTACCAATGGTGGGTTCTTCCCTACAATGGAATGAACATCCCCTACATGCGCGGTCACCGTGGGCAGTACATCTACTCCATTCCTGAAAAAAATGCAGTGGTGGTTCGACTGGGAAAATTAAAGGACAAAGAAAAGCACGGTCCTATTACCATGGATATTCCCAAGTATGTTGATATTGCCATGAAAATATTAAAGTAAAAGTTCCTGTTCATGAAGCGATGCCTCCTGACACTCTGTTTGATTCTATTTGCCCTGGGTACATTTGCCCAGACCAGTATTATCAAAGGGCAAAATGAATCCTATGCCAATTTCCTGCTCCAGGTAAAGAAATATTCCGAGCAGTTTACCTACTCGGAGCAACTGCTGGGTGAGATCCAAACCGATCAGCAGGGAAGTTTCAGAATAGAACTGGATCTGAAGGAAACCCAACTGGTTTTCCTTCCTCTGGGCATCTACAAGGGGTTTCTGTTTGTGGAGCCGGGCAAGGAATACGAGGTAAAGCTTCCCCCATTACAGGACAAGAAACCGGCCGACAAACTGAATCCCTATTTCGAGGAGGAGGAACTGATGCTGGGCATTGCCGGAAACAATTCCAAAGAGCTCAATTACCTGATTCGAAATTTCGATGACCAGTTGGATGGTTTCATCAACCAAAATTTTCGTCGAATCTACCGCAAAAAGGAAGGCTCGGTAGGACATGAATTTGCCGGGAAACTAAAATCGGAATACCAGCACACCAACAACTCCTTCTTCAGAAACTATGTGGAATACCGTTTGGGACTGCTGGAGTTTCTTGCCAATCCGCAAGCTTTCGGTAAAATGGAGAACCGGTATTTCAAAAACCGGAAGGTGCAATTTTACAATCCGGCCTACACCAGTCTTTTCAAAAAGTTGTACGGCAACTTTCTGACCGGGTATTTCGACCGCAAAGAAGGTCCGGCCATCCGAAAAGCATTTGCCAACAAGAATCCATATCAAAACATGACGGCTCTCCTGGCTAAATACGAAAGCTACCAGGACGAAAACCTGCGCGACATGCTGCTTTTGTGCGGACTGTTTGATGGCTATACCCGAAAATTTTTCTCCCGAAACGATCTACTGTCAATCAGTCAGGTTATGGAAAACCGCTCGGCCCATCCCTACAATCGCACCCTGGCCAAAAACATTACCAAACACCTGAACCATCTTCGTCCGGGCCATCCGGCCCCCGATTTTCATCTCCCCGGTGAGCTGGCATCCGCCAATTTGGAGCATTACAAGGGCAAACATCTCTATCTGAGTTTCTGCAATACCCAAAGCTATGCCTGCCAGAAAGATTTTGAAGAGCTGGAGAAACTATACCAACAATTTGGGAAAGAGGTGGAATTCCTAACCATCGCTACCGATTGGGATCCCAAGACCTTTGAAGCGTTTCAAAAGAACCATTCCTACTCCTGGACACTGCTCCACATCGGAGACCAGCAACACATCGCCCGGGAATACAATGTAAGGGCCTACCCCACCTATTTCCTGATCGATGAAAAGGGAAATATCGTGAAAGCTCCGGCACCAGGTCCAAAGGAACACATCGAACAGGATTTTATCCGCATCAGAAGAGACGCCATTCGAAAAGCATACCGGAAATAATCAGGTGCATAATTTTTCCCGTAGCAGTTGTGGTAGAATCATTCTCAATTTAGAATAGCGATTCCAATCAAATTCTTTTTACCCCAATGGGATACGCATAGAACCTTGCCCGCAGGGCATTAGGCATTGTAGCTAAACAATTTAATTTCGGAAACATTTAGACCATTCGTATCCCAAAGGGGATAGATTAAAATCTTGAATTGCCCTGCCACAATACAACAATGCTCCCTATAGAAACACCGGCAAGATCAGAGCATCCACCATAGAATTGAACCGCTCCACCAAGGAGGGGAACTGATACCCCCGCTCTCTTGGGTTACCATTTCCCCCATCCGGTTCGTCCCCTGCTCTTTTCAACTTCTCCTACTTAAAGGGCATGATGTCTTGGGGGTAGCGCACGGTCTCGTAAAGGTAGCGCACGGCATCATGGGGGTAGCGCACAGATTGATTTTGGTAGCGCATACAATGAAAAGGGAAGCGCACAAGACAAATGGGGTAGCGCATGCCATCGTCTGAACAAAGGGCGATATTAAATCGGGGGAGGAAGAGCATCCTCCCTGAAAAAATCGTATGGTTCAAGAAAGAGGAACTACTAAACGGCGCATTCCATCACCTCCAGAATGGAAGCATAGGTATCGGATTTAAATTCCAAAAGCCTCTCCTGCGAAAGCCATTCCACCTTTTCGATATCCTCTTCGGTTTGGGGTACCAATGCCTCGTTTCCGCAGTAGCTCATCCGGTACCAATAGGTCCGCTTCAGCACCCATTTCCCCTTCATCCGGTAGGTGTGGTAGGTCGATTCCAGTTCTCCCTCGATGGTCAGGTTGTGAATGCCACATTCCTCCTCCACCTCGCGAACTGCAGCTTCGGCAATGGTTTCGTTCTTCTCCACCTTTCCCTTTGGCAGATCCCATTTGCCCAAACGGTGAATGGCCAAAAACTCCTTTTGCCCGTTCCATACCAATCCGCCGGCAGCCTCCATGTAACGAAAGCATTTTTTGAACGATTGGAACAAAGCCTCCACATCTTCAGCACAAATTAAAAGTTCCTCCTGACTCTCATCGCTATCGAAGGCTTCCAGCCACGATTTCAGGGGCGATTCCGGCTCCCAGTTCAAAACAATTCCCTGATACTTTAGGCATTCAGATGGATCCAATAAAAAAATTGCGCGGTCTTTAAAAAATACTTTATACATTTGCGGTAGAAAAATTCCGGAATACTTTATACATAATCATTTAAAGGTCCGGAATTTGTTCCATCAGAGAAATCCATTTTAAACTGATATACTGATGCAAGATACTGCTAAACAAATCGCCGAACATCTATTGCAAATTAAGGCAATAAAACTAGAACCTGCAAACCCTTTCACCTGGGCTTCAGGATGGAAATCCCCAATTTATTGTGACAATCGCAAAACCCTTTCTTTCCCATCGGTAAGAACCGATATCAAGAAGGCTTTTGCAGAAACCGTGAAAGAAAAATATCCTGAAGTAGAGGTTATTGCCGGTGTTGCCACTGGAGCTATTGCTCAGGGTGCATTGGTTGCCGAAGAAATGGATCTGCCTATGGTTTACATCCGTTCCTCAGCCAAAGCTCACGGTATGACCAACCTGATTGAGGGAGACATCAAAGCCGGACAGAAAGTGGTTGTGATTGAGGACTTGATTTCGACCGGGGGAAGTAGCCTGAAAGCCGTACAAGCGCTGCGTGATGCAGGTTGCGAAGTACTGGGAATGGTAGCTATCTTCACCTATGGTTTCCAAACTGCCGAAGACAATTTTACCAACGCCAAGTGCGAGTTGCACACTTTGAGCAACTACAACGTAATGGTAGATCGTGCCATGGAAACCGGTTACATCAAGGAAGAGGACGTAGAAAAACTGAAGGAATGGCGGAAAGATCCAGCCAACTGGATGAAATAAAACAAAAGGGGGAGCGCAACTCCCCCCGTTAAAATACGTAACGAACACAGGAGAGAGCATTCCAAAGGCCAAGATCTTTGCAGTGCCCTCTCTTCTGGTCTAAAAGAATTAGCAAAAAGATATGGGAACTACCAAAATTGTGAGTGAGATCAAAAAGATTCCGAATACCGCGGGCAACGTGTACAATTTCCTTTCGGATTTCCGGAAAATTGCCAAAGTATTCGAAATGGCATCTCAAAATCCACAGATACAGGAGCAGATGGAAGCCCAAATGAAAAAGAAGGTGAACTTTAAGGAGTACATCGAGAACTGGGAGGCCACAGAAGAAAATTGTTCCTTCGTGATTAAAGGGTTCGGAGAAGCCGGATTACAGATCATCGAGAAGGAAGAGAACAAAAGCATCAAGCTCACAGGTTACGGGCGCAGTCCTTTCCAATTCTATTTCTGGATTCAGCTGATTGAAAAGGATGCATACGACACCCGTGTTCGTTTGACCCTGCATGCTGAGTTGAACGCCATGATGAAGATGATGCTGAAAAAGAAGCTGGAGAAAGGAATCGATCAACTGGCCGAAGGCTTAACCCAGATCCCTTTTCACGCTCTGCAAAATATCGAATAGTACCAGGCTACGATAAAAACAGAAGGGGCTGTCGAAAAAACTCGATAGCCCCATTTTGTTTTCGCCAGGCTTTCTGAGGAATCTCACACTTCGATTCCGCGAAAATCTAGGGATTTGGTCCAATTGGATTTAAAACTTCCACTCTCCCTTAAGCACCCCGGAAGCAGAAGTTGCTTCCGAAAAATATCCTACCTCTCAAGGATACCTCTTGAACAAAAATTTTCTTTTATTCTGACAACAAAGGAGCTGCAAAGTACTTGTTTGTTCTTCCTAATTTCATACCTTTGAAATTAGAATGAGTCCAAATAAAAGAAATAGAATTCTGGCAGGAGTATTGGCTTTGGCGTTCTTAATGCCGTTGCTGATAAAAACGGAACACCTTATTTGTTCCGATCATGACCACCATTTCCAGTGTCATGCTTGCCAGGATACGCATTGGCATACTCCTGATAATCATTGTGAAATTCTGGAGTTTGACTATTTCTTTTTCACCTCGGCCAAATTAAGGACCATTCCCCAAAAAATTGAACACTCAATCGATCTGAAAGAGAATCGTGATAAAGATATCTTTCGTTCGGTATTGGCCTTATCGTATTGCTTACGTGCCCCTCCCATTGTAGAAGACTCATTGCTTACATCAGTTTGTTCCTGAAGGATTCCGACAGGACAATAACTGGTACACTATATTTTATAAAATATAAAAATCAATCCCCTGCTCTGTAAGGAATAATTCAGAGAGCAGAGGCGGTGCATTCGTACTTGTAATTAAACAACAATGAAGAAATTATACCTGGCAATTCTAATTTGCCTAATCCATATAGTAGCACCTCATAAGGATGCCATCGCATCTGAGCTACTCAACAACCAGCTATCGGGAATCATTACCGATTCCGAAACAAAGGAAGCACTTCCCGGAGTTACGGTCTATGTTCCCGCTCTCGGCAAAGGAACTGTAAGTGATAACCATGGCCATTACCAATTGGAATTTTTGCCCAAAGGCAAAATCGAAGTACAATATTCATTTATTGGCTACCAAACTCAGGTTATTACCTTTCAAATCGGTGATAGCCATACCGAACAAAACATTCAGCTGCACCGAACCTCGGTACAAACCGAAGAGATTGTGATTTCGGGAGGTTTTCCTTCGCCGCAACATCAGAATGCCATCAAGATTGGAATTTTGACCTCCGAAGCACTGGCGCAATCCACTACTCCATCCTTCGGGCAATCCCTTGCACAGGTTCCGGGTGTCAACCTAATTTCGAAAGGCCCTGCTGTGACCACCCCGGTGATAAGAGGCCTTTCACTGAACAACATTCTCTTCCTCAACAATGGGGTGAGGATGGAGAACTTTCAATTTTCGGAGAATCATCCCTTCCTGACCGATGAATTTGGAGTGGAAAGGGTAGAGATTATAAAAGGCCCGGCCTCCCTACTCCATGGTTCGGATGCCATGGGCGGAGTTATCAACCTCATTCGCGAAAAACCGGCCCCAGCAGAAAGCATCAAAGGAGATTATCATCTCACCTACCATTCCAATACCAAAGGCTGGGTGAACAACCTGGGGGTAAAAGGAACCAAGGGCAGTCTGTTCTGGATGGTTAGGGGAGGAACCAAATCACACAGAGACTACGAGGATGGCAAGGGGAACCCCATTCCCAACAGCCGCTTCAATTCTCAAACTCTGAAATTGGGTGCAGGCTGGATCAAGGATTTTGGTTCCTTTAAATTGTACTACGACTACACCCATCCCAAACTGGGAATGACGGTGCCGGAGGCAATTCCACTTGCAGAGCGAAACAAGCGGAAAAACAAAGTATGGTACCAGGATCTAAGGCAGCATGTTCTTTCCTCCAGAAACCGTTTGTTCCTCGGCAAGTTCCGATTGGAAGCAAATTGGGCTTACCAGTTCAACAACCGAAGATTGAATGGCATTCCAACCTCCTCCAATTTTCGTCTGGTGGATATGGATCTGAAAACTTTCACCTATGAATCGAAGCTCTACTTCCCAAGCTCCGGCAGCAGTGAATTTTTAATAGGCTTTCAGGGTATGCATCAAACCAACAGGAATGGCTCCGCTCCCAATCATGTAATTCCCGATGCCAACATCGACGATTTTTCACTTTTCACCTTAATGAAAAAGAAAATCGGAAATTTGAATTTACAAACCGGAATTCGTTACGACCACAGGGAAATATACGTCCCCGAACAGGAGGCCGGAGGTCATTCCCATGGGGAAGAAATTCATGAGGAAGAGGAAGAGCATGAAGAGGAGTTGGTGCACATCAACAAAAAGTTCGATAACCTAAATGCATCTGCAGGTTTGTCATGGGAATTCATGGAGCATCTGATACTTCGAATGAACGCAGCTACCGGTTACCGTACCCCAAATCTGGCAGAACTGACACAACACGGAATGCACGGCAATCGCTTCGAAGAAGGCAACGCCGACCTGAAAGCACAAAAAAGCCTGGAGGGTGATTTAGGACTTCACTATCACACACACAATCACAACATCGACCTTGCCTTGTTCTACAACAAGGTATACGACTTCATTTACCTATCCCCTACCGATGAACCTGCCCCGGAAGGATCAGGATTGGTCTATCGGTATCAGCAGGAGAATGCCAAACTATATGGCGGGGAGTTCTCCTATAATGTAGTGCCGATCCCTTTTCTGGATATCAGTTCCTCCTACACCATGGTAATCGGGAAACAGGATAATGGGGATTACCTGCCCTTTATCCCACAGCACAAACTAAAATTTGGACTGGAACTGAAATGCAAAAAAGCGTTGGGACTTAAGAAGCCTTACTTTAAGACCTCACTGCATCACGCATTCGAGCAGAATAAGCCTGCTCCATTCGAAACCGATACACCTGATTATACCCTGGTTCACATCAATTCGGGAGGAGACATTCAATTGGGCAAGCAGGTTTTAAAACTGCAACTTGGCGTTCATAACCTATTCAACAAGAACTATAGGGACCATTTATCTACTCTGAAACCATTGGGATTCTATAATTCGGGCCGCAACATAACTGCCAGCCTGGGATTTCTGTTCTAGCAGACAAAATTACAAATAGGTAGAAATCCGAAAAAAGCAGGATGATTTTCAGTGATTCTTTTACAAGTTCTGTGGAAGTAACTCTTGAAAATTATCCTGCCTTTTATCAAATAATATCATATCCATAAAAAACTACCTGCAAACTCCCCCTTCACCTCAAAGGAGGAGCCTTAAATAACAAAAGCGTATCAAAAAGATCTGGGTAATAAAATCCTAGAGAAATTTCACCTCCTTAAAGTTGTAGGTACGCTCATCTCCCTCCCGGGTCTCCAGTACAAACTGTCCAATGGGAGAAATACCGGCTATACGGGCTTCAAATCTTCCATTGGCATCTTCGTAGGGGTAGTAACCCTCTTTTCGATAAAGAATTTTCAGGTATTCCTGATCCAAAAGCTCAGGTTGTCCCTCCTCCAGTTGCTGGTAACGGGTCTCAATCGCCTCCAGAAGTTGAGTCAGGCACTCCTCCAGATCAAATTCCTTATCGCACAGCAATGCCAGGGAAACAGGATTTGGTGCATCTGACAAAAACTCTCTTTGATTAATGTTCAAACCTATCCCGCAAACGCTCGTAGATAAGATTGAGCCCATGATGGAATGCTCAATGAGAATGCCGGCAATTTTTTTCTCCCCCACGTAAATATCGTTGGGCCACTTAATGGAAATATTGTCTGTGTATCTCCCCAGGAAATCGGCAACTCCCAGCGAAATCACCTTGGATATACCAAACTGAAGATGAATGGGTAAAAATTCCGGACGCAAAATCAAACTAATGGTAAGGTTTTTGCCTCCTTCACTTTCCCAATAGTTCTTGCGCTGTCCACGGCCTTTTGTCTGGTTTACTGTCAAAACGACAGTGCCATGTGACGGACTTGCCTCCTGGATCAGTTTTAAAGCGTGATTATTGGTAGAATCCAATTCATTTTTACGTATAATATTATGAGGAGGAAATAACTTTGACATAGTGTTGGGATTCGAATTAACAAAGCTTAACATTTGAATGCAAATTAAAGCAAAATAGCGCTATTCCAACCTATAACAATTATTTATTTAGTTCCTATATTTGAAAAAAAATTATCTTTGTAATTAAAATATAAAAATGGTAAAAGTACAGGAGAGCACTTCCGAAGAACTGGTTGCCGCAGTAATCGAAGGACTGCAGGAGAAAAAAGGAATAGAGATTGTAAAAATTGATTTGAAGAAGATTGATAATACCGTTTGCAAGTATTTCGTAGTTTGCAATGGATCCTCCAACACCCACGTGTCCTCGCTAGCCGATTCCGTTGAAGAATATGTTAGAGAAAACCTACGGGAAAAAGTTTGGCACAAGGAAGGCTATCAAAACGCACAATGGATTCTTCTGGACTATGCCGATGTAGTAGTTCATATTTTCCAAAAAGAATACAGAGATTTTTATCAAATCGAAAATCTTTGGGCAGATGCAAAGATCACTGCTGTTCAAGAAACTGAATAGCGAAATATTAATACATAACAAACTCGAATGGCAGAAAATAATAACATAAATAAACCACCTTTCCAAAAAGGGAAGAACAACAACAACATGTTGAAACCACCGAAATTCAATGCGTATTGGATTTACGGACTAATTGCTGTGGCCTTTATCGCCTTGAATCTGTTCAACATTGGGCAAAGCCCCAAGGAAACCACCTGGTACAAGGTGAAGAATGAAATGATTCGAGGCCGTGACGTAGCCAAAATCGAAGTGGTTCGAAACACGCTGCAGGTAAACGTTTTCCTGAAACAGGAAAGTCTGGATAAATATCCCGACCTATTCGAAAGTAATTTTGATTCTCCATCCAAGGTAGGTCCGCATTATACCTTTACCATTGGGTCCATGGAAACTTTTGATGCCAACCTGGAAAAAGCTCAGGTTGATATTCCGGAAAACGATCGTGTAGAGGTAAGCTATGTTGATGAGAAGAATTACATCGGGAATATCCTGAACTACATTTTACCCTTCATCATCCTGATTGCCATCTGGCTGTACGTGTTCCGCAGAATGAGTCGCGGAACAGGCGGAGGCGGAGGTGCCGGCAACATATTCAATGTGGGCAAATCCAAAGCCAAGGTGTTCGATAAGGAATCCAACATCAATGTGAACTTTAAGGATGTTGCAGGTTTGGCCGAGGCCAAGCAGGAAGTAGAAGAAATTGTGGAGTTCCTGAAACATCCGCAACGATATACCAAACTGGGAGGTAAAATTCCGAAAGGAGCATTGCTGGTAGGCCCTCCGGGAACCGGTAAAACCCTTTTGGCCAAAGCCGTTGCCGGTGAAGCCAACGTACCATTCTTCTCCATGTCGGGTTCCGATTTCGTTGAAATGTTCGTAGGTGTAGGTGCAAGTCGTGTTCGTGACCTGTTTAAGCAAGCCAAAGAGAAAGCACCTTGTATTGTATTTATCGATGAGATTGACGCCATTGGTCGTGCAAGGGGCCGAAACCCCAATATGGGTTCCAACGATGAAAGAGAAAATACTCTGAACCAGTTGCTGACCGAAATGGATGGTTTCGATACCAACTCCGGTGTGATCATCCTGGCTGCGACCAACCGTGCTGACATTCTGGACCGCGCCTTGATGCGTGCCGGTCGTTTCGATCGTCAGATCCACGTAGAACTGCCCGACCTGAACGAGCGTCAGGAAATTTTCAAAGTACACTTGCGTCCTTTGAAGATTGAGCCAACCCTGAATGTTGACTTCCTGTCGAAACAAACTCCTGGCTTCTCGGGTGCCGATATTGCCAATGTTTGTAACGAGTCTGCCCTGATTGCAGCCCGTAAGAAGAAGGATGTTATCGAGAAACAAGATTTCCTGGATGCCATTGACCGTATCATTGGCGGACTGGAAAAGAAAAATAAGATCATTTCCGCACAGGAAAAGAAAACCATTGCTTACCACGAAGCGGGTCACGCTGCTATCAGCTGGTTGCTTGAATACGCGCATCCATTGGTGAAGGTAACCATTGTTCCGCGTGGGAAAGCCCTGGGAGCTGCCTGGTATCTGCCGGAAGAAAGAGCCATTACGACCAAAGAACAGCTGCTGGACGAAATGTGTTCCGCATTGGGTGGTAGAGCTGCAGAGGAACTGGCCTTTGGAAAAGTTTCCACAGGTGCTCAAAATGACCTGGAGAAAGTAACCAAGCAGGCCGTTGCCATGGTTTCCATCTTCGGTATGAGCGACAAGGTTGGTAACGTAAGCTATTACGATTCAACAGGACAATCAGACTTCAGCTTCTCGAAACCTTACAGTGAGAAAACAGCTGAACTGATTGATGAAGAAGTGAAGATCCTGATCGAAAAGAGCTACGAAAGAGCAAAACAGATCCTTCGGGATAATCAGGAAGGTCATCACAAACTGGCTGAATTGTTACTGGAACGAGAAGTAATTTTCAGTGAAGACCTGGAGAAAATATTTGGCAAACGCGAATTTGGTTCCATTAATGAATTGCCTCAATCGGAGGAGGATTCCAAAATTAATAGTGAGCCCGTTGAAAAAAACAACGAATCACAAGCTGAATAAATTTTTAATTAATTCGATTTCTTAAATAAAACCGCTAAATTGCTGAATTATAATCAGCAATTTAGCTATTTTTTTAAATAGCAGTTCCAAGCCAATACCAGAGAATGAGTGGAAACGGATCCAGAGAGGCCATCTTAAATCGAATCAAACGATCGACGGAACGAATCAGGAAAGAACAAAAGGAAATTCCTGTTTCCGGAGGCCCCATCTACCATCCTTTGGAAGAGGATCTGGCCCTTTCCTTTCAGAAGAACCTGGAAAGGCACAATGGAGTGGCTGTACTTTGTGAATCTACGGACGATCTGAAGCGAGAACTCCAGCATCTGTTTTGCAAGAAACAATGGAAAAGCATTCATTCTCTGGATCCGGAGCTTACGGTACTGTTGGCAAAAGCCGACATACCATCCACTTCTTCGGCAGAAGATTTTCTTAACATGGAGGCAGGAATCACCCAATGCGAATTCCTTGTAGCTCATTTGGGGAGCGTAATGGTAAGTTCACGGCAAGCATCAGGCCGAAGAATGAATGTGTATCCTCCGGTACACATTGTTGTGGCGAACTATTCTCAGCTTTGTCCCTACATGGAGGATGCGATGAAAGCCATTCAGAACAAATATGGTTCGGATTTGCCATCCTTGATTACAAATATTACCGGGCCAAGTAGAACCGCAGATATTGAAAAAACACTAATTTTGGGAGCACATGGACCAAAAGAGATCTATGTCTTTCTAAGGAAATAATAAATCCCTGACCTCAGGGCCAAACTAAACAGCATACAGTGAACAATTTTATCAAGAGAAGTTTAACAGGTATCCTTTTTGTAATTATCCTGATCTCAGGAATCACTCTTCACCCCTACGGATTCTATGCCGTATTCCTGGCCATCACCGTTCTTGGAATCTATGAATTCTACAATCTGGCCGAGAAATCGGGTATTCAAACCCAAAAGAAACTGGGCACAGTGACAGGAGTCATCCTTTTCTCCTCTTGTTTTTTGCAGGCCATTTCCGGAGCAACCTGGGGATTTCTTGTTCTTACCGTATTTTTGGTTGCCAGTTTTATCCGGGAACTATACCGGCAAAAAGAACAACCGTTTGGCAATTTGGCCTACACTTTTCTGGGCCTGATTTACGTAGGACTCCCCTTCTCTCTTATGACCTACCTGGCCTTTCCATTCCACGACGGCAACTTCCACTACGAACTGGTGTTAGGCATCTTTGTTATGATCTGGGCCAATGACACCGGTGCCTACGTAGTTGGTGTAAACTTTGGAAAACACCGCTTATTCGAACGAATTTCGCCCAAGAAATCATGGGAAGGAAGCATTGGTGGTGCAATTATCGCACTTGCCGTAGCCTGGATTTCCTCGATGGTATGTCAGGATCTAACCCTATGGCAATGGCTGGTTGTTGGTGCCCTGGTTGTAGTATTTGGTTCCCTGGGTGATTTGGTAGAATCACTTTTCAAGAGAAGCCTGGATATTAAAGATTCGGGAAATATTTTACCGGGCCACGGTGGCATACTCGACCGTTTTGATGCCGTTCTTTTGGCCGTACCAATGGTTTTTGTTTTCCTGCAAGCCATCAAAGAATTTATGAACTAGAATAGAGAAAGCACTTTTCAGAAAACCACAAGAAACTGAAAAGTGCTTTTCTTTTTGCATCCCTCATTCTCCATCAACTAAAAAAATTCGCATCCTGCACCTTTGATCCCACTCTAAATGTAGAGCATCTTCCCCTCAAGGATCGATTCCAAAGCTTGTAGATTCAGGATAAGATTTGTAACTTCCAAAAACTAACAAATCTATCTTATGCGAAAAACCTATATTCCTCTCCTACTTTCTCTTTGCCTTTTCAATATTTCTGCAAAGGCTCAACAGAGAATTGTTCCGGAATACATCCATCCTCACCTTACAAAAATATGGGAAAGTCCACAGGAGCTTAAAACCCCTGAATCCGTTCTGTTTGATTCACAACGAAATATACTCTATGTATCCAACGTTAATGGCAAACCTTCCAGCAAAGATGGAAACGGCTTCATTTCCAAACTAAATCCGGAAGGAAAGATCATTGAAAAACACTGGATTACCGGCCTTGATGCCCCCAAAGGAATGGCACGTCTCAACAATTTATTGTATGTAAGCGACATCAACAGGATTGCCGAAATAGACATAGAAAAAGGTAAAATCATTCGCTTTTACGAAGCCCCCACGTCCCGCTTTTTGAACGATCTTACAAGCAATCCCAAAACTGAAACGGTTTTCATTTCCGACCCACTTACCAATCAAATCTACCAACTGAAAAACGAAGAATTGAAGCTCTGGTTAGAGAAAGAACAACTAGCAGGAGTTAATGGTTTATTCTACCAAAATGAAAAACTATTTGCAGGGACGAGCCAGGCCATTCTAAAAATAGATACGAAGACCAAAGTTATTCACAAACATGTTGATAACTCAGGTGGAATAGATGGTTTGGTACCGGATGGAAAGGGAAACTGGATAGTTTCGGATTGGAAGGGAAACATCTATCGACACCAATCTGGCAGTAGAGAGAAACTTCTTCGAACCGAAGGCTTAAATATCAATGCTGCGGATATAGAGTTTATACCAAAAAAGAACTTACTTCTGGTGCCCACTTTTTTCGACAATCGAGTGGTGGCCTATCAACTAAAACAATAAGCCCATGCAAGTACAAATCGAAAATCAACTGTTCATCGTATGCGGGGCCACTTCAGGCTTTGGTCTTTCTACTCTGGAAACACTGGTTGAGAACGGAGCCAAAGTAATTGCTGTAGCTCGTGGCCGGGAAAAACTCGATAAACTTAGAACCCAACATCCGCTTCAAGTGGAATACATCTGCGGAGACATCACCCATCCGGACACACAGGTCAAGTTAACGGAGCAAATCAATGACCGGAAACTTTCAGGCATACTAATCAATGCGGGCGGTCCGCCCGCATTAAAATTCATGGAAACTCAAAAGGAGGACTGGGATCAGGCATACCGCAACCTGTTGCGCTGGAAAGTGGCACTGGTAAAAACCCTGGTTCCCCTAATGGAGAAGGAAAAATACGGCCGTTTCGTATTTATTGAAAGCTCAGCCGTAAAGCAGCCCATCCCCAATTTGGTACTTAGCACCTCTCTCCGTTTGGCTGTAGTTGGATTTGTAAAAACCGTTTCGCAGGAGATGGCCCAATCGGGAATCACCTTCAACATACTGGCACCCGGTTACCACGAAACTCCTGCTATCAATCGCCTTTTGGACAAGAAAGCGGAACAGGAAAGGATTACTCCTGATTTGGCGAAAAACAAAATCACCCAAACTCTGCCAATGGGGAGAATGGGAAACCCTGACGATTTAGGCAAATTGGCCGTTTGGCTCCTTTCTCCAAATTCGGGTTACATAACAGGACAAACCATCAGCATCGATGGTGGGCAAATCCTGGGAGTTTTTGGGTAGAAAAACAATAACAACAAAGGGAGGCAAGGAAATACTTCCTTTCAAGAAAGGAATATTTCTTTTCACTCTTTGTCAAACACTTTGAGTTATTTGTGATTTGAAAATTTTTAGCTTACCAGCATGTAAGTAAATGCTTCAAATCGCAAACGCCCCTTTTTCTTGAGTAAGGTACTCTTCTAATCGAATGAATAGGAAAGAGAAAATACATTGGAGTAACGGGCTGCACTCTGATCTCCTAAATCGGTCAAAGCATAATCCAGTCGAAAGTTTCGGTACTGAATTCCAAGTCCAAGATTGGGTTGGAAGGTGATATTCTCCTCCTTATCAAAATCGGTTTCTCGCTGAATGCGGCCAACCCCTGCTCTCAAATAAACAAGATTTGTATACCGGGCCTCAATCCCGAAATGAGGATCAATACTCACCGGATCGCCCTCAACCAATACATGACGTTTGCCATCAAAAGTAATATCCGTATCCAGTTCAGCCATCAATCCTATCTTTTCAGATAACTGAAAATCCCGACTCAAACCAAGTATCAAACGGGGCAAAGTCAGCTCGGTCGAATTTTCGGGGATCTCATTTCCCGTCATTTCAAATACTTCTTCCAAGTCGTCAGTATTAAATACCCATGCATTAAAGGTGGAAGTTGCATCACGCAGAACTGCACCTATCCTGTATTTCCCGGTTTTATAAGTAGCCGCGGCATCAATACCAAAGCCATAGGCCGATGCAAAATCACCGGTGTGTCGGTAAATAATCTTTACACTTCCTCCAACCTGTAAACCTTCAATAGAAGTTTTACGGGCATAGGAAAAAAGGAAGGCATAGTCTGCAGCCGAAAAATTCTTAACCCGATCGTACCGGATATTCCCATCCTTATCAACCAACTCCAATGTATTGGGGATATCATCCACCCCGAAACGAATCAAGGATACACCAAAACTACTCTCCTCATTAATCTTCATTCCAAAACCTGCATAATCGTAGGCCGCCATCCCAGCAAAGTAATCGGCATGCATAAGCGAAAGATCAAACTTCTTCTCCAGTTCCACCAAGTTAGCCGGATTCCAGTATGCGGACTGAATATCACGAGCTGAAGCCACTGTGGCATTACCCATTCCAAAAGCACGACCTCCAATTCCAATGGTTAAAAACTCGTTACTATAGGTAGGTGCTGAAGTTTGTGCATGCAAAAACGACACACTAAATAGCAACAGCAGCAGGGATATAACTTTATTCATTCAATTCTTTATATTATCAATTGGTAAGTCAGGAATCCGTAAGGTGGCGCTTCCTATTCGATAAAGTAAAAATAGTATGCTTTTTGTAAAATTGGCCACCCCAAACATAAGAAATCAGATAATTCGCAAATTTTCCCCTATTTTTGTATTCAGAAACATTACCTATAAACAGTGTTCGGATGGGATCATCTCGTATTCTAATCTGAATCAAACAGACACACAGAGGAAAAAAATCTGCGTAAGGGCAAAGAACAAACTTACTTTAATATCAATCCGTTATGAACAACAAGAAAGGAATTACCAGCTACATCCCCAATACCATCACCTGTTTAAATCTCTTTTCAGGATGTGTTGCATCACTGATGGCATTGGAGGGATACCTTGTAACCGCAGCTTTTCTGGTTGGTTTGTCCGCCATTTTTGACTTCTGCGACGGTCTGGCAGCAAGACTATTGAAAGCCTATTCCCCCATGGGTAAGGAACTGGATTCACTTGCCGATATGATCAGCTTTGGATTTGTTCCGGGCGCTATTGCATTTGCTTACTTAAAGCTTGGTATTTTGGGCGATGTTCATGCCGATTTTAATCCGACACAACTCAACGTCGGCGAAATTGCCATCCTCTTCTCAGCCTTTTTGATCCCGGTATTTTCCGGTTTGCGACTGGCTAAATTTAACATTGATACACGTCAAACTACTTCATTCATTGGAATGCCTACACCAGCCAACGCCATGTTCTGGGCATCATGGCCATTGGTTCTAAAATGGGGCGATTATCCTTTCCTGGAGAATTGGTTGGCCAATCCCTGGATCATTATCCCGGTAATCCTGATTACGTCCCTTCTTTTGGTTAGTGAAATGCCAATGTTTGCTCTTAAAGTTAGCAGCCTAAGCTGGAAGGAGAACAAGATTCGTTACCTGTTTCTACTATCCCTGGGAATTATAGCCGTTTTCTTCGGCATTCTTGTCATCCCAATGATCATCGTAGTATACATTCTTTTCTCTGCCATACAGAATTTGATGGAGGGAAAGAAAGCCTAACAATTCAGAAAACTTTACCACCTGAAACAGTCAATCCCCCTATACCTTTACTTAGGGGGATTGAATCAGATTTCACACACAATCTATCTTGATTAAAAAGATTTAACCAACAGTTTAACATTTAGCAATTCACAGCAACATTGCCCCGCTTCTCGCAAACACTTTGCACATACTTGTAGGTAACCCAAACAATGGCCACACACACCAGTAGCAACAAACCATACAGTAAAGGATTTCCTACCAGATCATAGAAAAATATCCCTTCCGAATCGGGGAAGTAAACCATACCTGCAAAAGCCAATGAGTTGTTAACAAAGTGAATCAGAATCCCCGGCCAAAGCGAGTCGGTTTTCCAATACAGCCAACCGATAACAATCCCAATAAGAAAAGCGCCAACAAACTGTGCAAGATTCATGTGCAACACACCAAAGAAAACAGCAGACCAGATGATGGCCTTGCGTGGTTCGTAGTTTTGAAGCAGACCTTCGAGAACAACTCCACGCATCAACAATTCCTCTAATATGGGTGCGGCTACGGCCAGAGTAAGGAAACCCCAATAATTTAAGATAATACCGCTATTCATCAGTTCTTTCAACCAATCGGGCGAAGGAATGATACTACTCAACGGCTCAAGCAAAATAATAAGTGCAATGGTTACCCCAATTAGCACCGGAAACAAGGAGAGAGGAATCCGCCTAAAGGAATAGCCCTTTCGGTTACTTATATTTTTTTTCCGGTAAGCGGAAGTGATCCACAAAAGAATAAGCATGGGAATGCAATATGTCAAAAATAAAAACCAATCTGTTTTGGGATCAATGCCAACAAAAGACAAGAGCCCAATTGGGATCATCAGAAGCATTCCTATCAATAAAAAATACCCCATTATTCCCCACCCCTGGGCTATGGTTGGATAAGCTTTAGGTGTAACTCCCTGAAATATTTCTTTTTCTATTTCCATATTTTTTCTTTTATATCGTTTTCTTCAAAACAACTTGTTCCTGTAATGCTTTTATCATCTGATGATAGAATTCCTTTAGATCAGTATAATATTGATGACTAACTGAAGAATGATTAATTTCAAATTTTGTCCTGATTTTCAAATCCGCTCCTTCTTTTTTAGTATAGAGTTCGAATTTACCTATGTGATTGGGAAGCAGTATTCTTCTACTCTTTGGAAACTCTACAAACTCATAACCAACAGGAGGAATAATTTTGATATTACATCCCTCCTGAAAAGGAAAGTTAAAATCGATTCGATACTGGCGACTATCTGCCTGAAAGGGATTTTTCCTTCTTTGATTCAATAGAAAGGGATTCAAATGAACCAGCTCCTCTTTGTCAGAATCTGTCTCCCAACTAAAAGAACACTTAATGTTTAAACTTTTTCCAACCGTTTCAAAATTTTCCACAGAAATGGTATCAACAATACCTTCCAACCCAATGTCTTCCAATAAATTCTCGCCCCAACCTTCAAATCCATTCTTTGTCAATTCATTTCTATTTTTAGCAGCATAATATCCTTTTTGGCTAAGAGCCAGCCTGGCTACCGGTTCTTCCATATTACTAAAATCAAGATCAAGGAATTGCATCTCTCGATTGTATTTTGAAGGCATTATCAATTCCCACCGCGGATTATGAGAATCAACAACAAAGGAAGTGTAATTTAAATCCTCCCTGGAGACCAGGGTATATGGACGATATTTTGAGGTCGCATCCAGAAACATTTTTTTACCATTTACCTCAACATAAGCCATCACCTGATTGAATTGGGAAAGCATAGAATAAACCTTCTGAATCAACCCCAGATCATTGGTTCTAGCCAAGCCGGGATGGGAAATTATACCGGCTTCACGTAACAATAACACCAGCAAATGATTGATTTCGGCATTGGTTCCAATCCCACTCTGTACCAATTGAGGTGGTGATTGTTTTGGATATAGACGGTATTTCCCATTCCAGTCCAATGTCAAACGTACCCAATCGTATATCTTTTCAATTTTTTGCCACGAGTTTTCATCGCCCTTAAGGATTGTTTCCAGTTGCTTTCTTGCCCAAACCTTTCTATAAAAGGAATGCAATTCATCATCATACTCCTGAGCCAATTGCTTCCAGGATGTCATGGTTGTTTCATATTTAATAGTTCCATGCAAACTATTATCCTGTGTATAGTATCCCGCAAGTTGAAAACGGATCTGTTCAATATAGTCCTTATAATTATTGATATAAGGCTCCTCTTTAATAGAAGGTAAATTGTTCAAGCTCCATTTATTAGATGCAGAATTATATTTTTGTTGTAATTGCCTTCCCAACATTACCAACCGATAATCAAAGCCTTCCGGCATTTTCAATTCCATCTGACTATGTACCGTTGGAATATCTGTTTGAAAGTACCAAGTGTCCAGAAAGGTATAGAATTTCGAATGCAAAGAATACTTGTATTCAATAATAGAACCGACTTTCACTTGTGGTAAAGAAAATCGCTTCTCCCCATAATTATCATCCACATCTACGGTAAACACCGATTTAGAATCAACATCAAGTTTTTCCAATTTACCATTGGGGCTAACATTAATGGTTTGGGCTTTAATATTAGAAATATTCTCCATTGCATTTTTGCGATAGTAACTCAAATGAATATCAGCCCTGTTTAATGCAGTCTCTTTCAACAGCTTGATCCTAACATGACGATTGTAAATCACCCCCATAGAATAGGAAACCGTAACACTGCAATTATCAAACAAAACAACAGCCTCGGCATCCTTTTCAAAAGAGCATTCCTTCAAGGCCAAGTCCTGCTTACTAACCTTGCCCCATTTGCAATTACTCTTTGCATGAGTAAAACCAACATTTAAAATCAAAGTTAGGGATAGTATTAAATACCTATAACGATTCATAGCAACAAAATTTTTCACCCAATGTAATTTTTTTTAGGTTCAGTTCAAAAAAATTTAACTTGCCAATATTGTCAAGTTAACCAATTGAACTCTTTCCTTTTCCTGCCTCTCTAAAAGGCAGATGGTTGTGGTAATTTTCAACTTTAAATGTGGCTACCCCATCGCCTGCTTCCGAATCTATACCAATTATAAATTTCCCTGATGAAATGATTTCTCTTCCCCAAAGATTTAGTAACTTACTACTACAATCCCCTCAAAATCATCCGCTATGACACTGAAATACCAGATTGAGGAATTTAAACTTCCGGTTAACGGGAAACTACAAATCCGTCAAAAGATTAGAATTGTTAAGGGAGATCGAATAGATTTGGAGGAACTGTCCAAACGGATTGCAGATTCCTGTACTGTTTCAGAACCGGATGTACTGGCAGTTACATCGGCCCTTTACCAACAGATGAAATCGGAATTACTGAAGGGAAACATTGTCGACATGGGTGATTTGGGCACCATACGTCTGCGGGCCAATAACCGACAGCTTTCGGTTGAAAAAGACGAAAAGATAGGCCGGAAGATTCCCGCCCGGATTCGGCTTTACTACCAAAACCCAAAACTGCTTCAGGAGTTGGTGCGTCAGGTACGATTCAAAAAGAAAAGGGAGCAAAAAACAACTATGCCTAGTGCTTCATCTAATGGGAATCGTTTGAAGTAATAAACAGAGGAATAAATAATAACTGCGCGCAGATGAGTTGCCAAATGCGCGCATTCGAAATAACAACTGCGCGCATCTGGGTCTCCGGATGCGCGCAGTTATTTTCTCAACATAGTTGTTTTGAAGCCTAAACTCAGTTATTTCAACACAAAAAGACATCCCTATCAATACCAAAATCTACGCGTCCAAGGCAAAGAAATAAGCAACTTATGAATGCATTTTATAGAACTCATGTGTTTTATAAGGGGACTTTAATCTAATAGATACCCGATTTCCAATTCATATTTAATTATTAGTCAGTATAAGTCTCCCTATTCTCAATACGAAGTTGTATTAGCTCAAGTAGTTCGTAGGTATTTCGTTTGATAGACAGCTCGGGTAATTCATTAAAATCAAAGAACCGGGATTCTTCTGTTTCGTCGCTTCCTCGCAAACTGCCATCAATTAAATCGCATAGAATTACAATTTTATAGAAATGATACTCCAGAGGCGGGAAGTTGTGCTTGTTGGTATCTACAATGGCCAATATACGATTGGCTTTTACATTTAATCCTGTCTCCTCGTAAACTTCCTTCTCTGCAATCTCACTTGGAGAATAGTTAACATCTGCATACCCTCCGGGTAACGACCACCGGTTGTCGGAATTCTCTTTAGTCAAAAGAATCTTATTCCCTTGAAGAACGACTGCCCTGATATCGACCTTAGGCGTTTGGAATCCATTCTCGCAAGTAAACAAATTACGAATTTTCTCCAACTTGGCATCGGTAACCTGGGCTACTAATTGAACACTTAACTCACGAAGTTCCTCAAATCGTTGCTTGTCGAAATCATCTTTTGTAAATCGAATTCCCGTTTGTGATATGGCCTGAATCCGCTTCGCTATTTTAAGAACCTCTTTTTCCATTGAGTTTATTGGTTAAAGTAGTTTGGCAATCTCAGCAATAAATTTGGCAAAAGGTACAAGTAGCAGCTGAGCCAATAAAGTTCCTGCAAACCGGCTAATTACCATTAATCGAATTATCATCCTGAAATCGGAGTCTTTGTATTTTCCTTCCACCACCTCGTCGGTTAAAACCGATAGATAGGGATCTATTATTACAAACAGTAAAATTGTTGCCAATCCATTAACAATGGATGACAAGGTACTTGAAGTAGTCCGTAACTCCGGAATAAGGAATCCTGCATAGAGAGAAGCCAGAACTCCCACCGTAAGAATTGCAACAGCAATACTATTGTAAATAAATATTTTCAAGGGAAATTTAGCCCGTGTAACAGCAGTAAAGTTTTGTTTTGCGGGCAATTTTATCTCCTGCCGAATCTGTTGGATGCCTGTTTTGGTGAAAATGTGCAGGATGAGTTTGGGCATCGATTTATGAACACTAAAATTCATCACAGCTTTTGACAGAATCCGCTGGAAGCTTGGAATAAGAATCGCTCCAAAGATAGTAGCCAGAGAAGTAGCAAAAAGAATCATCCTAACTTCGAAAGTACCCGGCTTGATTCCGGCATTAATATTGTTCTCGATCCATTTGGCCAGCAGAGGAGCCTGAAAGGAATTAGAGGTTCGCGAAATCAGAACCATAATATTAAAAAGAGCAAAAGAGATTGCAATCTTCCGGGTTCGTGTGCCGACAATCCTAACGGAATAGGACAATGTACTGATCAAATGGATCACGAAGGTCAGAAATAGTACTACATATATTTGAACGGCCATTAGATCTATCTAATTTTCAAATGGATCTTAAGTACATCAAGCCTACAGTCTTTACAGAAACAGTAGGTTCTCAAGCTACATTCAGATTACCTAAAAAGGAAAAAGAACAACATGCCTCATTAACATACAAACGCATCGTGTGTAATCATGTTAATATTTATTGGCTGCTGAGGGTAAAGTTAATTCAAATTCTCTTATTCTTTTACATAAGGCAAAGAGAATTTAAACTTACTGCCTTTATTCAATTCGCTTTCCACCCAAATACTACCTCCATGTAATTCAATAAAATCTTTGCAGAGCACTAATCCTAAACCCGAACCTTTTTCTTTTGCAGTACCTAGTGTGGTAACATTGGTATCTATCTTAAACAGTTTGTTTCTTGTTACTTCATCCATGCCCACACCATTATCAGATACAGAAACTTCAATCTGATTTGGATTTCCAGTAGCACTAACTTCTATTTTTCCACCGGAATTGGTGAATTTAATTGCATTCGAAATTAGATTGCGCAGAACAATTTTCAATATATTGGGGTCAAAGTACAATTCAATTTCAGCCTCAAGATGGTGATCTATTGAAATGTTTTTGATACGTGCAGAAGGAAGGTAACAAGCAATAACTTCCTGAAAAATGGACTCTAAGTTAATATTCTCAGATTTGTAACATATTTGTCCCGTATGTAAGTTGGACCAGGCCAATAAGTTATTCAGTAAACAAAGAGTTCTTTCACCGGCTTGATTGATGTACCCAACTGTTTCTTTTATTTTACAGCAATCATAAGCCTCAAGATTCTCCAAAAGCAAATCAGAAAATCCAACAATGCTATTGAATGGGCTTCTTAAATCATGAGAAATTATCGAAAAGAGTTTGTCTTTTGTTGCATTCAGTTCTTTTAATGCTTGCTCCGTTTTTTTCTGTTCTGTTATATCGTGATGAGCCCCAAGCATCCGAATGGGTTTACCATCCTTGTCGCGTATTGCCATTCCACGACAACGAATCCAAACAATTGAACCATTTTTATGGGTATACCGCACAATTTGGTCGTAAGGATGATCTGGATTCTCTAAATGCTTCTTAAAATTATCTAAAGCAACCTGTAGGTCTTCCTGATTAATGATATCCTGCCATGCACTTGCCTTATGAGGCATTTCCTCCGGATTGTATCCGAGTGTGGTCCAGAAACGTTTGTTCATCCATTCGTTTTCGGGTTGTTCCAGATCCCAATACCATAAACCATCAAGAGATGAATTCTGAAGAAAGGAAAAAATGGAGTCATCCTTCTTTATCAATTCGTATAATTCTTCCTTTAAATAATTCCCCATTTATATCTTCTCTTTATTTGCATCTACTAAGCTTAATTAATCCCTCCTATTTGTAAAAAAGGACGAATCATATCTTCTTGAAGATAATATTTCTGTTTAAATTCGGCTGGAAAGAGTATTTCCTTCCCTCCAAATCTAATAAAAAAACGAATCCGATAATTTACGAGTCGAGCCATAATGGATCCAAATAGAAACAAAACAACCCGGAAGTCAAAATGACAACCGGGTTGTTCCTTTCCAAGTCATGGCGAAATGGTTGGAAAGTCTATTTGGTTTTTCGAAGAACCAATCGTCGGGTGAGGCCCAACAGCACCAAGGCAGGCAGACCGAAAACTACCATGCCCATACTGGCTGCCCGGGGTTCTCCCTCCAATACGGAACTAACAGACCATGCAATACAAAAGAGCAAGAGAAAGGCTCCCAATCCGGCAATACTCCAAGCCTTCCAATCCATTTGGTATTTCCTGTTCAAATGGATACAACCGAATAGAATCAAACAGGAAAGAAACCCTAACAAAAAGAATAGTACTTCAATTCCAGAGAATATCATAATGTATAGTTTTTTAGTAATTAATAAAATTTGCGCATCGATTAATTCGATAAACGTATCTAATCGCATAGGACTTTCATTAGAAAGCAACAAGCTATTAGCCACTAGCTTTGAGTCCTAAAATATAATGGCTATTAAAACCCGTTATATTCGCGGTTCTTATTCTCCCAGAATTTCTTCACGGCCTTTTCGTCAAAAGTATCTCCGTAACCGAATACAATATCCATTTCTCTCATAAAGCTGTGAACCGGACCAGGCATTAATGCAGAAACTTTATCTACCAACTTGTGATGCCAGAAGTCAGGCTTGTTGTAAGGACAGGAAGTAATACAGGATGCACAGGAGTTGTTGCCTTCGCACCAGTATTCAAAACAGGTTTTGGCATTGATGTACCACTTCTCCACCCCTGGGTTGTTGAACCAGGTTTCACCGCCATGGGTAGGTTCCATGGTAGGTTCCACATTCTTGGGTATCGATTTGGAGGGACAAGCATCGGCACAACGCTGACAACGCTTACAGAACTCCCGCACTCCGAAGGTAATGGGCTTGTCATACTCTACTAAATCGATATCAGTATATACCTTGGCAATTCGAATTCTGGGTCCATATTTATAGTTGATTAACAGACCATTTCGCCCGCCTTCTCCTAATCCGGCTGCGATTCCGTAGGGTACACTCATACCAAGATCGTTACCGGCAGCAACGGCTTTGTAACCAAGATTCTTAAGGAAAACAGATAGCTGAAAGGCCGTAATGGCCATCTGCGAGTAACCTTCGCCAATGGCACCTTCCACTGTATAAGAGGGGGCAGTGGCCACCGACTCGTAATCCATTTCAACACCAATCACGATAACTGATTTTGGCTCAAAGGGAAACTCGTCCCATCCGATTTCCTGACCATTAAGGGCAACAAAATGCTTATCGTAATCCCACATCTTATTACGAGGCGTAATTCCAACCAAATCGGCTTTGAAATGACGGGCTGCCCGTTTTATTACAGCAGAAGCTTCCTTTTTGGAGGCAAATTCATGCCGGGTTTTGTTCAGGTAATTCAAATCGAGGAAACTGGTTCGTTCCTCATGGGTATTTTGCTGCCAACTGTACCAACCAGAGTTGGGCACTCCGAATTTTGAACCAGGAGTGGCCGCATGTTCAATAGCCCAGGATCCGTGATGAAGGGCCCAGTCAATTCGTGAATAACCGGGGCGTGATTCATCGGTTTCGAAACGTTCAAAGGTTCGGGCTTTGGCGGCCAATTCCTTGTCCATTCCTCCAACCGCCCTGCTAAAGACAGTATTCTTTTGGCGAAAGGGTTGATAATCGGGAGCCACTTTCACCGGAAATCCATCCATTGCCTTTATAATCGCTTTCTTTGTTTCTTTCTCGAAAACCTCACCCGCAGCTTTCTGGGGTGCAGCGGCCAACCCTGCAGCACCTAATACGGCTCCTGCAGAACCGATTTTCAGAAACTCTCTCCGGCCTAGTACCGCATCTCTTTTTTCCTTCTCTTTTGCCATAACTGTTGTAATTGTAGTTCGTTGGTTATAATCGTTACAACAAAGAAAAATTTCAGCACTACCTGCATCGTTCCAAATCCTGATTTCGTCCGAAATTAAGCTCTTCCGGAAAGTTTCAAAACACGATTCGGAACCTGTTTCATACTGATTCACAACACAAATGGAATAAATTTAAATTTAAAACAAATAAAGTGAATCATCCTCCTATTTGAGAAGATATTACGAACGAAATAGAAACTCTAAACGAAAAAATAAGGAATAAAATCGGTAATAAGCAGGGCTTGATCTATCCCTCAATGGTAAAGGTCATGGATATTTCTTATTCGATAATTACCAGGAGAAGGCTATTATCCCTACCCGTAAAGAATGAGAAATCGATCCATAATAGTTTGCGATTAATAGATCGGTAATTTAATTCCTACTAATGCTATTATTTTATTCGAAAACAATTGGGCCAGTATTGATCTAAAATCTACTTTTGCTTAATAGCTTTCCGATACTCTGAGGGGGTATTCCCTGTAAACTTTTTAAAGGCCGTATTGAATGTAGTTTTGGATTTAAATCCAGCTTCGTATCCCAAAGCCAAAACGGTATAATGATCTTTTGATGAATCCTCTGAAAGTTTCTTATACTCCTCCACCCGGTAGTTGTTAACGTAATCGTTAAAATTCTGCCCAATGATATTGTTGACCACATCAGAAATAATACGAGAAGGTATTTTCACCTGTTCGGCTAGTTCCTGAATACTCAAATCGGGATTCAAATAAGGCTTTGCAATTGCCATGTGTTCATTTAGCTTTTTCATGTAAACCAAGCCTTCCTGTTGTTCCACAGTGGGGCCGTCTTTCTTCTTTCGGATAGAAGGATTCAGAACAGATGGATCGTAATGCAAGACCACAGGATTCGAAATCAAGGAGTAGGTAAAAATCAAGCTAACTGCTGCGTAAATTAAAACATTTCCAATCTCAAAGAAACCTTGAAAAGAAGCATGATATAGGCCCAAATTCACCTCCAGCAAACGGATTAAGCCATGAAAAATCAGGAGTACCGAAATCAGACGAATGTGTTTGAAGTGAGCATACCAAACAGGATGTTCTTTGGCCAACTGAATAAACTTATGCCTTTTCAACCGTACAAATACAGCAAAGGAATAAAGTAAAAACTGGAGACTTACAATCTCCGTCCCTATCAGTTGATAGTATTTAAAATAGCGATCCATCAATTCATTCTGCCCCAATGGTGTAGCAAAATGAATCAAAAAAGGAATCAGAAGAAGTATACTCAGAAAAAGCACATATAGATGTCGAAAAAACTTCAAACTAAGATCTACCTTTCGTTTGGCCAGCATCATGAAATAGAGATACAGAAAGGGTGCAAACAGAAGTTCAACCGGAACCCGAATGGCAAACAAAAAAGGATAGGCATCGAACCAGCCGATGTTATTAAAAAGAGTAAGGGAACAGTACAAACTCAGATTAACCATCAAGATAGCAAATAGCAAGTTAGGAATATTCCTATGCTTCTTTTTTGAAAGAATTAAAATCAAACAAAGAGCTAATAGAATTCCCGAAAGCAGGAAATGATTGAGCAGTTCACTGTATTCCATTCATTTACAAATTTAAACTTATACCGATTCAATACGATCCTCTTCAACTAAGGGGTATATTGTATTAAATAAAGAGTTACCGGCATAACAAGGCCCCATCGTTTATCAAAAGTAAATCGTAATAAGACAAAAATAAAATTTTTGTTTAAGCATCGCCTTTTCTAATCAAAAAAAGCCCGATCATCTCAAGTGAATAATCGGGCTTTTCTATTTCTTATGAGCGATTACTGCTCTTTTTGTTCTTTATTCATGATCTCCGTTTGCTTTTGAATGGCCTCCTTATGCACCAATCGAAGCAACTGGGTTACAAAACCTTCAGACAAGCCTAACTGTCGACCAAGTTCAATGCCTTTTTCCCGAACCTTTTCCCATCTGCGCAATTGTAGAATGGTTAAATTATGCTCCGATTTATATTCTCCAATCTCCTCTACAATGTTCATGCGTTGAGAAAGCAATTGCAGCAATTGGGTATCTACCGAATCAATTCTTTGACGGAATTGTTCCAGTTGATTGCTCACTTCACCTTCCTCTTCCATACAACAACGATAAACCAAATTGTCCATCAAAGCTCCTACAGCCTCCGGGGTCAATTGTTGATCCGGATCACTCAAAGCAGAAGATGGATCAATATGACTTTCGATCATCAAGCCGTCCATGTTCAGGTCCATTGCCTTTTGGGCAATCTCCGGAATGTATTTCCGCAATCCTGCAATATGACTTGGGTCACATATTATGGGAAGATTATGAAACTTGGACTTCAATTCAATGGCCAATTCCCATTTGGGAATATTTCGAAGAATGGTCTTCTCAAAAGGATAGAATCCACGATGAATAGCAGCCAATCTATTAATCCCGGCCTTATTGATTCGCTCCAATGCACCAATCCAAAGATTGATATCAGGATTGATCGGGTTTTTTACCATCACAGGAATATTCATTCCCTGCAAAGCACTGGCCAATTCCTGTACCGAAAAGGGATTGGATGTAGTTCTGGCCCCAATCCACAATATATCAACATTGTGTTTCAAACATTGCTCCACATGCTTGGGCGAAGCTACTTCAACGGTGGTCAACATTCCGGTTTCCTGCTTCACACTTTCCAGCCATTGTAGTGCCTCAGGACCTACTCCCTCAAATGTATTGGGACGGGTACGAGGTTTCCAGATACCTGCACGAAAAATCTGAACCTTTCCGGTTTGCTTCAATTCCTTCGCAGTTTTTATCATCTGCTCTTCCGACTCAGCACTACAAGGACCACTGATCACAACAGGGTGTTGCTCCAACTTCTTAAACCACTCGTTAATGGGCTTCACATTCTCCAATCCGTTCATAAACTCTCTTTATAATATGCCACAGAGCAATTCAAAATCACATCTGCCTCAACGCAAGCAAAAGTACACTTTTAATTTGAATTGAGGAAAAGCCACAAAACCTGTTTGATCAAAGGAATTAAATCGGTGAAGTACACAACCAAACCCTCTTTGTATATAGAAATATTTTATATAGTAATCAGAAAAATCTATCAAATATTTGTTAACATACAATAAGTACATCCATTTTGCACCCCCCTATTACCGCATAAATAGCGAGGTATAAGAAGAAAACATAAATCATTTTCACAAAAAGTATTCTGTTACATTGAGTAAATCAGGACAATTTTCATTAAATTACAATATGATGAAAAGAACAGAAGATACTCTCAGTAAAAGCAAGAATTACAGGCTTTTGGGATTCCTTACTCTTCTATTGTGCTTATTTTTATTAAAACCAACGGTTTAAAGCTCTCCTTTTTGTCACATGAACACTTTGAAATATTTAATTATATTTGAATCGACATGCAAACGAATGCGAAACATAATCGACCGCATGCAAATTAGATTTAAATCCTGGAAACCAATCCTTCCAATAAAATAACAGAGAAGAAGATTCTAATTTCCGGGCAATTCGGCCCTTTCAGGACAAAAGAGCAAAACAACATCGGAATAAATAACGGATAATTATAAGCGCTAACTACCTATGAAAGAATCAGAATCAAAAAATAGCAGACGAAAATTCCTGAAGAGTTTTGGTATTACCATGGGAGCCGCAGGTGTTGTTAGCAGTTTCTCGCTGCTGGGGGCTGCCAAGGCAGCAGCCAAAAAACCCGGTGAAATGGTAAACCTGCTTACCGCCGACGGCCAATTGGTCCAAGTGGACAAAAACCAATTGCGACCTAATGTTACCGAACCATTGAATGAACTTCAACAACGAGGTCGGGAAGGCATTGCAGGAAAATCCTGGGTAATGGTGATCGACCTGAGTAAATGCCGGAATGCTCGCAAATGTATGGAGTCGTGCCAGAACCACCATCAACTTCGTGCCGACCAACATCATATCAATGTATTGCAAATGCAGGATGCTGAACACACGGCCCCCTACTATATGCCAAAACCTTGCCAGCATTGCGACAACCCGCCCTGTACCAAGGTTTGTCCCGTAGATGCAACATTTAAAAGACAGGATGGAATTGTTTTGATTGACAACGAAAGATGTATCGGCTGCCGATTCTGTATTGCTGCTTGTCCCTACTCTGCTCGAATCTTCCAATGGACCGAGCCCAAAGATGCAGAGAAATATAAGGACCTGACCTATAACATTGAGGCCAACGTTCCACAAAAAAAAGGTACTGTAAGTAAATGCTTGTTCAGTGCCGACCGTCTTCGCGAAGGGAAAATGCCATCCTGTGTATCAGCCTGCCCCAACGGTGTGTACTACTTTGGAGACCGAAACGAAGATTCAGTTACCAACGGCACCACTGGGGAAACGGTCCGGTTTAGTCAGTTGATTAAAGAAAATGCAGGATTCACCCTCATGGAGGAATTGGGAACCAAGCCCAGAGTTTACTACCTACCTCCAAAAAATCGTGCTTTCGAATTTGCTGGTGACCAGTTAAAAAAGGATCACTAGAGCTAACAATAAAACAAAAATAAGCCCCTAAATATTTCGAATCTATGACAGATCAACCAAAACAGGAAGTTACTAAACTATCCTTTGAAAAGATCAAGGAAGATATTCTGGCCCCCATGCAAAAACATAAGGGACTGGAGCTTTGGATTGTATTCCTGCTCACCGTAATGGGAGTTTGCGGATGGGCCTACCTTATTCAGTTAGAAAAAGGACTCGGTGTTACCGGGATGCGTGACTACGTCTCCTGGGGACTGTATATCTCTAATTTCGTTTTCTTTGTGGCTGTCAGCCTTGTTGGAATGCTAATCAGCTCCATTTTGGGATTGCTTCGTATCGACTGGATTGTACCCATCAGCCGGATAGCTGAAATCATCGCCATAGCCTTTGTTGCTGTAGCTGGTTTGGTAATTATTCTGGACATGGGACGCCCCGACCGGGTACTAAATGTAATAATTCATGGACGCTTTCAATCTCCTATTCTTTGGGACGTAACAGTAATCACCACCTATCTTGCCATTAGTGCATTACTGCTGATTCTGCCCATGATTCCCGATCTGGCCATCTGTCGGAAAGCCTTACCCAAAGCTTCTCCTCTACAGAAAAAATTATACAATATTCTTTCGTTCGGATACATCAACACCCCACAACAACACAAACATCTGCACCGAACCGTGCGAATGCTAATGGTTCTGGTTGTTCCTGTTGGTTTGGCCATCCATACCGTAACTTCGTGGTTGTTTGCTGCCACTCTCCGAAACGGATGGGACACCACCATTTTCGGTCCGTACTTCGTGGCAGGAGCTTTTGTTGCTGGTGCCGCGGCATTAATTATAGCCATGTATTTCTTTAGGGTAAACTACAAACTTCAGGACTACATCTCCGATTTCCATTTCGACAAAATGGGGAAACTACTGGTTGCAGTCTGTTTGGTTTACCTTTACTTCAATTTAAATGAATTTCTGGTACCGGGCTACAAGATGAAATCGGGTGATGCCACCCACCTCCGGGAGCTTTTCTTTGGGCACTGGTCCATTATGTTCTGGATCTCACAGCTACTTGGAAATATAATTCCAATCCTGTTGCTGGTAAACAAGCGATTCCGTAAACCTCTCCCTATCATGATCATTTCTCTGTTCGTACTAGCCGGAGCCTGGTTCAAGCGCTATGTTATTGTGGTTCCAACCATGTTGCATCCGCACTTGCCAATTCAGAACGTACCAGACAATTTCATAAATTACTATCCAACTCCAATCGAAATATCTGTAACCGTTCTAAGTTTTGCACTTGTATTGCTGATCATTACAGTACTATCGAAAATATTCCCTGTAGTACCCATCTGTGAAACTGCAGAACAACATGGAATTGATTACAAAATTGAAGAAGAATAGTTAACCAGAGCATAAAAACATGAAACAATTCTATAGTATATTCACAAGTCTTCTGCTGATGCTATTGCTCTCTTTTCAGGGAACTTTGGCAGAGGAATGGATAGCCCCCTCTTCTGCAAAAAAGAAACTTAATCCATACGAAGCCAGTAGAAAAAATATTAGCAAAGGGAAAAAGGTCTACATGACCAATTGCAAATCCTGTCATGGAGAACCAACCAAAGACAATGCAATGCCTTTGGTACCTAAGCCAACCGATTTGGGCTCCCAAACCTTCCTTGTACAAACTGATGGGGAGATCTATTACAAGGTGAAAACCGGAAAAGGTACCATGCCAACCTTCGACAAAACATTGAACGACGAGAACAAGTGGATGGTGATTGCCTACCTGCGTTCCTTCGACAAGAATAAAAAGAAAACACCAGCAATCGCAGAAATTGAAAACCCTGAAGTAACCAAAGCCTTTCTAAAGGTTGATGTGGACAACAACGATCACAGGTTACTTGCACACCTTACAGGAGAAACTCCAAAAGGGAAAATCGTGAACCTGCGGAACATCGAACTGGAAGCATTAGTGAAACGTTACTTTGGGCATCTGAATGTTGCCGGAGAAAATGCCTACACTGATGAGAACGGAAAACTTGAAATTGTATTTCCGCATGATTTACCAGGAGATACTCAAGGAAATTTAGATCTAACGGTAAAAGTAGCGGATGAAGATTTGTATGGAAAACTGGAGGTGAAAATGATTTCGAACCTTGGAGTACCAACCAATCCAAAGAATCCTCTGGACGAAAGAGCCATGTGGGGAACTCGTGCCAATGCTCCCATCTGGATCATTCTAACCTTCAGCTTAGGGGTTTTGGGCATCTGGTCGGTGATTTTCCTGGTGATTTTCAAGACCCTTCAGTTAAAAAAACTGGCTGGTAGAAAAGAATAAAATATAATTCATTCCGAAATTTCTGGAATGCTTCTCCGGATTCCGAGCTTAGTTCTGATCCGGGGAACTTTCTTCATCTTTTGAATTACTCTTTCTGGTTAACTTGTAGAGCAACCAACCAAAACCAACAAGAAAATGGAGAAGAGTAATTCCAACAACAAGATAAAGCAGATGATTTCCGGAGTGCATACAATAATTGTTTTCGTTGATTCCTTACTTGGAGTAACAGACTCTCAAGTCTGCAATTTGAGAAAAAAACAGAACTTATAAAAATGGATAATAAGGCTTGTGTACATTGCGGTGAAGATTGCGGACGTCATCCCATCCTTTGGAATGACATGCCCTTCTGTTGTTCAGGCTGTAAAACCGTGTATCAGCTAATCAACGAGCACAAGCTCTACTCCTACTACGAAATAGAGAGCAATCCTGGAATCAGGATTGAATCGGAAAAGCTCAGAGATAAATTTGCCTACCTCGATCAAGAAGAGCTTGTAGAACAATTGTACGAATTTTCGGAAGGCAAGCAACGTAAAGTCACATTATACGTACCTGCCATCCATTGCAGTTCCTGCATCTGGCTTCTGGAAAACCTTCATGTAATGCATCCGGGCGTACATAAATCACTGGTTAATTTCCTAAAGAAAGAGGTTACGGTTCATTTCGATATTGAACAAATCACTCTGCGCCAATTGGTGGAACTCATGGCCTCGATCCATTACGTGCCCGAAATCACTCTCGACCGAATTCAGAAAAAGAAGAATCAGAAAAACCGCAAGAAGATCCTGTACAAAATCGGAGTAGCCGGTTTCTGTTTCGGGAACATCATGCTGCTGAGTTTACCCGAGTACATTCCAGGCAAGGAACAATTGGAGGAAAACTTCAAGGGTTTCTTTGGAATGATGAATTTCCTGTTGGCGCTTCCGGTATTTCTATACAGCGGCAACGATTACCTAATCTCTGCCTACAAAGGCTTAAAGCACAAATTCATCAATATTGATTTGCCCATCTCCATAGGAATCCTGGCCCTTTTCATCCAGAGCAGCTTTGAAATTTTCACCAGTGCTGGTCCGGGCTATATGGATTCCCTAACCGGTCTCATTTTCTTCCTTCTGATTGGGAAATGGTACCAAAACCATACCTACCAGGCCCTCTCCTTCGAAAGAGATTATCGTTCCTACTTTCCAGTAGCGGTAAGCAAGCTGGTCGATGGTAAAGAAGTAAGCACGCCAATTGAAGAACTCCAGCCCGGAGACCGGATTCTTGTTCGCAACCAGGAGTTGGTACCGGCCGATTCCGTTTTGGAAAAAGGTGAGGGCCAAATCGATTACAGTTTTGTTAGTGGAGAATCCACCCCTGTATTCAAGGCCGAAGGTTCACAAATCTTTGCCGGAGGCAAACAAATGGGTAGCGCTATCGAACTGAGAATCGAAAAGGAAGTGGTTCAAAGTCGTTTAACCCAACTATGGAACCAGTTCGAGGAGGAGCAAACAGCACCTTCAAAATTGAAATCCATCATCGATAATGTGAGCCAGTATTTTACCCTGATCATTCTTTTAATTGGAATTTCAGCAGGATTGTACTGGGTGCTTAATGATAGCAGCAAAGCCCTCTACGCCCTTACTTCTGTTCTTATTGTGGCTTGTCCTTGCGCATTGGCCCTTTCGGCACCTTTTGCCTTAGGAAATACCATGCGTCTGATGGGCCGCCTGGGGATCTACCTGAAGAATTCCCATGTAATTGAAAAACTGAATTCCATTACCACCATTGTATTCGATAAAACAGGTACCATCACCCAATCCGACGCCGTGAAGATAGAATTTCTAGGAGAAGCTTTGGGTGAGGGAGATTTGATTGCGGTGAAATCAGTAACACGACATTCCACTCATGTTCTGAGTGCTGCCATATATGAGCATCTAAACAATCACGATGTTGTTCAGGTAGAGAATTACGAGGAGATTCCGGCCAAAGGAATTACTGCAAATGTAAATGGAAAAACAATTCGACTGGGTTCCCAGAGTTTTATTCTGGGGGTTAAGGCTCATGAGACAGTTTTAACAACAAAGGTTTACCTAGAAACGGATGGAGTGACAAAGGGCTACTTCGCATTAAGCAACCAATACCGTGAAGGTTTGGATGCCTTAATCAAGGATTTGTCTTCCCATTTCAACCTACATCTGATTTCGGGTGACAATGAAGCGGAGCGAACCAACCTTGTTCAATACTTTGGAAGCAACAACAACTTGCATTTCAACCAATCTCCGCAGGACAAACTGGAGTACATCCGGAAACTTCAGGCCAAAGGGGAAAAAGTATTGATGATTGGAGATGGATTGAACGATGCGGGCGCATTGAAAACAAGTAATGCAGGCATCTCCATTGCCGATGATATTTATCACTTTTCACCCGCTTGCGATGCCATCCTGGAAGCCAAACAGTTCAGTAGATTGGGACGCTTTCTGAAAATTACCAAACAGAGCATAAACATCGTAAAGATGAGCATTGGCTTGTCTTTCCTTTACAATATTGTTGGCTTGTATTTCGCAGTTCAGGGGGTACTATCCCCAATTATTGCTGCCCTACTTATGCCAATCAGTTCAGTAAGTGTTGTGGCTTTTGTCACTTTCACTACCAATTATATAGCACGAAATAAGAAACAAGATTTACATCTGGCAAAAGAAAGTTCTCCTCAATTAAAAAATGAGAAACTGGATCCAGATGTAATTGAAATAAATCAACCCATACCATGAGTGTAATATTTGTTCTCATAGGAGTAAGTATGTTGGTAGCTCTGGGCTTCCTTTTCGGCTTTTTATGGGCTGTAAAAAAAGGCCAGTACGATGATTCCTACTCCCCGTCCGTAAGAATTCTGTTTGAAGATCAAAAAGAAGAAGAAAAAGACACGAAAGACAAAGAAACAAGTAAGCAAAATACCGATAAGAACTAACCATAAATTTGCAGTTAATGGAAACACAACACTTTTCGTACGATAATAAAATCGTAAAATACTTTTCCTACGCCACCGTAATTTGGGGGATTGTAGGAATGGCCGTGGGTCTGCTTGTTGCCCTGCAACTGGCATTTCCGATCTTTAATTTCGATCTGGCCTACACCACCTTTGGTAGAGTCCGTCCGATTCATACCAACGCGGTGATCTTTGCCTTTGTGGGAAACGGCATATTTGCCGCTGTTTACTACTCACTTCAGCGTTTGCTTAAGGCTCGGATGTTCAGCGATCGTTTGAGCTGGATCCACTTCTGGGGTTGGCAACTGATTATTGTTGCTGCTGCGGTCACCTTCGTGCTGGGCTACACCACCAGTAAGGAGTACGCCGAGTTGGAGTGGCCCATCGATATTGCCATTACCATTATTTGGGTGGTATTCGGATGGAACATGTTCGGAACCATTCTTAAAAGAAGAGCCGATCACCTTTACGTTTCCATTTGGTTCTACATTGCAACTTTTGTTACTGTAGCTGTACTGCACATTGGAAACTCCATTGAACTGCCCTACAGCTGGATTCAAAGCTACCCTGTTTATGCAGGTGTGCAGGATGCCCTTGTACAGTGGTGGTATGGACACAATGCGGTGGCTTTCTTCCTTACCACCCCATACCTTGGATTGATGTACTACTTCCTGCCCAAAGCGGCCAATCGTCCGGTGTATTCCTACCGATTGTCCATTATTCACTTTTGGGCACTGGTGTTCCTTTATATTTGGGCCGGACCTCATCACCTACTTTATACGGCTCTTCCCGACTGGGCACAGTCGTTGGGTGTTGTATTCTCCATTATGCTAATTGCTCCTTCCTGGGGGGGAATGTTCAACGGATTGTTAACTCTTCGAGGAGCCTGGGATAAGGTTCGAGACAATGCCGTATTGAAATTTATGGTTGTAGCCGTTACCTGTTATGGTATGTCTACCTTCGAAGGCCCAATGATGTCTTTAAAATGGGTGAACTCCCTTACACACTATACAGACTGGACCATTGCTCATGTTCACATCGGGGCGTTAGGATGGAACGGCTTTCTAACCTTTGGTATGCTGTACTACCTGGCTCCTAAAATGTGGAAAACCAAGTTATACTCCATGAAGTTGGCCAACGCCCACTTCTGGCTGGGGACATTGGGTATGATCTTTTACGCCTTGCCCTTGTACTTTGGAGCCATTGTTCAAACCCTAATGTGGAAAGAGTTTACTCCTGACGGATTGCTGACCTATCCAAACTTCCTGGAAACCATCACCCAAATATTGCCAATGTACCATGCACGAGTTCTTGGGGGTGCATTGTACCTGGTTGGTGCTGTAATCATGGTTTACAACCTGTACAAAACGGTAGCTTCAGGTCAATTTGCAGACAACGAGGCAGCCTCAGCTCCTGCCTTACAGACAAATTCAAAACGTGAGCGAGGCGAAGGTCTGCACCGCTGGTTGGAAAGAAAGCCTGTTCAGTTCATGATTCTTTCAACCATTGCCATTCTGATCGGTGGAGCTTTCGAAATCATTCCCACCTACCTGATCAAGTCCAACGTTCCGACTATCGAAAGTGTGAAACCTTACACACCACTTGAGTTGCAAGGACGTGACATCTATATCCGCGAAGGATGTAACACCTGTCACACCCAAATGGTACGTCCATTCCGTTCGGAAACCGAGCGCTACGGTGAATACTCCAAGGCCGGTGAATTCGTTTACGATCATCCGCACTTGTGGGGTTCCAAACGTACCGGACCGGATTTGGCTCGCGAAGGGGTGAAAGGTGGCAAGATGTACAAGACCAACGTATGGCATTACAACCACATGCTGGATCCGCAAAAGATGAACGCACAATCCATCATGCCCAAATACCCATGGTTGATTAAGGATAAACTGAACATTTCCAACACCGAAGCTAAGATCAATGCCATGATCACCCTGGGAGTACCTTACGACAAGGCACCCTATCCAGATAATTATGCAACCAAAGCCAACGACGACCTGATCAAGCAAGCGAAAGAGATTGCTACCGATCTGAAACAATCTGGTATCAATTGCGAACCAGACAAGGAGATCATTGCATTGATTGCCTACTTGCAACGCTTGGGTGCTGATATTTCGGAAAAGGAATAGTGTAAATAACGCATCCGGGGGAAACTTCGGATGCCCTAAAAACAACTAGAAATGAAACTAGTAAGTCATTATCTGCAAAGCATATCGGATGTAGGCTTCTTTCCCAGCATCTCCTTACTGATCTTCTTCCTCTTTTTTGCAGGAATTGTTTGGTGGGTAGTAAGAGGGGACAAATCCTACTTCCGAAAAATGGAAAGCTTCGCTCTTGAGGAGGAAGAACAACTTTCCAGTGAAATTAAACAAATTGATTGAACTACCGATTAGAAAAATTTAGACGGATGGATAAATATCTTGAAGAAAATAAACACCTGATCAGCGACCATGATTACGATGGGATTCGAGAGCTGAACAACCCCATGCCCAAATGGTGGCGCTACCTTTTCTATGCAACCATCATCTTTTCGGCGGTATACATGTTCCGCTACCATGTATTTGGTGATGATTTACAGATTGCCGAATATGAAAAAGAAATGGCAAAAGCAGCAAAGCTGAAGAAACCCTCGAAAATCGATGAAAATGCACTGGTAGCATTTACTGATACAGACAACCTTGCAGCAGGGAAAGCAATCTACGACAAGAACTGCATTGCGTGCCACGGTGCCGTGGGAGAAGGAAACCCTATCGGTCCCAACCTTACAGACGAGTACTGGCTCAACGGTGGAAGCATCAACGATGTATACAAAATCATCAAGGAAGGGAAACCGATGAAGGGAATGCTTGCCTGGCAAAACCAGCTATCTCCGGAACAAATACTACAGGTGACAAGTTACACCCTAAGTTTGGTTGGAACCAATCCCCCTAATGCCAAAGAGGCACAGGGTGAATTGTACGAACCCAAATAGTTTGTAGAAATATTAAAACAGATTAAAGGTGCAAATCAGAAAGATACTTCTTATGAAGAGTAAGCCTTTCCGGGCCATTTTTTATTATTGAAAACAATCTATTCCAAAATCGATAGAATGGAATTTGAAGCAAAAGACAACACCTATCGAGATCAACTCGCAACCCTTAACGAACAAGGGAAAAGACAATGGGTCTACGCAAAAAAACCGAAAGGGAAACTATACACCTACCGGAACATTGTGGCCTATACCCTGCTTACCCTTCTGTTCGCAATCCCTTTCGTAAAGGTAAACGGAGAACCGTTTATCCTATTGAATGTATTGGAACGAAAGTTCATCCTTTTTGGAGTTCATTTCTGGCCCCAGGACTTTCATATTTTCTTCTACGCCATGATCACACTCTTTGTGTTTGTGGTACTGTTCACGGTAAGCTTTGGCCGGATCTGGTGTGGTTGGACTTGCCCTCAAACGGTATTCATGGAATTCATCTTCCGCAAAATTGAATACCTGATTGAAGGAACTCCACAGCAACAGCGAAAGCTGGACAGCATGCCCATGAACTTTGAGAAATTTGGAAAGAAAGGACTGAAACACATCCTGTTCTACCTCATCTGTTTTATCATCACCAACACCTTTCTCTCCTACATTATTGGAGTAGATGAATTGTGGAAAATAGTTACCGATACAACTTCAAACCACAAGGCAGAACTTACGGCTGTTCTTGTTTTTGCCGGGGTTATGTATTTCGTATTTGCAAAGTTTCGGGAACAGGTTTGTGCCATGGTTTGTCCCTATGGCCGACTGCAGGGTGTTCTTTTAGATTCCAACTCCATTGTGGTGGCTTACGATTACAAACGAGGGGAAGAACGATCCCCCCTGGAAGCAGGTGAAAACCGAACCGAAGAAGGCAAGGGTGATTGCATCGACTGTTACCAATGTGTTGATGTTTGTCCTACCGGGATTGATGTTCGGGATGGGACTCAACTGGAATGTATCAACTGTACCGCATGTATTGATGAATGCAACTCGGTAATGGAATGGATCAAAAGGCCTAAAGGCCTCATCCGCTTCGATTCGGAAAAGAACATTGCGGAAGGTACTCAACCCAAATGGCCTGCCCGAAAGATTGCCTACTCTGTTGTACTGGCAGTGCTATTTTCTGTTCTAGTTGGTTTATTCATGGGCCGAACCGATGTGGAAGCCATTGTGTTACGAACTCCCGGATTACTGTTCCAAAAGCAGGATAAGCATCAAATCAGCAACATGTACAACTTTAAAGTGGTAAATAAAACCAACCGGCAAATGCCCATCCAATTTAAGGTGATGCAGCCGGAAGGAATTGTTAAAATGGTAGGCCGGCAATTGATCGCCGAGCCCAGCACCATCCGGGAAGGGGTTTTCTTTGTTCTACTGCCCGAACAAAACGTTACCACAGATAAAATTCCAATTCAACTGGGTGTATACTCAGGTAACCGGTTACTGGACAAGATCGACCTTACATTTGTAGGGCCAAACAAGTAAAAAACAGAAAGATGAAAAAACTAAACTGGGGAAATAAAATAGCAATCGGAGCAAGCACCTATGTCATCGGAATATTAATCTTTGTGGGATTCAGTACCACACAAAAAATCAATTTGGTTTCGAAAGACTACTATCCCAAAGAAATTAAGTACCAGGATCAGATTGAGAAAATCAAAAACACAAACGCACTAAAGGAGAAAATCCTAGTAACACAGGAAAACGGGACACTTCAACTTCAGTTTCCCAACGAAATAGAGGGAGCAATTCAGGGAGAGATCGTATTCTACCGTCCCTCCGATTACGAAATGGATGTAAAATTGAAGATTGCTTTAAACCAAGACAATACACAAAACATAAATACGGACAATCTTCTCTCCGGACGCTACAATGTAAAAATTGAATGGTCAACCGAGGGAAAAGAATATTTCCAGGAGGAAGCCATTTTTGTAACCAAATAACTTGCATTCGAACTTCATTACTTCGCTCAAAAGAAATTAAATATGGTATATCTATCCGCATTAACATTAGGATTACTAGGCAGCTTTCACTGCGTGGGCATGTGTGGCCCCATTGCACTTGCCATTCCTTTAAAAACCAACTCCTGGCTGGCACGTATTGCTGGTGGTTTTCTCTACAACCTGGCCAGGGCCATTACCTATGCTGTTATGGGATTGGTATTTGGACTGTTGGGTCGCGGACTGGTTATGAGCGGATTTCAACAATGGGTCTCGGTTATCATGGGCCTCATCATGATTCTTTCGGTAGTCACCCCATCCCTCTATCGAAATCGATTCAATATGGAAAAAGGATTGTTTTCCTTTGTTGGTAAGGTAAAACTTTCATTGGGAAAACTCTTTGCAAAAAGATCGTACGGCTCACTGTTCCTGATTGGTTTACTAAACGGCTTACTACCCTGCGGTTTGGTTTACTTTGCCATAGCCGGGGCCATTGCAACAGGAAATGCCGCTTCGGGCAGTCTGTTCATGTTCCTGTTTGGATTAGGAACACTGCCCATGCTTTTGGGTGTTTCTCTTGCGGGTAATATGGTTAGCCTCGGGCTTCGTAAAAAATTCAACCGAATCCTCCCCTACGCCATCGTATTTATCGGAATTCTTTTTGTATTGCGAGGCTTAAGTCTAGGTATCCCCTACTTAAGTCCTCCTCAAAATAAATTGGTTGTCCCCCAACAAACCAGCCAAGAGGTAAAAGAAACACCATCGTGCTGTCACTAGAACTAGAATCTTCTACAGTTACGGTCAGGACATGTCCTGACCCAGCTATTTCGAAGAAAATACAAAGGATATGCCAATTGATCTGAACCTGATCTGCTATCTATACAGATAAAAAATTCTCTTCCCATTTTGAAACCGCCTATAGATCAAGTATTATTCTAAATAAATTCAATAGCTCAACACAATTGAATGCTATTCTTAAATTGCTACCAGTAGCAAATGTAAAAAGGCAGTAGTATCTTTTTTGATTTGCCACTAGAGAAGTTTTCAATTTCTCACTAGAGAAGTTTTCGATTTCTCACTAGTGAAGTTTTTGATTTTTCACTAGATAAGTTTTTGATTTCCCACTAGTGAAGTTTTTGATTTTATAGTACTATAAATTTTGATTCACTAGTAGTGAAGATTTAAAATTGCTCGTCCAACCATTTTTCCCCACCCAAATACTGTTTTCAATTTCACCAATGCTTTCCTTTTCAACACTTTCCTATTGATAATCATAAATATTATTTCTAACTTAAGGAAAAACCAATATATCAAAACTATGAAGAAAGCCCTTGATATTTTTTTAAGCCTCTTCAAATCGGATAGAGAGGAGGAATTCTACTACGTTAAAATAGAACGCAACGAGAAATGCTACTGCAACAGTGGTAAAAAATACAAAAACTGCCACTTGCCCGATCATGAGAAACGGAGCAAGCTTGCCGTTCGAAAAATATATGAACAATCAGGAGAAGTAGATATTAAAATAATATCTGTAAAAAGGTTGCGTAAAGAATTCTACCGGGTTAGAACCAACCAGGGCGAAAGTGTCTAAACACCAAATTCATTTCATGGCTTCAGTTCTTTTACATCCTTTAGACTAATGCGTCCATACTGATTTCCCCAGGAATTGAGCACATAATTGAAAACCGTTACCAAATCCTCATCCTGTAAACCCGAAGCGGGCATCAGGTTGTGATATTTTTGCCCATTGACCTTTATTGGAATATTAGCACCAAATTTCACCATTCTCAGAGATTTGGTAACATTATTTCGTAAAAAGTCGGAATCGGCCAAGGGGGGATAAACCCCTTGTATGCCCTGCCCATTGGCCAGATGACAGTTCATACATTTGGAACGATACAAGGAAGAACCCGCCTCCCTTTCCATTTTGGTTAGAGGTGCATAACTTACAGCTTCCTTCTCCTTTTTCCCTGATCGCTCAGAACAGGAAAAAAGGAGAAATCCTATGATTGCAAAAAATAAATTTAACCGTTTCATCACATCTGCTATTTAGTACTAATAAAAATAAGGATTCCAGCGCAAATTACAATCCCCATGATTCGAACAAGGGGATATTAACCTCAAAAAAAGCACATTAACAACATAATTTCGGCATAATTTTTCATATATTTATATAAAGAGCTGCAAATTAAAGCTCGATTTCTTCAGTTCTAACCTTTTTAAATGAGGATTGCCCTATGAAAAGACTGATGTACTTATGCATCCTGATCCCCTTGTTGTGGCCTTTCTCCAGCATTTCCCAAAACAACCTAAATCCTGCACCGGATTCTGAAATTGGGATAACAGAAATGTTGGGCGATACTGTTCCCGGCAACATTGTTCTCTGCAATGAAAAAGGAGAAAAAGTAATTCTAAAAGATCTGATCGACAAGCCTACCGCACTTCTGTTTGTTTACTATCGCTGCCCGGGAATTTGCAGCCCGCTTATGAATGGGGTAGCCGAAGTAATTGGGAAGAGTAATTTGGACCTGGGAAACGATTACCAGGTGTTGACCATCAGCTTCGATCCCACCGAATCTACAGAACTTGCGGTAAAGAAAAAAAACAACTATGCAGGCTTGGTAGAAGGAAAAAACACCAAAGACGGATGGCTCTTTTTTACCACCGACAGTCTGAATAGTGCCCTTGCAACTCAAGCTTTTGGATTTCGGTACAAAAAGGCAGGCAATGAGTTTCTGCATGCAGCCTCAATGATAATCATCAGTCCCGAAGGAAAGATAACACGGTACCTAAACGGCACCTATTTCCTCCCCTTCGAATTCAAACTGGCACTGGTAGAAGCCTCCAAGGGACAAGTAGGCCCCACCATCAATAAAATTCTGCAGTACTGCTACTCCTACGACCCCGTGGGACAGGCTTATGTACTGAATATAACCAAAGTTACGGGAACGATTATCATCCTAATGGCCGTCATTATCTTCCTGTTGCTCTCCATTAAAAAAGTAAGACGAAAAACTCAAGCCTAAAATTTAAAACATTCAAATATGTCTGATACCATTACCCCCAATCTTGAAGTAAGTTATTTGGAGTATCAGGGAAAGTACAAAGGTCTTTTCGCTTGGATCTTCTCCACCGATCACAAGCGAATTGGTCTACTGTATCTGTACAGTATGCTGGTCCTGTTCAGCGTTGCAGCCATTCTGGGCTTACTCATGAAAATTGAATTGATCGCACCCGGCAAAACCATTATTGAGGCTCAAACCTACAATGGCTTTTTTACCCTACACGGCATCACAATGATCTTCCTGATTGTGGTGCCCGGACTACCGGCCGTTTTCGGCAACTTTTTCCTGCCGCTGATGATTGGAGCAAGGGATGTAGCCTTCCCCAGAATTAATCTTTTATCGTGGTGGCTCTACCTTCTGGGAGCCTTAACTGCCCTTTCCTCCCAGTTTTTGGGTGACGGTGCTCCGGATACCGGATGGACTTTCTATGCCCCCTACAGTTTCCGGACAGGAACAAATATGCTACCCGCAGTAACAGGAGCCTTTATCCTGGGGTTCTCCTCCATTTTAACCGGACTGAACTTTATTGTTACCATGCACCGAATGCGGGCTCCCGGCATGACCTGGATGAAGATGCCTCTTTTCCCCTGGGCACTCTACGGAACTGCCTGGATACAGGTGCTGGCCACACCAATTGTTGGAGTTACCCTTTTAATGATTGTAATGGAACGCACCCTCAACATCGGGTTCTTTGATCCGGCTTTGGGGGGAGATCCCATTCTTTACCAGCACCTGTTCTGGATCTACTCCCATCCCGCTGTTTACATCATGATTCTTCCGGCCATGGGAGCCATTTCGGAAATCATCCCCACCTTTGCCCGCAAAACCATCTTCGGCTACAAGGCAATTGTAGTATCAACCCTTGCCATTGCTTTTGTTGGTTATTTTGTTTGGGGACACCACATGTTTACCTCGGGAATGAGTGGGGTGGCACTGTACACCTTCTCCATCCTGACCTTTTTTGTAGCCATTCCCAGTGCCATCAAAATATTCAATTGGGTAGCCACCCTTCACAAAGCTTCCATCAATATCGAAACACCATTCCTGTGGGCTTTATGCTTCCTTTTTGTTTTCATGATAGGGGGATTGTCAGGTTTGGTACTTGGGGCCTTGTCCACCAATGTTCACCTGCACGATACGGCATTTGTTGTGGCCCATTTCCATTTTATCGTATTTGGAGGAACCGGCTTCGCCTTTTTGGGTGCAATGCACTACTGGTTTCCCAAGATGTATGGACGCATGTATGATAAAACCTGGGCCAATATCGGTTTAGCTACTTTCTTTACCGGCTTCTGTACCCTTTACCTCCCAATGTTTTACCTGGGAATTACAGGGATGCCTCGCCGATACTACGATTACGTGAGCGATTTCCACGGCCCTAATATTGTTTCCTCTATGGGAGCTATGATTATGATTGCCGGTCTGTTTATCATCATCACCAACCTGGTACGTTCTGCCAGTCGCGGCGTGAAGTGTACGAACAACCCCTGGGAAGGGATTACCCTGGAATGGCAAACAGCCAGTCCCCCCAGTCTTATAAACTTTGAAGAGATTCCTGTTGTAACCAAAAGTCCTTATAGCTATGACTAGTAGTATTGAACATATCTTAGAACACCGGGACGACGAGGCGTCCAAAATTGGAATGTGGATCTTCATCTTTACCGAACTCCTGCTTTTCGGTGGACTCTTTGTCACTTATTCGGTATATCGTTACCTAAATCCCCTGGCCTTCCATTTGGGAGCCGAAGAGTTAAGTGTTATGGTAGGAACCATCAACACCGTAATCCTACTGGTGAGCAGCATGACCATAGCCATGTCGATTACTGCACTACAGAAACACCAGAAGAAACTGGCTTTGGGCCTGATGTGGATCACACAATTTCTTGCACTGGTATTCATCGTTAACAAATACTTTGAATGGTCCGGGAAAATTGCACACGGCATCTATCCGGGAAGCGAAATTCTTCAGCAAACCAGTCAGGGCGAAGTCCTGTTCTTTGGTTTGTACTATGCCATGACAGGATTGCATGCCCTTCACATACTTGTGGGGATGGTCTTTATTGGCTACGTAATGGTATTGGTTCAAAAAGATCTGGTTACCTCCGACAATTTTGCCATCATGGAAAACAGTGGCCTTTATTGGCACCTGGTAGACCTGATCTGGATCTTCCTATTCCCTTTGTTTTATCTAATCACTTAATTTCAAAGCCATGAGTAAAGAGGCCCATCATCATATCGTAAGCTATAGAAGCTACGCCTACGTATTAATCGCCCTACTGGTTATGACAGCCATTTCCGTGGCGGTTACTCAAATTGAACTCGACTCACTCTCGGTTACAGTTGCCCTACTACTGGCCTGCTGTAAATCTCTGATGGTGCTCATGATATTTATGCACCTCAAATTCGATAAGAAATTTTATGCCTATATGGTGGCCGGTATCTTTATGCTATTGGCCTCTGTTATTATCATCACGTTTATTGACTACTTATACCGTTAAACTATGTTCTCAAAAGGAATTGCTGATGCATCAAATTTTGTAAAAGGTGTAGATACTGCTTTTATGGTTATTCTGGGAGTCTGTTTCTTCTTTCTCATAAGCATAACCGTTACCATGATCTGGTTTGTTTTCCGGTATCGGAAATCCAAAAACCCCAAAGCAACACAAATCCACGGAAGTGTGTCTTTGGAAATCCTTTGGACTGCCATTCCAACGGCAATTGTTATGGTGATGTTTTATTTTGGCTGGACTGGCTGGAAACCAATGCAGGAAGTCCCCGAAAATGCTTTCAATATTAAAAGTGTTGGCCGGATGTGGAACTGGCAGTTTGAGTATGAGAATGGGAAAATTACCGATACCCTCTATGTCCCCAAAGACAGAGCCGTAAAATTGGATCTGGTAGCCATGGATGTTCTTCACAGCATGTACATCCCCGCCTTTCGGGTTAAACAGGACTTGGTACCGGGAAAAGAATCTTTTCTCTGGTTTGTAGCTGGCAGGGAAGGCAACTTCGACCTGTTCTGCACCGAGTATTGCGGGATGCAGCATTCCTATATGCAAACCTCAGTGGTTGTTATGGATCAGGGAAAGTTCGATGAATGGTACATCGATACAACACAGTTGGCCACTGTAGTTTCAGACAAACCCGGGGCCATCGGCTATAGTATTGTGAAACGCAACGGATGCCTGGCCTGCCATTCCCTGGACGGATCAAAACTGGTTGGTCCCACATGGAAAGGACTGTTAGGCCGAACTGCAACCGTAATCACCAAAGGAAAAAGCCGAGAAATTATTGTAGACAGTGATTACATTCGTAAATCAATTTATGAACCCAATGCCGATGTGGTAAAAGGTTACAACAAAGGTCTGATGATATCCTATAAAAATGAGCTCAATGAAGAAGACATCAAGGAGATCCTCGAATTCTTTAAAACTCTTAGCGAGTAGAAGAGCCAAACTTTCTACATTGCTGGATTTGGCCAAAATCCGTATTGCCATTCCAGTAGCCCTATCCTGCCTGACGGGATACTTGCTATTTCAGCCCCATTTCTCACAAGAACTGATTCTGGTAGTGGTTGGCATTCTCCTCATCGTAGGCGGCGCATCGGCACTGAATCACATTCAGGAGCACAAACGGGATGCCCTAATGCACAGAACCCGCTACCGTCCCATCCCCTCCGGTAAAATATCTTCAAAAGAAGCAGCTGTTTGGAGCATTCTTTTCCTACTATCCGGAGGCATCCTGTTGGCTTGGGGAGGCACTCCGGAAAGCATTCTTCTGGCCCTCTTCTCCATAGCCTGGTACAACCTGGTATATACACCTTTGAAACAAATAACAGCCTTTGCCGTTGTTCCGGGTGCACTAAGTGGAGCTTTTCCCCCGTTAATCGGTTGGTTGGGAGCAGGAGGCGAATGGTTTCACCCAACCATTCTGGCCGTTGCCCTCTTCTTCTTTATCGGACAAATTCCGCATTTCTGGCTTCTATTAATGATCCACAACGAAGATTACAAACGCGCCGGATTCAAAGTTCTTACAGATATTTTCACTCCAATGCAATTGAATCGAATTACACTAGTCTGGACATTGGCAACAATCGTTGTGGCCCTGCTTCTTCCATCCTTCATTATCATCTCCTCCCCCTGGTTAATGGGAGCATTGGCCATCAGTTCGCTCTGGATATTCACCATGAGCTTTTTCCTTTTGATCATTAAGCAGGATCAAAATAAACTCAAAGGCATCTTTCTCCGTCTCAATCTTTTCTTCTTACTGGTAATGATTCTAATAAACCTTAACAGCTATTACTCTTCACTCTAATGTTTTCCTATAACAAACATTAGTAATGTTTGGTAAACAAACAGTACCCAATTGGAATAAAATCAAATTTCACCTTTCATCCTCCCGCAAGTTTTTTTTATTTTGACAACCAATTCACTAACTTTATAAGTATCTGATACGGTTCTAATAAAAACCTGTTGTTCAAAAAACTTCAAGCTATGAAAAATGTATGGATGCTACTTTTGGTAAGTGGATTGCTCCTGTCTTGCCAAACCAATAGTAAGAAAACAGAGTCAAAAGAAAAGACAGAAGTCTCTAAAATAATGGATATCCAGGAATTGGAACTGGATGTAAAAGGCATGACTTGCACCGGATGCGAAAAATCAGTAGAGAATGGTTTGAAACAAATTGATGGAGTAGTAGAGGTTAAAGCATCCCATAAAGAAAACAAGGTCCTTATTAAGATAGAGAAGAACAAAATGGATCGGGAAGCCATAAACCAGAAGATTGAAACCATTGGCTATTCCGTTCAATAGATTGCACCAGTAGAATAGTACCGTATGAAAGAAAAACCAAAAGGAGAACTAGCGATCCAGGTAGTAGCTATGCCGGCCGACACCAACCCAACAGGAGATGTTTTTGGGGGTTGGTTGGTTTCCCAAATGGATATTGCCGGTGGAGTTTTCTGCCGAAAAATAGCTAAAGGAAGAGTAGCTACCGTAGCAATTAATTCCATCACCTTTAAACTGCCCGTATTCATAGGGGATATCCTTTGCTGCTATGTGGATTTGATCAAAATTGGAAGATCTTCAATAAATGTCCACATCGAGGCCTGGGTAAACAGGGAATACGAGGAAGGAGACAGCATAAAGGTAACCGAAGGGGATTATACCTACGTAAAAGTAGATGAAAACAGAAAACCAGCCCGGATCAAAACAGATCTTCAGTTCAAAAAATAAAAACCGATTGGATTCTATTACTTGCTCTTATATATTCCCTCTCCTTGCCTCGGGAAAGGAATAAATAACAAAACTTAACCTAATAAAGGGTTCTTTCTTAGTTCAATCATTGTATATTTGCATAATAAAAGAGTAAGAGATGAGTTTTTACAAATTAGTTATACTTCCCGTTCTTCTTAAGTTTGATCCGGAGAAGATCCATTTGTTCACTTTTAAGTGCTTTAAGGTATTTCAGAACTACAGCCTAACCCGCTCCATCATTGGAGCTCGTTTCAAATTGGAGGATCCCTTGCTGGAAACGGAAGTCTTTGGACTAAAATTCCCCAACCCTGTTGGCTTGGCGGCAGGCCTCGATAAAAATGCAGAAGCCTTTGATTTGTTAGGACAAATGGGATTTGGCTTTGTCGAAATTGGTACGGTTACTCCTAAAGCTCAACCCGGGAATCTTGAACCCCGTTTGTTCCGGTTTATTAATGATAAAGCTCTGGTCAACCGCATGGGATTTAACAATGAGGGCGTTGAGGAGATCGTCAACCGTCTTCGGAAGCGGAAAACCAAAGTCATGATTGGTGGTAATATTGGCAAGAATAAGGTGACACCAAACGACCAGGCCATCCGGGATTACCTTAGTTGCTTTGAAGCATTGTATCCCGTTGTGGATTATTTTGCCGTGAATGTAAGTTCGCCCAACACGCCTAACTTAAGAGAACTTCAGGATAAGGAACCACTAAAACGTCTGTTAAACGACTTAATGGAGCTGAATCGAAGTAAAGAAGTTTCGAAACCAATTCTTCTGAAAATTGCTCCCGATCTAACCGACAGTCAGCTGGATGATATCATTGAGATTGTAAAAGAAACCTCCATTGCAGGCATTGTTGCTACCAATACAACTGTTTCGAGAGATGGGCTAACCTACACAAGGGAAGATATTGAAGCAGTTGGAGAAGGTGGTTTAAGTGGAGAACCCTTAAAGAAGCGCTCTACACAAGTTATTCGATACATCAATGAAAAATCAGAGGGAAGCATTCCAATTATTGGAGTTGGAGGTATTATGAGTCCGGAGGATGCACTGGAGAAAATGGAAGCAGGAGCTTCCCTTGTTCAGATCTATACCGGGTTCATCTATGAAGGACCGGACCTGGTTAAAGCGATCAATAAAAAAGTTATTGAAACCAGAAAATAACGCAGATGGAGAGGTGTGGAATCTCTCCATTAATTCTTTTCCTAAACCTAACCCCCCCCTATTACCAATGAGAAATACATTAGCAAAATTCGCAAATTGAGGTCCCTATAGAAAAAACTGACTTTGCTTACACCTCTTTCTTTAATTCTTATTCGAAACCAAAAAGCAACTTTCTTTCCTTGAAATTTGTTAAATTTAGAGTGTCAATATATCCCTTTCGAAAATGGATATTTGAATACCTGCACCACAAAACTCTATACTATTAGATGATTGCTATAAACTTAGTTTTCGGGACATTCTTTATTGGGTTAGGCTTTATTATAGGAAAGAAGCCAGAGTTAATTTCTAAACTGAATTTATTGGCTGAAGATCAGAAAGAGAAAGTCGATCCAAACGTTTTTGTTCCTGTTGTTAAATGGACATTTATTATTACCGGATTAACCGTTATCATTGGCAGTACAATTAGCTACTGGCTCAACTGGCCACTGGGATTGATGCTGTCGATTTTTATCCCCATAATCATTATGGCCCTTCTCCTTAATATTGAAGGACGAAAACTGGAGTTTAAGAAATTTCCGGAGAAGAACAAAGAAAAGGCATTTGCAGTTATCTTTATAATTGTAGCCCTTTCCATTGCTGTATTTATTATCTTTTCCAGAGGATAGACACAGTAAAAAAAGCAAAGGAAAACCATCCTGCATTTAACCAATACCTCACTGTATAACCTCTTCAAACGGTCTTTATTCGAAAAGATCATCATAAACCAATGCTTGTTTGGCTTATCTATAATAGCACCTTCCCTGTGCTCTTTGAATCTTCCACTATAAGAATGAATTTGTGTCCGTATTTCGCTTCAAAAATACGGACACAAACACCTTATTTTGCAGGGGTGGTAGACACTTCGTCCAGTTTCTGCAGCAACCACCTATTGGTAACACTCTTGGGTCGAATAATTGGTTGCCCTAAACCACGGGCTAGAATATCCTGGGCACAGAATCCCAACACCCTGGAAACACCAAACATTACAGTGTAGTAATCAAAGTTGTCAACACCATAATGATACAACAAAGAACCCGAAATAGCATCCACATTGGGCCATGGATTGGCTACTTTTCCTCCTTTGTAAGTTTTCAATACCCGGGGAACCACGGAGAACAGTTTTTTCACGATCTGGAAGTATTCATTACTGGAACAGAACTTATCGCCAAATTCCATAAAGGCCACAAACCGAGGATCGGTAGCACGCAATACAGCATGACCGTAACCGGGGATAACCTTACCGGAATCCAAGGTTTTATTCACATAATCTTCCAACTCCTTTTCGGAGGGGTAAGCACCAATTTCCTCATGTACCTTAATGATAAACCTCAGACACTCCTGATTCGCCAATCCGTGCAAAGGACCTGCAAGGCCATTCAAGCCTGCAGAGGAGGCATAGTAGATGTTGGACAAAGCCGAACTTACTACCCGGGAAGTAAACGCACTTACATTTCCTCCTTCGTGATCGCAATGCAACACCAGATACAATCTGATTAGATCCGCAAATTCTTCTCCTGCACCGGGGATTCCCAGCATATTCGCCATATTTCCTGCCCAATCAAGTTCCGGATTATATGGTATTAACTTACCATCCAAAAAACGGATGCGGTAAATTCCCGCAGCCAAAGAGGGAAGCTTGGCAATCAAATCCAATGCATCCTCCAAAGTAGCATCCCAAAACTCACTTTTAGGAAGGCCTTCCTGGTACTTTTTCTTAAACACCGAATTCCCTTCCATCGACAAAATACCGAGACTAAGCATAGTCATTGGGTGAGTATCTTTGGGCAATGCCCTTAAAACCTCCCAGGTATATTCGGGAATATGAGTGCGTTTCTTTAAATCTTCCTGCAACAAAATCAAATCCTTCTCCTCCGGAAACTTTCCCGTGCACAAAAGAAAGAAAATCTCCTCCGGAAGCTTATCTGAAAATTCCGGAGCGGTTATTCCACTAATATGCAATCCCGAATAGGGATCTACGTACGAAGTATTGCAAGCCATGGCGATGAGCCCCCTCATCCCTCCAAATATCTGCCGCGTGGTAACTTCCGAAATAACAGTATCTTTGTGCTTCTCCAGGATCTGATCAATCTCCTGTTTCAGTACTCCAATGTGTAGCCGTATTTCTTCTTTAAGCTGAGCCATTGCTTCTTTAATTAATATTTTAACTTATATTGATCAATACATGCGTAAAACCGCATCCATAAAGAGGTTACCTACATAAGATACAAAAAAACAAGCTAATTTTCAGGCACTTTCCCAGTATTCCTGAACAATTCAGATGCAGTACAAAATTCTGCACCCAATTAGTTGAAGGATTTCTTATACAAGTTGTAAATTTTGATGTAAATTAGTGTTAAGTAATCACTCAGCAGAAAAACAAGCTTGCAACACAGCTCACTATTTCGAAATGAAAATCCTTAACTATTCGGCGGAACCGGTAAACAAACTCTTCTCGTGGCTACCCCGGGATTTAGAAGCTGAAAAAGTGATCTTTTTCCCTGACGCCTGTCCGGGACGTTCCCCATTGCCTACGGGGACTGTCGTATTCACCAGGCAGCAAAACTGGCGGAAATTTGCAGTTTCGGATTGCGGCTGCGGAATGCTACTGGTTAAATCAACCTATTGCCCTAAAGATTTCAGTAAAGCCACCTGGGATAAAATCTATTATGAACTTCGAAACAAAAAAGGCAAATTGGGAGACCTGGGATCGGGCAATCACTTCCTGGATGCGCTTGTTACTGAAGGTGAGAATTATCTGTACTTCCTCATCCACACGGGTTCCCGAACGGAATCCAAAATTGTTGATCATTTAACAGATCGCCCGGATGAATTTGATCAGAAATTTGGGGAAGTTTGTTCCTGGGCCGAAGCCAACCGACTGGCAATAGCCCAAATTCTCGAAAACTACTTCGGCCCTCTTGAAACAATTACAGATCGCAACCACAATCATTTCGAGAAAACCAACGAAGGTGTGATACTAAGGAAGGGAGCCGTTAAAATTCATCCCCACGAACTCACCGTTTTGCCTTCCAACCTTATAGGAGATATTGTACTGGTGAAAGCAACGCAAAAGGTAGAGGCGACACTATTCTCACTAAACCATGGAACCGGTAGGATTATGGCACGCTCCGAAGCCAAATTACATGCAGAAGATTACAATTACCACAAACTTAGAGAACACATCTATATCCCTGAAATGATTAGCAATGCATCTATCAAAACTGAGGCTCCCTATTGTTACCGGAACCTGGAGGACTGCCTGGAATTAATACATGAACTAATCACCGTAGAAAAAAGATTCAAGCCCATTGCCTATTTGGGGCAGATTTAGAATTCAAATAACACCGTTTGACCACCAATTCTCAAACAAAAAATTAAAAAAGTACATACATTAGTACGTAAATAAAGCTATCATCTACAAAATTATAAAAGATAATTCCAGGCTTTTTTGGGGGTAATCAATGAGATGTAACAATAAATCGAATCGAAAGAAATGAAAACAGTAAACTATTCGGAACTTCGTACCCACTTAAAATCCAACCTCGATGAAGTGAGCGAAAATCAGGAAACACTCATTGTGCATCGCTCCGGAGGAAAAAGTGTGGTAATGATTTCAATGGATGAATACAATTCCTGGATGGAAACAATACATCTGATAAAAAGTCAGGCCAACCGGGAAAGACTTGAGCAATCAATCAAAAATGTCAAAGAACACAAGAATGTTTCTCCGCAAAACCTAATTGAAGATTGATGAACCTCTATTTTGAGAAGAATGCCTGGGAGGATTATCTCTTTTGGCAAGCCACTGACAAAAAAGTACTAAAAAAGATCAACACACTCATAAAAGAGTGTCAACGAAAACCCTTTGAGGGAATTGGCAAACCAGAAGCACTAAAGGGTAATTTAAGCGGATATTGGTCACGACGAAACACGGGTGATCATCGATTGGTATACAGTGTGCAAAATGACACCCTATACATTGTTCAATGCCGTTTCCACTACTAGCTAGTCTCTCCTACTCAAGCTCCCAAACAACCTCTGCCAATTAAATTCTCCAATCACAATTAAGTAACCAAAACTAATTGGTTAAATTGGTCATCTACTCCAATCGTACTTTCATAATAACAGGTCCCAAATCTCTTTTTTAAGCTTCGTTAACTTCTGTTTGCAAGCCTTAACGCAGTTATGGCTTACCTTTGTAATGTAAGTTAAAATAAAAGGTAAAAGTTTTTTCATAGAAAGATTTAATCTAGGGTTAGAGAAAAGGTCGAAGCATTCGCGTCGGCCTTTTTCTATTTAGAATACCATCTTAGTTCGAGAATGGTTGTTCAACAAAAACATTCTCACAAATTACTTTCCAAAAGCTTCCCAATCTTTTCCAGTAGGATATCCGGCAATTGCTCCCTGTTTTCGGGGGTTATTTCAATAATTTCCACATCCTCCCTATTCTTAACCCCCTGAATGAATTCATCTCCACCAAAAGTAATAGTACCCAATACTATATTGGGAGCATCAAGGGCATCGATGGTTGCCTGAAGGAAAAGGCTGGAAAAGCATTCCATTTTTCCTATTTCATCCAGGATAATAATATTCTCCCCAACAGGTTTAATGGCAGGAACAGCCAGGCCTTCAATATCCGTTATGCTCACACCGTATCGCCGAATTTGCGCTACCGATTTTATATCCTCATGGGCAAGGTAAGCTTTTTGCCCATCGAGAGTTTTCATCATAAAGCCTACCCTACGCCCCTCTACCTTCTCCTCCTCGGTGTAAAATCCATTGGCCGGGACCTCCAATTTGTCAATTACCCTTTTGATGATGGTTGTCTTGCCAGAGGAAGGTGCTCCCGTAATGAATAAATTCTTCTTTTTCCGTACCATAACTTCTTACTCTGCCTGATTTATCTTCAATTTCCGAATAAAAACCAACATCATCAAAAAAGAAGGGAATCAAATTGATACAAAAACAGAATTGTTATTTCTTTGCCATTCAATCACAAGTAGAGTCGTAAATGCTCAGTAAAAACTGTAGTTGGAATTCCTCTAAACGATTATTCGATGCAGGAATCCTAAATACCCAATAACACCAAAGGGTTACCAATTACAAATAACGGAGTGAATCGACCTTTTTAATTACAGAAACCAAAAACACCAATTGTATGAACAAGAAAAACCTTATTGGAATTGTGGCAATCGTAGTGGGATTGCTGGTTTTCTTCTGGGCCCAAAACCATTCTCCCAATGCGGATTTGGGCAATAAAATTATGAAAGAAATAAACGGATCGTTTACCTTGAACAACACCTCCTATATCTTTGCTATGATCGGCTCCATCCTTCTGGTCATCCTGGGAGTAGTTAGACTGTTCCGTAAATAGACTTAAGACTTCGGTTCAACACCCTGTTCAGCAGAAAAACACACTTCCCGCTGAACAGGGGTTTACAATACATTTAAAACCAGCAAACACATTGTAGGTTAAGAAGGAACGCATAAGTTTTGAATCTACAACACATCTTACAACAAACCAGGTTCGCTTATTGAAACAAAACTCCAGCATCGAACAAAATCCCCTTTCCACACCCTCAATATCCAGACAAAAGAACTAGACTTTCCCGTATCGAATCATTACCTTTACCAATAGGGCTATCAAATCCAAATAAAGCCATTCATCAATAATTTTGGTGGAAATCTGGTAATGGAAAACCATCAGTATTCATTATTAAAAAGGCAGAATGGATCGTCCCAAAAGAAGTTTACCAGATGTCCTACCCCATTTTTGTAAAATCCGGAAGAATTACTTCTCTGGCAACGCAGGATGAAAAGAACCTGAACAACACTAGAGTTTTGATAATTGACTCTGCATAAAATTATAGACAAACCGGAAGGACCAAAAGACAAATTGGTACCACTTTTTTTAACTCTGCGGGCAAACGAAAAAAGGAACAGGTAGTTTTGGTCAAAGGAACGGGTAGTTTTGAGTAAAGGAACCCGTAGTTTTGGTCAAAGGAACGGGTAGTTTTGGTCGAAGGAACGGGTAGTTTTGATCGAAGGAAAGGCATGTTTTTTTTGAAAGATCGTATTGCAAATAGTAATTTTACATATTGTATTGATAGAACAGGACTTTGACAGGAATAAAAACTAAGGTATTCCAATGGAAATATCCTGAAACTTTTCTCAACTTAACGAAAGGAACAATCATGTTGATTGGTATAAAATTGAAAGTTCGCCCCTGGAAAAATAAAAGGAGGCGGCACTAAACAAATGTACCTCCTCCTACTATAATTATAAACAAGCGACTTTTTAACCAGATTCAACCAGAAATTAAATCATCTACCTGGATGTTTCCTCTTCCTTCCGGGAACTGAGCTCCATTCCCTGCAGTTTCACTTTCACATATTCTGCGATTTTCCACCGTTCTTCCTGGTTGATTTGGGGTGCATGGGCTCCCATTACTCCATAACCTACTGTAATTACATGAACTATTTCGCCTCGGGAGGCATTCTTCAGCTTTTCAGATATCAAACTCGCCACAGGATAGGGATATTTCCCGCTGGTTACGAGAAAACCTTTACCATCTCCCTGTTCGCCATGACAGTTGTAACAAAACTTTTCATAGAGGTTTTTGCCTTCTTCTACGTGTTTCATCTCCACTACAAAGGGACTTTTTAAAGAATTACCGGCCCAAACACGATTCTCCTCCGTTTTCTCGAAACGATAGGGCAGGACTTCACGGGAAACGGTTCCTTCTACTGGCAATCGTACCGTCTTTCCATCTGCAAAATTGGGGTTGTCCGAATAGGTTTCATAGGCCCGCGACTCCATCATGTCGGGAAAGTATGCATATCCCTTACGGTTCCGATCCCTGTCGCAGGCAAAAAACAGGAGAAGACTCAGTAGACAAAACAGTTTGTATGATATCAATCTTTGCATAACACGAGTATTTTTCATTTACAATGGGCTTGGATCAGGATTCGTAATGGAAACTCTCCTGAAGAAGAGGATCGTTTTTCGCAAGCAATGGAACCTTAGCCAGGGATCTCAAAACCCACCAGACAAAACCTCCAAAGTAGATCAAAGCGATTCCAATCTCTACCGTTCCTATAGCCGCATCGGCTCCAATTGCTCCGGGGGCAATCATCAGATACAGATCCAACCAGTGCCCAATAACCACAACAACAGCAATTCCACTAAGCCATTTGAGGTTCCGTTTGGCATTTCGGGTCATTAGTGCCAGGAAGGGAATCAGGAAGTTCAACACCAGGTTCAGGAAGAATAGGGTATTAAAATCGTTCAAACGAGTTTGAAAGTAAATCGTTTCTTCAGGTAAATGGCTGTACCAAATCAGTAGATACTGTGAAAACCACAGGTAGGCCCAGAAGATACTAAAGCCAAAAAGGTATTTGCCCAAATCGTGAATGTGCTCCTTGTTAACAAATGCCAAATAGCCCTGAGCCTTCAAAAAGGCAATCAGCAGTATTGTAGCAGCAACTCCTGTAACAAACAAACCGATAAAAACATACCAGCCAAACAGGGTACTGAACCAATGTGCATCGATGGACATGATCCAATCCCAACTCATCATGGAACTGGATACTGCAAAAAACACCATAAAAAGGGCTCCATACAATTTCCCCCTGTTGTAATATTTGATTTCTTTGGTGGCATCCTGTTCCAGTGAACTCCGACGCATCAGGTAAGCCAGCCCGATCCACCCAAAGAAATAGGCAAACATCCGAACAAAGAAAAAGGGTTGGTTCAGGTAGGGAACTTTTCCCTCGAGAATGGCATCCCCTTCGTGGGGATGAGTCCAGTGGTAAAGATCGTGCATCCCAAACACCAATAGAAACATCAGCAGGGCGGCCACAGGCAGAAAGGATGCAAAGGCTTCGGGCAACCGTTGAATGCTGGTGTGCCAACCGGAGTAGGAAATGCGGTGCAAAGCCAGGAAAGCAGCTCCAAAGAGGGCAACAAACAGGAACAGCAAATTATTCAACAGAACATTACTCCAGAATCGATGCCCGTCTATACCTTCAAAAATCCAACCGGCAACAAAAAGAATCAATCCGGTTCCCATTAGGCCATACAGTACCTGTTGGGTTCTTTTTTTGAAATTATACTTCTCTTCCATCCTTGCTAGTGTTTAATTTGTTTTTTTTAAATCCACCTCCTTGAGCAACACATTGCGGGCATCCTGTCGAAGGAGAATTTCCCTCGCCTCAGAAAGCCGTTCTTCATCGTCATCCATATCAATTATTATCACAAAACGATCGTCGGTGATGCGTTCATCATGAATAACCTTTTTGGAGCCCGGCCCCAATTTTGACCGGATAAGAAAGGCAAACAACATCCCAAAAGCTGCAAACAAAACGGTCAGTTCAAAGGTGATTGGAATAAAGGAGGGGATTGCAAAATGGGGTTTCCCTCCAATAAAAAGCGGATAGTCAACCGTAAACACCCAGGCCTGAAAGCCAAACGCGAGAATGGCGCCAATGGCCCCGCTGATAAAACCAACAGTGGGTATTGCTGTCCGTTTATAGCCCAAAAGGTGATCCAAACCATGCACCGGGAAGGGAGTCAGAACATCCTGGATGGGATAATCCTTTTCCCTTAACTCCCTGGTAGCTGCAAGTAGATTCTCCTCATCCTCAAAGTAGGCGGATATGTATTTACCTTTCATGTGTTATAATTTGTTTTTAATTGTCACATGGAACTCACCTAAGCAATATTCTTCCTGCTTGAAAAGTGTTCCTTACTGTTCGTTTCATCTGTTATAATTTGTTTTTTAATGTCAGATGGAACTCACTTAAGAAATTCTCCTCTTGTTTGAAAAGTATTCCTTAAGGTTCGTTACATGTGTTATAATCTATTTCTATTGCTTTAACGGAATATCCATTCGTAAAATCATGCGCATCCCCAAAAGCTCGTTCCCTTTTATCTGTCTTTAACACGAGTTAATTCCGGGAAATTTCAGGGATAATCTTCTTTTCATTCCCTTTTCCTTTTTTTTTTTCATCGGTCTTTTCACCCGAACTTTTCAGAACACTTTTCACTTCAGCAATGGCAATCACAGGGAATACCCTAATGAACAAAAGAAAACAGGTGAAGAAGATTCCAAGGGTTCCGATAAAGATTCCAACCTCAACTAAGGTTGGCTTATACATAGACCAACTGGAAGGCAGATAATCCCGATGCAGAGAGGTAACAATAATTACGAAACGCTCGAACCACATTCCGATGTTGATGAATATCGAAAGGATAAAGGTAAAAACCAGGTTCCGCCGTAACTTCTTAATCCAAAGCAATTGGGGCGATATCACATTACAGCTCATCATAATCCAGTAAGCCCACCAATAGGGGCCGGTGGCCCGGTTCAAAAAGGCATATTGCTCGTATTCCACCCCCGAATACCAGGCAATGAACAACTCAGTGATATAGGCGATACCAACGATGGAACCAGTGGCAATAATAATTTTGTTCATGGATTCGATGTGCCCAATGGTAATATAGCTTTGAAGATTCAGTACCTTTCGGGTAACAATCAACAGGGTGAGTACCATGGCAAATCCGGAGAAGATAGCACCCGCAACAAAGTAAGGCGGAAAAATAGTGGTATGCCATCCCGGAATCACCGAAGTGGCAAAGTCGGTACTTACAATGGAGTGAACCGAAAGTACCAGGGGTGCAGCCAATCCTGCCAGAATCAAACTAATGGATTCATGGCGCTGCCAATGCTTTGCCGAGCCGGTCCATCCAAAACTCAGGAACCAATAGATGGCCTTCCTGGCCTTGGATTTCACCCGATCGCGTATGGTACCAATATCCGGAATCAGCCCCACATACCAGAACAGAAGGGAAACCGCAAAATAGGTACTAATGGCAAACACATCCCACAGCAAAGGGGAGTTAAAATTCACCCACAATCCCCGCGTATTGGGGTAGGGAAAAACAAAGAATGCCAAAAGAGGCCGCCCCATATGAATCAGGGGAAATATCCCTGCACACAGAATCGCAAACAAAGTCATGGCTTCGGCCGATCGATTGATACTGGTCCGCCATTTCTGCCGAAACAGCAGTAGGATTGCGGAGATAAAGGTGCCGGCATGACCTATCCCTACCCACCACACAAAGTTGGTAATCCCCCATCCCCATCCAATGGTTCGATTCAGGCCCCAGGTCCCAATTCCATGCCAAATGGTCCAGCCCATCATGGCAAGGCCCAGTAACAATGCCGAACCGGTAATGGTAATTCCAACCCACCAGGCTTTTCCCGGTTTTCCGGCAATAGGGTCGGCAAGTTCCTTTGTTATCTTCCGATAAGTTTTCTCCCCTGTAATCAGAGGTTCTCGAATAGGAGATACGTACATAGGTTCCGTTTTATATTTGTTTTTCTTTCTTATTTCTAATTTGAGTCAGGTAGCTAACCGAAGGGAGGGTATGGATCTCCTCCAACAAATGATAGTTTCGTTTTCCTCGTGCCAATTGGCTCAACCGGCTCTCCCTGTCGTTCAAATCTCCAAAGGTGATGGCTTTAGCCGGGCAAGCCTGCTGGCAAGCTGTCTTTATTTCCCCATCTCTCACCTCACGGCCCTCCAACTTGGCATTCATCTTCCCCTCCTGAATTCGCTGCAAACACATAGAGCACTTCTCAATTACCCCCTTGGCCCTGACCGTAACATCCGGGTTTAGTACCATTCGCTTAAGATCCAGGGTCATTTCGGCTACATCCATGGTGTTCTCCGGAATGGAATCGGCCATAGTGTAATCGTACCAGTTGAATCGACGTACCTTGTAGGGACAATTGTTCCCACAGTAGCGGGTCCCGATGCATCGGTTGTACATCATTTGATTTAGTCCTTCGCTGCTGTGATTGGTAGCAGCCACAGGGCAAACATTCTCGCATGGTGCATTGTCGCAATGCTGACACATCACAGGTTGAAAGGAAACATCCGGGTTCATTTCATCCCCCGAAAAGTAACGATCGATTCGAATCCAATGCATTTCGTGGGCTCGAATCACCTCATTCTTACCAACTACCGGAACATTGTTCTCAACCTGGCAGGCTGTAGAACAGGCCCCACATCCGATACAGGAGTTCAAATCCACAACCATTCCCCAACGATGGTTGGGAAACTTCGGCTTCTCATAAATGGAAGCGGGTTCCATTCCTTTGTGGTGATGCTCATTACCTGCTGCCGGGTTGCGTTTGTATTCAGTCAAGGTAGCCTCACGAACGATGGGGCGATTCTCCATGGAATGGTGAGTTTGCGTAATGGCCAGTGGATACTCCTCCTCCATTTTCTCCACATAAACATTTCTTCGGAAAAATTGTTGATAGCCCTTGACCATAGGCATTAGGGAGTATACATTGGTTCCAACCTCTTTTCCTACCTTTCCACAAACTTTTCTACCGTATCCCAATGCTATTGCAATCGTATTGTATGCCTGACCTGGTTGAACAAACACCGGCAAGTGGTATGTTCCCTCTAACTTTAGCATGCTTCCGGTTTCCAATTGCATCTCGCGTGCCTGCTGAGGAGAAATGGCAACGTAATTGTCCCAGCAAATCTTCGACAGGGGATCGGGCAACTCCTGCAACCATGGGTTGTTTGCCATTTTTCCGTTCCCCATTGCTATACTTTCGTAGAAGAAAAGTTCCAATCCCTCTCCATCATGTGTTTCCCTTAGGGCATCCATTGCTTTTGCAACAACTGTTGAATCGAACTTATAAACAGCTTGCAGATCAGTCTGGGGTTCAAAAACACCCTGCTGTAGAGTATTGTCCCAAAAGGAATCAAAATCAGTATGATGATCTTGAAGTTTAAATAGATTCTCTTTCCAGTAGTTTCGAATAAATTGCAGATAATCTCTCTTCTCCCCGGTCCAGTTCAGCAAAGAGCTCTGGGCCTGTCGGGTCTTAAAAAGCGGAGCAATGCCCGGTTGAACCAGACTGTAGATTCCGGTTTTCGGTTCCGCATCGTTCCAGCTCTCAAGAAAATGATGATCTGGAGCAACAAACTCTACCAATTGTGAGGTTTCGTCAGGTGCTGAAGCGAAGGAAAGCGTAAAGGGAGTATTCTTGATCCCCTGGATAAATTTGGTCGATTCGGGATAATCGTAGGCAGGATTCACTCCGTAACACAGTACCGCTTTCACTTGACCCCGGTTCATATCTTCCACCAATCGCTGCATATCCTTTCCCCTGGCCTGCTTCAATTTCAAATCGTGTTCAAACCGAATGGTTTTCCCATAGTTTTCCAACTCCTGGTTTATGGTATTCACCAGTATCTGAATATTGGGATCGTTGGATCCGGAAACAACCAGTGACTGCCCTTTCTGCTTGAGCAATTCCCAGGCCAGCTCCTTTACATCCCGGGTCGGATGGGGCAAGGTAGAGCCCTGCTCCCCTTTCCCTTTTACTATTTCGTTGTACAAATTGGCCAGAATCAAACCTTCATCCGAGGGTTTGATGGGCACCCTGTAATCCGCATTACTTCCGGTTAACGACATGTTTGACTCGAACTGAATGTGCTTGGACATGGTTCCCTTTCCATCATTCAAATTCCGATTCTTCACATACTGCTTAATGTATTCGATTGGAGAAAGCCAATTCCCCATAAAATCGGCACCAAAACTAACGATCAAATGGGCCTCATCGAAGCGATAATCCGGAATCATCGCCTTCCCAAAACACTGCTGATTTGCTTCCAACAGGGCCGAAGCCGATATAGAATCGTAGCTAATCCACTCTGCTGAGGGATATCTCTTTAGAAATACCTCGATAGCCTTTTGAGTTGAAGGACTGTAAATGGAGTGAGTCAACAGAACAATACGCCCATCCTCCGAATCACATGCATTGAGTCGTTGTATCACCTCATGATCGAGTGTAGTCCAATCAATTTTCTTTCCGTTTTTAACAGGATGTTGATAACGGGATGTGTCATACAATCCCAGTACCGAAGCCTGAACCCGGGCAGAGGTGCCTCCATTGGTAATGCCCGACAAATCATTTCCTTCTATCTTAATTGGGCGCCCCTCACGTGTCTTAATAAGAATACTACAGTACTCACTTCCATTCATATACGAAGAAGCATAGTAGTTGGCCTTACCGGGGATTATTTCCTCCGGTTTTATGAGGTAAGGAATGGCCTTTTGCACCTTACTTTCGCAACTGGCCACCACAGTTCCCAAGGCCAGACTGTACCCACACAGTTTCAGAAAGTCTCTTCGATTGCTTTTGGTATTGACGGTTTTCTCCTCGAAAATGTCCAGCGCCATTTCAAGATTTCCCTTTTGGGTAGCCTTCTTTTCAGTGGAACAATCTATGCCCTTTTTACGTTCTTCAAGACTTCTCCAGTACTTCTTCATACTAAATTTTTATCTATCCAATTACTTACTTAAGTTTCGGAGTTATTAACTCTCTAACATTCATAATTCATTTTAGTCAAACTCTTTGTCAACCACCTCATCGTCGCTTTCTCCAAAGCTTTTACAATCCAAATAACGGCTGAAAGCCCTGTTTAATTCAGCCCGACGGCAACGCCTCGGGGAAAAGAATATGGTCCTCCATACCGTTTATCATTATTGGAATCGAATGATTGTCTTTAATGATTGCCCCCATATAAGCATACAACTCATTTCTATCCTCCCTTCGAATTTGCGCAACCCGATACTTAACACGAAATATTATATGAAGGTATAATTTCGATAAAGATTGTGCCATAGTCTGTTATTAACATTAAACTGCCCTTTCAGGGCGAATTTTATTTGTGATTTCACATTCCCCAAGACGTTGCCGTTGGGCTGAAATAAGTTGCCACTGCGTGACGGTTAGACAGCACTTAGCTTTCAAATACGAAGCACCAACTTACTATTAATACAAAGGTCAATTAGTAGTGACAACGACCACATTCTCTTCCCCCTACATTACTAACCTTCACTGTATCGATAAGGCCGGTCTCCAGTTCCCGGCGCAACTGCATGTAACCGTTCACATAGTAACCATTGGTATTGAAATCAACTGCAGTTTTATCATGGCAGTCCAAACACCAGCCCATAGACAAATCTTCCTGTTGCCGTAAGATGTGCATCTGTTCCACCGTTCCATGACACTCCTCACATTCCCGCTTCCCCACATTTACATGCTGAGCATGGCTGAAGAAGACATGATCCGGAAGGTGGTGGATCCTTATCCATTCTACAGGCTGGTTCTTCTCTATAGCCTCATGAATCTTGTTGATCTCAAATTTCCCTGAATTGTTCCCTTCCCTTACTATCATATGACAATTCAAGCAAAGGTTTACAGAGGGAATTCCTGCCGATTTGCTCTTATCAACTTCGGAATGACAGTATCGGCAATCAATCTTATTGTCGGTTGCATGAATCTTATGCGAAAACTTAATAGGCTGGTCCGGAGCATAGTTTGGGGTACGCCCCAACTCCATTGCCCCAACAGCAAGCATCTTCACCTGGTAACCAAATGCCATAAGGAATACCAGAACCGGTACAATTCGGTATTTAATCCTTTTGGTGAAAAACAGATCCACCAAAGCCAGTGTGATCAAAGCACCCAACAATAGAAACAGAAGCAGGGAATTAACTTCAGGTTTGGGATTTACCGCCCCAGGCCCCTTTAAATTGTGGAAGTAAGCCTGCAAATACCCCAGCTCTTCATCGGTAAAGTTGTACCCTTTATGGGATTCCTCCATCTTCTTTCCAAGGGGCTGATTCATAATTGCCCGTAATTCGGAAATCTTCTTTTGAGCAGATGTATTGGCAATCGCCATTGCCGAAGGATTCCAATTGAGTGTATCGCTTGGGAGAATATTATGGCAGGATACGCATGATTTCGTTTTCTGTGGCACAATATATAAGCCCAGAAACAACCTTTCACCGCGTTTTTCGGGCGCAAGAAAATAATCTTCATGCGAAGCGTCTTCGGAAGACTTCGTGAGTGTATCAACATTGGAAGCCCGACAAAACCATCCTCCCGTAGTTAGAACTAATCCAACTACCAAAAGTGGGGCAAATAGTCTTTTGGTCATAGGTGTTATATTAATTGCAGATTGGGGTTACTATATAATTTTGAAATACTATTCTGCTAATTAAGGTCAGATGCCAATCATCCCACCATCACACTCCCAACCCCTTCTTTCATGGGAAAACCATCCGAATTCACACACACTTAACTCTCTCGCTCTCTATCAAATATAATAAATTCAATTCTATTTCTCATCAATATTACATAAGGAATTCTAAATCATTTTCACCTTTTTATCGGCTCGGAAATATTCCTTAGAAGTGTTCATTGGCTTAAAAGAATTCCCTTTTAACATTCTCCTTCTCATTCCCGGGATTGATCTTACTGTTTGCGATATTATGCCTATCTTTACAGTTCAGTTCAGAAATGGGATTACCCATGAAACAATTGTTTTAAAAGACTTTTCAATGGATTTCGAACACATTAAAGAGAAACTAACGCAATATAAGGCTGAAGGGAAGAAGATGTTTGCTACTTCCTCCTTCCAAACTCACAGTATTGCTTTACTTCATATTATCAGTCGGATCGACAACAGCATTCCGATCTATTTCATCAACACCGGTTTCCTTTTCCCGGAAACCATCCAGTACAAAGATCAGTTGGCCAAAGAATTTGGATTGAACATTATCGACACCAAATCACTGGTACCCAAATCGCAACAAAAGGACACCAATGGCAACCTTCTGTTTACCTGCGACCCAGACTATTGCTGCTATCTAAACAAAGTTCAGCCATTGGATGCTGTTCTTGCTGACAATGATGTCTGGATCAATGGAGTACGCGCTGACCAGAGTGCTGTGCGAAAACAAATGAATGTGGAACAGGATGCACCTCATGGCGTTATTCGGTTTCATCCCATGCTGGATTGGAGCAAACCAGAGGTGTTCAGATACCTGAAAGAACACAATTTACCAAGACACCCTCTGGACGCTCAGGGTTATGACAGTATTGGCTGTGAACCCTGCACAAGAAAAATGGTCTTGGGAGATGAGAGAGCAGCCCGCTGGTTTGGTATGAAAAAAACCGAATGTGGGTTGAATACCGACTTGGCAAAAAAATAGAACTAACACAGTACATTTTGAAGAAGAATCAAAAGACTCCCTTCAAAACAAACACATAAAATTCTTTTGGAATGAGAGTATTGATTACCGGAGGTGCCGGATACCTGGGCACCGAACTGGCCATTCTGCTGAATAAAGACGCTGAGGTAAAAGAAATTGTTATATACGATAACCTGAGCAGAAATAACTATAATCTTTTCCTGCATTCCGGCATTAAAGGCAATAAAATAAAATTTGTAAAAGGCGATCTTCTGGATTCAAGAAAATTACAATCCATATTGAAAGATATTGATGTGGTATACCATTTGGCTGCCTGCCAGAGTAATTCCAACACCGAGATGGAACACCACATGCATGAACAGGTTAACAACTGGGGAACCGCTGAGCTAGTTTATGCCATTGAGGAAAGCGATGTGAAACAATTGATCCACCTCAGCTCTACCTCTGTTTACGGCTATTCCGATCAGGAAGTAAATATTGAATCGATACCAGCCCCAAAAACTTCATTGGCCAATTCCCTGCTTCGTGGTGAAAAGCATTCGGAACGAATCATGAATCGTATCAATACCCAAATTATCCGATGCGGAAAATTGTTTGGTTTTGGTACCAGCCTGCAATCAGATTCCGTACTGAACCGTTTTGTTCTTGAAGCCAATTTTGGCGGACGTCTGAGTATTGAGGGCAACGGAAATCAAAAACGTCCTTTCATCTCCATTGAAAAAGCTGCTAAAGCTTTGGCTAATCTACTACACCAAAAAGTAGAATCAGGCATATTCAACCTGGTGGAACACAACCTATCCCTAATGGATATCGTGGAAAAACTACAGATTCTTTACCCGGATATGGAAATGGTTTTCACCAACAATCACCTGGAACTGCCAAGCCTGTCGGTAAAACAGGATGAAAGATTAACTTTGGAAGGAAACACACAAAGTTTCGAAGAAGAACTAAAAGAATTCAAAGCCAGTCTGTGCAGTTTCAAAACAGAATAGCTCTCAATTCATACAAACTTATACTACAAGGCCTTATCTCTTTTCCCGGATAAGGCCTTGTTGTTTCCATCGTAATTCAATCGATATTTTGAAGCATTACAGAGGAGTTACCTAAATCTTTTCTGTAAGTTTCTTAACCAGTTTGTAATTATTAAAAAACTCCTTTGCAATCACCCGAAGAATGGTATAGGAAGGAATGGCTAGAACCATACCCAGTATTCCTGCCATACTACCAGCCATAATTATTACAAGAAAAATTTCCAAAGGATGAGCATTCACACTATTGGAATAGATCAGAGGTTGAAAAAGAACATTGTCGATCACCTGAACTATGGCAAATACGATTCCCATATACCCAAGCAGAGGTAGAATTCCCGTATAAAAATCCATATCAAGATTATTGGCAACTCCAATAATCATACCTACCACGGCACCGATCATCGGTCCAATATAAGGAATCACATTCATAAGGCCGGCAAACAACCCGATCACTACAGCAGTTCTAAAATCCAATCCTACAATTGAAAGCCCCACTGTATCGAGTAAGCCAACCAGGAATACCTCAAAGAATAATCCCACAAAGTAACGCATCAGCAATTTTTTCGACGACTCCATAACATGCCGTACCCCTTCTTCCTGATTGGCAGGAGTAAGCATCAGCACGCCATCAACAAACAAATTACTGTCTTTTAAAAAGAAGAACGTAATAAAAGAAATGGAAAACAAGCCAATAAAAATATCCCCAAGCGTTCCCGCCAATGCACTAAACAGGGAAGAAACATTTGAGATCTGAAGAAAGGATACAAATTTCTCCGAAATAATGGTCTGAAGCTTGAATTCTTCCCCCTCTGTAGAAAATCGGGAAGCGAAAGCCTCCAACTTTTGGATTGGTTCTGAAAGACTCTTCGCAGCAGCCTGGACATCAATTTTCGATAGCTCTTTGGCCTCTGAGGCAAACATCGGAATAAAAGTCCGGAAGAAAAGGACCATCACAAACCACAGAAGCAACAATGTTATTCCGGCTGATAAGGCGGGAGGAATTTTCCAGCTTCTAATTTGAATCTTACCCAACAGATCTACAACTGGCCGCCCAATAAATGAAAGCACAACGGATATCAAAATATAGGTAATGATGGAACTAAAATACCATAATATCAGCCCCATTAACACCACTCCAAGAATAATTAAAATGTATCTTCCTTTTCCGTTCATAGTTTTTTAGATAGAATTGATATTTCCTCACTGATTAAAAGTAAGAAAAATTTATGTATAGAATTTGATTCCAATGAAAAAAGGCCTCCCATGGGAGGCCTTTCCATTATAACCATTCTAATTATATCTTTAATGGATTCTTCACTTTTTGCTTCAAAAGTGCAATGTCCAATACTTCCATAATTTCATCAACAAAGTGAAAAGTAAGACCTTTCAGGTAAATGTCTTTGATCTCCTCAATGTCCTTTTTGTTTTGGTGACAAAGAATAATTTCCTTAATTCCGGCACGCTTGGCAGCAAGGATTTTCTCCCGAATTCCTCCCACAGGCAACACCTTACCTCGAAGGGTAATTTCTCCCGTCATAGCAAGGTTCTTTTTCACCTTACGCTGAGTATAGGCAGAAGCCAGAGAAGTAACCATAGTTACACCCGCAGAAGGACCATCCTTCGGAATTGCTCCTTCCGGAACGTGAACGTGTAGATTCCAATCCTCGAAAGATTTCTGATCAATATCCAATTTTTCAGCATGAGATCGCAGGTATTCCTGAGCAAGCAGGGCTGATTCCTTCATCACATCCCCCAAATTTCCGGTAAGAGTGAGTTTTCCTTTCCCTTTACTCAGACTGGACTCTACAAAAAGAATTTCACCGCCAACAGCAGTCCAGGCCAAACCTGTAACCACTCCGGCATAATCGTTCCCCTGGTATTTATCCCTGTTGTACAATTCCACGCCAAGATACTCCTTCAAGTCAGAAACCTTCAACTGCTTGTCAAATTTCTCATCCATCGCAACTTTACGAGCTACACGACGCATAATCTTGGCAATTTTCTGATCCAATCCACGTACCCCGGATTCACGGGTGTAGTTTTCAATCACCTGAGCAATTACTTCGTCAGACAGTTCCACATGATCTCCGATCAATCCATGATTTTCCAACTGCTTTGGTATTAAGTGACGCTTGGCAATCTCCACTTTCTCTTCCATGATATAGCCGCTCACATCAATCATTTCCATACGATCCCGCAATGGAGCTGCAATTGTGCCAACATTATTAGCTGTAGCAACAAACATCACCTTGGACAGATCGTAATCCACTTCCAGGAAGTTATCGTGGAAAGCATTATTTTGCTCGGGATCCAATACTTCCAGCAAAGCTGAAGACGGATCGCCTCTAAAATCTTTTCCTACTTTGTCTATTTCATCCAGAATAAAAACCGGATTGGAAGATTTAGCTTTTTTCATCCCCTGGATAATACGGCCTGGCATAGCACCAATATAGGTTTTCCGGTGACCACGTATCTCCGACTCATCGTGCAATCCCCCCAAAGACATCCGTACATATTTACGGTTCAACGACTTGGCTATTGATTTCCCTAGAGAAGTTTTACCAACTCCCGGAGGGCCATACAAACACAGGATTGGCGATTTCAAATCCCCCTTCAGTTTCAGTACGGCAAGATGTTCAATGATACGATCCTTCACCTTTTCCAATCCAAAGTGATCTCCATCCAGAACATCCTGAGCATGCTTCAGGTCAAAGTTATCCTCAGTGAACTCATTCCATGGTAAGTCCAGCATCTCCTGTAAATAGTTCAACTGAACAGAATATTCAGCAACTGCAGGATTCATTCGCTGCAATTTTTTTAACTCCTTTTCAAATGTTTCAGCAACTTCTTTACTCCATTTTTTCTCCGCCGCACGTTCCTCCAACTCTTCTACATCCTGATCTACCGGGCTTCCACCCAACTCATCCTGAATGGTCTTCATTTGCTGGTGAAGGAAATATTCACGCTGCTGCTGGTCCATATCTACTTTCACCTTGGATTGAATATCATTCTTCAATTCCAAAATCTGGATTTGACTTACCAGTAATTCCAACAACTTCATGGCTCTCGCCCGAATATCTTCAATTTCCAACAACTTTTGCTTCTCTTCCACTTTTATTTCAGAGTTGGATGAGATAAAATTGATCAAGAAGGAGGTTCCTTCAATATTTTTAATGGCAAAAGTAGCTTCATTTGGAATGTGAGGCGAATACTTTATCACCTTCATCGCCATCTCTTTCAAGGAGGCAACCAAAGCCTGAAACTCCTTATCCGTTCCGTCAGGGCGAATATCCTTCAAAGGTTTCACATTTCCAATATGGTATGGCTCTTCCGTATCGATACTTTCCAGCTGAAAACGCTTCCGTCCTTGCAATATTACAGTGGTCGTATTATCGGGCATTTCCAGAATTTTAATAATCTGGGCAACGGTTCCTACCTTTTCCATATCCTCGAAATGAGGTTCCTCTACACCTCCATCGATCTGGGCAACAGCACCCAACAACCCTTTACTCTGATTTACATCACGAATCAATTTCAGGGATTTCTCTCGACCTACTGTTATTGGAATCACAACACCTGGAAACAAAACTGTATTGCGCAAAGGCAAAACAGGAAGAGTTTCCGGTACGGAAAATTCATCCACCGCGTCTTCATCCTCATCAGCAATGATAGGAATGAAATCGGAGTCTTCATCAATAATATTTGACAAAACGATATCTTTTAAATTGAATTCAATCTTACTACTCATAGACACTACACTAAAATTTCATTGGTATGCAAAATGTTTAATTGCCCTGTTTCAATCCATTGCTTATTTTTGTCAGGCAATTGGGCAAAGCATTTAAACAATCCGATACGCTCAATATCAAGCTTTGCCGATTCGAAAGCTACAAAACAATTTTCCGGAATCCTTACAAAGAGTCAGGAAAAGCTTTCTTAATCCTGCAATGTGACAAAATGTCTTACATTACACTGAAACAATTATTAAATCTTAGTAGGCAAGAGCTATGCCAAAAACAAAAAAGAGTCAGAATTTGTGCAAATTACTGACTCTTTTTGAAGATAACTCCTTATCTTTTCCTAAATAAAGTTCCGGTTCTCCTTTGTCATATCAAAAATGGCAGTTAGAATATCCTTTTCCACTTCATCAAATTCCTTGTTTCGTCGTTTCATTACCAATTGAGCCACCTCAAAAGTAGCTTTCAGGCGATACTCTTTGAAGCCTTGTCCGCCCCCCATTGCAAAAGAGGGAATAAAGTTCCGGGGAAATCCGGCTCCAAACACATTGGAGCTAACTCCAATAACGGTACCAGTATTCAACATGGTATTAATCCCCACTTTTGAATGATCCCCCATAACCGTTCCACAAAATTGGAGACCTGTTCGTTCAAATCTACGACCTTGATAATTCCATAACTTAACTTCGGAATAATTGTTTTTTAGGTTGGAATTATTGGTATCGGCACCAATATTGCACCATTCACCAATTACTGCATTGCCCAAAAAGCCATCGTGTGCCTTGTTGGAGTAACCAAACAACACTACATTGTTCAACTCACCACCGCATTTACAGTAAGGCCCCAAAGTTGTAGGCCCATATACCTTAGCACCCATATTTACAACAGAATGTTCCCCCAATGCAAAAGGCCCTCGAATCATTGATCCTTCCATCACTTCGGCATTCCTTCCAATGTAAACAGGTCCTTTTGTGGCATTTAAAGTTGCAAATTCAACTGTAGCACCCTCCTCAATAAAGATGTTCTCGCGTCCCAGAACATTTACAGTTTCACTAATCGGTTCAGAGGTTCTCCCATTGGTCAATAGCTCAAAATCATCTCTTAAAGCCACATCATTCCGAGAAAAGATGTGATAACTTTTTCCAATCCGAATCAGTTCCTGTTGGTACTCTCTGCACTGATACTCCTCCCGATTTTGATGATCAAAATATTCCAGAGCATCCTTGTTTAAACGAACCGCCAGCAATAGTTCCCCTTGACAAAGGGCTTCCTTAGGTCCCAAATCCTCTATTTCCTCCAGCAATTGCGGGGTAGGTAATACAGAACCGTTAATAAGAAGATTGTCCTCCCCCTCTTTTAGAGGAAATTTTCGCGCCAGGTACTCCTGGGTTCTAACGGAACACTTGGTCTTCAGGAGAAGTTCCCATTTCTCCCGAATGGTAAGAATTCCAACCCTTACCTCCGCCACTGGGCGCGTGAAGGTAAGTGGCAGCAATTCGCCCCACGCTCCATCATCAAATAAAATGTAATTCATTGTAGTAGTAAATTTGATTTGTATTGCCAAATAGCAAATCGTATCTTTTTTATGTACAAATCAAAAATAAAAAAAAAGCTCCGATAAATCGGAGCTTTTTTCAAAGTATAGTAAAATTAATTACCTGTTATTTTCTATTCTTCATGTGTTTTTGATATCTGTTCATGAACTTATCAACACGTCCAGCAGTATCAACCAACTTCATCTTACCAGTATAGAATGGGTGAGAAGTATTGGAAATTTCAAGCTTTACTAGAGGATACTCAACACCGTCGATTTCGATGGTTTCTTTTGTTGAAGCAGTAGACTTAGTAACAAAAACGTGCTCGTTAGACATATCCTTGAATGCCACAAGACGATAATTCTCTGGGTGTATTCCCTGTTTCATTTTTTAACTCCTTTAAATTTCTTATAATCTTCTTCCAATGGAGTGCAAAGGTAGATATTGTATTTAAGATTGCAAAGCAATCGATCAATTAATCTGCACTTTGCCCTACTTTTTTCTCTTTTTGCTTACCCCCTCTGTTCTCCAAAGGAATGATCGGAGCTCTTTGAAATTCCGCATTCCGATCGAACAGGTACCTATAAGTATAGTGAGTTTTCATTTTCACTCCACCAACCGATTCGTAAATTGATACCATCTTAGGATTGAAGTCCCCCACCCAGGATAGTTCCAGTTCATTGTAATGGGGCTTGCGCTTCATCACTTTATCCATATGCCAGAAAATGGCTGACTCTACTCCGAATCGCTGATATTTGGGTGTAACACCCATCACTGTTATTCTTGCCCGTGTAATGGTTTTCCGTTTCAAATAGTAGAAAAACTTTAACTTATTCCAGAAATCCAGCTTTCCATTTAATTTGATCAGAATTTGATTGACATCCGGCATCATCACAAAAAAGGCAATGGGTTTTCCTTCGTGGTAGGCAAACCAAATGAATTCCTCCTCGATAACTCCTTTTCCTTCACGAGCCATCTTTCGAATATCTTCCGGATCCAATGCAGTGAAATTTTCATGAAACTGCCATGCCTCATTGTATATGGATATGATATCCTGAACATACTTTTCCTGATTATCGTAACGAAAGTGCTCAAATGTAAACCCTGGTTTCTGGGCGATCCATCCGGCAATTTTCCAAAACCGCTCCGGGAACGGCTTTTTTAAATCCAAGTGATAGCTGTACTGTTCATAGTACACTTTAAATCCATAGCTTTCAAAAAACTCTTTATAGTAGGTCTTATGATAGGGCATTCCAAACCCTTGTGGCATAAAACCATCTACCAGCAACCCCCAATGATTGTCGTTCTCTCCAAAGTTAACTGGGCCATCCATAGCCTCCATCCCCCTTTCCTTTAACCAGGATTTGGCTGTATCAAACAACAGAAAGGCAGCCACCTTATCATCAATACATTCAAAAAAACCACATCCACCGGTGGGTTGATCAAAACTAAATGCCTTTTCTTCGTTTATAAAAGCAGCAATCCGTCCAATCAAATTACCTTCCTCATCCTTCAAGATCCAACGAATAGCATCTCCATGCCTGAAAAAATTATTCTGCTTGGGGTCAAAGATTCCGTTAATTTCTCCATCCAAAGGACAAGCCCAATTCTTTTCATTTTTATAAATTATGCGGGCTACATCCAGGAATTCCTGACGTGTTTGGGAATTTGAAACTTCAATTATTTTCACAAGTCTTCGTCTTTAATAGTAGTTCATGTCCGGCTCTTCTCCAGCCTTTTATCAATCAAATAGGAAATAAGGGAAACTACCGGTCGCGTCCGGCAAATTTAGCAAGCAATCGTAACAATTCGATATACAACCAAATCAAAGTAACCATTAAACCAAAGGCCCCATACCACTCCATGTGTTTGGGAGCTCCCATAGCTGCACCTCTTTCAATAAAGTCAAAATCCAAAACCAGGTTTAGAGCAGCTATTACAACCACAACCAAACTAATTCCTATACTGAGATTACCTGAACCATACATGAAATCCAAATTTACCCCAAAGAAACTCATTACAAAAGTTACCAGATAGAATAAAGCTATTCCACCTGTAGCAGCTATTATTCCCGTACGAAATTTTTGTGTAACACGAACCCATCCGCTCTTATAAGCAAACAGCATAGCAAACAGCGTAGCAAAAGTTAAACCAACTGCTTGCACTACAATCCCCGGATAGTAACTATTAAACATGGCAGACAAACCTCCCAACAACAGACCTTCACAAATTGCATACACCGGTGCAGTATAAGGCGACCAAACAGGCTTAAAAACAGTAACCAAGGCAAAAATGAGTCCTCCAACAGATCCTCCTATAATCCAGGGGGTTATAGATGCCCCCATTCCTTCGGGAGTAATATCATTAAAAAACAATCTCCAGGTGTAGCTGGCTGCTGCCACCACCAGCAGTAACATTAATCCAATTTTATTAACAGTACCATTTACCGTCATGCTTTCTTCGGCAACTCCTGAAGAGGAAAATACCTTATTGCTGAATACAGGATTCGAACTCTTTGTTAATTGCATAATAAAATTTCTTCTTATGATTTTTACCTTACCCGCATCAATCATTCTAATTTATATTCACAAGCCTCATTCCGGGCAAGGCCTAATTTTTAAGCTTTAAAAATATAAAATTTGATACTTATGTGTACCATTACCTAAAAGTTTTAACAACAATTAAATTTTTCACAATGCAGCATCCAACTCATATTTCATTTCCTGGGCTACCTCCATCCAAGCAGAATCGTTATTTCGACGTTCCTGAAGAAGGGCTATTATCTGTTTTCGCAACCTCTCCGATTTTCTGGCTATTTTCCCAAGATTACGACATAGCGTCTTTTGATAATACCCTGGAAAAATTTCCAATGGTAATTTGGACAAGAAATCAGAAAAAACTTCCTCCTGTACATCCATCCCCAACATTGCGCGACGTCCGGTAATGAGAAGGGCGGCCCAGCGAAATTTCTCTTCGGGAAAACCGATCCAATTAACAACAGTCTCCATTATACCGGGTATCTTACAGAACAAATTCATAGAGATCTGCTCAATCATTTCCGGCGATTCCAGTTCTCCCATCCAACGGTCAATCTGTTCCCCAGTTACTTTTTCGGGCTCCTCCAACAAAGTTGCCAATATTCGTGTTTCACGGTAGGCTTTGCACCACAATTTTTGTGCAAGCAGATGATTCATATCATATTTTGATGCCAATTGGCGTAAACTAATGATAGACGCCCCCAACGACTTTTCGTACTGAAGTCCGTAATCTTTCATCTCCTGATGAATTTCGCCATTCATCAACAGATTAATCTCCTTCAGAATTTCCTGATATTGACTCTCAATCTCCTGATTATCTAAAAAAAACTCCATTTCTACATCATTTGTTAAGTGACTACAAAATTAGACTTTATAATTGAGATGAACATTTTTTTTATTTTTTTTTCAAAAAAGCTTTGGAAGTATTCGTGAGATTTGTCTATATTTGCATCGCAAAACAAGCAAAAATGGTGGTTGTAGCTCAGTTGGTTAGAGCGCTGGATTGTGGTTCCAGAGGTCGTCGGTTCGAAACCGATCATCCACCCTCATTTAAATTAAATGAAGTTGTTCAATACAAGAGCAGCTTTTTTTTAGCGGTACAATTTAAGTATTGCATCACAAAATCAACATGGTGGTTGTAGCTCAGTTGGTTAGAGCGCTGGATTGTGGTTCCAGAGGTCGTCGGTTCGAAACCGATCATCCACCCTTAAAAGCTGTTCCGTATGGAGCAGCTTTTTTTTTGCGCTCTACTCAACCGGTTTTCCCTATAACGACATAAAAAATTCAGAATTATATCTTTACTTTGCGCCTGGTTACTTAAACAGCAAATAATGAAAAACAAACAGTTGCTGATATATAGCAGCATCATACTCTCCATGCTTTTTTGGAGCTTCTCTTTTGTATGGGTAAAAATCGTATACCAGGTTTACAACCCCATTACCACAGTATTTCTCCGACTAATTATTTCTTCCTCATTACTATTTCTTATTGGAGGCGGATTAAAACAACTGCAAAGAATAGAATCCAAAGATCGACTGAGATTGCTAGCCCTTGCCTTTTTCGAGCCATTCCTCTATTTTATGGGAGAAAGTTTTGGACTAAAATATGTCTCCTCCACTCTGGGGGCAGTTATAATTTCCACTATCCCTTTGTTCTCCCCTATTGCAGCCTACTATTTCCATAAGGAGAAGCTATCAAAAATGAACATTGCTGGAATCCTTGTCTCTATCCTTGGGGTTGGTGTTATCATCCTCAACAAAAATCTTTCTTTGATTGTATCGCCCATTGGATTGTCTTTGCTCTTTGTAGCTGTTGCTGCAGCAGTGGGCTATTCCATTGTTTTGAAAAACATTGCAAGAAAATACAACTCCATTACCATTATCACTTACCAGAACTCTATTGGAATTCTCCTCTTCCTCCCATTTTTTCTAGGGTTTGATCTACAACATTTTTTACACGCTAAACCAACCATGGAGGTTTGGATTGCTCTAATTGAATTAGCTATTTTTGCCTCTACCCTCGCCTTTGTTTGCTTTACCTACGCCATGAAACACCTTGGTGTAACCAAAAGCAACATTTTTATCAATGCCATTCCGGTATTTACTGCTATTTTTGCCTATTTTGTTTTGAAGGACACCTTGGGATGGCAAAAGATAATAGGAATTCTAATTGTAATAGGGGGGCTGTTCCTTTCTCAAACCAATATGAAAAAAACACTCAAATCAACACAGTAAAAGAATGAGCGAATACAAGATTGATCTGGAGAAATTGAAACAGCAGGCAAAAAATGCAGAAAACGAAAACAAAACATTTTTTGCCCGATTAAAGAAAAAGAAACCCAAACAATTGGACAACATCACTCACCAACTGCACGAGGAGGTGTTCGAGGAGGTAGACTGTTTGGATTGTGCCAATTGCTGTAAAAGCATCAGTCCCATTATTATAGATAAAGATATTGAGCGTCTGGCCAGACACCTAAAAATGAAACCGTCTGAATTCATCGATCAATACCTTCATCTGGACAAGGAAAATGATTACGTATACAAAGAAACTCCCTGTCCTTTTCTCATGCCTGACAATCACTGTATGGTTTATGAGAGTCGCCCCCGGGCTTGTAGGGAATACCCACATACCGACAGAAAACGTTTCTTCCAGATTCTAAATCTAACACTTAAAAACACTCACTACTGTCCCGCAGTGTATGAAGTAACGGAGCGACTAAAAATGAAAAAGGATCAATTTTGATTTAAAATAATTGTCACTTTGATGCAAACAGAACTATTATGATTCCTATATTTACATTTTAATCGCACACACCTGCAATGAATGAAAAGAAATTTAGCTATCATATTTTTCCTCCTGATGTCATCATTTTCCTCTTTAGCCCAAGTGGGGGGAGAAAGAATTTATGAATTTCTAAATCTCCCCAGTTCAGCCAGGGTAACAGCTTTGGGAGGGGAACAAATTGCAACCGGAGACGCGGAGGCCGACTTGAGTTTTCACAACCCATCTCTTCTTTCTGCCGACATGGATCAAACCATTAGCCTGAACTATGTGAGCTATTTGGCAGATATAAATTATGGCTATGCTTCGTACACCAAACACTTTAATAAATGGGGCACATGGTCGGCAGGAATTCACTACGTAAATTACGGCAAATTCGTTGGAGCTGATGAATATGGTCAAATTACCGGAAATTTCAAGGCTTCTGAATACGCTCTCCTAATTAGCTGGGCTATGCAACTGTCTCCCAAAATCAATATTGGAGCCAGTTTCAAACCCATTTATTCAAATCTGGAAAAATACAACTCATTTGGTCTGGCTATGGATTTTGGAGTAACCTACAGCAGTACCGATCAACTTTTCAAAGCTGCATTGGTGGCAAAAAATGCAGGCTATCAATTCATCCCTTACTATGGCTCAGAAAGGGAACCTCTTCCCTTTGAAATATTGGTAGGTATGAGTCAAAAACTAGCCCATGCCCCATTTCGCATCGCAATCACCTACCGTCACCTGCAGAAGTTCGATCTTAACTATACCTCTCCACTTTCCATCTCCAATCGGACCGAAACGGACCAAAACTTATCTGATAAAAAAGACAGTTTTGGCGACAAAATACTAAAGCACATGATCATGGGACTGGAATTCCTCCCCATGAAAAATGTAGTACTCCGTACCGGATACAATTTCCAAAGGCGTCAGGAACTAAAAGTAGATTCCAAAAGCTCAACCGTTGGATTTTCCTGGGGATTTGGTATAAAAATCTCACAATTCCATATCAATTATTCATCTGCCCGCTACCATCTGGCAGGAGCATCCAATCACTTTTCCATTAGTACCCGTCTGAGTGACTTCAACTTCAAATAAATTCCCAGCGACCGCAAAAGTCCATTTCAATCGTTTTCGCTGATTTCCCAACACATACAGCAGCATTTTTAAAAGTAAAATCGAGGAATTTGAAGGATTTTCTTTATACTTTTGTACCCTAATTGCACTAAACACTAGCATTTCAAAAAGATGAATACACCTCAAAAAAAGCTAATTATCGCCATTGATGGCTACTCGTCCTGTGGAAAAAGCACCGTGGCGAAAGATCTGGCAAAAAAAATTGGCTATACATATATTGACAGTGGTGCCATGTACAGGGTAATCACACTTTATGCCCTTCGCAACAATCTGATTACTGATGAAATTGTTGATGAAGAAAAACTAAAAGAAAGCCTCAAGGATATCTCCATCTCCTTCCAATACAACCAACAATCACAGAGACATGAAACATTTCTTAACGGAGAACTGGTAGAGGATGAAATTAGAACTCTGGAAGTTTCCAATAATGTAAGTGCTATTGCTAAAATCCGATTCGTTCGGGAAAAATTAGTGACACTACAGCGAGAAATGAGCGAAGGAGGTGCTGTAATTATGGATGGACGCGACATAGGAACCGTGGTTTTCCCCAATGCCGATCTGAAGATATTCATGACAGCAGCAGTAGATGTCCGCGCAATGCGTCGCTACAAAGAACTTGCGGCAAAGAATGAACCAATTACTCTGGAAGAAATTAGCGAAAATGTAAAAAAACGCGATTACATTGACGAAAACAGAGAAGAAAGTCCCCTGCGAAAAGCAGAGGATGCAATCATTCTAGACAACAGCTACATGACTCCTGAAGAGCAACTGGATTGGATCGTTGAAAAAATGAACGAAATCCAAAAGTAAGCAGTTACACATTGAATAAATCACGAAACGAGCCATGAGAAAGTTTCCTCTCTCAGAAATATAATTACACATTGGCAACTTCCTTGTGACAATTTTGAACTAATTGAAAGCACATGAATATTGAAATTGATCCAAATTCCGGCTTTTGCTTTGGAGTGGTAAATGCCATCCAAAGGGCAGAAAAGGAGCTGCAAACCAACGAGCAACTTTTTTGTATTGGCGATATTGTGCACAATAGTATGGAGGTAGACAGGCTTCAAAAACTGGGCTTAACCACCATTAATCATGAAACTTTCGCCCGGTTGCAGAATTGCAAAGTACTGTTACGGGCCCATGGCGAACCCCCATCCACATACGAAACCGCGAAAAGAAACAACATTGAAATCATTGATGCATCTTGCCCTGTTGTTCTAAACCTTCAGAAGCGCATCAAAGCGGCATATCAACAAAGCCTTACCAATAACGGACAAATTGTTATTTACGGTAAAAAGGGACATGCGGAAGTAAACGGGCTGGTAGGCCAAACCAATGGAGAAGCCATTGTGGTAGAGACACTGGATGATCTGGCAAAAGTAGATACATCCCGCCCAATCACGCTTTTTTCTCAAACTACCAAGACAATCTCAGGCTTTCAGGAGCTAATTTCCGTTTTGAAAGAAAAGGCTCAAAACGAACTTCATATCAATGATACCATTTGCCGAAAAGTAGCCAACCGTGTTCCTCTCATGCAGGAATTCGCAAAAAAGCACGATGTAATTATTTTCGTAAGTGGTCAAAAAAGCTCCAACGGCAAATTACTCTTTGAAGTCTGCCAAAAAGAGAACTCCAAAAGTCACTTCGTCTCCCACCCTAGCGAAGTAAAAAAAGAATGGTGGGAAAAAGCCAAATCAGTTGGAATTTGCGGTGCAACTTCAACCCCCAGCTGGTTAATGGAAAAAATATCAGAAAACATCAAACTTCAAACAAATAAAGTCATTATGTCAAAATTGAAAAAAATTGCCGTACTTACTTCCGGAGGTGATGCTCCAGGAATGAATGCTGCAATTAGAGCGGTAGCCCGTACTGCGATCTTCAACAAACTAAGTGTTGTTGGGATTTTTCGTGGCTACCAGGGGATGATTGAAGGAGATTTCAAGACATTTAAATCCCACGATGTAAGTAACATCATTCAACGAGGAGGAACCATCCTTCGCTCAGCACGAAGCGATGAATTTCGTACGCCGGAAGGTCGTAAAAAAGCTTACGATCAGTTAAAGAAAAACGAAATTGATGCATTAGTAGTAATCGGAGGGGATGGTACTTTTACCGGAGCACGCCTGTTCTCTCAGGAATTCGACATTCCTACCGTAGGAATTCCAGGAACCATTGACAACGATCTCTATGGTACCGATTACACCATTGGCTACGATACTGCATTAAATACAGTTGTTGATGCCGTTGATAAAATTCGCGACACCGCAAGTGCACACAACCGCTTATTCTTTATTGAAGTAATGGGCCGTGATGCAGGATTCATAGCACTTCGAAGTGGTATTGCTACTGGTGCAGAGGCCATTTTAATTCCGGAAAGAGAAACTCACGTACAGGATTTGCAACGTTATCTTGAAAAAGGATACAAGGAACACAAATCAAGTGGTATTGTAATTGTTGCCGAGGGCGACAAATCGGGTGGAGCTTACGAAATCGCCAAAAAGATTGAGAAGAAACATCCTGAATATGATATCCGTGTATCTGTTCTGGGACACATGCAACGTGGAGGTTCACCATCAGCGTTCGACCGTGTAACTGCCAGCCGTTTGGGTGTTGCAGCAGTAGAGGCTTTGTTGGATGATCAGAAAAGTATCATGGTGGGTGTCATGAACAACGAAATCACTCAGATTTCTTTCAATCAAGCCATCAAGAATTCAAAAAATGTTAAGATGTCACTATTGAACATCACTGACATTCTGGCAATATAAACAAACTGCCTTTCAGTATACTGAGTTCAAACAGGGCAAACATCCTGTTTTTGATTTCGCTTTTTGTTCGAAGCATTGAGCTAGGGCATTTTGTAAAACAGCACTAATCTCATAACTTTGAACAAAAGCAAAATCATTATGAACTCAACTACCCTGTATGCAGATGTAATCCTGCCGATTCCATTGGCCCAGCTCTTCACCTATAACATTCCTTCAGAACTGAATGGTGAGGTGGCCATTGGAAAAAGGGTGGTGGTTCCTTTCGGCTCCAAAAAGTTATACACAGCCATTGTTAAGGACATTCACGAAAATGCTCCTGCTGATTACGAAACCAAGCCTGTTCTTTCCATCCTGGACAGTTTCCCAATTATAGATCGGATACAATTCCAATTCTGGGAGTGGATCTCGCAATACTATCAATGTACCATAGGTGAAGTATACAAAGCAGCACTTCCCTCCGGGATGAAACTGGAAAGCCAAACCCGAATTCTGCTCAATACCGAATTTGTTGCCCATGGTCGCCTATCGGCCAGCGAGGAACAAATTCTCAACATCCTATCCCACTCCAAGGATGCCAGTATCCAAGATCTAAACCAAATAACCAAGTTAAAGAACACCTTACCCCAGGTGAAATCCTTATTGGACAAAGGGGCCATTATTGTAGAAGAACAACTTCAAAAAAGTTACCGTGAAAAAACGCAAAAGATCGTAAACCTAAACCCGCAAATCACAGAATCGCTACTAAGCGAAACTCTTGATCAACTAGGAAGGGCAAAAAAGCAGCAGGAAGTTTTGATGTGCTATCTCAATCTCTCGAAATGCTTTATTGAACCTACCCCACACAAGGTGAAACTGACTGAACTGCTAAAAAGTTCCGGCACATCCCACTCAATCGTAAATTCACTGGTTAAAAAGAACATACTTGAAATCTCTGAAGAAAAAATCGATCGTTTGGATTTCACGGAAATAAAAGCAGGTCAGGCTCATCCGCTAAATCCACATCAAAGCACAGCCTACAAACATATCATCCAACAATTCGAGGAGAAAAACTGTGTTCTTTTGCATGGAGTTACATCCAGCGGCAAAACAGAAATCTACATCCATCTGATCAGAAAATACATCGAGGCAGGCCAACAGGTTCTTTATTTGCTACCGGAAATTGCATTAACCACCCAAATCATCCATCGTCTGCAAAGAGTGTTTGGTAACAAGGTAGGTGTTTACCATTCCAAATTCAACGATGCGGAACGGGTAGAAATCTGGAATAACATCCACCAAAACGATCCGAACAAAACTTACCAGGTGGTATTGGGGGTTCGCTCCTCTATTTTTCTTCCCTTTCACAATTTAGGCCTGATCATCATTGACGAGGAACACGAAAATACCTACAAGCAATTCGATCCGGCCCCCCGCTATCACGCACGCGATGCAGCACTGGTTCTGGCACAAAAACATGGAGCCAAAACCCTTCTGGGTACCGCAACTCCAGCTATTGAGAGTTACTACAATGCCCGGAAAGGAAAATATGGTCTGGTCGAATTAACCCAACGCTACCAAAACATTCAACTGCCGGAAATCCTTATCGCAAACACCAGGGAAGCGAGAAGAAAGAAAATCATGAAATCGATTTTCACACCAATGCTCTACGATCACATCAGGGAAGCATTGGAAATGAACGAACAGGTAATTCTTTTTCAAAACAGAAGAGGTTTTGCCCCCTACATTGAATGCAAGGAATGCGGATGGGTCCCTCATTGCGAGAATTGTGACGTAAGTCTCACATACCATCGTTTCAATAATAAATTAGAATGCCATTACTGCGGCTACAGCACCTATCCTCCTAATGGTTGCTCCCAATGTGAATCAACCAGTCTGGAAGATCGCGGTTACGGAACAGAAAAAATAGAAGAAGAGCTACTGGGTTTATTCCCTGAAGCAAAAATAGGCCGAATGGATCTGGATACCACCCGCAGCAAAAGAGCCTATGAAAAAATTATTGCCAGTTTCGAGCAAAAAAAACTGGATATTCTTATCGGAACCCAAATGGTCAGCAAGGGACTGGATTTCGACAATGTAAGTGTGGTTGGCATCATGAATGCGGACAACATGCTCAACTACCCCGATTTCAGGGCCTACGAAAGGAGTTATCAACTAATGGCCCAAGTTGCGGGTCGGGCAGGAAGAAAACACAAGCAAGGTAAGGTTATTATCCAAACGAACGACCCCAAACATCCTATCATTAAAGATGTACTACGAAACAATTACCTTAACATGTACAAGATGCAAATGGAAGAGCGTGAAGAATACATCTACCCTCCTTTCTACAGAATGATTAGCATCACGCTTAAGCATAAGGACCAAAGAAAATTAAACCAGGCGGGACTTCAATTTGGAAGCGCATTGCGAAAAATATTTGGAATAAGAATTTTTGGTCCCCAGGCTCCACTAATCAATCGAATTCAAAATTTTTACCTTCTCAAAATTATTTTAAAAATTGAGAGCAAAAGCTCTCCGGCAAAAGCCAAGTGGATTCTGAATCGTGAGGCCAATACAATAAAATCAAAAGCTGAATTCAAGAGCCTGCAGATCCATTTTGATGTGGATCCCTTATAGTTAAAAAAATAGGGTACGAATAAACACATTTAAGCAGAACAAGTTTGAACACGTCACACCTCATCTTAAAAACCACCTTGTATTATAAATTTTATTGGTTTCCACACTTCAGCAGAAAACTTTCTTAAAAAAGAGTGGAAGCACCTACAAAAGAATATCCCCCTTCAACCAGAAACCCAAAACAGCTACTTTTCCGGACCATGCATTGAAAAAAACAAAAAACTCATTAACAATCAACTACCCCTTAAAGTTGTTAAAATTCCTTAAGCTTTCCTTTCCTCCATCAAGTAAAAATGAATTTGCTTATCTTTGCTTGAATTATTTCAAAAAGCAAAATCGTGAATAGACCTGATCTAGAACAAAAATTTGCATCCTTCAACCAATACAACATCCTCATAATTGGTGATGTAATGGTCGATGCCTACGCCTGGGGAAAAGTTGACCGGATTTCACCGGAAGCACCAGTGCCTATTCTTTCCTGTACAAAACGGGACAATCGTTTGGGTGGAGCTGCAAACGTGGCCCTAAATATTAAATCTTTAGGTGCCTACCCTATCCTTTGTTCGGTAATCGGTAACGACGAGAAAGGGAAGGTTTTCCTTGATCTCCTTAACGACATCAAACAAGATACTTCGGGGATTGTGGTAAGCAACCAACGCAGAACAACAGTTAAAACCCGCTTCATCAGCAACAACCAGCATATGATTCGCATTGATGAAGAAGACACTCACGAATTGGCCGATGAAATCGAGGAACAATTCATTGATCATATCAAGGGATTGCTAAAAAAGAATAACATTCATGCCATCGTATTTGAGGACTACGACAAGGGAACCATCACTCTTCGGTTGATCCAGGAAATAACAGCCCTGGCCAAACAGAAGGGAATCCCAACTCTGGTAGATCCCAAAAAACGCCACTACAAGGATTACAAAAACGTAACCCTCTTCAAACCCAATTTTAAGGAATTTGTAGAAGGTTCTAACCTGGATTTAGCAAAAGGAGATATTCCCGGATTGTTTGCTGCCGCCAAAAACTTCCAACAAGAGATGGATGTTGACAAACTTCTGATTACCCTTTCGGAATTGGGTGTTTTCATCAGCAACGAGGAAAGCTACAAGCACATCCCGGCAGTTGTGAGAGAAATTGCTGATGTCTCAGGGGCAGGAGATACGGTAATCAGTGTAGCAACACTTTGCCTGGTGGCAGGGATGAAAGCCTCGGAAATCGCAGCCATTTCCAACTTAGCAGGGGGAATTGTTTGTGAAATTCCCGTAGTTGTTCCCATCAACAAAGAACAATTACTCAAAGAAACACTGGAATTATATCAGGAAGCATAAACGGACGGAAACCAAAGACCGAAACGGATCAAAAACACAAAAAGCTGATTATCAAAACAGATGATTATGCTTAGGATATACAAAATTGTTAATAAGTTCTTCCCTATTTTTGATATTTTCATTGATTTGAAAATTTTAATTCTGGGTGAAAATTGTAACTTTGGGGTCTAACTATCAGAATAATAAATTTGTCTCTTTCAGTTAATAAAAGATCTATTTATGGCTAAAATTATCGCTCTTGCAAACCAAAAGGGTGGCGTTGGAAAAACCACCAGCGCAATTAACCTGGCGTCCAGCTTGGCAGTATTGGAATATAAAGTTCTGCTGATTGATGCGGACCCCCAGGCTAATGCAACATCCGGTTGTGGTTTTGATGTTCGTTCCATTGAGAACAGTATTTATGAGTGTATTGTTGACGGAGTTTCCACTCAGGAAGCCATTCTTAAGAGCGATATTGAAGGTTTGGATCTTTTGCCCTCTCACATTGACCTGGTTGGGGCTGAGATTGAAATGCTGAACCTACCGAACCGGGAGAAAATTCTTTCCGGAGTACTGGAACAAGTACGAGAGGCATACGATTTTATCCTGATTGATTGTTCTCCTTCACTGGGCCTGATTACGGTCAATGCTCTGACTGCAGCAGATTCAGTGATAATTCCGGTTCAATGCGAGTACTTTGCTTTGGAAGGATTAGGAAAACTTTTAAATACCATCAAAATCATTCAGAGTCGTTTGAATCCTGAATTGGAGATTGAAGGCTTCTTGCTGACCATGTATGATTCACGTCTGCGCCTGTCCAATCAGGTTGTTAATGAAGTAAAAACGCATTTCCAGGATATGGTATTTGATACCATCATTCAACGTAACACCAAACTTGGGGAAGCCCCCAGTTATGGTAAACCCGCAATCTTGTACGATGCAGAATCCAAAGGTGCCATTAATTATTTGAATATGGCCCGGGAATTATTGCAGAACAACGACATGACCAAGATTAGCAACAAAGAAAAAATATTAAGCGAATAATCAAGGCTAATTATACAGCCTCAAAATAGAATATGATAGGATAATATGGCAAAAAAGAGCGCATTAGGAAGAGGACTAGGAGCACTAATAAATGATGTTGAAGAGGTTCAGACCAAACCGGAAACCGAATTGACGAACGAAATAGAACTCAGTAAAATTGAGGCCAACCCCTATCAGCCTCGTACAAAATTTGACGAAGAGGCACTAAACGAACTGGCCCAATCCATTAAAGAGATTGGTATTGTTCAACCCATTACAGTTCGAAAGACCGATAACAACAGCTACCAGTTAATTGCCGGAGAACGTCGTTTCCGTGCAGCCAAACTGGCAGGCCTTACAAAAATACCCGCTTACATTCGAACAGCCGAAGATGACAAAATGCTGGAGATGGCCCTTGTGGAGAACATCCAAAGGGAAGATCTGGATTCCATTGAGGTTGCAATCAGTTATCAACGCTTGATTGATGAATGCAAATTAACCCAGGAGAACTTGAGCGAACGCGTTGGAAAAAAACGCTCAACCATCTCCAATTACCTCCGCTTACTTAAATTACCTGCCGAAATTCAAAAGGGAATCCGGGACAAAAAATTATTGATGGGACACGCACGTGCCCTTGTGAATATTGAAGATCCGGAAACTCAGTTAATGGTGTTTCACCAAATTATCAAACACGAATTCTCCGTTCGAAAAGTGGAGGAGATCGTTCGTGAATTGAACAATGGTACGCCAAAGGAAAAAGCAAAACGTCAGACTTTAGCCGAAGAATATGTTGCATTAAAGGATCATCTGTCCAATCATTTCAATGCGAAAGTAGATCTTAAACGCAACGGCAAAGGAAGAGGGAAAATTATTATCCCTTTCAAATCGGATGACGATTTGGAACGCATTTTGGGCGTATTGGATCGGGTAAATTCATAACAAAACATACAAATACTAGAACATTGAATAGAATACTTCCAAAATACATTCTGGGGGTAGTTTGTTTTATTCTGCTAATTCCTTCGAATTCCGCCTTTTCACAGATAAAGCGGGAACCTAAGCTTAGCATGGAGAATACAACTGCAATCGAAAGTGTGGTGATCACAAAACCACACTCCCCTCACAAAGCAACTATTTACTCGGCTTTACTACCTGGTCTGGGCCAGATTTACAATAAAAAATACTGGAAGGTTCCCATCCTGTATGCAGGAATTGGGGTTACCATATATGCGATCAACTGGAACACAAAACAATACAAAAAATACCTGAATGGCTTTGGTGATTTTACCGAATTCCTAACCTGGAAAAATGGACAGGAAGATCCCACCAATCCTACAACACCAGCACCTACAGCGGATAGCTATCTGAAAATTTTAGATCGTAACTTTATTGAAACCGATTCCAGAACGGATGAATGGTTTCAAACAACCCTGCGACAAAGAAAGGATTCCTATAAGAAAGACCGGGATCTTAGCTATATCATTTTAGCTGGTATTTACGTTCTAAACATCATCGATGCGACGGTGGATGCACACTTTTTCGATTTTAATGTGAATGATAATTTGAGTTTGAAAGTAGAACCTGCGGTGAACTATACAGCCGACACAGGAAATACGATGGGCTTAAAGTGTAGTATCAAATTCTAAACAGAAAATTCAACATGTTTCAAAAACTAAAATTTCCCCTTTTCTCTCTGGTATTGATCTCTTCTGCAGCTTGTAGTACGCTGAAAGAAACCAAATCAGATCAAAAAAATATAACGGCAACAGAAAGTTCAACAACCACAGAACAGATAGCTGACGCAAATATTGAGGAAGAGCCTGCAGAAACCTTTCATGCAGCACCAGAGGTAAAAAAAGATACTCTGGATTTCCTTGAAGCGCACGTTGTAGATGTTCGAACGGATCTGGAAGACGTAGTTCAACCCCACTTTAACAACAATCTGGATAGTTTGGTCCATTTGTGGTACATACAACACAGACCGGAATCAGATTCTGAACTAAGTGAAGTTACTGAAATCAACCTCAACACCCTGTCCGACTCCGCTTACATCAAACGCCTAGAGGAACTCCCCTCTGCAATTGATCTTTCCTACAACAACATCGTAAAGAACTACATCAAACTATACACTCAAAAAAGAAGAAAGCAAGTTGGCGTCATGCTGGGCCTTTCGGAGTACTACTTCCCAATTTTTGAGGAAATCCTCGACAAGGAAGGTCTTCCACAGGAATTAAAGTATCTGCCCATCATTGAATCAGCTCTAAACCCCAGGGCTCTTTCCAGAGCTGGCGCTTCAGGCCTTTGGCAATTTATGTACGGAACAGGTCGAATGTACAAACTGGACATCAACTCATTTGTTGATGAAAGACGGGATCCGATTGAAGCATCCTATGCAGCAGCCAATTTCTTAAAAGATCTGTACAAGATCTATGGCAACTGGCAGCTGGTTATCGCAGCATACAATTGTGGTCCCGGAAATGTGAACAAAGCCATTCGTCGTAGTGGGGGGAAACGAAACTACTGGGATATCTACTACCGGCTTCCCAAAGAAACAAGAGGGTACGTTCCGGCATTTATCGCGGCCATATATGCCTTCAATTATCACAAAGAGCACGGAATCGAAGTTCAAAAATCCAACTACCCAATCGTTTCGGATACCATAATGGTCGAAAAAGTATTGCATTTCGACCAAGTTTCAAAGGTGCTTAACATCTCCAAAGAGAAACTTCGGGAATTGAATCCCCAATACCGTGCGGACATTGTCCCTGCACACCAGCGTCCTTACTCCCTGAAATTGCCAATGGAATACACCAGCAGTTTTATTGATCTGCAGGACTCTATTTTCAACTACAAAAAGGAATTCTACTTCAACCTGAAGGATAAAGTAGTCAATCCACGGGAGCGCTATCAGAAGTATGCACATGTTACTCCAAAAAACAGAGCAAAAATCTACTACAAGGTGAAATCCGGTGATGCAGTCGGTCTGATTGCCTCCTGGTTCCACGTAAGAACATCAGATCTTCGTTACTGGAATAACATACGCAGAAACCTGATCAGGGTGGGACAAAACCTTGTAATCTATGTTCCAAAGAATAAGGCCAGCTACTACAAAAAGTTCAACAGTATGAGCTACACACAGAAGCAGGCCAGTCTTGGCAAAAAACCTGTAACAACAGCAAGGGTGGCCAAATCTTCGTCTCAAAAATACGACTCCAGGTACATCTACCACACCGTTCGAAGAGGGGAGAACCTCTGGACCATTGCCCGTAAATTTCCTGGTGTATCCAATAAGGATATTATGCGCCTTAACAATATCAGAGATGCAAAAAGTCTTAAAGTAGGCCAAAAATTGAAGATAAAACTCAAGGGATAAATCCAAACAGATAAACAAAAAAACCGTAAAGCTTCAAGCTTTACGGTTTTTTTTGTTTACTATAACTATGTGATTTTTTATCAAACACCCACACCCCCCATTTATTCAATGTTTCAAACGTTTAGTCTTTCTTCCTAACAAATTATTAACACATTTTATTTGACAATATAAAAAGGTTTTCATAACTTAACGTTAAGTTACATTATGAATCATTAATCAGAGAATGATTGGATTCTTTAATTCTTGTTTTGTAATGTTTCCCAATTCATTGATATGCAAACCTAAGTCACCGGCAGCCTCTTTCCCGGAGGTGCCGGCTGACAGGTTTAAGTACAGTATGCATTCCTTCAGCAAAAATCAATACGCCTTCCAATAGAAATTCTAATTTCCGGCCAATAATCCGATATAGAATCTGCCCATATTTCGTACCGCCTATCCGCCCAGAAACTCAAAAGTTAGATCATTGTAACATTCCTTTCGAACATGAATGAAAGCAGTAAAAAATGCATATCAAACAAAAGGAATACGCTATTCCCAAAGATTCACTATTGAATATAGCCTGGCTTCATTCGTTTCAATCTTCGAATTCTACTTTGATTGAATCGTAACAAACCAAAAATGATAATCGAGATAATTGGGAGGAGAAAGTTAAGGTACTTTAGAAACAGAATTTGTCCATCCTCCAATTCATCGAGAGGCCTTGAAGAAATCCCCTTGGTTCGCAAGGTTAGTAATCCTGAATCATCACTCAACCAATCCACAGCATTCACCAGAAAATGGATATTATCCGTTTGAATTGGGATCAGTTCTTCTCCCATACCATTAACAACAAAGTTTCCATCTCCCACTACAACAATTTTGGAATCCTTCTCTCCCACGATGGGACCTTCAAGCATTGCTGCGACAGTTTGTTCCGGAAATAGGAAATCGCTTCCACGCCAATTTCGTCCCAAATTGAAGCTAAGAGGGGCAGATAGCTTCCCGGATATGGAAGAAGTCCAGGCCAAAGGAGAATATTTTACGTCCGAACTTCCGGTATAGGTTATCGGACTGGCAAACTGGAGTATTACAGCTTCCAGGCCATCCGTAATAACATGATCTGAAAATTCCGTAATCACCGGCAAAAAGGGAAAACTAACCTCCTGGTTGTAGCTAAAGATCCCCTGCTGCTGATGAACAGTAACATTTCCACATTTCTTATCCACTACAAAAGCTTCCTCCACCTTTAAACCTTTTGCCTCCAACCACTTTTCCAACCCGGTGTTTATCGCTATCCCCATGCCCTGGTTCAGCAATCCCTGAACCCGATCCAAAGCAATCATCAGATTGCCTCCATTGGCCAGGTAATTGTCCAAACGCTTAAGATCTCTGGGAGGGAAAGAATCTACCGGACCAACAATCATTAACGACTTGTAGCGGCTCAGATCAAGATCTGTACTAAGATTCACTCTTTTAATCTGGTACAGGAGCGACAATTCCTCAGAAGCCTGAGCCAGCGAGAGCAAGGGAGCTTCGCCATGTCCCTGGATATAGCCAATTTCATGTTTATGAGAGATCGTTAGCTTTTTAATCAGAGAAGAAAGGGTATACTCCATAGCAATGCCCGGTTTTATCAGTGGAATTACCTCAGACCGCGCCCCAACCTGAATGGATGTTCCAAGAAAGACTTTCTGCACCTTCAACTGATCTTTTTCCCTCACCTCAAGAGGAACCGGACGAATCCCGGCCGCAATAGCCTCCTGCTCCAATTCCTTATTTTTGTTGGGATTGATCTCTTCAAACTCTATTCTGTATTTACTGTAACTATTGTATTCCTTCAGAAGATTCTTAAAATCCCGAACCATTCGGCTAACGTCGGGGGGTAACCCATCTGATATATACAAGGAAATAATAATAGGTTCCTTAACTTCTTTGAGGATTCGTTTGGTTGCACGGCTAAGTGTATATTTCTGGTCGGCAGTAAAATCAAAACGAAAAAACAGAGTGTTTCCCAATGAATTGATTAGAATCAATGCCAGAAGCACCCCAATTACCTTGTACCAAATTCTGTTTTTCTTTCTCATTTTCTCTTTTTCATTAGGCGGATCATGCGTTCAAACTGCGACTGGAAATCATCTGTTTGGCACAAAACAATGTCAAATAAACCAGGGAAAAGAAATAGATTAAATCCCTTGAATCCAGCACTCCGCGACTGATGGAACTAAAGTGGGTAGATACACTCAAATAACTGAAGAAACTCCCCAGATTCCCGGTCATATTCGCCGCCAGCACATCAAAAATTATGTGGAAGAATATTCCTATAAACAATGAACTCAAATAAGCAATAATCGGATTGGATGTAAAACTAGAGCACAACAAACCAATACTAATGTAAACAGAGCTCATTAAAAGAAGTCCCAAATACCCGGACCAAACAGCTGCGTGATCCACAGGCCCAATTCCCCATAACGTAAAGTAGTAAATCAGGGTAGGAAGTAAGGTGATTAAAATCAGGAAAAAGGTTGAAAAGAATTTCCCGAGAATTACCTGCCAGTCACTCACCGGCTTGGTTAACAACAACTCCAGCGTCCCGGATTTTAATTCTCCGGCAATGGCCCTCATCGTAAGTGCCGGGATAAAAAAGAACAAACACCAGTAGGCTACAATAAAAAAAGCATCCAGACTGGCCTGGCCCTGGAGAAACACGTCAGCTCCGTATATCCAGGTAAAGAAGCCACAAAATCCCAGAAACAACACCACCAATAAGTAAGCCAATAAAGAATCGAAAAAAGTGCTTAGTTCCCGCTTGGCGATTTGAATAATTTGCTTCATAAACAATATACTAAATTCCTAATGCAATGTCAGTTCCCTAAAAATATCTTCCAACCGGGTTTCCATCGGGGTCAATTGCGTGATGTACCAATCGTTTTCCACACAGGTATCAAAAATAGCCTTAATGGAAGTCGTCTCAGGCATGGACTGAATTTCGAAAAGCTGTTCTCCATGATTCAGGAAATCGACAGTTTCCACCGTCTCTATCTCCAGCAACTTGTCGAAAATAGAATTCAGATCCGGCCCATTGATTCCTACACGCAATATTTCGTTTCCTCTGGCTTGCTTTCTCAATTCTTCGGCGGTTCCGTCCACTACAAGCCTGCCGTTATTAATGATCATGATTCGATCACAGGTTGCCTCCACTTCCGCAAGGATATGAGAACTCAGAATAACGGTCTTTTCTCGTCCAATTCGTTTAATCAACCGACGGATTTCCACAATTTGATTGGGATCCAATCCGGTGGTAGGTTCATCCAGAATGAGAATTTCCGGATCGTGAATCAGAGCCTGTGCCAGCCCAACACGTTGTTGATACCCTTTGGATAATTCCCCGATCAATTTATGCTTTTCTCCTTCCAGGCCGCAAATACGAATCATATCCAGGATTCTCTCATTTATCAGGTGGCGGGGAATTTCGTGCAACCGAGCCATAAATCTCAGAAAATCCACGATATTCATCTCCTGGTACAAGGGATTGTTCTCAGGAAGGTAACCAATATTCTTTTTAATAAATTCAGGTTTATCGTGTATGGAGTGGCCTCCCACCCGAATATCTCCTTGCTCCGGTTTAATATAGCAACAGATGGCCTTCATGGTCGTTGTTTTCCCAGCTCCGTTGGGTCCTAAAAAACCCAGTACTTCACCTGCTTTTACCTGAAAAGAAACATTATCTACAGCCTTTTGAGGTCCATATCTTTTGGTCAAATTCTCAACCACAATATCCATAAAGATTCCCGGTTTGGTTTACATACAAAATTAAGCAATTCGAAGCCTCTTACTGAGGGATTTAAGGGCTTTTAACATTATTTAACAACAGGTTACAAGCTTACCATCCCTGCTTTCGGGCCAACGACTATGAACGATAAAACTAAGAATTTTCGCAAAAAATCCTACTTTTGCCTTCCTAATTCAACTAAATTTGGACTGGATATGATTAAGGCTGCAATATTTGACATGGATGGCTTACTCATTAACTCCGAACCCTTCTGGCGACGGAGTGAAAAACGGGTATTCTCCAATTTGGGAATTACCCTAAAAGATGAGATGTTCGAACAATTTATGGGCAAACGCATCGATGAAGTGGTAGCCACTCTATACCGCCAGTTTCCCTGGTCCGGAGTAAGCCAGAAAGAAGTGGCAGGGCAAATTGTGGAAGGAGTAATTCAGTTGGTACTTGAAGAAGGAGAAGCTCTGAAAGGTGTTTATCAAACCCTGAAACTACTTAAGCATCTCAACATTAAGCTGGCACTGGCCTCATCATCCTATCTGAAAATCATAACAGCGGTACTTGAAAAGCTTGAAATTGCCGACTATTTTGAAGTGGTACATTCCGCTGAATTTGAGAAATATGGCAAACCTCATCCACAAATATTTATTACCACAGCCCAAAAGCTGGAAGTAGATCCCGAAGAATGCATTGTTTTTGAGGATTCCTTTAACGGAGTAATTGCAGCTTTAGCAGCAAATATGAAGTGTGTGGCAGTTCCGGATCCGGAATTTGGAGAACAGGATAAATTTAAAATCGCTAATCTTGTGCTCAACAATCTGGAGGAATTCTCATTGGCCCACCTTGAGATGCTAAATGAAGGGCCTATCGGGACTAAAGAACCTAAAGCGAATTAATTCGACCGAAAGAAAAACCTGTTACCCCTCCCTTACCAAATCCATAAGGGCCTGCAGGTTTTGATTCTCGCCCGACAAGATACAGTGGGCTTGCAAGTAGAAAGGCAAACGCAACTGCAGGTGGCGTTGGATGTAATCCAGCAATTCCGTTCTGTTTTTGTTAGCAACGAGAGGTCTTTGATCGTCTGAATTCAAAATCCGCTCCATCAGAACCTCCGGCTCCAATTGCAGGAAGATGGTTTTCCCATTCTGGTTCATCCATTCCATGTTGTTGTTGAAACAGGGAGCACCACCACCAGTAGACACAACCACATTCTCGCGGTTCTTTAAAGAATGCAGGGCCTGGTATTCCCTCCTACGAAATTCCGTCTCTCCAAATTCATCGAATATTTGAGGAATGGTCATTCCCTGCTGCTCCTCAATCAAAGCATCCAGGTCCACAAAATCGAAATGTAAGATTTGGGCCAGTTGTTTGCCCCAAAATGATTTCCCACATCCCATATATCCGATTAAAAATATTCTCATCACACAATTCGGTTTCATCTGCTTAGAAAAAAAGGTACAGCATACCACCGTACCTTTTCCTGTATACTTTTTAACGAAGACTACATCTCCAACTCGGCCTGAACATTCTCCTCACTGTTTTCTGTGGTCAAAGAATTCTCAGTTTCCTCCCCTTCTGTAGTGGAGCTATCTTTTGGCTCCTCCTCCGTTTCCAAAGGTTCAATCTCTTTTACCTCTGCTATTTCGTAAATAGAAAGACGTTTTCCACGTGCCTTAAAGGACTTTTCTCCAATAAACTCCGAGGCAACAACCACCTCTACAGGACGATCGCTGTACTTTCCTCCGAAAATGATTTCGAAACGAGCCCCGGGAGCATCAGACAAGCAAACAAGGTAGTTGTTCGAATTCTCACCAATAAAGCTTTGTGGCTTTCCGTTGCCCTCCAATTTAAAGCGCTTCAGGTAAAGATAGTCCTGGTCGGCATCATAAAATACCGCAGACCAAACCTTATTTGCATCGTACTTCTCAATTCTTGCGATATCGTCACCATAGTGATTGCTAAGGTCAAAATTGGTGAAGTAGAAGTTGGAATCCTTTGTCAATACAACAATCCGGTCATCCCCATGGAATTCGCCAAGGAAATCGCCTCGCTTGTCGGTATTCAAACGAAGCACATCCTTATCGAACCAGATTTTCCGACCTCCAAGGGTAGAAACACCGGAGGTTTTAAGGGTAATCTTGTGCACATCGTTCTTTGAAAGAACATTTCCCATTGAGGCCCGGCCTTTGATGGCCAAATCGGCAAAATCGTACTCGAAACTCAACTTCTTCAATCGCGGTCTGGGTTTCAGAACCACCCGGATTACCTCTGCTTCCCCGTTGGGGTTGGCGCTAAAGTAAAGAATACGGGAACCGGGAGTCTCCCTGGTAACATAGTACTCCTTGTCGCGGGTAACACCACTAACAAAGAAACGCTTCATGTACGAAGTTCCGGCTTTGCCGTCGCGATACACCAGGTTGTAGATGGTACGCTTGTCGTTCTTGCGGAAAATGGCAATGTGAAGCAAATTCTTCCCTACAAAAAGTTTATCGGCCACTTTGGTCACAAAGTAGGAACCATCCTTTCTGAAGATGATAACATCATCAATATCGGAACATTCGAACAGATATTCATCCTTCTTCAATCCGGTACCGATAAAGCCCTCCTCACGGTTTACGTACAATTTCTGGTTGGCCACAACCACTTTGGTGGCCACAATATTTTCAAAACTTCTGATCTCGGTTTTCCGATCGCGACCTACCCCATATTTCTTTTGAATGGTTTCGTAGTAGGCAATGGTAAACGGAATAATATTGATAATATTCACCTTGATTTCCTCAATCTCCTCCTCAATGGAGCGGATGTAATTCTTGGCTTTATCAATATCAAACTTGGAAATCCGCTTGATCTTAATTTCAGTCAAACGGGTAATGTCATCGCGAGTCACCTCCCGCATCAGGTGTTGGGTGTGTGGTTTCAACCCCTCATCAATGGTTTCGATGATGGCTTCCCAGGTTTCACACTCCTCAATATCGTTGTAAATTCGGTTCTCAATAAAAATACGCTCCAGCGATGCATAGTGCCAGGCATCCTCCAGTTCCCGCTTGCGAATCTCCAGCTCCAGTTTGAGCAAATCCACCGTATTGTCGGCCGATCGTTTCAGCATATCCGACACGCCCATAAAAACAGGCTTGTCGTTCTCGATAATACAGGCATTGGGCGAAATGGAAGTTTCACAATCGGTGAAAGCGTAGAGAGCATCAATGGTTTTGTCCGATGAAATACCATTGGCCAGATGGATCAAAATCTCTACATTCTCGGCTGTATTGTCGTCAATCTTCTTGATCTTGATCTTTCCCTTGTCGTTGGCCTTAATAATGGATTCAATCAGGCTGGTTGTGGTTTTCCCATAGGGTACCTCAACAATCCGAAGGGTTTTATTGTCCACCTTCTCGATACGGGCACGTACCTTAACAGCACCGCCTCGCAAACCGTCGTTGTAGCGACTCACCTCAATCATTCCGCCGGTTGGGAAATCGGGATACAGCTCAAACTCCTCGTTTTTCAGGTAGGCAATACAGGCATCCACCAACTCATTAAAGTTATGCGGAAGTATTTTAGAGGCCAAACCTACGGCAATCCCTTCCACTCCCTGGGCCAAAAGCAAGGGAAACTTCACCGGAAGGGTAATGGGCTCCTTGTTTCTACCATCGTAAGACAGTTTCCAGTTGGTGGTTTTGGGATTAAAAAGTACTTCAAGGGCAAATTTAGACAAGCGGGCCTCAATGTAACGAGGTGCAGCCGATCCGTCACCGGTAAGTATGTTTCCCCAGTTTCCCTGCGTATCGACCAGCAGATCTTTTTGCCCCAGTTGTACCAATGCATCCCCGATGGAAGCATCCCCGTGGGGGTGGTACTGCATGGTGTGCCCGATAATGTTGGCCACCTTATTGTAGCGTCCGTCGTCCAGCTGCTTCATGGCATGCATAATACGACGTTGTACAGGTTTCAGTCCATCATTTACATAGGGTACGGCACGTTCCAGAATTACGTACGAAGCGTAATCCAGGAACCAGTTCTGATACATTCCGGAGAGATAAGTTACATTGCGCATGGCCTCAGAATTCGCACCATTCACATCCAACTCCTCTCCTTCCTGGTAATCCATATCTTGTGTTTCGTCGATACTCATATTCAACTAAAGGGTTTATTCTGGTTCTTGTTCTATTTTCAGCTTGCAGACACTTGGGCTGGCTTAAATCTCATCCTTCTCCACGTAGAGGTTGTCGATGATAAATTCCTGCCGGTTAGGGGTATTCTTGCCCATATAAAATTCCAACATGCCTGATACGGATTCTTCCTTCTTCATCACCACGGGATCCAAACGGATATCCTTGCCGATAAAATGCTTGAACTCATCCGGTGAAATCTCACCCAATCCCTTAAATCGGGTAATTTCGGGATTTTTGCCCAGGGCTTTGATGGCCTTCTCCCGCTCCTCGTCAGAATAGCAGTAAAAGGTTTTCTTCTTGTTACGTACCCTGAAAAGTGGGGTTTGCAGGATGTACACATGACCGCTCCGCACCAAATCGGGGAAGAACTGCAGGAAGAAGGTAATCAGCAGCAAACGAATATGCATCCCGTCCACATCGGCATCGGTAGCAATAATCACGTTGTTGTAGCGAAGATGATCCAAACCATCCTCGATGTTAAGCGCTGCCTGCAACAGGTTGAACTCCTCGTTCTCGTAAACCACTTTCTTGGTCAATCCATAGGAATTCAGAGGCTTTCCCTTCAAACTAAACACTGCCTGGGTATTCACATCGCGCGACTTGGTAATGGAACCACTCGCCGAATCTCCCTCGGTAATAAAAATACTGGTATCCGATTTTCGCTCATTCTTGGAGTTAAAGTGAATACGGCAATCCCTCAGCTTCCGGTTGTGAAGACTGGCCTTTTTGGCTCGCTCACGGGCAATCTTCTTAATACCCGAAATGGCCTTCCGCTCCTTCTCCGATTCCAAAATCTTTTTGTGCAGGATGTCCGCTACCTCCGGATTCTTGTGCAGGAAATTATCCAGCTTGGAGGTAATAAAATCCATAATAAAGTTACGAACCGATGGACCATTGGGGCCCATATCCTTGGAGCCCAATTTGGTTTTGGTTTGCGATTCGAAAACCGGCTCCTCCACTTTCACAGAAACAGCTGCAATAATAGAGGTTCTGATATCTGAAATGTCAAAATCTTTCTTGTAGAAATCCCGAATGGTTTTCACCACTGCCTCCCGATAGGCAGCCAGGTGGGTTCCCCCCTGGGTGGTGTGCTGACCATTTACAAAGGAATAGTACTCCTCCCCATATTGACGGCCATGGGTCATGGCAATCTCAATGTCTTCGTCCTTCATGTGAATTACATCGTACAAACCTTCCCCGCTCATGTTCTCGCGCAGCAGGTCGAGCAGTCCGTTTTTGGAGAAGAAGCGCTGTCCGTTGAAGTAGATGGACAACCCGGCATTCAGGTACACATAGTTGCGAAGCATGTTCTCCACATACTCCAAAATAAAGCGGTAGTTGGAAAACAACTCCTCATCGGGATGGAAGGTAATTCTCACCCCATTCTTTTCTTCTGTGAATTCAACTTCGTGGTCGGTAATAACCTCTCCGGCTGAAAACTCCACCTTTTTCACCTCCCCTTCGCGGTAGGATTCAATCACAAATCGATCGGACAAGGCATTCACGGCCTTAATCCCGACCCCGTTCAATCCTACTGACTTTTTAAATACCTTGGAATCGTATTTCGCACCGGTATTCATCTTGGAGGACACATCCACTACTTTGCCCAGGGGAATGCCTCGTCCATAGTCACGAACACTTACCACGCGGTCGGTTATATCTACCTCGATAGATTTCCCAACTCCCATAGCAAACTCATCAATGGAGTTATCAATTACCTCTTTCAAAAGGATATAAATACCGTCATCCTGGGACGAACCGTCGCCAAGTTTACCGATATACATTCCAGGACGTTTACGAATGTGCTCTTTCCAGGAGAGCGTGCGAATAGAATCTTCAGAATATTTTGCAGTCATTAAAAATCGGGTTTTTACAAATATAGCTAAAAGAACGATTTTTCGGAAAGTTGTTTATCAACAGGCAAGCTACATGCTCCCAGAGGGCCAATGCATCCAAAAGTCAACTTTCACAGATTTCTTTAAATCAACAAGTAACACCCCTTTGTAAAAAGGAATGAAAGGTTGTTTTATGAAATGCCTACGAGAAGAGCGTTGCCAAAGTTATCAACATCCCGCAAGCCGGCCTTCCTGCCTGACGCGGCACAAATCTAATGAATATTTAAAGAATAAAAAGCCTAAAGGGGTCATATTTAAATCATTGATACACCCCAAGCAGATAAAAGCCAGTAATTACAGTCGAAAAATTATTTTTTTTACCCTGAACCATTCCCCCAACAAAGCTGAACAAAAGAAATAGAAACCAATAGAGGATTCCTCATCCCTTCCGACCTTTAAAATTATCTTTAGTAGACTAATCCTCAACACCTAACAGGGGCAAAATAATTTTTATTTATAAAAAAAATCGATTTAACTTAGATATACAATCCGTCGTGTTAAGTTTTTCAATATTAACCAGATTGGGACGCTTCCCAATCACAATACTGTTTTTATATGGCAAATATAGACGACTACCAAGCGGTCGTAAACGACTTGGAAAACATTCCTGAAAAGGATGTCAAGGAACCTTCGATGCCTGTTGATACAGCAGTGCAGGAAGCAGAAAACCTCTATGAGTGGTGCCAGGATGACAAACCGCAACTACAGGCGGCAGGTCTTCCTCTCAGCACCATCGATGCCATTCCGGTACGGGCAGGTGCCTGCAGGTACGCCCAATCTCTTTGGATGAAGGAATTCAACGATAGAGAGAAGGACGAACTGGAATGGAAAGAACTCTCACCGAAAGCCTACAATCTCAAAGGTGTAATTCTACACAATTTTCGTTATGCTTTTCGGAATGACGATGGACTTATGTCCCAGGTGAATCGAATTGCCGAAGGATCGGGCCATGCAGATATGATTCAGGATTTAAGCGACCTGGCCCTGTTGGGCAAAGCACACCCTGAGCCATTACAGGCCGTTGGTTTTGATCTTGGCAAACTGGACCTTTCCGAAGATCTGTCGGATCGACTGGCTTCTCTTTTGGCCAAGGTAAATGGAACCAAAGGCAATCACAATCCTTCCAAGGAAATGCGCGACCGGGCCTTTACCTACTTGAAGCAGGCGGTAGACGAAGTACGCGAATGTGGTAAATTTGTATTCTGGCAGAACGAAATTCGCCTGAGGGGATACCGAAGCGCCTATTTCAGAAAAAGAACAACCAGAGCCAAAAAGGCAGAAATGACCGAATAGGCCCCAAAGCCCCGTGCAGGGCGGATTGTTACCCCGCAGGGCGGGTCAGAAGTGCGCAGGGCGGGTCAAAACGCCGCAGGGCCACTTCATTTTCGCGCAGGGCGGGTCAAAATCCTGCAGGACGCACTCAAAATTGCGCAGGGCGGGTCAAATTCCCGCAGGGCGCCCTGAAAATTGCGCAGGGCCGCCCAAAATCCAGCAGGGCTACCTAAAAAAGGCACAGGGCCATACAATAGCTACTAAGGAAACGCCCCAAACTTGGTTTTGGGGTGTTTTTTTATGCACACAACTATAACCTTATCTGGGAAACACAAAGTATTTCATCCCCAATCAATTCCTCTAAGTATTTAACCGCAATTAACGGTTCTACTTTACTATAATATCATCAGATTATTCGTACTTTTATAATTCCGAAAAAGTAGATCACTTGATTAAAAGCCACAGGCGCTCAAACGATAACCAGCACCCAAAAGAACTGATAAGAAGCAATATGTCTGAACTCGCATTACAACTGATAGAACAAGAGAAACGGAAGAGAACCGGGAAACTGGACCTGGGAAATTGTGGATTGTCAACAATCCCGGAAGAACTGTTTGATCTTACAAATCTTCAAACCCTAAACCTTAGCAATAATCAAATCAAAGACGTCTGGTGTTTAAAAAAACTTACCTGCCTAATAAAACTAGACCTCAGCTTTAATCACATCAAATACTTCAGCATACGGGGAATGCTTACCAATCTACAAAGCCTTAACCTTCGAGGCAACACATTAGATCTAATCAGTTTTTCGGAAGAGCATACAAATCTACAATTCTTAGACCTAAGCTACAATGAGCTCAATAATACCATCTTATTAATGAAGCTTACCAACCTACAAAGCCTAAATCTTAGAGACAACGAATGTCAAGACATCAAACACTTGGGAAACCTGACAAGCTTACAAAGCCTAGATCTAGGCGATAATCAAATCAAAGACATCAGCACTCTAGGAAAGCTCTCCTGCCTGCAAACACTTTACCTAGGGAACAATCAAATCGAAGACATCAGCGTTCTGGAAAAACTTACCAACCTACAAGCCCTTGAATTGAACGGCAATAAAATCAGAATCTTCAGCTTTCTAAAAAAACTTACCACCCTACAAACCCTTGAGCTTTCACATAATCAAATCAAAGATGTCAGCTTTTTAAAAAAACTTACTAACCTACTAACCCTTGACCTGAGCGGCAACCAAATCAATGACCTTAGTTTTTTGGAAAAGCTGACAAGCCTACAAACCCTTATCCTAAACAATAATAGCATTGAAGACAGCAGCTTTATTGAAAAACTCACCAAACTACAAATCCTTAACCTTCGTCACAATCCGATCAAAGACTACAGCTTTTTAGAAAAACTTACTAACCTACTAACCCTTGACCTGAGCGGCAACCAAATCAATGACCTTAGTTTTTTGGAAAAGCTGACAAGCCTGCAAATTCTTAAACTGAATAACAATCAGATCAAAGAAATCAGCATTGTAGAAAAGCTCAAAAACCTGGTAATCCTTGACCTGAACGACAATCAAATAAAGAACATAAGCTTTTTAGAAAAGCTTACAAGCTTACAGAGCCTTGACCTAAACAAAAATCAGATCAATGATATCAGCATTGTAAAAAAGCTCATAAGCCTGGAAACCCTAAAACTTAGCAGTAATAACATCCAAGACTACACCTTTTTAAAAGAGCTTACCAAGCTAAAAACCTTAAATTTAGTCGGTAATAACATCTCAGACATTAGTTTTTTAGAAAACTTTAGCAATCTAGAAACCTTAATACTAAACTTTAATGAAATAACAGACATCAGCCTTTTAGGAAAACTTACAAGCCTGCAAACCCTTGAGCTGAGGGGAAATCAAATCCAAGACATCAGCTTTTTAGGAAACCTTACCAAGCTACAAACCCTTGATCTATTTGGAAATGTAATCGAAAACATCAGTTTTTTAATCCCCTTGCTAAAAACTGGTCTACAAATAACTAAAAATGGTTGGGACAAAGGCATTCAAATTGATGACAATCCAATTAAAACGCCCCCTGTAAATATCGTTGAGAAAGGAAGGGAAGCTATACTAAACTGGTTTGAGCAAATCGAAAAGGATGGTGAAGCCCCATTGTTTGAAGCTAAATTAATGATACTGGGCCAAGGGGGAGCTGGCAAAACCACCTTTGCCAATTTGCAACTGGATCCAAACTATCAAGTAGAACCTGGTAAGTCAGATTCAACTCTGGGCATAGTTGTACATAAAGGCAAAGCGTTCAAGCATCAGAACCAAAATCAACAGGAAATAAAAGCACATTTATGGGATTTTGGTGGCCAGGACATCCAAAAAATGCTGCACCAGTTCTTTATTACAGAGAATTGTCTCTACGTATTGGTTTCGGACAAGAGGGCAGAGAATACCAACTTTGATTACTGGTTTCAGATCATCAACCTCCTTGGACCTCAAAGCTCCGTAATCGTACTGGAAAATCCCAAAGACATTGAATCAGCAAACGAAGATTTTGCTCTCAACAAATACCGTGAATTATTTAAGGAACTCTCCATTGATTGCCAGGAGGTAAACTTGCAGCTCACAAGAAAAGGAGATAAAACCAGATGGCAATTACTGAATGAAACCATATCAAAGAAACTATCAAGACTTGAAATCGTGAACCGACCTGTCCCTAGAAAATGGTCGTTGATAAGAGATGAATTGACCCAACTAAAAGAGAAAAAGTACATTACCAAGGATGCCTTCCATACCATCTGTTCACAACCGAAAATTGGGTTAAATATCGAACAGAGCAATCTTTGCCTCTACTATTTAAAGGAATTGGGCGACCTGGTTTATTTTGACGACCGGGATCTGTGCACCCATATTTTTCTGGATCAAAATTGGCTAACCCAAGGGATGTATTACATTCTGTCGGACAAACAAATCAAGGATAAAAAAGGACGCTTTACCAGAAAGCAGGCCTATCAACAATGGAACAGCAACGGTTACAATGAGGAAGAGAAAGCCATGCTACTTCGCTTGCTCCTGAAAGACAAATTTGACATTTGTTACGAACTACCCCACGAGAAAGATGTTTTTATCACCCCTTTGCTCTTAACCAACGACAAGCCCCAAGCATGGGAATACGAAACAAATCTTCGATTCCGATATCAATACAGCTTTATTCCTCACGGTATGTTTTCCCGCCTCATCGTGCGGATTCATGAAAAGATTGATGCGGGGTACCGCTGGAAAACAGGGGTTCGATTGATCGAAACCTATAACGGAACAAATATCAGGGCTGAAGTTCAGCAATTGACCGACCCCGATGGCAACCAGCAGGTTATCGATATCAGACTCAACGGAAGCAAGGAAGGATGCAAGCATTTGTTGAGTTTCATTAGATCAGCCATCGAAGACCTGCACAAGGACTTTAAAAACATCCAGTTTAGCCGAATTGTTGCCTGCAATTGCGAAACCTGCACTGCTTTAATGAAAAATGGGGAAAGACCCTCCTTCTACGACTATGAAAGACTAAAAGCCAAGATTCAAAACCGGAAATACTATGAAGAGTGCGGCAAATCGAATTTCCAGACCATAAACATTGGGCAAATCCTAAGTGACGTAATCCTTGAGAATGCAGCCAATGATAATATTGATAGTGAATTTTTGTACCGACTAAAGAAAATGGGACTTAGCATGAATCAAATAAACAACAACAACACAATCAACCAATCTGATTTTGGAAACGCAAATGCATCTGCCAATGCCGAAGCAAGCGCCGAAGCTACAAGTAACGTTTCCATCGAAATTCAAAACCTATTGGGCGAAACCGAAATGCTAAAGGAAGACATTGAAGACGAAAGAAAGCTTCTTCAAAGGGAGATGGATAATGACGAAATCGATGTTACCATTAGGGATATCGAAAAGGCAGAGAAGGCCATGGAGGAAATAGAAACTGCAGAAAAACAAAACCAGGTACTACCGAGAGCATCTAAAAATCGCTTACAACGATTCATGGATGATCTGAACAACGAAGAATCAAGTCTTCACAAAACTTTAAAAGCACTACGAAAGGGAAAAGATTACGGGGTTAGTTTAGCTGAAAACTACAACAAAATAGCTGAAAACATCGGTTTACCTTCAGTACCGCCATTTATCCTTAAAGCGGTTAAACAATTCTAATTCTATTTTTCGGGCACAAACCATTTCCGGATCTGGAAAAAACCGGTCTCAATCCATTTTCAAGATCCGGGAAGGAGTTGCCGCTTAGAGTAATGGGCACTATAGAATTTGGGGTGGAAAAAAAAGCTTACTCCTCGATCAAAAAAACAACGGAAACAAAAATTATTTGCAAAGGATAAATTCGTAGAACCAATTTACTTGCTGATGATTTTCAGCACCATTTCCATGTTCTGTTTTACGATATTGGGATAGGTACCAGTCTTGGCCAGTTCAATGCTTTTGGCAATAAGGGCTTCCAGGTATTCCATACAAAGATCCAAATCATCGATTTGAAAGATTCCTTTCTCCGATCCCTGCAAAAGAATCGTTCGAATCAGCTGTCGATAGGCTCTTTGAAATGCTTCAACCACAATATCGCAGGGATAGTAAAAGGAGAATTCCTCCTGTTTTCCTGCTTCAATGGCCTTTTGCAATCGCAGGAAACAGAAACCGTTCACCCTATCCAGTTTCTCCGCTTCATCTGCAATGGTCTGCAACTCATTCTCCATCACCTCCACTTCAGACTGCGCAAAACGATCTACCAGGTACTGATACACCTCTTCCTTCCCCTTATAGTACTTGTAGATGGTTTTCTTACTAATCTTCAACTCATTTGCGACACGATCCACCGTGGTTTTCTTATAACCCAGAGAACAAAACAGTCGCTCAAAAGCATTGGCAATTTCAAGTTGCATATCCATATTCACAATACAAAAGGGGAAACAATTTCTTTTCGAAGAACAAAGAAACCGATTCCCCTATACATAACCAAATCAATTCAAAACAGAAAAATTTCAACTCCCTTATGAGTCTTGCATTTCCATCTCATTTTTATCATCATCACTATTGAAAGACAATCATTGATTTCTTGTCAAACAATTCTTATCCTAAAAAATCTAATACTATTCTCTAATCTCGGCCACAAACTTGTGCTCCGCAAATACCTTTTGGAAGTATTCCCCTGCCTCACGAACAGAATCGACAGCCCGGGGCAACACGCCAAAACAGGAGAATCCGTGAACCATTTCACCATAGCATGACCAGCTGGCTTCCACCCCCTTCTCCTTCAGTTTTTCGGCAAAGGCAATTCCCTCATCACGCAAAGGATCATATCCCCCCGTCACCACCAAGGTGTGAGGATAGTGTTCCGAAACAGGGCCAAACCAGGGAGAAATACGGGGATCCTGCAGATCCAGTTTTCCGCCTCCGTACTGTTGCAGAAACCACTCCATCTGGCAAAGGTCCAACATGTAGCCCTTTCCAAATGTTGTTTTGGACGCGGTTTTTGCCACCTGGTTCAAACTGGGACAGAACATCACCTGGGCACAGGGACCACTTTCACCAGCAAATTTCATAGCAATATTGGCAGTAAGATTGCCCCCGGCGCTATCGCCGCTTAAACCAATCCGTTCTGCATCTGCACCCAATTTTTCTGCATTTTTCCTTACCCACTCAAAAGTTTCTAAAGCATCCTCTACCGCTGCCGGATAGGGATGTTCCGGCGCCAACCGGTATTCCACAGACAGTACCTGAGCATCGGAAAAACGGCTCAAATTTCGGCACAAACCATCATGGGTGGTACGATTACCGCCAACCCAACCGCCGCCATGGAAGAACAGGACAATGGGCAGGTTCTTCTCACCTGAAGGACGGTACAACCGTACCGGGAGATTTCGCTCCTCCAGGTCTATCTCAAAATCAGCAACATCATAAAGTTCAGCCTTCTCCCCCTCCATTTGAAGAGCAACCAGCTCCATGGTTCCCCGAAACATTTGTGGCGAAAGCGTTTCACCTGAAAGCTGAGCATTTTCCATTTTCTGCAAAAGCTCCTTCAGTATCTCATTCATAGGAGCAATCAATTCGTCGTTTTGCATCATAACAATTTACAAGTTTTAGTAACAAAATCAATTGAATTGCTTCCGGAAGTCTTTACAAAGAAACTAAATTGAAAAACAGTTTCCAAAAGAAGTGGAAACTATTTTTATTTTTGGTTTCCACAAACATTTATTCCTCTTCTTAAATACGGGGTATTCACCTGGAAATATAACTTTATCGCAGCAAAAATGAGAAGTTCTGCCAGCATTCCCTTGCTTCAGTTTTAGTAGCACAGACTTGCCTCGAAAATTCCAAACGCAGCAAAACAATTCCCAACTAGAGGAATTGTCATAACTCTGCCCAATGCAAGACGCTGGGAAAATATAGCGGGGTATTTGCACAAAAAATCCCGGCTCCAAAAACATGGAACCGGGATCTCAATATCCTATTAGATGGTACTATTCGTTCAGTGCACGCCACACCATATCTTTCAATTCCATCAACCCTTTCTGGGCAACAGAAGAAATAAACACATGGGGTATATCCGGCAAATCCTGTTCGATCTCCTCCATCAATTCCTCATCCAGCATATCAGATTTGGTGATAGCAAGCAAACGTCGTTTGTCCAGCAATTCAGGATTGAATTGCTTCAATTCGTTCAGGAGAATCTTGTATTCCTTATGAATATCGTCGCTATCGGCTGCAACCATGAACAACAACACAGAGTTTCGCTCAATGTGGCGCAGGAATCGCAATCCCAGTCCTTTGCCTTCGTGAGCCCCTTCAATAATTCCCGGAATATCCGCCATTACGAAGGATCGATCGTCACGATAGCTCACAATTCCCAAATTGGGAACAAGGGTGGTAAAGTGGTACTCTGCAATTTTAGGTTTGGCTGCAGAAACTACGGAAAGAAGGGTAGATTTCCCCACACTAGGGAATCCAACCAGACCAACATCCGCCAAAACTTTCAACTCTAAAATCACGGCCCGCTCCACACGCTCGCCACCCTGCTGGGCATATCGAGGCGTTTGGTTGGTTGCTGATTTAAAATTAAAGTTACCCAAACCTCCGCGGCCACCTTTAATTAGAATCACCTCCTGATCGTGCTCAGTTATTTCGGTAATCACCTCACCGGTTTCGGCATCACGGGCTACGGTTCCCAAAGGAACTTCGATGATTTTATCTTCACCGCTAAACCCAGTACTACGACTTTCACTCCCCGAACCACCGTCTCCGGCAAAAATATGGCGTTGAAATTTCAGGTGGATCAAAGTCCAGAATTGAGAATTCCCTCTAAGGATAATGTGTCCGCCTCGACCTCCATCACCACCATCAGGTCCACCCTTGGCGGTTAATTTATCACGACGAAGGTGGGCCGATCCATTTCCACCGGCTCCCGAGCGACCAAAAATCTTCACATAATCCACAAAATTTGATCCTGCCATACCAACTCCCTTTCTTTATTTTATTGAGCTTCGAATTCACAAATCAGAGAATCCGTAACTCTTTTTCAATTCTTCTTAAAATATCAAATTATCAACGGCATTGCAAATGCGGGCAAAAATTTCCGTTTCGCTCCCCATTCCATCAATGGTTTGATAAACACCTTTTTTTTGATAGACATCCGCTAGCGGGGCGGTTACCTCATCGTAAATCCGTAATCTTTTTAAAATTACTTCTCGTCCGCTGTCGTCTGGTCTTCCTGAAGATTCACCCCGCTTCAACAAGCGCTTGATCAGCTCCTCTTCCTCTACTTTTAGCTCCAAAACAAGATCCACTTTACTGTCTCGTTTTACAAGCATTTGATCGAATGGTTCCACCTGCCCTACATGACGGGGCATCCCATCATAAACAAAGCCTTTTGCATCGGCATTGCCGGAAAGAAATTTCTCCACCATTTTATAGGCCAATTCATCCGGAAAGAAATTCCCTCCGTCAATCAACTTTTTGGCAAGTAGCCCTTCAGGGGTTTTCTTCAGTATTTCCTGTCGGCAAATATCACCGGTAGACAAATGGATAATTCCGTATTTATCCTGTAACCTCCCGGACTGGGTACCTTTACCGGCTCCGGGAGGTCCAAAAATTACAATATTGTGCATTTCTATTTATTAGTCAATCACAGTATAGATATCAGGTAAATTTCTGCCCAAACCATCATAATCCAAACCACGACCAACAATAAAATCGTTAGGGATTTCCAACCCTACATAATCCAACTTCACATCACGTACACAAGCTTTAGGCTTAAAAAGCATAGTTGCAACCAAAACTTCCTTGGCTTCGTAACTGGCAATTTGCTCCAGTGTATTTGAAATGGTAATTCCGGTATCCACGATATCTTCCAATAGGATCACAGTTCTATCCTTCAAATCTTCGGTAAATCCCATCAGTTTTTTCACCTTCCCGGTTGTGCCCATTCCATCATAAGACGAAAGTCTCATAAAGGTAATTTCCGCATTGGGAATAGTAATCTTCTTCATCAAATCAGAAGCAAACATAAAAGATCCGTTAAGAATACAAATAAACAGAGGATCTTTGCCCTCCAGGTCCTTATTCATCTTCTCTGCCATCTGATCAATCACCCCATCAATCTTTTCTTCTGGAATGGATACTTTAAATTCCCTGTCAAGGAGTTTTACTGTTTTCATAGGTATACAATCTGTTTTCAAAAATACACTCCCTACCTATACCCGGAGGGGATTGGATTTCAATTTGATTTTGGTTGCCAGCGGGTTCCTCCCTTTTCCTTCGTTCTACTGCTTTGAATAAGACAGAGAGCAAACGACCAAGGAACTCCCTTTGTTCTAATAATTAATTGTTTCTCTTTAACCTCAAAATTTCATTCCCTACAAATGAATTAAAAGGAGTGATCTTTTCGGTAAAGAAAAAAGATCCCTTACCCGTTTTCTATCTAACAAAAGAAATAGGCAGAATCACTAACAAAAAATTGTTTCGATTCCTGTATAAAACATCCATATATTTTTCTCATTTTTACGCTTGCAACCAAGCAGGAAAAATGGAGTTCCGGATACAAGTATCAAAACAATTCCAATTGATCCTGCAAAAGTACAATTTTTTGTCATTCTATTTATAAATCCACAAATAAAAACGACAATGGAACCGAAAGTAAGTATCATAATGGGAAGTACTTCCGACCTTCCAGTAATGGAAAAGGCTGCAAAAGTATTAAACGATTTTAAAATCCCATTCGAAATTAATGCCCTTTCTGCTCACAGAACACCCGAAGCAGTTGAAAAATTTGCCACTGAAGCCTACGCAAAAGGAATCAAAGTAATTATTGCCGGCGCAGGTATGGCTGCCCACCTTCCCGGTGTTATTGCTGCCATGACTCCACTGCCTGTTATTGGTGTACCAATTAATGCTTCGCTGGACGGAATGGATGCGCTACTTGCCATTGCCCAAATGCCTCCGGGAATTCCAGTTGCTACTGTTGCCATCAACGGTGCTCAAAATGCAGGAATTTTAGCTGCTCAAATTATGGCATCCGGCGACAGCGAACTTCAGGAGCAGGTTATCCAGTTCAAGGAAAGTCTGAAGGAAAAAATAGTAAAAGCCAACGAGGATCTAAGTAAGGTGCAGTACGAATACAAAACCAACTAGAGAATAATCCTTGTAAAGAATAATCAAAACCGCTAGCTGCTATTTGCAGGTAGCGGTTTTTGCATTTTTAATACCTCCGAACAGTATTATCATCTCTGTTCCTTAACGTCTTTTCTAAATCTAAGAAGCAATGGACTTCCACCCCCATAGATACTGTGTTTAAATCCAAATATATTTCACTGTTTTTTTTACTTTTGTAAGGCAGAAAGAAGGCTTCAGTCAATT
>JBGRQA010000009.1:0-191902 GCA_041725895.1 Marinifilaceae bacterium
ATCCCTCCGTGTTCACTGAAAAACTCATCAGAAAACTGATGAGTTTTTTTTATGCACTAAATTGAAATATTAACGACACAAGGAGGGATGAGAACCCAGGTTCGTAATATATTCACAAAAAACCCAAGAAGTAATCTTTCCGTACTCACAAAGAAACTCATCAGAAAACTGGTGCGTTTTTGGATCCTTTTCTTTCGGCACAAAACTAAAAAGCCCCATTTAGCCTGACACTTTTCCTTTAATTATCGACTCTCCGGGTATATCATCAAACAATTCTCTCTCCTTTTCCATTTTAATTCGAACAAAAATTCCTCTTTTAAGAATCCAAAGCATCTTCTGAGTAAAAAAAACATTTTTTTCATTTTCTATTAAGTTTCTATTTATCAACACAAGTAAGCATCTACTCCTTGCTCACCAAAAAAAAGTAGCAAAAAAAAGATGATTTCATTTGCATAAAAGCTTCCAAAAGCCCTATATTTGCAGCGTCTTTAAGAGATCAACGGACGCGTAGCATAACTGGATAGTGCACCTCGTTACGGCCGAGGAGGTTGGGGGTTCGAATCCCTCCGTGTTCACAATAAAAATCTTTCTTGGATAAAGGGGCTTCCACCCTCTGAGATAAGAAATCGTCATCCTTCATCCGGTGGCGATTTTTTTGTTTTTAGACACTTCCCATTCCAACACTATAAGATTAAACTAAAAAGCGAGGAATCGTTTATAGAAAATAATATCTGATAGCCGGATAAAAAAAGTCACAAAACCAAATACTGGAATTGTGACTACACTATGAATGGTCATATTAAAACCTTACAATCTCATTCAGCTACTTTTTCAGTACTTTCTTTATCAGAACACCTTTCGAGGTATGCAAACGAATCAAATACATCCCAGAGGGCAAACCAGCCATATCAAATCGTTCAGGCGAAAAATTCTTTATCTGTTTCTTCATGACTTCATGTCCAATAAGATTAAGTACCGATACAAAAACATCACCTTTGTAATTGTCCATTTCCAGCCAAAAATAATCACCGCACGGATTAGGTGAAAGATTTACTTGTCCTATTTCCAGATTATCAATTCCGGTAATAGGGTTCACAGTAACAGAAAATGAGGCTTCTTCCGATTGCTCGTTGGCTTCGGCTCTAATTGTAAGATCAGCCTCCCCAATTCCTTCTGAAACAAAAGAGAGAACCAATTCTTCACCATGTATTTCAGATTCCACCACCTGAGGATTGCTGTTTTTAGCAACAGAGAAAACCATATCCCCATCCTCACAGGCAAAAACAGAACTTAGCTCAATCACAACATCATCACTCCCTTGATTTACTATCAAATCCTCGATTTCATTCATAAGCACAGGTCCAACGGGAGATTTAACCACAGTCACATTAAATGATGCCTCCACAATCTTTCCGTTGGCAATTGCTTCAATTGTTAAAACAGCAACTCCCGACCTTCCTTCAACAAACTCTAATGCAAGCGAACTTCTATTGATCGTCGCCTTCAACAATCCTTCATCCGTATTCGATATAATGGAATAGGTGATCGGATCACCATCGGCATCAGAAAAGCAAGCACCCAAATCGATTATTTTATCTTCCGCATTCTCATCCACTACGACATCTTCAATCGATTTGACAACAACCGGAGCATGATCAACCGCATGAATGGTAATAGAAAACATTGCCTCTACCGATTTTCCATTGGCTGTGGCTTCAATGGTCAGAACTAAAACACCCGACTTTCCTTCAGTAAACTCTAATGTAAGCAAACTTTTATCGATCGTCGCCTCCACCAATCCTTCATCCGTATTCGATTTAATGGAATAGGTGATCGGATCACCATCCGGATCGGAAAAGCAAGCACTCAAATCAATTGTTTTATCAGCCGAATCTTCATCCACCACAATATCCTCTATTGGCTTTTTCACAACAGGAGGAGCATCTTCGCTTACCTTATTATGAATTACACCAACAGCATCAAGATCAAAGCCAGAGGAATTAAATGGAGTAGGGAAAGGATCGTTTATAATATTCCCTTTGGAATCATAAGAGGCATAGCTCTTATCGATTGAGCCAACAACATCCACAAGTTTTACATGAGTAATATTTTCCAGATCCAATTCCGGAATACCTTTCAAATCATCCAAATCAAAAGGAGTTCCGTAAAAAGTCAGGTCTTTTCCTGCCAAATTTGTAATCAAAGCCGGATTGGTACCTTCAAACGACCCCGTTTGCTTATCTGTTGGAATTAAGGAAACTGAAGGAAATCTGAAAAAATCTTTACCATTGGAACTCACCTCAACGAAAGCCAGCTCCAAAAATGGATCTTCTCCAAACTTTCCTGCATTTTCAAACACAGCAAAATCGGCACCTTTGCCATTTACAATCGGAGAAGAAAAAGAAACTACTACCTCTCCTCCATCGCCCAGACTTACAATCTTACCATCCGCTTTGTGCAGCGAATTTGATACATCACCGTAATCTGCTTTTCCCAAAGATGGATCTGAAATATTCACATATCCCGGTTTCAAAGTAGCATTAATGGCCCAATCAATAAACTGCTCATCATCCTTATGACAAACATCCTGCGCCACAACACCTAAACACAGCAGCAAAAAGAATAAAAAAGAAAAATAATTTTTCATACGCTTTTAATCTATTTTTTAACAGCCTCAAAACAAGTAATCCGCTAATCAACAAAACAAGTGATTAGCGGATATACTTTTAACTGGTTATGGAACTATTTTTTAATGATCCGTTTATTTAAAATATTGCCATCTATTTCCATATTAACAATATAAACTCCAGGTGAAAGATTACTTACATTTAAAGTAACCACATTGGTATTGGGTTTAGTAACAGAAACAACATTTCCTCCCATGTCTACAATCCTTACATAGTCAATGATATTATCACCAGCCTTAATATTCAAAACATCAACACAAGGATTAGGATAGGTTGCAATCTTGGCCTCATCAATAGTATCTATGGATGTTATGGCATTTACAGTAACCTTAACCGATGCCTCTACTGACTTACCATTTGCAGTTGCAACAACTGTAACAACAGCATCTCCAGCCATTTCAGAGGTGAAGACAAGACGAAGTGAACCGGCACTAATTGATGCCTCCACCAATTCCTCATTTGAATTGGACATTACAGCATAAGTTAGTTCATCACCGTCCTCATCCCCAAAGATATTGCTCAAGTCAATGATCTCCTCTGGAGCATTTTCATCAACCACAACATCCTCAAAGGCTTTAATTACAGTTGGAGCATGATCAACAGCATTCACAGTAATCGCAACAGCCGTCTCAACCGTTTTTCCGTTTGCTGTGGCTTCAATAGTAACAATTGCTTTTCCCGACATTTCAGGAGTAAAGGCAACAGTAAGTAAACCTTTAGCAACACCAGCAGCAACCAAATCAGTATTGGTATTCTTCTTCACAACATAAGTGATTGAATCACCATCCTTATCGGTAAAGACTTTGTTCAGATCAATCACTTTATCAGCAGCATTCTCATTCACCTCAATCGCATCAATTGCTTTGATTACGGTTGGAGAATGATCAACAGCATTTACAACAATATGAACCGATGCCTCTACCGATTTGCCATTTGATGTTGCTGTAACGGCAATATCCGCACTACCCGACATTTCAGGAGTAAAGGCAATAGTAAGCATTCCTTTAGCAATACTCACAGTAACCAAGTCGGTATTGGTATTCTTCTTCACAACATAAGTGATTGAATCACCATCCTTATCCGTAAAGACTTTACTTAAATCAATTACCTTGTCAGCAGCATTTTCATTCACCACAATCGCATCCATCGCTTTGATTACGGTTGGAGCATGATCAACATTGCTTACGGTTATATCAATAGTTGTCTCCACTGATTTTCCGTTGGCTACAGCTTTAATAGTCACCTCTGCACTACCCGACAATTCTCGTGTGAATGAAATCTTAAGATCTGCATCTTGCAGGTTCACATTCACCAATTGCTCGTTGGTATTGGATACAACCTCAAAAGTAAGTTCATCTCCATCTAAATCGGCAAAAACACTATTCAGGTCAATAATCCTTTCGGCAGCATTCTCTTTAACAACAATATCCTGAATTGGATTCTTCACAACAGGTGCATGATCCTCCGGAGCTTTCGCATTCAGATTATCCAAACAGAAATAGGCTGGCGTATTCATACTTTTGCCAGTTCCACCATCCGAGGAGGACAAACGGAACTCCAATTTCGTCACATTTCCTAAGGAGGTTAAATCCAACCATTTCCAGTCCTCAACAATATAGTCCCTGGAATTGTCTGTAAATCGGAAATCAGCCAAATAGAATTCCACTTCATCTGTGTATTGACCTTGAGCATCTATTCCTTTTACAGTCAACTTGAACCAGTCAGGATCATTACCGCTATCTCCACCAAACTTCTTAGCAAGCAAATCCCCTTTTGCCATGGAATGACGTGCAAAGCTGTTGTTGGTAATATACAATCCGGACACAGGAACACCATCTCCTGCATTATTAACATCAATACGGGTAAATTCTCCACGTATAAAAGCAACGGCATAGTTATCGGATTCTTCAACTCCCCCGCCAGCATACGATGTAAACTGCCCGGGAATTCCCTCTACCGTATTATCTGTGCGATTTGAGTAGGAGAAACCATACCAGGCACTTTGCGAGTAGTTGTTAGGGAAGTAAAATCCTCCATCTACAAAACCACCACGGTTGTCAGCACCATTCCAGAAAGAGTTATTAGCAAGAAGCAGATTTTCGAAAGTTGCAACTTTTCGATCTAAAGTTACTGCTTCCAACTTGATAACATGATCACTGGTTAATCCTTCTGTGTCTTCAAGTACAATATAGATATCATATTCGGTAGCTCCGGTTAAGCCCTCAAGATTTTGCTGAGAAGCAATGTACTTAACTGTATTGATTGCTCCTTTGAAATTATCGGACAGCACTTCGCCATCAGCATTTTTTCCCTCTTTAACCTGCGAAACAGAAGGAGTACGACTTTCATCGGCAAGAACAACAAAATAAGCCTTACCTGTTTTGTTTGTTTTAACAACCAAATCAAGACTCGTATTGGAAACATTCAATGCTTTAGGATAGCCATCAATAAACATAGGAGCCAACCCATCTTTATCGTAATTTTTCACGAACCACTTCCAGGTACTTTCGTCTGCAAAATCACAATATGGCGCACGATAATCATCCCACTCATAATCGGTGTATTTGTGGAAATAGATGTTCAGCCCGGTTGCATTCTCAAAATCTCCGGTATTCCCTCGCGTAACAATTGCTTCATTCAGCTTGTTAACAACCGCTGCTGCTTTCGCTTTCGAATCCTCATCCTCAAGATACTTAGAGCAGTGATCCATAAACAATCCCAAATCAATATAGTTTTTGCGGGCAGAAAACAGATCCGATTTATTGAAAGCCCCATTGATAACAGTAGACTCTAATACTACACTCAGGTACTGAGCTGTGAATTCATCAACAAGAGTTTTCAATTCATCCACCCTAGAAATATCCATTGCAGACATAGTTACATCGGTTACCCCTGTATATGCATCCTGGAACGAACGAACAGCAGCTTGCGATACATCTAAAGTTGTAGCATCAGGATTTGAAACAAGTGTTGACAACCATCCGTCGTAATTCCACCCGGAACCAGGAACCAATGCCTGAGAAAAGACAGTATAGTCAGCAACAACATCTTTCACCTCATAGCCAACTTCCATCATACCGGCAAGACAAACATCAAAACCAAGAACGTTTAGTTTTTTCTTCGTCTTTACCTGTGCATTTTGAAGAGCTGATTTCACTTCCCGCATTTCCAGATAGTCATTCCCATCGGTATCATCCCAACAAACACCTTTTGTCAGACTGAAGTTGGTTTGATCGGATGAACGCCATCCTCCACCATGATCCCATAGAATCAACATGGTCTTTTCGGCAGGAAAGCTCTTAACTCCCCATTCTATAAAGTCGCTAAGGGTATTGGGATCACCCATATTCAGCTCACCCAGCGGATTACTTTGATCCAACCACAGAGAATTGATCTTTTTGACATCATCATCGTGTTGAATCAAATATCGACGAGTTTCCGTCCAGTTTTCATTGGAATAATCATGCCCAGTTGTACGGTCCATCTGAACGATAACATTTACATTTTCAGGAAGCGTAACGCTTTCCATCTCGTTAATGTCGGCAATACCGTTTCCTTCCAGGTTGTTATCACCATCCAAATAAACAAGGATTGTCCATTTGTCGTAATTCATTACGGCATAATCCTCGAGATATTGCGAATATTCCTTCTCGTTGTTGTAGGTGTATATACGATAATAGTAGGTTTGACCTTCCACAATAGAAGTGTGCTCAAACGAACTTGCATTCCCTGTATAAAGAATCTCTCCTCCACCTTTAAACACATCACCTACATGGTATTCCGTACCACTTTCGGGACGACCAAAATTATTATCTGTAGAATATACTACAATTACATTGGCAGGAGTAGATGGCTGTTGCCACAACAGGTTTACTTTAGTTCCTTCCACAGCCTCAGCTGTAAAATTACGAACCGCATTTCCAAAAAGCGTTTTAACCGAAACTACTTCTGGAGTCGCCTGAATATTTGCCTTCTCCTGATCGTCCTCAGCAATTAGGTAAAGCTTATAATTGGTGCCGGGGCTCAATTGGTTGCAACGAATAAACTGTTCTTTTTCAGCATTAATCCTTCCTGAAACAATAGCAGAGGTTCCGTTCTTCACATCTTCTGCACTCAAATTAGTAGTGCTTTCAGGGTGAAGAGCATAATAGACAGTCCCTCTTTCATTGATTTTGACCTCAACCTTAAAAGATGCATCAGTCACATCTTTCAGAGCAGGTGTATTCTCAATAAATTCCGGAGCAGTAACATCTAAAGTAGAAAGCAAGAGTTTAATAATGCTGGAATGGTCACCATTCTCTTTTTCAACGACCAAAACAACATCGTAGTCGGTCTTTTCAGACAAACCGGTAATAGCAGTGGATTTCACCTCCTGTGCTTCCAATCCAATATTTCCATTGAAAATAGCATCTGCACCCAAGGCATTTCTCCCTTCTTTAATTTGCTGTACAGAGGGCAGCTCACTCAATTTCGGCAGCACAACAAAATATATGGTTCCTGCTTCGGCTGTTTTCAGAGCCATATTGGCGCTAACAGCAGTTACCTCAGTAAACTTAGGATAACCACCCTCAAAGGTTGCATCCGGAATTTCGTCCGCACCAATAAAAGGAGTTGCAGCATTACGTGGCTCCCCATCGATATCCTCTACAACATCAGAGAGCTGAGTTCCAAACTTAAGATTTGTACCCGTAATGTGCAGATCATTATCCCCAACGAAACCAGGCTCAATGCTTATCGAATTCTCATCGTTGCCAATCGCGGTTTTCCAGTCTTCCAGTGAGGTTACCACAATATCACCAAACTTCATAAAATGCTCGGCGGTATTATCCGAATAGTAGTTGTTGTTGGCAAACACAGAATTGGAAGCCTGAATTTTCGACCAAAGTGCATACCCGCCTGTATAAACAGCAAAAATGTTGTTCTTAAAGCGAAGGTTGTCAGCAATACCCGATCCGCGTTGGTCAACAAACACAGCTTTAGACAAAGTATTGGAACCGGAAATTTTCACTGAATTGTGGAAAACATCAATGTAATCAATATCCTCCAATTCGATTCCCATAACTTCCCGACTGGTTGAAGTCATGCTGATAAAGTTGTTTGCCACCAAGGTTCTTGATGCATCAACTGAGTTGAAATTCCGCAGGAAAATCGCTGTTCCCCCTTTGTAAGCACAGTCCAGATTGAACTTATTCTTTACAATCTTAACATTTCTGTGACTCTGGAAAATATCAATTGCCTGATATTCTCGTTTGCAATCATTTTGGGTAAATGTGTTCCCCTCAATAAGCAAATTGTCTTGATAGTTAAGATAAATCGACTTCGAAAATTGGTTGTAAAAGGTATTGTTTTTGATCACCAATCCGGTTTCGAAATCAGTAAGAGCACTAAGTCCCCGAATATTCATAGCCATTTTACCGAATTTGAAGGTGTTACCTGTAAACTCGTTATTGTTATCCAGTGATTTATGCTTTAGATCAGCGCAGAAAATAAGTGTTTTATCATCGTTGTATTCGGTTGCACTCACCTCAATACCTTCAAAAAGGTTGTCAACAAACTTGTTGTTATTTGCCCCACCATACATATCAAGCAAACGGCAATATCTTGCTCCTTTATTGACAAAGGAAAGATGCTCAAATGTAACGTAATCAGCTCCATTAATGGTGACAACAACATTTGCACTCTCCGTACCGTTCCATTTTACCATTACATCTTCACGGTTACCGGTAGACGAAGTAAAGGTAATTCGATTGACATTGGAGGCTCCTGAAATCTCATTTAAGGTAAAGGCACCCTCATACTCACCCGGAGCAATGTTGAAGGTAACACTTCCATTTACCCCAAGAGTATTCAGTGCTTCAGCAGCTTCCTCAAGCGAAACAAAATCAGCATCTACAGCCGGATTTGCATCAATAAGATAAGTTCCGGCAAGAGCTTTTCGAATTACACGTTTTCCCAGAGGATTTCCGATGGTAGCTTTTTGAACCTCGCCATTGGCCGTTACCGATTTAAGAACTGCATCGATAATATCACCGGGAACAGCATCATTGGCAATATCAAAACACAGCCAATAGTAATAGGTTCCCTCCCGTTTTACCTGCTTGTTGAATTCAAAGGTAAAATCACCGGTTGGACTGTTCACCTCATCCAGCAATTCTGCAGTTGTAAACATTGACAAGCCATTGGTATAGTACAACTTGGCCGATGCAATATCAGTAGGAAGCGTTGAACCTTCGGTACTGAAGCTCATCTTTGTAAAATCAATAACATCTTTCTCTCCACTAACGGTAAGCTCAATACCAAGAATCAGCTGATCTTTTGTATTCCGTTGCAAAAACTTGCGCTCCCGCTGAGTTGCCTCGCTTTTCGCAACCTCCAGCGGCTTTGGTTCATAACAGTAAACACGACTCACCCAACCAGGTTTTTGTGTAAACATTGATGCAGACTTAAAATAGAAATGTAGTGCACCATCCTCTGAAGTTGATTTCACAGGATCAGGGATCTCACTTCCTTTCAAATCGGCAATTCGATTCAGGCCTTCGTTACTTTTTCCATTGTACACCTGGAAATCGACTCCATAGTTTTGCAATTCAAACTCGGAAAATTCAACCTTAACTTTTTTCTCCGAATTGGCAGGAATAAAGGTCAACGAACCAAGAATATCTTTTGCATGCAAGCCATCCTTTCCTCCATCGTCGTAGAAATGGATTTCGTCACCAACTACAATAGTATTGCCTTTGGTTCCTGGCATCTTCACATAATCCTGAACCTGACGCCCGGTAAGATTGGCTTGAGTATTCTTGTGAACGGTCTCTGAAACCACAATCTCAGTGACCTCTGCCTTAGCATAGTCCCCGGCGTTTGCATTTGCGTCAATGTCATAAGCTACCCAGAGGAAATTATCACCCGTACCAAGCTGTTTACCAAGCGCTACCTCTTCAATTGCTTCGGTCACATTTTTCTCTCCAACTAGATCAGCACGATCAAATGTATTCGATTTACCGGTATAGTAAACCTTTATCTTTGAGATATTTTGCGTTGAGCGCAAGTCAACTTTTATTTTATCAACACTCTTGGGTGATAGCGAACCAGTAGTCACAACCTTTAATCCAATAATTGGTGCAGCCTCGGTTCCTTTACAAACTTCAGCTGTGGAATACTCCACAGTTTCGGAAGAAACAACTGACATTGGTGCAGGAGTGTATTCACTGATCTCGGCTTCCCAACCAGACTCCTCACTTCCACTATCAGAATCAAAAAATATACAAAGACTCCCATCCGCGGCTGATGATGTAAACTGAGGTGGATTCGATGCTCCACTGAATTTACCTAATTCAGGAGACGACCGATCTGCACCATCATAAATATACATATAATCGTAACCACTTTCGGTATCAAAAGAATTGAAGGTAATACGAATTTTATTGTTGGGATCCATTGGTTTGAATACGACGGTACCTGCACAACCACTTGAATAATCGTATTCAGCTCCACCATCATCGTAAAACATTCCACCAGAAGTTGTAATCTCCTTGGATCCACTCTGCTCCATTTTATAGACACGCTTCACGACTCTTCGCCCCTCCGGATTACTGCTTTGGGGAGTGTAATCGCTTCCGGAAATAATCAATTTGGAAACACCTGCATCAATAATATTGTTTTGCTGAGCCGATCCATTGACATCAACTGCCAACCAAAAATGATTATCTCCAAGAGCTAGTGCCCTGCTAAAATTGAAGGTTAAAGTCCCTCCGTTGATCTCTGTAGTTTCAGCAATTTTAATATTTCCTGATGAAGCAAAGTTCTTTGCATCATCACTATAATATAGATATGCCTTGGTAATATCAGCAATATTGGTTACCGAAGAAAGATCAAAAACAACACCTTCTGCTGTTAATGGAGAAAGCAATCCTGTAGTTTTAACGGTAAACCCAACAATTTCCTGCTTAACATCCCCCGGAGACAATGAGGTTGTATTATCCTGGAAGCCAACACTCGACACATAAGTCATTGGTTGAGGCTCGTAGTTCGAAACCGTAGCTTCCCACCCCGGAGTGGCAGTACCATATCCAACTTTAAACCTCACAGTAAGACATCCGTCGGCCGAAGTTGATTTCAGTAATCCGGGCGAAGTTGTACCACTGTATTCATCAATCTTTTCAGCCGTAATTCCCCTGCCATTGTAAATGGTCAGTTTGTGATAATACCCTGTATTAAACGAACTAAAATCTATCTGAACCTTATGATCTGCATCCTCTGGTTCAAAAATAGCGATCCCCTCGAAGTTCTTCGAATAGTTGCCGTCAACTCCTCCTTCATCGTAAAACAAAAGACTGTTAATAACTTTAACAGTTTTGGTTCCGGACTTCAAAAGATACATATTTTTGATGGTTCGCTGACCGTCAGGATTGGCATTCGCTGGAATATGCTCCTCTCCGGCTACGGTAATAGCTGTTATTTGAGCATCAATCACATTATTATCAACTGCCGTAGCAGACACATCAGCAGAAATCCAGAAGTAATTATCTCCCAAAGCCAGCTTTTGAGATAAACTAACGCTTACTTCATTTCCTGAAATGGCTGTTACTTCACCAATTTTCACATTCTCCGAACTGGTAAAATCCTTGGTTTTACCTCCGAAATAAACAGTAAGTTTTTCAATATTCCGAACATCGGTTGTTGCTGCAAGATTGATTTTTAAATTCTCAACACTTACAGGTGAAAGCAAACCGGAAGTAACAACTTTAAAACCGATAAGCTCCTGGTTCAAATCTCCGGGAGCAACCAAACCCGTTTCTTCCTGGAACACTTCGCCCGATTCGTAGGCCATGGGTTGTGGTTCATAGTTCGAAACCTGAGCCTCCCAACCATCATAAACATTTGCATAGGACTGCAATTTCACCGTTAAACAACCATCATCCGAAGTTGATTTCACAAGTCCCGGATTAGCCGACGAATAGTAGGAACCAATTTTATCGGCACTTGTAGAATTACCGTTGTAGATAGTTAAAGTAGAGGCATTGCAAGAGGAGAAATTAATTTGAACCTTATGGTTTTCGTCCTTAGGCTCAAAAACAATAACTCCGGTAAAATCCTTGGAGTAGGGAGCTGAAGGTCCTCCATTATCGTAAAACGGAATCGATTTGGTAACCTTAAAGTTTTTTGTTCCCGATTCCAGAAGAACCATTTCCTTAAGCGTTCTTTGTCCATCCGGATTCGTAACTGCAGGAATATGTTCTGTTTCCGCTACAACAAGCCTGGTACATTGAGCATCAATGGTGTTTCCCTCTGTGGAATTCTCACCTAAATCGTAAGCCAACCAAAAATAGTTGTCGCCCGGGGCTAATGTCTGATTTCCTGAAATGGTAAAATCACCGCTTGGGCTTACCAATTCACCAAAAACTGTTGTGGTATTAAATACTGAACTGGATCCGGTGTAAAACACTTTTGCCTTTGCAATTTCGGAAGTATTGGTTGTTCCTGTAGTATTAAAATCAAGGGATGTCACTGCCAAGGGATTAATATCCCCAGCAACTGATACTTTAACCCCTATAACCTCAATATTTTCAGCTCCAACAGCTGCCAGAGCCGTATTGGTCTGAATTGCCTCCGCAGATGAGTAGGTCATATCAGTTGGGATATACTCGCTTATTTGTGCTTCCCAGCCAGACCTGTTTCCACCATAATCGGACTTGAAATAGAAACAAAGGCTGCCGTCCTCTGCAGTAGAGGTAAACGTTCCGGGCTGATCTGTTCCACAAAACTTACCCAGCTCCGGTGCAGAATCATCTGCCCCATCATAGATAACCAGATGATCGTACTTACAGTCTGTAGCACTCTCTACATTAAATGAGGTAAAACTAACCCGGATTTTGGCCCCCGGTGTCTGAGGTTTAAACACCATAGTCCCCTTAAAATTACTGGAATAAGTTCCACTACCACCTCCGTCATCGTAAAACGTACCACCGCTAGTAGTAATGGTTTTGCCTGCTTCCATATTCCAGGACTCAGAACCTTTTGAAAAAAGCATTCCTTCTGGTATTGGAATGCTTGCATTTTCCATAGCCATAGTGTTCATTATCGAAAAACACCAGAGCAATAAAAATTGCATGAAGTAAATTTTTCTCATAGTCTATTTTGTTGTTTTTATTGGTTGATATCATTGATTGAAATACCTGCACATTTGATTACCATCCCAATATTTTTTACAACAAATTCTCTCTGTCGAAACAAATGCAAGCCAGCCGGAACATAAAGGAGAGCTACTGTCATTCTAAAGTAACTTTCAATCCAGTAATTCCGGAGCCCATCGAATTAAACAAGAGAACACAGGACCAATAAGCCCTGAGCTATAAGCAAAACAACCCTTTCTTGAGCAACAAAACACATTCGCATTTTAAATACTTTCGAAAAAGTTCAATCTTCAACTAAATAATTGGGAAATGTGGATGCAGAGTTTAACCCCTAATTTCCAGGGGGAAAATGGATTTCTAAATATTGCACAGAAATGTATCGCAGGAAGGATTCCTGATTAAGCCTCAATTTATTCTGGACATTTAAAAATTGTCCAGCTCCATTAATTCGCATTGCTATCAATTATTGGTTTGATAAAATTAATGGTAGCTGCGGGAAGTAATAAAGAAAGATACAAGACTCTTTCTTCGCTTTTCACCCGAAAGCTACGAAATTCAATTCGCCATGGCAGGTCTTCTGGCTCACCTTACTTTTACCCGATCTTCCCATCCCGACAATCATCGGAACAGTGATCATAAGAGGGGGTAAAGCTTAACAAGGCTTACAGCTGCGGGGACAGCTCCGGATTTGCACCGGATTCCCTTTTCATCCTAAACTCCCATTGGGGAGAAACAGGAACCATAATCTGAGCGCAAATGTATAGAATATTTACTACAGTAAACAACCTTTTTAACAGAAAATTAGACTCCACAAAAATAAGCACCCCACATTCACCACATTTTCTGAGTCTTACAAAAAGCAAAACAACATTTACTATCATAATTCACATTCATGCCAATTTATTAAATCTTACTTAATAACAAAGAATTAAGTTTACACATATCAGATTTTATAAACTAACAAATGTAACGACCTCCAAATGATCGTTCAACAACTAGCTACCTGCCCGCTCTAAATCGATCAACTTCCCTCTCCATTTTTTTTACAAGGCTTAAGCTTCTATTTATCACCGAAAGTAGATGGCTCTGTCTTCAGAAAAAGAAAAAAAACAACAAAAAAACCGATGTTATATTTGGATAAAACCTCGCGAAAGCCTTATATTTGCAGCGTCTTTAAGAGATCAACGGACGCGTAGCATAACTGGATAGTGCACCTCGTTACGGCCGAGGAGGTTGGGGGTTCGAATCCCTCCGGGTTCACTGAAGAGCTTCGACATTGAGTCGGAGCTTTTTTTTTGCATTATACTGAGGAATGAGAACCCCTTGGGGTTCGTAATATATTCACGACGAAGTATGAGGAGTTAATATTTTCTCGATGAGCAAAGCGAAGAGTCATCCCTCCGTGTTCACTGAAAGAGCTTCAACATTGTGTCAAAGCTCTTTTTTTATATATTAAACTAAGGGCTGGGAACGGAAAAAGCGGAATTGTTGGGAAGAAAGAAATTAGGTTCTATATGGATTATAATGGGTGCTTTTCGCATCCCTCAACAGCAATTGCCCGTAGGGCATATATAATATAGCCCAGGGCATCGCCCTGGAAGACAGATTAAATCGTGCAAGCGGCACGATTCCCCTGTTGATCATTGCACCACCAGCCATTCGTGCCGCAATTTGCAGGACCCAAATTTCGGAACCATACATTAAAAGAAAAGTTAAATATATTGTACAAAAGCGACAAAGAGAAAGTACAAATTGATAAGAAGTATTTGATTGGTGCAATTCAAATCGCCGCATTCAATCTCATTGCAGTGGCGACGGGCCATACAGAATCTCATCAATCAATTGTGTGCGCCGTCGCTATTTACATACCCACATATACCCAGGGCGTTGCCCTGGGCTATATTAATTAAAGCCTTACAGGCTTACCACCCCCCCCTACCTAACAAAGTGGAAACGAAAAATAAAGAATTATTTCAATCTGCGATCATCTAAGTAATCTGCGGTGAAAAATAGGTTAGAAACTGAAAGTCGCGAACCACAACATCCTGGAGCCTTCCAAACCGAGAATTACCTTGCATTTGTTAATCCTTCCCTACCCCTTTTCCTAAAAATTATATCCTCCAATGTAAGTTTACACTTCTAAATAATTTGTTTTGTTTAAGATTTTATTCGTAACTTCTACTATGTATTTAAGCCCCTGGGTGTAAACCTATTATTAATCCCTTAATATTTATAATATGGATAATCAAATCTCATTCCAATTGAGCGAGGAAGAGAAGGCTCAAATATTACAAGCAATCGAAACTCTTAAAAGCGTTTTGGAACCCAAACTCATCACTCTGCGTCCAGAAGAACGCAGAGGACTTTCCCGCATGGGCGACAAAACCGTTTCCTTTGTTGAGAAAGCGGTGGATTACGCTGCTCAATATCCCGATTATATGCCGGGTTTCATTGACATCAACGAAACCAAAATCGACATCGAAAGTGTTCGCACACTGCGTCAGTTTCTTACACCTATAGAGAGTTTAGCCAGTCAATTGGATGATACAATGGCACTGGCAGGCAGTGAAGCTTACACCTCGGCTCTGGCCATTTACAAGGTTTTAAAAAATGCGGCGAACCTGGGCCAGCCCGGGGCCGAAGAAGCCGCCAAGGAATTAAGGTATCGCTTCCCCCAGCGAAGAAAAAAGGAGGAAGAAATAGCTCATTAGCCATAAATACTGTAAAACTCAGGTGCAGAATACGGAAATCCCGGGCCATTTGTCCGGGATCTTTCTATTCGGGCAAAATGAGACAGTGTTATACTAAAAAACCGAATGAATGGGGTAGTAAATAGATAACTTGGGGTAAAAACTCAAATGATTTCCACTATTTAGGGCTTTCTTTAACCTTTGAATAGAATGCATTCGGTTCCAAATAAAACAATTTCGGTTACCAATAGAAATCTTTCTATTCTGAACCAAATGAAAGGGGTCCGAAATAGAAATCTTTTAGTTCCGAACCGAATGAATTCTACTCCAAATAAAAAGATTTCGGTTTTCTACCCCATTCTTTCCCTATAAAACCGAAAGAATGGGGTGAAAAGTAGCAAACCCTACTATATCAATTGACCCACTCCTCTGTAAGAGTATTTTTGTAAAAAATTATTTCGGCAAACGAACAATAACCGAAAAACTGGTACAAAATTCATGAACCCACAAATACATCTATTCGAGGTCCCACCTAAACCATAATTATTTAATTATTTTCAGATGGTCATCTGTTTTTCTTTTGTTAAATTCGCATGCGATTATATACTAACTCATTCTGAAATTTAATAATTACCCTGATCACAACAATGAAAAAATTCTGGAATCTGGAAAAACTTATTGGAATCGTTGCCTTTGTAATTAGCCTGGGAACACTATTCACATTTATCTATCAAACCCGATTAATGCGCGAGCATCAGAGGGCCTCTGTTCTACCCTATCTGGAGATAAACTATCTAACATGGCCTGATAATTTTGTTTTGCAGGTTGAAAACAATGGAATAGGCCCAGCCTTTGTTAAAGATGTCAGAATAAAATACAAAGATTCAATCTACCATTTGGATCCTGCTGATTTTTTAATTGATAAATTACTCCCTTCGGATACCGTTGAACCTTTTATCCTCTCTCAATACAGCATATCCAAAGGGATGCTAATTCCTGCTGGTAAAACAGTTAAAATGCTTAGTGCAAAGGGCAAAGAGGGATGCGTTTACTTGACAAAAATATTTGCAAAAAAAGCAGCCGTAACAGAAATTACTTACTCATCCATCTATCAGGAAACCTGGATAACCAAAGGATTCAATCCTCCTGTACAAATTGAGGATTGATTGAAATAGTAGGGACACACACAAGATTGTTTAGCCCAGCTGGGAAGGAGCGAAAACTAAAGGCGATTAAATAACACAAGCCTGTTGCCATCCCGGTAAGCAATGAATGAAGAATATCCAATCGCCCCTATTGACAAGGCATGGAATCCTTTACTCAACCACAGAACAAATACTGTAGCTCTTATTGCTTTGACAAAACAAACAAGACAACTCACCAACAAATTGGTGAGTTTTTTTTGAACCAAACCGAAAGAATTGGTCTCTCAATCCTAATACTTTCACCCATACAAAGATGGTCTTCTGATTTATTTTGGTAATTTTATTCTATTAACGACAACAACCAAAAAGTAATTGACCACTCCAATCTTATGCCCAATATAGAAAAACATTTCTATAATTGTTGCGATCCCTTCCTATAAACGGAATAGCAACAACATTTCAGGAGGGAAAAGAAGAACAGTTATTGTTGCAGGAGAAACATCGGATACCATTTGATTTAAAATATTTTAAACGTGAGTAACAATCAATTTCTTAGTCCGGCTCAAAAATTTATAAAAGCAGAAAGTCTAAGTGGAATCTTACTTTTCACTGCTACGATTCTTGCTTTTATTTTTTCGAATTTACCGTTTCACGAATTATATGATTCAATTTGGCAATATAAGATTGGAATAGAATCAGAACATTTTGTCCTTGTTAAGCCATTGATTCTTTGGATCAACGATGGCTTAATGGTTATTTTCTTTTTTCTTATTGGCCTTGAAATAAAGAGAGAGATTTTAATAGGTGAATTAAACTCATTAAAAAAGGCATCCCTACCAATGTTTGCGGCCATTGGAGGCATGATTGTTCCTTTGTTATTGTATTTGCTAATTAATCAGAATCCGGAGACAACTCATGGATGGGGTATATCGATGGCAACGGATATTGCATTTACGCTAGCTATTCTAAAGTTAATAGGAAAAAAAGTACCGTTAGGACTTAAAATATTTCTGACCGCCTTCGCAATTATCGATGATTTAGGTGCAGTGCTTGTTATTGCTCTTTTTTACACGCAGGAAATCGGTTGGATGCTTTTACTTTATGCTGGAATACTACTTACTATTCTTTATGTATTATCTTATCTTAAAATTCATAGCAAGTTTTTATTGCTGACCTTTGGGTGCATTATCTGGTTGCTTTTCCTAAAAGCTGGAATTCACCCAACAATTGCAGGAGTATTAATTGCTTTTGCAGTTCCTATCAGTCAAAAAATAAATGAATTCAAATACGCTCAAAACTTAACAGAGATCATTGAGCGATTGGTAAAATCAACAAATACAAATAAACTCCCAGTACTAACGAAGAATCAAATTGAAGAAATTGACAATTTAGAGGATTGGACGAATAAAGTTCAATCACCTTTGCAGCAACTTGAACATCGTCTTCACAGCTGGGTCGCTATACTAATAATGCCAATTTTTGCCCTGGCAAATGCAGGCGTGCATTTTAGTATGGATATGTCAATTGACTTGTCGCTCGTCACAACGATTGCAATATCTTTATGTGTGGGCAAAACGATTGGTATATTTTTATTTTCTTATCTAAGTATAAAAATGAAAATGGCCACTTTACCCGAAAATATAAACTTAAAACTAATCCTGGGAGTGGGCATATTGTCTGGCGTTGGTTTTACAATGTCATTATTTATTGGAGGGTTAGCCTTTTATGAAAATGTTGTGTTTTTAAATTCTGCTAAAATTGGTATTATTTCTGGCTCTTTACTATCTGGTATCATCGGATACATAGTGATTAAAAAAGAGATAAAAAAACAGCATCCAATCAAGTAGGCAGCCACTAGACCACTAGCCTGGCAGAGAACCTCTCACAGACAGCTCCGCATCCCAATGAATATCGGGACAGGCTATAGGGGTCTATTCCCATAATAATTGAACAATAAGGTACAAATTGAGGATTGATTAAAATTTAGGGACATACAAAAGATAAATTGGCTCAGGTGGAAAGGAGTAAAAAAGAAACACGATAGCCCGACACAAGCCTTAGGCCATCTTCACAAAACAATGGTTTCGGAAAAACAGATATTCCTGTTTACAGAACCTGGCATTTTCTACACAACAGAAAAACACATACTGTAGCCCCTTTTGATTTGACAGGACAAACCAGACTACTCACCAACAAATTGGTGAGTTTTTTTATGAACCAAACTGGAAGAATTGATTTCCCAAAGTAATTAATATCTCATCCCCTTCCTAAATCCAAAGCCAGGAATCAATCCACAACTCCTCCTCTCCCCATTGTCCTCTCAATCCTTAAACTTTTATTCCTCTTTAAATGGTCTTCTGATTTATTTTGATAAATTTACTCATTCGACGACAACACCTAAAAGGTTATTGATTCTCACGATCTGTTATCCTGTATAGTAAAATAATTCTCTATTGTTGTTGAAGAAACGTTTAGCAACACGAATCCATAGCTTTGTGCTAAAATCTATAAAGATTATGAGAATAAAAGGTTTGATTACTATTTTGACACTAATTTCCAATTTTTCTTTTGGGCAACAATTATCCAATCTATACGGAGATTACTTAGGACAAATTACACCAGGTGATTCTGCTATTGTATTTGCTCCGGACATTATCTCAATTACCGGTTCTAGTGAATATATATGTTCAGTTCATCCAAGTATGAAATTAATCGTATGGACTAGCGGAAAAAAATCCGGGAAGATTATCGATAACAAATACAAAAAACTTTTTTATTTAAAGAGAGATTCAAATATATGGAATCAACCAAAACAATTACTTTTATCGGATGAATTTTCTGAAGAGGAAGGAATATTTTCTTCAGATGGAACGAAGCTCTTTTATTCTTCGAATCGCCCCAATAAATACGATCCTGATTTGTGGTGTGCCGAAATTTCAGAAGAAGGTTGGAAACAGGCTCAAAAATTAGTAATTCCATCAATGCTCGAAGGAAGACAAATATACGTGACAACAACCAATGATGGAACACTTTATTTTAGCAGTAGAAAATTAATGGGGAAGGATCGAAAATATCGAATCTATTGCTCTAAAAAAATTAATGGAAAATATAGTAAACCAACTTTCGTTATGGAGGGAGCACATTCATTTGTTCATCCGGAAGGAAAATACATATTATTAGATATACATGATGAGAAAGGAGATGGAAAGATGGATATAGGTATATGCTTTAAACTCGACAATAATAGTTTTTCAAAACCAATAAATCTGGGGAATAAGATAAATACGAATTTTAATGAAACGTGCGCAACACTTTCTCCCGATCTAAAATATATCTTTTTTAGCAGATACAATGAACCGGACCAAAATTCAAACATTTATTGGATAAGTAGCCAAATAATTGACGAGACTGAAAAGGAATTTCGGAAAAACAAATAAAAGTTTCTAATTGAAGACCAAAGTGTATTCAGCGATACGACACTCCCAGATGCGAATGTGAGCGTTTATACGATAGAACCAGAATCACCGGACATGTGTCAATGAATCTGGAGCCCAATAGTATCCACAAGAAACGTATGGCATTCATTGCGCACCCCCACTAGTACAAAAATATCAAAGACAAGAAAATGCAAAAAAACAATTATATCTATTCCTTTATTTATGACATTCCAGAAAGTGAGCTATGCAAGCTTGAATCGAGATGTATTTTCAATAGTGAGGAAAAGAACAAACTGCTTCTATCCAATATAAAAGCAGACCCATCATGTAGTGCTTTCATTAAAAACAGACTCGAAATCATTACATTTTCGGAGGATTATGCTACACTAATAGATGAAATCAAAAAACTAAATATATGTATTGACGGTTTCAAAGTTGAATATTTAGTTTTTGATGGCGATGCAACTGAATACAAGGAAAGATTAGCAAAGTTAAAGGATATAGGTTACAGTATCGAAGGCATTCCTGATTATTACAACCCAACAACAACCTATGCTTTGTGCTACTACAAAGGGAATTGGTGTTTTGGTACTTTAGTTAAAAATAATTTTGAATGGAACAAACACAATAAAAAACCATTCTCCTACAGTAACTCTATAAATATAAACATTGCCAAAGCGCTAGTGAATATTGCAGCAAAGGCAAACAAAGAGAAGAAGCTACTGGATGCATGTTGTGGTGTTGGCACAATAATGCTGGAAGCCTGTTTTGCAGGAAATAACATTGAGGGCTGCGACATTAACTGGAAAGTATGCAGGCAAGCTCGGGAAAATCTTTCTCACTTTAACTACACCACCAATGTGTATCGCTCCGACATAAAAGACATTAGCAACAGGTATGATGCCGCCATTATTGACCTGCCCTACAATTTGTTTAGCTATGCAGATAACGATACGATTCTACACATTATTAAATCGACAGCAGAAATTACCGACCGACTTGTTATTGTATCCACCTCAGATATTGAAGACATAATCGGCAGCCTAGGATTGAAAATATCAGATTATTGTAGCGTTAGTAAAAAAGGGAAGGCAAGTTTCGCCAGAAAAATATGGGTGTGTAAAAAGAATGAATAGATAATAAGTATTTAAAGAATCAAATTGGTCTTGTTCGAAAAATAGTAGTGTAAATTTATTCGGTCATCATCTCAAGAGTTTTAGATTTTAATAATATATTTACAAAAAGCTATATACTACAAACTTACCCACAAAACCACAGTTCTAATTTTAAAAAGAATTATTGATTCAGGAACGATAACGATTCCCCCTATAAGTTAAATACAATTCTTTTAAGTAATTTCGCTGAAATTTTTCAAAATACAATTCAAATGGTGAACCTTACACGAGAATTTATCAAAAGCTTGCCAAAGGCAGAACTTCATTGTCATTTAGATGGTTCAATGAGAGTTGAGACAATTATCGATCTTGCAATCAAAAACAAGATTGAATTACCGGAAAAGGATCCTGAAAAATTAAGGAGAATACTAGAGGTAGGAAATGATTGCAAAAGTCTAACGGAATATTTACGTCCATTTGATATTACTTGCTCGGTTCTGCAAACAAAGGAGGCTTTGGAACGTGCCACCTACGAACTGGCTGAAGATTGTGCCAACGAAAATGTAAGATACCTTGAGATTCGCTTCTCCCCCATTCTTCATATCAACGAAGGCCTATCACTAAGCAAGGTGGTTGAAGCGGTATTGGATGGTAAGGCCAGAGCTGAAAAAGATCTTGACATCACCATAGGAATCATTATCTGCGGCTTACGTCATTTGAGCCCGGAAACCACCAATATCCTGGCAGAACTGTGCGTTGCCTATAAAAATTCCGGGGTTGTTGGCTTTGACCTTGCCGGAGCCGAAAAAGATTTTCCAGCCAAAGACCATAAGGAAGCATTCTACCTCATCATCAATAATAATATCAATACAACAGTGCATGCCGGTGAAGCCTACGGCCCCGAGTCCATTCACCAGGCACTGCATCATGTAAGAGCGAATAGAATTGGTCATGGCACAAGACTAAAGGAAAATGGCGATCTACTGAACTACGTTAACGATCATAGAATTCCTCTGGAGATGTGCATTACCTCGAATCTGCAAACCAAGGCTATTGAATCCTATTCAAGACACCCGATTCGGTTCTATTTTGATATGGGATTAAGAGTAACAATTAATACAGACAACAGATTAATTTCAAAAACGACTCTTACCGACGAATACCTACTCGCAATCAAAGAGTTCAATTTCAGCCCCAAAGAGATAAAGTATCTTATTACCAATGGCTTCAAATCAGCTTTTCTGCCCTTAAACCAAAAGGTTAAATTATTAAGAAGGGTTACCCAGGAATTGAAAGAAAAAGGTTTGGAGATTCATAAGGATTACATTTAAATCAACGAGGATAAAGAAACAACCAAGACTGAAAAACTCATCATACTATTGGTGAGTTTTTCATTTTCTACCATAAGGAATACGGTATTTTTTTCAATACCACAAAGGAAAACCCACAGATTTAACCAATTGCTTCGGATAAGCTGCCAAATAAATTTTGCAGTAAAACATTACCCTGCCCGGAAGCATTTTTACTCAACATATTTTCATAGCTTTGTCGACCGTAAATTGAGTTTTAAAACAATGATCAGTCCACAAACCAAGGGTACACTCATGATATTGCTGTCTGCAATATTTTTTGGGCTCATGCCTTTTTTCGCTTTGAAAACCTACGCTGAAGGTTTTAATGTAACCAACCTGCTTTTGTATCGATACAGCTTCGCCTTTGTATTGATTGGCTTGTTTTGTCTGTACCGCGGCATCAATCTCAGAATCAACCGAAAACAATTCCTTTTGATCCTGTTCCTGGCATTTGTTGGCACCATGTTAACCACTTACACCCTTTTCCTATCCTATCAGTACATTTCATCAGGCCTGGCAAGTACATTGCATTTTGTATATCCCATTGTTACTATTGTTTTTGCTGCTATTATTTACAGGGAGAAATTTACCGCCCGCAAAATATCGGCTCTTCTACTATCCGTAACAGGTATCGCACTTCTGTCATCCGAAACCGACAGCAATTTAAATATCACCGGGATTGTTTGGGCAATCGTATCCGGCTTTTTGTACGCCATTTACATCCTTGGAATGGCCAGCAAAGAACTTAAGAAACTCCCTCCTCTGAGTATTGCGTTTTGGATTTTTGGAATTACAGCACTGCTTTTTTTGACAGAATGTCTAGCCACAAATCAACTCAACACCAATTTCACCACCTCCTCTTTGTTTTACATCCTGAACCTGAGTGTATGGTCTACGTTTTTTGCAGTAGTGCTATTCTACAAAGGTATGAAATACATTGGCCCTGGTAATGCCTCCTTGCTATCGACTCTTGAACCGTTAACAGGGGTATTCGTAGGAATTTTCGTATTCAACGAGAAGATGGATGTAAAAAGCTCCCTGGCAATTCTATTGATACTAACATCGGTGCTCATCGTAATACAATCAAAAGAAAAAAAGCAAGGAAAGCTATTCCCAAAGATAAAACACAAAAAATGGAAACATGCCTAAGATATTATATTCCGCAAAAACATGACTGAGCAATTTTTTTTCAAGGCTTAAGTTTCTATTTATCATCACACAAAAGAATCCCAGCTTCTTTTACAGAAAAAAAATCACCTTAATACTTGCATAAAACCACGGGAAACCCTTATATTTGCAGCGTCTTTAAGAGACTAACGGACGTGTAGCATAACTGGATAGTGCACCTCGTTACGGCCGAGGAGGTTGGGGGTTCGAATCCCTCCATGTTCACAGAAAAATAAGAAAATCTTCCATATTGCTTGGAGGATTTTTTTTTGCACTAAACTTCAGGGATGAGAACCCATTGGGGTTCATTACGAAGTTCTCGACGAGGTACGAGGAGTCATCCCTCCATGTTCACAGCAAAAAGCTTTGGTTTATCGCCAAAGCTTTTTTTGTATACATTAATTTCATAACCTAAGAACAAAGATTTCTGGTCTAAACATTCGAGTATACTATAGTCACCCACCCATGTTCACAACCTGCGTTTCCACCAGATACCAAATCAATCATTTGGTGGTTTTCTCATTTGCAGGCCATTCCCTTCTCCATCCAAATTCTACCAGATTATTTCGAACTATTCTAGAACTACTTTCTATTTAACCTTTTGGTCTTAAAAGCACCATACTATTAAACAGTAAAATCATACACCAACACAACTGGAATCCTATACATTACAAAAAGCCATCCTATAAATTAAGTCGAAAAATCTATTTTACATTGAACAAATACATTTGAAACCCCTGGGTTTCTCCATGATAATTCCCGCACTTTTCCATATTCCGATGAAATTGCTTCCAGCCGACCTTACGAACATAGGTACGGTAATACACATGGGTTGCAACTGATTTGGGCACGTTGATTTGAATGCTTTCAATCCTCTTACTCTCACCAATAGTTCCTATTATTTCATTGGTATGCCCCTCTTTGGACCACACATCCCCCGTGAACATAACCTTCATCCAAAAATCCGGCATATACATTGTAGTATGAAACTTAATGGCTTCCAAACGTTTGTCTGGTGTAATCGTTTTTTCGCCCAAAGCATATTTTTTACCCCATTTATGTGTTTGATAGTAGGGCTGATACATAAACACATTGTCATCATCCTCATCGAATAGTTCTTCACGGATTCTTACATCAGGATTTAACACAACATCCCCATTCTCATTGAAAACATATACTTTTCCAAAACTCCTCAATGCCAACTCATTGCCCTCCTCTTTCAGGTCACATACTATCATCTGGTACAATTCATTCGAAACTTCACGGTAAATCTTTCCATTCAGTGACCTGATAAACACCATTTTCTCATCCAACACCTCTACGGGATAATTAGTAGAAGCCCCATATACATCGGTTATAAGAATTTCCTCCTCATCCACATCAAAGGTTATTTCATAGTCATCGTTCTCCTCATCAATTATATAATCTCTCAATGAATCCAGCTTGTGTTGCGTTATTGGTTTTTGCAATTGAATCCCGGAAGTCCCATTATAAACAGGTCCATTATTCAAATCGGTTTCGTACCTTTCTCTCCCCCCATAGTTACCCTCTTCATCTTTTGTTATAAAAACGATATACCCATCCCCTAAATTTTCGGTCTCAATCGTACCATTGCTCACCTTTACCTCTTTCCCTTTCTCATCCTCAACCCTACAACTACCATTTTCAACTTTAAATTGAATTACATTGGGTGGTATAGCCCGTACCTTACCATCGATTAACTTTAATCCCGTAGTATCAACGGTCAAATTAACCTCAGGAATTTCCGTTTCATCCTTTCCGCAGGATACAATAAATAACAGCAAAGGCAATACTCGTATAAAATTTCTAAAACACACCACACTCATAATGATTCAATTTAGGAAGTTTTAACTCACGTACAAGATAAGCATAATAATTATTTTTTTAATCATAATACTAATATAACAATAATCAGAAACCTATCCTATCTCCCTACCTCTACGCTTCACTTCTGCAATGATCTTCCAGCACAAGGCAGGTCAGAATGAATGAAATCAGGTACACAACAGAGGAAATGGTAGGACCGGACTATTCCTGACTCACCATTCATTTCAAATTAAACTCTACTCCGTATAAAGCTCATGAAAAAATTCACAAACAATACACCTAGTAAAAACCCGACTTACAAACAATTTCTCAATCCCGAAATTCACCTTACTTTCATGTACCATAACTAAAAAAAACGGCACCTCTTCTATTCCTTCGTGAATCGTAAAATCCCAGGTCACGATGTAAATGTCATTCAGTTGCGAAACAGCACTTTAATGTTTTAAGGGAATCGTAAAACAACAATCAACAAAAAAAACAATTTCAATTCATCAAAATATATTATATCCTTTTATTTTATATATTTGGCAAATCGACAAAGAAAGATGATTTCATCACACATGTCGACCACAACCAACCATTTTATCATTTTGGAAAAATGAAGTTCCAAAAAGGATCGGCGTATCCTGTTCCCCTTGCAATCAATAGATATAAAAACTGATTCCCACAGGGGTTGCATCTTCATTACTCAGCAGTATCAATACTGCTTCAACTCCATCCATTTTCCGCAATAAGTTTAACTGTCATTATTTACTAACCACTAAGGACCAATAGCCTATGTACTATTTTTACACTTGTAAAAAGCGATGTCTCATTGCATTGCTTTCATTATTAATTTTATCCGTTCAAACATCCTTTGGACAAATAATCATTTCCCAATACTATGAGGGAAGTAGTTACAATAAATTTGTAGAACTAACCAACCTTGGTTCATCTACAGTAGATCTCAGCCAGTACAAAATTGGTTATTGGGGAAAAAGTAAAAGCACAGGGAATATTGCTATTGAAGGGGAGCCCAGCAGTAAAATAGCCTTAACCGGAACATTAAATGCCGGTTCCTCTATGATTGTCGCTCATAGCAAATACGATCCCGCTGTTTTCTCTTTCAATCAATTAATAGTTTCCGGAAGCTTAAGCTTTAACGGAAACGATGGGGTCGCACTCATAAATACAGAGGGAACAATTCTGGATATGGGCCCCAATGGTGTATCCGGTAAAGATTGTTCCTTTTGGCGCCAAACATCTGTTACTGATCCATCGGCAACCTACAATCCTGATCAGTGGACCAAAGTCTCAACCGATGAAGTAAAATCAGCCCCTGCAGATGACCCAAAAAAACTGGAATACCATTTGGCTGGCTCTTCAACGGTAAGTTCCGCCAAGGCAATAACCTCATTCACAATTGACGGAAAAAAAGGAATCATTAATACATCCAACCATACCATCACTTTCAATTTTCCCGAAAATACTCAGGTAACGGCTCTTGCTCCCGAAATTGTGATATCCAATAAAGCATCCGTCTCTCCCCAAAGTGGTACACCGCAAAACTTCACTAATCCGGTGTCCTATACCGTTACTGCCGAAGATGGTTCGCAACAAACCTACCAGGTAACAATAGTCTTGGTTGCCACTTCAACCTCCTCTCTTTTAATAAATGAACTGGATGCAGACCAGACAGGTACCGATACTCACGAATTTGTGGAGTTATACGATGGTGGGAAAGGAAATACTTCTTTGAATGGTTACACCCTGGTCCTCTTCAATGGTAGCAATGACGAATCCTACTTTGCTGTTGATCTTTCGGGAAACACAACCAACGCTCAGGGATTTTTCGTAATCGGTAGCTCCGTCGTAGCCAATGTAAACCTATCTCCTTCCGGATTCAACCTGCAAAATGGCCCCGATGCTGTAGCATTGTATCAAACTGATAATTTTCCAAACGGAACAACTATCACTACAAACAACCTGGTAGATATTGTCGTTTACGATACTGATGACAGTGATGATCAGGAACTGTTAGCAGCCCTGTTAAATGGTGGGCAAATCAACGAAAACGCGAACAAACAAAAGGATGATCACTCCATCTACCGTTCAAACGATGGTGCAGGCGGAGCTCGAAACACTTCTGAATTTGTTACCGGAATTCCTACTCCCGGACAATCCAACACAGCTGTTGCCTCTGCTCCCAAAGTGGAACTTTCCCTGTCTGCAACCTCAGGAACCGAAGCCGATCAAACTCAGATAACCATAACGGCTACAGCATCAAAACCGGTTAGCGGAATACAAAATGTTACCATTTCCGTAAAAGGAAACCAGATAACTGCTTCTGACTACCTGCTAAGCAATTCGACAATATCCATTCCTGACAATTCCACATCGGGTTCCATCACCTTCACAATCCAGGATGATAACGAAGCTGAAGCCAATGAAACAGCTACAATCTCCATCAATAATTACACCAATGGTCTGTATCCGGGCACTACTGTTTCGGCAAATATTACCATTGTTGATAACGATGGTTCCATCTCAGCCGGATACGGTACCCCAGTAAATCCAACATATAACAAGGTCGATGCTTCGTATCCTGCAGATTACTATTCTGCCATCGAAAACAAAGCAGCAAACCAGTTACGCTCTATACTACAAACAATTGTGGTAAATAGTACCACTCAGGGCCAAAACTATGGCGACATCTGGAACATCCTTAAAGAAGCAGATGAAAACCCTGAAAATCCAAATCAAGTTTGGTTAATCTACCTGGAAAAAGGACTGGACAAGTCCCAACAGGACGGAAAAGCCTCCGGTGAAGTATGGAACAGAGAACACCTGTGGGCTCAATCTTTGGGAGGATTCAAAGATGGTACCTCACGTTCTGCTGACGGGAAAGATGTCTACTTCTCCACCACTGCAGATAATCTAAAACATGGCCATGCCGATGGACATCATCTCCGTGCAGCTCAGAAAAACGAAAATTCTTCTCGAAGCAACAAAAGTTTCGATGATGTAAACGGCGCTCGCACATCAACAACCAATTTCTACGAACCACCACAAAGTGCAAAAGGAGATGTGGCCCGGTCGTTGCTCTACATGGAAATCCGTTACAACAACCTGAACATCATCGAAAACTATGGTACTTCTGGTTCAAAAAGCATCGGTAAACTATCCACATTGCTGAAATGGCACAAGGAAGATCCAGTGGATGATTTCGAAAAGCACCGCAACAACGTCGTATACGATTGGCAAAACAACCGGAATCCATTCATTGATTATCCGCAATTAGTTGATTACATCTGGGGTGATAAATCCGGACAAACTTGGACTACATCCAGCTTACCTGCAAAACAAGCACAAACTATCTCTTTTCCCAACCTTACAAACAAAACTTTCGGTAACGATCCATTTGCTCTTACAGCAACCGCATCCTCCGGGCTGGCCGTTACCTTTCAAATAGTAAGTGGTCCTGCAACCATCAAGGGAAATACCCTTTCCATTACCGGTGCAGGTACTGTAACGGTAAAAGCGTCACAAATTGGAAACCAAAAATTCCTTCCGGCAGCAGCAGTTACTCGTTCCTTCGAAGTAGGCAAAGCAGAACAAACCATCTCTTTCCCTGAGCTAACCAACAAAACTTTCGGCAACGCTCCATTCGATCTAACTGCAACCGCATCCTCCGGGCTGGCCGTTACCTTCCAAATTGTGAGCGGTCCCGCTACCATCAAGGGCAATACCTTATCCATCAGCGGTGCAGGTTCTGTAACAGTAAAGGCAGTACAGATAGGAAACCAAAACTACCTGCCAACCGCAGCAGTTACCCATTCCTTCGAAGTAAACAAAGCAGAGCAAACCATAACCTTCGACCCAATTGAAGAAAAAATCATGGGAGAAGATCCAATTCCATTGGCAGCAAATACTTCTTCCGGCTTGCAAGTAGAATTCGAAATACTCATGGGGGAAGGTGAAATCGAGGGTAGTCTCCTTACTCCTTCAGCTCCCGGTGAATTTAAAATCCGAGCTTTTCAGAAAGGGTCAGAAAACTACAATGCCTCCGAAGCCACTCAATCATTTAGGGTTTTACAAGCAACAGGGATAAAGGAAATCTTCGAGGAACAAATGAAAATGTACCCCAATCCCGCAACAAATTTTGTCAACCTTGATTTACCGGGAAGAGAAGCCAAACATATCAAGCTTCTCAATACCCATGGTCAAATCATAAAATCCATTAAAGCCAATGAAAAGCTGAAACTTAACATCCAAAATCTGCCCTCAGGCCTATACTTTATTACCATTAAAACAGATCATTTTGTTACTACCAAACAACTAATGATTGTAAATCAATAACAACAAATGCCCCGCTTTATGCGGGGCATTTGCCTTTCCATTTCTTTCCGATACAATCTCCTCTATTTACCTATCAACTACCAGTTAACTATTACATTGGTACTTCGATTGTCAAGGTAGTTCAGAATATCTGCATAACAGGCTTGGACTGAATGCGCTAGTGTCTTTAAGGATTACCTCCTTTCGCCTTAGAACTGAAAACTCAAACCCGTATAGATCCCAAGGGAATAGGGACGATAATTAAAGCTACTGTTCTTGCTAATGGAGTTTAGGTAGTATTTAAAACTGGGTTCCACACTAATTCTAATTCGGGATGTTAACCCATACTCCACGCCAAAGCCGAGGTTGGTACTAAAATTGGTTCGATGAATTTCTGCTGTCTCACCAATGTATTGATCTCCGCTGCCTGAGTTCATATATACCTTATTGCCCACAATCAGATTGGTACTAACTCCCCCTAACAAATGAAAGCTCACCTTTCGGTTGATCAAATTGTATTTCATCAACAATGGCAATTCAATGGTTTCAAAATATTGTTTCAACTCTCCTCCCATGGCAACCGGATCAATATTGCTAGCCACATTCTCAGCCACCCGGGCACTCATCGGAGCAGCTTCTGACCTCTTTACTTTTACATAGCCAGCTGATGTCCGAATTGAAGAGGTTCCTAAGGCAACTGTAGGTGCGCTAAACTTTTCTGCCCCATAAGCCAGGGCAACGCCTCCATTTTGAAAACTTTTTTGCCCAATGCGATTGTAAAACACACCTGTTTGAAAACTTAAGCGTTTCCCGGTTGGAATATTTATTTTGACTCCACCTCCAACACTCCAAAGACCTTTCTCACCTTCCGAATTAGTTGCAGTACCATATGAATTCACCGACCGCTCCATGGGATTACTTTCTCCCCCACCATCATATCCGGCAAAGGAGGGGGAAACCTGTCCCATTAACGATAATTTTCTTTTCTCTTTGGGTTGCTCAACATTTTGGGCCAATAACATCTGGTTGAAACGAATTCTTTGATTGTCATGCATCTCCTGGCTACCTTCCAAGCGCATAAAATCATCCGTTCCTTTTTTACTCCGTATCAACAATGGGGAAAGCCCCATTTGCCCAGAAAAAGAAGGCAACCACTTACTACTTTTCACCTCCCCTTTTTCTTCCTTCTCCCGGGAAGATAGGTTCGGAACAACCTTTACAATCGTCTTCTGCGGAGCACTCAAACTACTGCTCTGCATTTTGTAGGGCTGAGAAGAATTTCCATAATTAGAGGATGGCATCGGATTCTTCTTCTCCAAAGGCTGAACAAATGATGGTTTCAAATCTGCCACCTGCTCTTCAACTGAAGGAATTTTAGTATCCGACAGAAAATAACCGGCGCCAAATGCCAACAATAAAGCTACCGAAGCCGCAAGAGAAAAATAGTAAACGACTCGTTTCTTTCTTTTTTGTTGGCTCATCTCCTGATTGATTCGATCCCAAACAATTGCATCAGGGGACTTCTCGAAATTCGTCAATCCATCAGAAAATAATTTATCGATATGTGATTTATCACCTAACATACTGTCAGCTTATTCAATTGTTCCTGTTCATTTAAATAATCCTCTACCCTCTTTTTCAATATCTGCCTGGCTCTAGCTAGATTGGACTTGGAAGTCCCCACCGAAATCTCCATCATTTCAGCAATTTCATGATGAGCATATCCATCCAGGGCATAAAGATTAAACACCATTCGATAGCGAGGGGGCAGTTCCTGTACCATACTCAGTAAAACATCCGCAGAAATACTGATCGAGTCCAATTCCTCTAAATCCTCCACAGGCTCGTTAATCTCTTCCACAGCAAACAGTTTCCTGTTTTTCCGATACTTTTCCAAAGCCGTATTCACCATAATCCGGCGCATCCACCCCTCAAAAGATCCTTTGAACTTATAGCTTTGAATATTATTGAAAATCTTAATAAAACCATCCTGTAATGTATCTTCGGCTTCGGTATAATCACGGGAATACTGCAAACAAACCCCAAATAGTTTTGAGGAGTATTTACGGTACAGCAATTCACGGGCTTTGGATTTCCCCTTAATACAACCTTTAATTATACTTTTCAGCTCTTCCAATGATGATTCTAATTTGGTAGCAAAAAAAATGTCTTTTACTTTAAGTGATCCAATTAGGAAAAGGGTTGCGTCTATTTATTTGAAAAAATTGAGTTTCCGCACACGCTACACACCAACCCACTGATTCAAAAGCAGAAAACAAAGGCAAAAATAGCATCTATCCGTAAATAAACATTCAATTTCAAAAAAAAGATAAAGAAATTAAGCAACCCTTTGCCCTACTCCTCATCTTGTTCTTGAAAATTAGAAACCCGGGATACTAATTTTCTTTTGAGGAATCTAAAATTTAAACTAGTAGGAAATGAAAAATTTGAGAAGAAATTTAGGGACAGGAGCATTATTCATTTTAGGAATCTGGGGATTATCATCTTGTGAGGATGACACTACAACAATACGCTTTGACGCTATAGGAGACACCTACGTTCAAAAGATAAAAATTGACGACAAGGCGAAATACGGCATCCAGCACTATGCTTACGCCAATATGCAAATTAGCAAAGCTACCCTTACAACACCAGGGAACGACGAAGTGACAATTGAGCTGAAAAAAGATGAAGACGACTACAGACGATTCAGTAAAGTTACTGAACTTGAGGACTTCGTAAGTGAGATGCCTGTAGATGGAGAATACACTTATACTATAATCTCTAACGATCAAGATACAATTCAATCAACAGACATGCTTTTGCCAGAAGAAATTCCGGCAGTTCAAATAGAAGATTTTACTTACAACCAGGAAGAACATAGCTTTAACCTAAGCTGGAACGACATTGACGAAGCGGATCTATATCTGGTAAAATTAATGGAAGAAAGAAATGGAAAAGTTCTTTTTGTCAGTCCTAAACTGATTAAATCCGAATTTGAGTTCAACACTACATCCATTGGATGGTTAAATGGTGTTACTATGGAAAATTCAAAAAACTATGTTCTGGGCGTATCCGCCTACAAATTTGAGAATTCAAAAACTCAAAGCGGATACGATATTCAAATGGAGTGTGTTGATTACCGGGAAATAAACTGGTAATAAACACAATAAAAAAAGGGCCGGATTTACCGGCCCTTTTTGTATTTTAATCCGAGTGATTAAAAACATGTATATCACGTTGAGGAAATGGAATTCCAACCTCATTTTTATCAAATTCCTTTTTCACGGTCTCCTGCATAAAGAAGTAAACATCCCAGTAATCTTGGCCTTTCACCCAGGCTCTTACTGTAAAATTCACCGAACTATCCGCCAGTTCAGATACCGCAACAAAATGAGCGGGATCCTTTAATACTTTAGGATGATCTGTTAACAATGTATTCAATATCCCCTTTGCTTTATCAATATCATCACTGTAACCAATACCAAAGGTCATATCAACTCTGCGAATCGGTTGGGTTGAATAATTAATCATGGACGAACCGGAAAGCCCTCCATTGGGCAATATTATAGTCTTATTGTCCAGAGACAACAAAATAGTATTAAAGAGTTGGATTTCCTTAACCACACCCAAATACCCCTGGGCCTCCAGTAAATCTCCCACTTTAAATGGTCTGAAGACTAAAATCATCACACCTCCTGCAAAATTCTGAAGAGTACCAGAAAGGGCCATACCTACCGCCAAACCAGCAGCCGCTAAAATTGCTATGAAGGAAGTCATTTCCACTCCAACCATTCCAATCACGGAAATCAGAAGCATTATTTTCAGCAGAATATTAATAATGCTCACAAAGAAGGGCTTCAGTGTTTCATCCACTTCTCTTTTTTCCATTACTTTTCTGGTTGCTCGCGTGATTCCTTTGATCACCCAAAGACCAATAAGCAAAGTAAGAATCGCCAATAAAAGTCGGGGGGCATAGGCTAGCCCCAGCTCGATTAAAGTACCTGATTTACTCAATATTTCTTCCATCCTCTAAGAGTTTTAATTAATATTCACACAAAACTTATCTTGATATTTTATAGAAATCACAATAGAAAGAAGAATCTTATACATGTACCTGTACACAACTATTAAATATAAGAAATCGGCGACTTAAAACCAACAGTAAACTAATACTGTATCAATCACTTAAATTACGAGCGATAGAGGAGGAAGAAACGTAAGGGAAGAAGAAGAAAAAAGACCAAGCTTGGTTATAGATTTGGCCAAAAGACAGGGTAATTCGAAACATGATCATGAAACGAACTATCTGAACAAATATTATCAATAAAAAAGAGCTGTCGAAATTTTCGACAGCTCCTTAAAGTTCTAGTATCTTTTTGATTCTCGGTTGAATCTGGATTGACCTCGATGCGGCTTCCGTCCGCCCCGATTGTCTCTCGAAAATTCCTTACGAGGTTTTCCATAGCGCTTTCCGCGAGAAGGAGCCTGCTCATCGCCAGCTTCTTCCACTCTCACTTTTCTTCCTGCAATCACCACATCGGAAAAGCCTTTGAAAACATCATCAACATATTTTGACTCCACATTAAAGAAAGTATATACACCTTTCAAATCGATACGGCCAATATTCTTTCCCCGAACACCACACACACGATGCAACTGGTTCAACAAGCGAGGAACATCCATACCATCCTTCTTACCAATGTTTATGAACAATCGTTTTTCCGATTCATTCACACCATAGTCACGATCTCTATCATTAGATCTTCTGGAAGAACCTGCTTTAATATTCAAATCCTTTGCATCACGATAGTAATCTGCAAAACGACTAAATTCCAATGCAGCCAATCGTTTAATCAACTCATCACGATCCAGATCCTGAAGTTCATCAAACACAGAAGGCATGAAGCTACTCATCTCCTCCTCCTTAATTTCAGTCTCCTTTAAACGTTGAACAAAATGAAGAGCTTGCTTTTCACATACCTCATTTCCTACCGGAATATTCTGCTTGGTAAAATTGGCATTCAATTTCTTTCTCAAAAAACCAATTTTACGCTCCTCTTTAGGAGTAATCAATGCCAGTGAAATACCAGTTCTACCCGCACGAGCAGTACGTCCACTTCGGTGCGTATAGAACTCCAACTCATCCGGAAGATTGTAGTGAAGAACATGTGTCAGGTTATCCACATCAATACCACGAGCAGCTACATCGGTAGCCACCAAAAGCTGAAGGGAACGATTCTTGAACTTACGCATTACACGATCACGTTGCTGCTGGGTCAATTCTCCATGCAAAGCATCAGCATTGTATCCATCTCGCATCAAATATTCAGCAACCTCCTGGGTTTCTCTTCTGGTGCGACAAAAGATAATACCGTAGATTTCAGGATAGAAATCCACAATGCGTTTCAAAGCATCATAACGATCCCGGTTGTTCATCAGGTAGTAGTGGTGCTCAATATTCTGGTTTGTGGTATTAGCTGTTCCCACGGTTATTTCGTGAGGATTGTCCATGTAGTTCTTGGAAATGTTTCGCACTTCCCTTGGCATTGTAGCCGAAAACAACCAGGTTCTCTTATCCTCGTTGGTTTCAGAAAGAATGGCATCAATATCTTCCTTAAAACCCATGTTGAGCATTTCATCCGCCTCATCAAGTACAAGGTACTCCAACTCTCTCAAATCAATTGCTCTTCGTCTAATTAAGTCAAGCAAGCGACCAGGTGTGGCCACAATTACTTGCGCTCCTTTTTTAATCTTGCGAATTTGTTCCTCAATGCTGGCACCGCCATACACAGCAACTACATTCAGATTTCTGATATTTCCTGAAAATTTCTTCAAGTCATCCGCAATCTGAAGCCCAAGCTCTCGGGTGGGTGACAATATCAGTGCCTTGGTAGCTCTCTCGTCCGGAGAGATTAAGTCCAAAAGTGGCAAACCATAGGCAGCTGTTTTTCCAGTTCCGGTTTGAGCCAGTCCCACAAAATCCTGATTTCCTTCCAACAGGAATGGGATAGCTTGCTCCTGAATTGGAGTAGGATTTTCAAAACCCAATTTCCCAATAGCTTCAACAACGGGCTGAGATAGCCCTAGATTTTCAAATGAATTCATCCGTATAAAATTACATTAAATAGGCCGGATGGAACTTTGGATAAACTTTTCTTTCAATTCGTTTCTGAACGCCAGTTCTGTTCTCTTCATGAGGTAATCCCTGATAATCAGGGCGCAAGTTCACCTTCGTTACATCTTCCAAAATTATATGACCGGCAAAGGTAAGAGATTAATTCCGGAATCCAATTCCACAGACCGCTTTCTGGCTGAAAAAGCATATTTTATCAAAAAAACACTTAATTCTCTTGAAACAAAACATTTAAAAACAAAAAAAGGATGTTAAAAAAACATCCTTCTCCGGTTTATTGACCTTCGGTCATAACAAATATTCTCTTAAATTAATTATTCACCATCATAAAAACCAATTCGGATTTAATGATAGAGGGCAACACAATGTGGCGTAACTCAAGACTATGCAACCATCCTTCAATTTCCTTCTCCTTCAGACTATATAATACCTCCCGAAATTCGTCAATTTGTTCGTCAGAATAGTCGTCCTCCTCATAGTTTTGATAGGCATCCAGTTCCTGATCTTCGTAGTAAACGATTTCCGTGGACATTTTTGCCAGTAAATCGGTTTCACAAATCTCATGAGCACCACAACACTCATCGTTCACCTCTTTTACCTCGTCCTCATCGTCTTCTTTTTTCGATTTTCCGAAATATGTCACGCCAAAAGCAATCAATGCTATGGCAACTACCCCTATAATTAAAACTTCCATGCCGCAAAGCTAAAAAATCAATATCAATAAATCAAAATATCCAGATTATTCCTTTTTTCTACCAATGAAACGAATGGCACAGGCTCGTCCCCTATGGAACTCCCCCTCATCCAATTCAATCTCCATTTTCTCAAGGAAGAGAATCTCCAGATCCTTGAATTCCTGTTCAAATTCGTCCAGATCGTAAAGCATATCCTCATCACCTGGCCCTCCTGTTTTGTATTCCAGTTGCTCTTTTGCAAATACTTCCATCAGCAAATGACCTCCTGGTTTCAGAGCTTCCACAAAATGTTTGTGAGCCACTTTCCGCATTTCGGAAGGAAGATGTACATAGATCGCAGCCACCGTATCATAGTATCCAGTCTTCCCCTCATAGCTCATCAAATCGGCCTGAAAACAATTGATATCCACATTATGCTTTCGGGCCAATTCCCGGGCATGTTCCACAGCCTTCTCACTGTAATCAAAACTATCTACCCGATAACCTTGCAAGGCTGCATACACAGCATTACGACCTTCCCCATCTCCGGGCAAAAGTAACCGCCATTTCTCACAAGTTTCCAGAAAATCCTTAAAAAACTCATTGGGTTTAGTACCATAAGCATTAGGATTCTTCTGGTATCTTTCATTCCACATTTGTTGCATATCTCTGTTTTATGGATATCTCAAAAGGTTAGGTTAAAGAAAATACATTCCGTAACGACTCTATTTCTTCAATGCCTTATCCAATTCTTTCTTGTACAGGTTCAACTGATTGGTCAATCGCTCAATCTCCTCCTCATTTTTGGCTTTCACCTTCCGTAACCAACTGGCCTTGCCTTTGTATATATCCAGTTCTTTTTTAAGAGCAGCAATTTCATTCTCCTTCTGCTTTACTTTTTGGCTTCCCAACTTCTTTTGGTCCTCCACTTTTTTGCCGGCCCAATTTAATTCTACCTGAGCAGCTTTCAAATCTTTGGCCAATTGCAAGGAATCATCTTTCAGTTGGCCCAATCTGCTTTCAAGGTTCTCGATCTTAGCAGAATGGGAAACATTTTGATTTTTGGCCCTACGATACAGTTCCAATGTTGAACTTAGTTTTTCTTTCAAACGCACTGTATCGGAAGCCATTCCCATTAGCTCCGTACTCAAAGCATCAATCTCCGAAGTTTTCATCGCATTGCTCTCGGCCATACTATTCTTCATTTCATTAAATTCGGCCAAGGTCTGATCCAATTTCCCATTCAGACTGCTAATTTTTTCATCCTTTTGCGTATTCTCCTTATCCAAAGCTCTTACCTTGGAATCACTACGGCGCTTAGCATATTCCAACTCCTCGTACTTCTTTTTGGAAACCACACAAGAAGACAATAAAACAGATACAGAAAGACTTACAATCAAAAATCGTTGGTTCATCATTTTATTTTTTATTTTTAAGAAACAGGATCATCCGAGAAAGAGCATAGTAATAAACGATCCTCCAAGCTACTGTTTTGCATCTATACAACCCCAAAAGGAAAGAGCATTCACTCACTCTGTTCCCCGGGGAAAATAATTATCTAAGATATTGCATCCAAAGCAAAATACTTCCTGCGATCAAAAAAATTAACATTTTTTATCAACTCTACAATGGAATATTCATCCACAAGGGGTAAGAAACCACTATATTTGTAGCATTATATAATCAATATTTTGACCAATATGCAGGTTCTCCTGAACTACGACAATTTGGTCATCAGTAAGACACAATCCTGTTTCTCTTGTCAAAATTTTACTTAATTTTGGAACAAAGATAAGGATTCTTCTTCGTTTTTAGCGACATTTTATGAAGTCAAAATCGGAGCAAACCGTAATTCAAAAACAGATAATACAATGAAGAAACAAGCTTTATTTCTGCTACTCATCTTTGGCCTTATCTCCTCTTCGGTATTGGCACAAACTACTACTCCCGCCAACGATGAAACCCCGAAAATAATAAGGATTGTTGGAAAATTGACCGATCAAAAAACCAATGCCCCCATCCCATTTGCCAACGTTGGTGTATTGGGTTCATACATTGGTGCCGCCTCCAATTTTGATGGCTACTTTGAAGTGAAAATCCCTGGCAAATACAAGGAGAAAAGTTTGCAAATATCAGCTGTGGGATATTCCACTTTTAAGAGTACCGTAGCCCAGTGCATGGAAAAAGATTCTCTATTTGTTGAGTTGATTCCCCAAAACTACAAAATTCCCGAAGTTGAAATATTGGCCGAATCACTGGTTCTGAAGAAAACGCTTAAGAATGCCATAGACAATATTTCTAAGAATTATCTTCAAACTCCTTTCAACTACGATGTTTACTATCGCTCAGAAAAATATGAAAATGACGATTTGAACCGACTTCGCGAAGCGGCCGTAGAGATCTATGATGACAAAGGCTATCAAAGAGCTGATGCTTACAAAGTATTTAAAGAGCGTGGTTATCGTTTTCTACAGGTGCGCAAGAATTTCGAAACCGCTTCCCTGGCAGAAGGCTCCTCCTATTTGGATGATCTTTTGGAAATGGACATCGTACGAATCAGGGGAAATATTCTGAATAAAAACCACCTGAACTTCTACGACCTAAAGCTTGAGCAAGTAACCGAATACGAAAACGACTCTATCTGGGTAATTGGCTACCAAAGCAAACGCCCTATGCTGAGCAATACCGGAGACTACTATGCAAAAAGCTACAAAGGAAAAATCTACATCAAGATGAAGGATTATGCTGTGGTTAAAAACGAAACTCATGTTGTGGCTACCAACTATTCCCCCCAGGGGCGTAGCTTCTATGTTAGCGAAAAGCGACAGGAATGGAAACCCGAAAAAATAGAATACGACTTCAGTGTTACCTATAAGCAGCACTCAGGGTACTACTATCTAAGCTACCTGAACTACAACCGTCATCACGATTTAACAAATAAAAAAGATGGTCGGTTTAAGTCCCTCGATATTAAAACGGAAATGCTAATTACAAAAATCAGGACCACAGAACCAAATAAAATTTCCCGACGAGCCTACTACGAAAATATGCCGTTCGACGAAAAATTCTGGGACAGTTACAACATACTGTTCGATGGAGAAGAATAGAAATTCGAAAAGGTCAATCCCACAAGATTGGCCTTTTTCTTTTCCTTGCCTTTAGAATTTAGCTTCAAACCCAAAACCATTGTAAAAAAATTTCTTCAGCCATTACCTAAATTGTAGAGTCAACCCCCACCAAACACCTGATTCGATTTTCAGAACAAAATCTCAATTTTCCCACCTCCCCCTCCTCTCCTTTCATCTGTTATAATTTTTTATCCAGGACATCCCGATGGTTATCGGAAGGAACTAACTATTCGCAAATAATCATTGTTCGCAAGCTCGTACGAGTGTTATTATAATTTACTCATGGACGTTTCAATTTTCCTTTCTATATTTGGTTAAGAACACTTTCAACTATATTTCAGTCTGCACATGAATTCCGACCAACAAAAAAGGGCAGCTCTTCTCATCGCTACAATGGCATCCTTTACAGGACCATTTATGATATCATCCATTAACATTGCGCTGCCGGTAATCGAAAAGGAATTCCAATTGAATGCAATTCTCCTAAGCTGGATCGTCAACTCTTTTCTCCTTTCTACCGCTGTTTTTCTGGTTCCTGCAGGTAGAATGGCAGATCTCTACGGTCGTAAACTCCTGTTTAAATGGGGTATCATCCTATTTTCCATAAGCACTTTACTTTGTGGCTTATCAAACAACATTATCCAACTCATTCTTTTCAGAACCCTGCAGGGCATGAGTGGTGCAATGATCATGACAACCGGCGTAGCCATCCTGATATCGGTTTTTCCTGCCAACGAAAGAGGAAGAGTATTGGGAATCAATGTAGCAGCTGTTTACACCGGTCTCTCAATGGGCCCCTTTGCCGGAGGTTTACTCACACAGCACCTGGGCTGGCGAAGTGTTTTCTATACCACCGTTCCCCTCAGTTTGCTAATTGTTTATTTCACAGTTTACCGATTAAAAGGAGAATGGGCTGATGCCAAAGGCGAAAAATTCGACCTAACCGGCACCCTCATCTATGCCATGGCTTTAATAGCACTGGTTTATGGGGCATCGGTTCTTCCTTCAATTCTGGGAGTGATTCTGATCCTTACCGGTATTTTACTTCTGTGGATCTTTGCCCGCTGGGAATTAAGTCACAAATTTCCGGTTTTCGAAGTAAAACTATTTAAAGGAAATCGTGTATTCGCCTTTTCCAACCTGGCCGCACTTATCAATTACAGCGCCACTTTTGCCATTACTTTTCTTCTCAGTTTGTACCTTCAAAACATACTTGGTCTTTCACCCCAAAATGCAGGATTTGTTCTGGTGTCTCAACCTGTTATCATGGCCATATTCTCCCCTTATGCAGGCCGCTTGTCCGATCGGGTGGAACCAAGGATCATTGCATCATTGGGTATGGCAATAACAGCCATAGGCTTGATCCTTTTCATTTTTACAAATAGTGAAACTTCTCTCACCTATATCGTAATGGCCCTGGTACTGTTGGGATTTGGGTTTGCTCTCTTCTCTTCGCCAAACATGAATACCATAATGAGTTCCGTAGAGAAAAGATTCTATGGAATTGCATCGGGTTCTGCCGCCACCATGCGCCTGTTGGGACAAATGATGAGCATGGCCATTGCGACCCTTCTCTTCGCCCTGTTTCTGGGAAAAGAGCCCATTAATACCTCAAATATTCCCGCCTTTATTACATCCATAAAATGGGCCTTCGGAATCTTTTCTGTACTCTGCATCACTGGAATCTATTTCTCAATGGCACGGGGTGAGCTTCACAACTCCAAATCCTAACTCTACTGTTTAATTTTCCCCATGTTTCTGCCTCTGAAATTTCGGAAACAATCCTACCATACCAAAACCATTCCTTCCTTTTAAATCATAGTAAAGCAAACCGATAGTTTTTCTGTAACAACCATTAACATCTTAAGATCAACCATTGATTTTCTGAAAATAATCCAAATTATTTTGTACGTGTCCATCCAAAATTGATTGTCAAGAGAAAAAGATTCCCCTAAACGCACAAACAAAATTTGGAAATCAGTTATGCAAAATAAATACAGGAAACCTCTTTATCAATTAACACCAATACCAACTCTATTTGCAATTCTAGTGTTTTTTTCCACTCCGCTTAAAGCACAAGAGACAATTGTAACAGGAAAAATTCTGGAACTGAAAAAGCAAATCCCTGTACCTTTTGCTAATATTTCCTATTTAGGAACAACCATAGGTACTACTTCTAATTTTGATGGCAATTTCAAATTGGCTTCCTCTCAAATTGGAGATACTTTGGTGATATCTGCCATAGGCTATAAACCCACCAAATATTTCATTGAGTATGGAAAATCATACCATTTTAATGTGCTTTTAGAAGAGAATGTTGTTGCTCTAAACGAGGTGGTAGTAAAACCTGGAGAAAACCCGGCTCACGTCCTGCTTCGAAAAATTCGCAAGAAAAGAAAACAAAACGATCCGGCCCGATTTGATCAATACAACTGCACAACCTACACCTGTATTTATGCCAACCTTAAAAACCTGGACACCAAACTAAAAGAGAAAGCCATATTCCGAAACCATCCGGACATCTTTCTTACTTGTAATAGAAAAGACATTCGAACCCTTTCACTCCCCATATATCTTTCGGAAAAACTATCGGAAAACAGGTTGCAACCTGGAGTACCAATTCAAAGTAAAGTGATTGCAAAAAACAAAAACGGAATTGGATTACTTGACGATAGTGAAATTGAAGGTTATACCAACAATATGAGCATCGAAGCCAATTTTTATCAAAACTACATTACTTTAATGGGCAAAAGCTTTATTAGTCCGCTTGCCAACAATGGACTTGCCTACTACAAATATTACCTGGAAGACAGTATTCAAACCAAAGGGCAAAAAATCTATACCATCCGTTTTAAGCCCAAAAGAAAAAAGGACCTGGCTTTCACAGGCAGTATGCAAGTAATAGACAAAACCTTTGCTCTAAACAGAATTGAGGCCACTCTTCCTAAATCAGCCAACATTAATTTCCTGAATCACCTGAAAATTGAGTATGAATTTAAAACAATTAACGATACGATTACTTTTTTCAGTAGAAACAGAATTGCTGCAGAATTTAATTACTACAAAGCAGGCTCTAAAAAACGTAAACCTCCGGTAATGGAAGTCATCAAAACCACCGATTACCGAAACGTAAATATCACTTCAGATTCTGTTGTAAAATCAGAACCTTTGCCTGTCCCTGCTTCAGAAAAGGAAAAAAATCTACTACTGAATCAATATCGCGTAGAACGAACCGATTCCTTAGAAAATCAGGCACGAAACGCCATTCAAACCCTAAACAATACATGGTTTATAAAGGCTACCGATAAACTCTCACGAATGTTTATCAACGGCTACTACGAAACCCCATGGTGGGATTTTGGTCCTTACCTAAACTTTCTGAAGCGAAACAAAGTAGAAGGAAACCGCTTTACCTTCACCGGAAGAACCAATAAAAACCTAAGCAAGAACTTCATGTTTTACGGACATATCGGTTACGGACAGCGAGATCGCAAGTGGAAATACGGAGCAGGAATGGCCTATCGCTTCAATTCCAAACTCTGGCAAACCATGGGACTGAGCTATTCTAAGGATATGGATAAAATTGGAGATTTAGGCTCTATCAAATACATCAAGGAAAACCGATTGGCTTCAGGTGAAGATAATTTGCTGGCTGTACTTATTAAACGACGCCCCAGTGATAAACTCTCTATGCACGAAAAATGGGAGGCCTACTACGAAAAAGAATGGACCAAAGGTTTTTCCAACCATTTAATTGTAAAACACATGAAAATCCATTCGGGGAAATTTGTACCGTTTACGCACAAGGGGACATTCGTGCCTGATTTCAGTTTAAACGAAGTTACCTTAAATACCCGGATCTCCTTTAAAGAGAAAAGTTCAGAGCAATATTTCAGATACTTACGCCTTGGGAGCAAATACCCCATAATCAATCTGCAATTGGGACTGGGGAACTACCGCTTAAATGGCAAAACAAACAATTTCTACCGCTTAAGGACCACCCTAAAACATAAACTTCATTTGGGGTTGGGAGAATTAAAATATGTTGCCGAACTGGGCTATTTAAAGGGCAAAGTGCCCTTTCCTTTATTGGAAATTCACCGAGGGAACGAATCATTCGGCTATTCCCGTTTCAAATTCAACCTGATGAATCAGATGGCCTATGCCAGCGATTGCTTTCTATCGCTAATGCCGGAATATCACATGAACGGCATCCTGTTCAACCGAATCCCTCTGCTGCGAGCCCTGGAATTGCGAGAGGTTGTTTCAGGGAAAATGATTATGGGTTCACTCCGAAAAGAACATGCAGAGGTATTAGACCTTCCGCAGGAACTAAGAAGCCTGAAAAATCCATACATAGAATTGGGTGTGGGTGTAGAAAACATATTGAAAATTCTACGAATTGAAGCCATTTGGAACCTGTCAAAGAATCTGCAACCCAATACTTCCCGTTTTGGTATTCGTGCCAGATTCCAAATTAACTTCTAAGATCATTTGCAACGCAAAAAGGATGGGAAAAACCGAAAATCGGAACTTTACCCCCTTAGTCCAACAAGCCATAAATATATTCATTCAGGTATTTCCCATTCTTATAAACAGCCTTGCGAAGAGTTCCCTCATGCTGGAATCCTGCTTTCCGTAATACCCGTATTGAGGCCAAATTCCCCTCAAATACACGGGCATAGATTCGGTTAATATTGAAAGTTTCGAAAGCATAAATCACCATCTGCTTAATTGCATTGGTCATAATTCCCTGATTCCAGTAATAGGGACTCAACCAATACCCTAACTCAGCACTCCGTCTATACACATCATCCTTTAGTACCAATCCAATACATCCCACCGGTTCCCCCCTAACCTCAATTGCCATGTGAAATTCTTTCTGGGAATCGTTTGCCAACTGAATCCACCTTCTGGCTTTTTGAATTGTATATGGATGCGGAAAGCTATCCGTCATGTACTGCCAAACCTCTTTATGATTGGCATGCTTTACCAGGGAATGTTCATCGCCATTCTCCCATTTTCGCAATACAAAAGGAGTTGTTTTCGTTTTCATCACCACAGGAATATAGTTTGTCTTTGCTTAGTTGCCTTGCCCGACATTTACGGCATAAATTTGACTAACTATAAGTTATAACAATTTTATGAAATTGTAAGAATAAAAAAAGAAAGGGCGATAAAACTCTTTCATTAGAAAAAATCTTACCGCCATCATCCTAAAGTGTGAAAAACTTTCTTGAGGGAAAAATCAGCTTACCCCATATACAATTTACAACTTAGTGTGCTGAAACCATTTTTAAACCAACGATGGAACCAATTAGAAGGAATATGAAAAAAAGTTTCCAGGCTTCGGCCGATTCCTTGAAGACCAGAATGCCAAGAAGCACAGTCCCAACAGCTCCAATCCCCGTCCATACCGCATAGGCCGTTCCCAACGGAATTACCTTGATCACCTTATTCAACAAGATAAAACTAATTGCAGAAAAAATAACAAATCCTACACTAGGCCATAACTTTGAAAAACCTTCGGATAGCTTTAAACAAGTAGTAAACCCAACTTCGAACAATCCTGCAAAAATCAACAATACCCAACTCATATTCTTTTGTTTTAATGTTTTGGGCAAATATAAAAGGCTTATCAATAAAAAAACTTGATCCAGATCAAGAAATTATTCTTTCAAACGATTGGCACGAATGCGGGAAAGGGTTTCCGGAGCAATTCCAAGAAAAGAGGCAATGTGAACCTGTTTCACCCGCTGATCAATATCTGGCGCATAAGTCAGTAAGCGATCGAATTTTTGAGCAGCAGACAAATAATTATAGTACTTGAAGAATTCAACCTGAAATGCACTTTCCTGTTCCAACCACAAACGACCGAATCGTTCCATTTCCGGAAAATCGTGATAGAGCTGCTGATAGTCTGCATGCGGTATTTCCAGTAAAAGTGTCTCCTCCAAAGTTTCCATATACTCAAACCCGGGCTTTTGCAAAAAGAAGCTATCGAAAGGATTGGCCAGGTAATCGCCCAACTCGAACCAGGTGGTTATTTCCCGCCCTTCAAAGTAAGTATAAGTCCGTAAAGCCCCCTTTACAATATAACGGAAATACCTGCACACCTGTCCCTTTTCCAGTAGGAGAGTACGAGCCGGATAGGTTTTAAATTCGGCTACTTCCCGAATACGGTTCTCCAATTCCACACAAACAGGAATGTATTTTCTAAGAAAAACAAAAAAAGAATCACAGTTCATTGATTGAAAGCTTTGGGTGTACCAAAAATAGCACTATTTTTTCGAAAGGAATAAACAATTCAATCCTTCAAAGGGCAGAAAGTTCATTAGCAGATCAACAATATAAGCTACCCTCGTGACACACAAAACTGACGGAAGATTCCCATCAGTATTAAACTCCCTTCGGAAATTTGGAACTTCACTTCGATCATTTACCGAATTTATTCGCTGCATTGAATATATTATGCACTTATTAACCGGATATTTTAGGTTAGCTATCCCCTAAAGCTGCAAAATCACCTAATTTTTTATGTCCAAGACCTAATCGTTTACGTTCCGAACCTAAAAAACTGGCAAGAGAACGTAATTTTTTACGTCCAAGACCTAATCATTTATGTTCCGAACCTAAAAAACCGGCAAGAGAACCTAATCTTTTACGTTGGTTGACCTAAAAATTCTGCAAAAGAACCTAATTTTTTAGGTTGGATAACCTATTAACTTACGTTAAACAGAAAATTGAAAGGTCAAATTAGTGCCAGGTTGCCCTACTTTTTCTCTCAAGATTACAAAACAGAAGAGAAGGACAAGATCAATCCGGCCAAAAAGAAACTCCCGCCTCAAAACTGATAGTTTGTAAACATCAAAATTGGTTCCTCACTCTACAAACCGTCGCTTCTTTTTGAAAAAAAGTCGAGAAAAACATACGTGTGTCTCCTTTTCTATTTGTCTTCCCTAGAAGAACTTCAAAATAATAACTGAGATTATCAATTTCTATGAAGAAAATTTTATGCCTGGCTATACTTATGGGCTTGTTAAGTAGCATCGCAACAAAAGAGCTACTGGCAGTAGAGAAACGAACCCTAAGCGGGTACCTGAAGGATGCATCCAACGGGGAATCGATGATTGGTGCAACCGTTGCCATTCAGGATCTAATGCTGGGAACCATGACCAATGAATATGGTTTCTTTTCCCTTTCGTTAGCACCCGGAAAATACAAGGTCCAATTCAGTTTTATCGGTTACACACCGGTAATCCGCGAAATCGATCTTAGCAATGATGTCAACCTGAACCTGGAATTACAACCTGAAAATGTAAAATTAAAAGATATCACCGTTACGGCTGCCAAAAAAGACCAGAACGTATCATCCGTTCAAATGAGTGTGGAACGTTTGCCTGTGGCAACAGTGAAAAAACTACCTCACTTTTTGGGTGAGGTGGATATCATCAAAACCCTGCAGATGCTACCCGGCGTAAGTTCGGTTGGAGATGGAAGTACAGGCTTTAATGTGCGGGGAGGTGGTACCGATCAGAACCTGATTTTACTTGATGAAGCTCCGGTTTACAACTCATCCCACCTTTTTGGCTTCTTCTCGGTATTCAATGGCGATGCCGTTAAAGATTTCCAATTGTACAAAGGGGGAATTCCTGCCAAATACGGAGGAAGACTTTCGTCGGTGCTGGATGTTCGTCAAAAAGAGGGAAACAGCAAACGTTTTTCAGGTAGCGGGGGAATTGGCATCGTTAGCAGCCGCCTAACACTTGAAGGTCCCATTAAAAAAGATAAAACCTCTTTCATGGTGGCCGGACGCCGCTCCTATGCCGATGTTTTGCTTCGCATGAATCCAAAAATGCGAGACAATATTGTTTACTTTTACGATTTGAACGCCAAAATCAATCACAAGTTCAACGACAACAACCGTCTGTATATTTCGGGCTACTTTGGTAACGATGTATTTAAGTTTGGGAAACAATTCGATTCCCATTGGGGTAATAAAACCGGAACCATTCGCTGGAATCACTTGTTCAACAAGAAATTGTTTTCCAACATTACGGCCATTTACAGTAATTTTGATTACTCTATCAGCGTGCCCCAGGGAAGTATGGGATTCGAATGGATTTCCAGCATCCAGAACTTCAATCTGAAAGCTGATTTGAGCTACTATCCCAGTCCGGACAATAAGATTCTTTTCGGTTTTGGAAGTACCTACTACATTTTCAATCCGGGAGAGTTAAATCCAGTTAAAAACTCCATCATCAAAAGCAATCGACTGGAAAAGGAATACGGATTGGAGTCAGCTGCCTACATTGGTTTGGAACAAAACTTTGGCAGCAACCTAACCTTACAGTACGGTTTGAGAGCTTCCAACTTTACAAGTCTGGGTGCCAAAACAATCTATGCCTACAAGGAAGAAATACCCAAGGAAAAAGCGACCATATCGGGCGAAAAAAAATACAAGAGCAATGAGGTAATCGAAAACTACTTTGGTTTGGAACCCCGACTGGCCATCAAATATTCCATTTCGGATGTAAATTCCGTAAAAGCCAGTTACAACCGTACCCGACAATATCTGCACCGAATCTCCAATACCACAGCGCCAACTCCGCTGGACATCTGGGTTCCGGCAGGAAAACACATCAAACCGGCCAAGGTTGACCAGTTTGCTTTGGGGTACTTTCACAACCTGGGCAACAACACTTTTGAAACTTCCATTGAAGCTTACTACAAAAACTTCTACGATTTGGTGGAGTACAAATACGGCGCTCACCTGCTGCTGAACAATACTCTGGAAACCGAATTGCTGAATGCAAAAGGAAGAGCCTATGGACTGGAATTCACTATTCGCAAGAAAGAGGGACGACTGACCGGTTGGATCGGTTATACTTTATCCAGATCCGAAAAGAAAGTCGAAGGCATGAAAAATCCCGAAAACGGGACCATCTATCCATCAACTCTAATCAATAACGGAGAATATTTCCCGGCTGATTATGACAAAACCCACGATTTGAAGGTAGTAGCCTGTTACGACCTAAGCAAACGCTGGTCGGTAGCCACAAATTTCATGCTCATGAGCGGTCGGCCCATCACCTATCCTTACGGCAAGTATGAATTTCAGGAGAATACCTATGCTCACTACATCAACCGAAACGGAGCCCGCATTCCTTCCTATCACAGATTGGACCTGAATTTCACATACAAATGCAGAAAGAAGAAGGCAGATCAAAGATGGCAGGCAAGCTGGAACTTTGGAATCACAAACTTGTATGGCCGTCAGAACGCCTACTCAGTTTATTTTAAGGAGAGTGAAAACAATTGGGCCGGAATGCAAAAAAGCAACCAAACCGAAGCCTGGCAATTTGCCATTATTGGCCGTCCGGTTCCAACCATCAGCTACAATTTTACTTTCTAAACCCTACAAACGGAAATTAAAGTCATGAGTAAGAAAATATTGTACCTATTTATAATGATACTGCCGCTGATTTGCAGCTGCGAAAAGCAAATTGAATTGGAATTGCCTTCGGCAGATCCTAAATTAGTGGTAGATGGATGGTTTACCAACGAACCAGCCGAAGATGGCGGAGAACGCCTGCAAACCATCAGATTGACTAAATCCCTGCCCTATTTCGCAACCCAAAGCTTTCCTGTCGTAAAAGATGCCCTTGTCATTCTAAAAGACAGTAAGGGCAACTCCTTTCCTCTAAACTTTGAAGTGCCTGAAAAGATGGATTCAAACCTTGGAAAAATGGTTAAGGATGAAAAGAACGGTCGCTATGAAATTCGAAAAAATCTGGAGAAAGACATTAGTTACACCCTATATATCAAAACCAAAGATGGCAAAGAGTACGAATCTTCACCCCAAAAAGTAATTTCGTACCCCTATACGCCTAAAATTACGGTGGAATACCATGAAGCAGACGACATGGAATGGGATGATGATGGTTACTACATCAATTACGAGCCTAAATTTCTGGAAGAGGGAAATTACTACTTTACCTGGCAATTGTACAAGGTAGACACATATACCGATTATAGTGACTACGACAATCCCAGGGAAGCAAGCTACAACTATCCTCTCTCCGATATGAGATGGGGAAGCAATGTGTATACTTCGGTTGAAGAATCACAGACCTATTTTGATCAGGCCGGACAAATTGGGGAAAAGTATTTCATCAAACAGAATGTATTGGCCAAAGAAGTGTACGATTATTTACGACTGGCCGAAGAACAAAGAGACAATGAAGGCACTCAGTTTTCGCCACCTCCAGCCCCACTTCGTGGTAATATCAAACGAATCGGAAGCAACAATCTGGATGATCATGCTTTAGGCTTTTTTATTATTTCTTCGGTTCAACAAACCCAAACCATTACGATATCTGAATGATAACCAAAACTAATTTCAACAGGTGTTGGCTTAAAAGTTCGTAACCTATGCCTTCCGCAAATCTCTCCTGTTGATTTAATAAAGCCCTTTCGAAATTCGAAAGGGCTTTTGTTTATTCCAAACCGGGAATCACTTTCCCCTAATTCCGAATTGTGTAGGTTTTATTATCCACACCAATTCCCTTTATGGTTAAAGATTTCCATTGACGAGGCAGACAAGTCTTTCCCTGTTGAATTCCTTCATCGGTTAACTCCAATCCTGCAAAACCAAATAACACGGCCTGCAGCATACCTCCTGCTCCGGTTGCAAAGTATGGGTTGTTACTGGTAGCAGACTCTGAAAGCACTCCAAATGGTGCGCGTTGATTTGGCTGATACCCTCTTTGAAACAGCTCAAAGGCCTTCATTCTATCCCCCAACCGTGCATGAAGAATGGAAAGAACCGAATGACTCATGGCCGGTCCTTCCTCTGCCATCTTCGTTTCATAGTAAGCCAAATTTCCCTTGATAGTTTTGGTATCTTTGATCACTCCCAAAGGGAAAGACAACAGGTTCACATCGGCCTGCTTGATGCGATCCCCCTTATAAGTTTCATGCTCTTTTACCACTCCATCTTCAAATCGATGCAACTGCAATTTTTCTGCAACATCCATCCAATCCGGATTGGCCTCCAACCCCAATTCTCCGGCCGCCAGGGTAGCATACTTCAAAACCGTCATGGCCGAACCGTTGGTGAAAGCATTGTCGTCAATATTGTGAGCAAACTCATCGGCTCCCACCACATTTTTAATGGAGTAACTGCCATCAGTATTTCTTTCGGAACGACTCACCCAAAAATCAGCAACCTCTTTCAGTACTGGATATCCTTTCTCTCGAAGCCATTGCTTATCCCTATTGACCCGGTAGAAATTCCAGAAAGCAATGCCCACATCCGCTGTAATGTGATGCTCAAATGTACCGGTAAGAGCCCAGGTTGGAGTAGCCTCTTCCCCTGTATCGTCCGATTCCCATGGATACATGGCTCCCTTATAACCAAAATTAGACGCTTTCTCTTTTGCCTTCCCCAATCGATGGAAACGGTAATCCATTAGAGAACGGGCGATTCCCTGGTCAAAAAGCAGAAGCGGGGGATACATCCACAATTCGGTATCCCAAAATACATGACCATTGTATCCTTGCGAAGACAAGCCCATAGGAGCAATACTCAATCCTGAATCATCTCGCGAATAGGAGAACAAGTTATAGAGAGCAAAACGAACATCCTTCTGCGATTGCAGATCACCTTCGATCACAATATCATTGGTCCAAAGTTCTTTCCAGGCCTTCTCATGGGCTTTCAACAAACGATCAGCCCCTTCGAGCATGGCAAAAATTGTAAAGCGTTCCGATTCACTTTTGGGATCCTTAAAATCGCCGGTAGTACAAACCGATCCTACTACACCAAACTTGTAAGTTTGCCCCTTATTCAATTTCTTTTCGAAAGAGAGGGTATGCAAATGGGAACTCTTCTCCTCGTGCTTGAATTCTGGTCGTTCCTCCTCAAATATCATAGTGGAGGAAGCCACAATATCATGCTTTTTGAATTTGGATTTGGCCAGAGACTGAAAAATAGGCATAGTGGTTTCCAAATCACGAAGGACATGAAAAGAATGAAATACATCCACAAATTCATCGGGAGTTTTCATCAATTGAGTCACCTCCAGCTCCGATTCCCGATGAGCCTGCACTTCCACCTGAACTAATGCTGCAAAAGGAAGAGTTCGAAGAGCACATACCTTATGGATAATACTGGCCTTTTTGCCAAAATCGAAACGGGTAATCAATTCGGATCGTTCCATATCCAGCGTTTGTTCCCAATTGGAAACACTTGTAAGATCCACCAAAGTACCATCCACTTTCACCTGCAAACTGGCAAAATTAATACCGGGCAAAACTTTACTAACCCCTCCCTGAAATTCTTTCTCGTATACCCCATTCAGCAACAGATTATGCACTTCAAAAGGAACAGGTGAACTCACCAGACCAATTCGACCATTGGCCAGTGTAACTCCCGAATAGGGTTGAGCTTTTTGCGTAGAGAGCATCCACCCCTCTTTTCCATTTTGAGCATAAATCTGAATTGCTGTCATACAAAGCAATAAACTGAAAATAATTCTCCTCATTTACTTTCTTTTTTGATTCGACTAAAAAGTGTATTGGATTTTGTTGTTGTAAGTTTTCAGTCGGGTTTAGATTTCCCCAACAGGCATGTAAAACTATTCATTTCCGGAAGAACCTCCAGAAAATGGATATCTACAAAATATTAACAATAATTAGTAAAATCGCTGGTAACCCAACCATTTGAACTCCAAACCACCAATAATAGTTCAATTGAGTATACTCATGAAAATGATTTCCGAAAACTCGAACTTCCTGGGAGAAATAATCAACGGCCCATGCATCCAAAGCCATCGATTCAAGTATCTTGTAAAATGGTAAACCAACTAAAAATACTTCTCGATCATAGAAAGAAGCAGAGGAATAGCAATGGGTTTAGAAATATAATCGTCGCATCCGACATTTTTGCACTTCTGGTAATCTTCGTCCATTGAGTAGGCAGTTTGAGCAATTACCGGCAAATTTTTATTGATCCTTTTAATTTTCCGTGTTGCCTCGTAACCATTAAGAACAGGCATTTTAATATCCATCAACACCAAATCAACACTTTCTGTTTCCTGGATCAAATCCAATGCCTGCTGTCCGTTTTCTGCGTGTAGTAATTTTACTTTTGTGGGAGCCAATAATTCCTCAAGAAAGAGATAATTCATAATCTCATCCTCTGCAACCAAAATTGTATGGGAACTCCAATCGTAATTTTTAGCAGAAGGCTGAGAAATTTCATCTACTCCTTCTTCCCGGTCTAAAATGGTAGAGTCCGGAATTGTAAAATAGAACTCGCTTCCTCTCCCCAATTGAGACTCCACCCAAATCTGTCCCTCAAACAAATCTACAATTGCTTTACAGATAGCCAAGCCCAAACCATTCCCATTTTTGTTCCCAATTGCTTCACCCGGAACTTGTTTGTAACGATCGAAAACATCCTTTTGATATTGAGGTGCAATACCTATTCCAGTGTCCTTTACAAAGAAAAGAATCTGTTTCTCCTCCAACCGAAAACCGAACCTCACCTCCCCCTGCCGGGTAAATTTTATCGCATTTCCTATCAAATTCGTTAAAACCTGCTGTAAACGGTACCGATCGGAAGAAATAAAAACTTCCCTCTCTTCATCATTCGTATCCCAAATAAGTTCAACCCGGGAATTCCCCGTCATCTCCTTCTCTACTCTGAAATGCTCCAGAAGAAAATTCATCAACTCGGTTAGAGAAAATCGTTTGTGATGCAGTACCACCTGACCAGCGTCCAAACGGGATAAATTCATAATATCGTTAATAAGATTCAGAAGCACTTCTCCATTGTTGTGAATCAAATCAAGGTATCTGGATTTTTGCTCACTGGTAAGATTTCCCTGGCGAAGTAAATCTGTAAAACCCAAAATACCATTCATAGGATTGCGAATCTCATGCGACATATTAGCCAAAAATGCAGATTTTTTCTGACTTTCAGACTCAATCTTCCGCATCTCCCTTTCCAATAGTTTAGCATAGCTTACCTGCCCCTGAATTTCCTTCAGAAAACAGAGAATCTGCTTAACTTTCCCCTTTTCATCGAACTGAAAGCATCCATCCATAAGTACATGCAAATATCGGCCTCGCCTCTTCCGAACCTTAAGCTCCAAACCTGAGAATAAGCCCCCCGGCCGATTCTTTTTGATTTTTTTCTCGAAAACCTCTCTGCTTTCCGGAGCAAGAAAATCAATAAATTCCTCGCCAACGACCTCCTCCTTCAGAAACCCAAAATTCTTCAGCCACATAGGATTAACATTCATAAACCGGCCTTCTCCATCCAGGATTTGGAAGCTCATTGGCAAATCTTCATATATTTTATGATCGATTAATAAATTCAGGCGTTGCGGAGTCTTATTAGACAATATTTTAGGCTCATCAAAAATTCGCTGTACGATCTTTTTAACCTGCCCATTGTCATCCAATATTGATGTAGATTGCACCCGAAGCATTTTCCGGGAAAACGGTCTCTTTATTTTCACCTCGAGACTGGGAAAATTTGATGTCTTCGGTATTTGACATACAGGACAAATCCCCCCTTTTAGATGAAATAATTCCAGACAAGATTTTCCGATAAGATTTTTTCGGGAGTACCCAAATTGTCTCATCGCTTTTTTGTTCGCACTTTCAACACAAAACTCATGATTAAACACCAGTATTCCTTCCTCAAAAATATTGATAACATCTTCTACCGAAGAAGGCCTACTTTCCTGAATTTCAAAAATCTCGCTTTTGATTGTCATTTCACCAAATCTTTAGCTTAATTATTAGTAAACAAACCGAACCCTATTCAAGTTACAATTTTTTTTCATAATCGTCACCAATTCAATTCGTCACCTAAAGTGTAAAGAAACATCAAAAGCATACCCAGCTCCTAAAAACAGTGTAAAACTAATCCAAACAGAATTTTCCAGTTTTATTAAATTATTACCTCCCCTTTAATTTTGGATAAAAAAAAAGGCTCCCAAACGGAGCCTTCCTCTAAATCTTTTCAAATGTCTTACTCTTCGCCTTCCGAAGTTTCATCTTCCTCGCCATCAAAATTCAACAGCTCATTTTCCTGAAGAATATTATACCATTGAAATACTTTTTTCATATCCGAAACATACACGCGATCCTGATCGTAGTTAGGCAGTACCTCTTCCATATAGGCCTTCAGTTCAGCTCCTGAAGCCTTATGACTAACAGCTTGCCCACCATTCTCCTTTTCAAAAATATTCTTAAATACTTCAGACAGATGCACGTCTCCTTCCTCTGTAAAAATGGCAATATCTTCCAATGCACTGATCTTGGAAGTAGCATAAGCAGGCATGCGCTTTTTGTCAATCAAAGATTCTACAATTAAGGCATTTTTTGTGTTTGATACCATCTTAAACAATCCTGCATGACCCGATATAGCCAATATTCCTTTTAACATATCTCTTCCGTTTATAATTTAATGTAAATAATCGTCAGTTTCGCTTTCTTCTTGTATTTCCCTGAAAATAAAAAATACAATTGCTCACAAGTTCCGATTAATATTTAGACCTACAAAATTAAAATTCTGCAGGAGTAATTAAAACTAATTTGGTAATGAATTCGGATTCAAAATCAATTATCCCTTAGACCATCCCTCGCTCGGTCTTAATTTTTTCAAATGCAACAGTTAGATTCTGAAATTTCTCCTTAGCCGCCTTTTGAACATCCTCACCCAAATAGCTAACCTTATCAGGATGATATTTGATTGCCATTTTCCGATAAGCCTTTTTCACCTCTTCATCACTTGCATTTGCATCTACTTTCAACACCTGATAAGCCCATCCGTTATCCTGGTAAAACATTGATTTTATAGAATTGTAATCACCACTATTGATTCCAAGATTCATTGCAATTTGTTCAATCATATCCATCTCAGAAGGAGAAACAGTTCCATCGGCCCGGGCTATTCCAAAAAGAAAATGCATCAATTGCAAACGCGAGGAGTAATCCAAATTGTGCTGTACTTGATAACAAACTTCATTTACAGGAATCGTTTGTTTCAAAATATCCCGAAGAATGATGGTAGCTTCACTGGCGCGTCCGGGACCAAAGCTGCGAATCAAATAATTTTTCACATAATCCAATTCAACACGTAACACTCTGCCATCAGCTTTCATCACTGCAGCCACCAAAACCATCAGACTTATTATAAAATCTCCTGAAGTAGTAGCACCTGGGCGGGTTTGTGTTTCAACTTTTACGCTATCCATTGCCGATCCAAGGAAAAACCCCAGCAAGCCTCCCAAAGGGCCTAAAAATGCCCAACCAAGGCCACCAGCAATCCATTTTCCGTATTTTCCCATAAACTAGAGTAAATAATTTTGATAAAACGAAGACAAAGAAAGTAAAAGTAAACAGAAAAGAAAGCTTTCCTTATGGAATTCTCTACTACTTAACAAAGTTTAACATGAAAGTAAACGACTGATAAAAAATCTGGATTTATTGATTTTCCAACAATGCTTGGTGAATTCTCAATATTTGGGGTATCAACATGGTGATTTCATCGTTCTGAATCACAAAATCAGCACGGGCAACCTTTTCCTCTTCCGGCATTTGATTGTTAATGCGCGACAAAACATCCTCTTTTGAAACTTGATCCCGCCTCATCACCCGATCGATACGCAGGTCGATAGGCGCAGTCACTACAATCACCTTGTCCAGCTTCTTATACAATCCCGACTCATAAAGGATGGCTGCTTCCTGAATGATATAAGGGGCATTTCGATGCTCCTCCAACCAATCACGAAAATGAGCTCGAACCACAGGATGCACAATGGAATTTAAGCGCTGCAAGGCAGTTTTATTATGGAACACAATCCCTGCAAGCTTTTTCCGATCCAGCGTGGCTGCATCGCTGTAGATATCTGTTCCAAAGTAGCCCTTCAATTGAGTTTGAATTTCCGGATGCTGATCTGTCAATTGGCGAGCCTCCTCATCGGCATAGTAAACCGGGACATTGAGCACCTCAAAAACACGACAAACCAATGACTTACCACTACCTATTCCTCCGGTAATTCCAACTTTCAACATACCACAAACTAAACGATTAAAGAGGACTACCCTCTCTTTTTTCAATAATATACTCAATTGCTTGAGGAGAGAAACGAAGATTTCTCACATCCAAAGGCATTTGTACAATTCTTACCTTTAAACGATTTCCCTTGGTACTGTTCGTTTCCCGAAAATCAACCACAGCCCGAAACTGATCTTCCCGTATGGTTTCGTACTTACTCAAGCCAACAAGATAAGATATTTTAATCCGATCAGGGAATACTCTTAATTGAAGACTATCGGGCAGGTTTTCCACTGTAATCGGCACATTTTTCTCGGCTTCAGTAAACTGTTCGACAGGAATTTTAACCGTAATCCGTTTATTGGAATATTCCAGCCCATCTATTTTTTTTAGGGCTATGTTCCGCTTCATGGTTCTATCCAGTTTGGGAAAATCAAGCAACCGGGTCCAAACCTCTTTTACAGTATCCACTAAAACACTAGCCCCGGATATAGTAACACTATCAGGAACCAATTGTACGGTATCCCCCAGCATAAACTGCTTTTCGAAACCTAATTTCAATTGAGCTCTCACCGGAACTTTTCGTCGAACAATTTTCGAAAATCGAAACACCAAAGTATCAGGAGATATATTCAACAAATTAATCTCCGAGCTGAGTTGCCTGGAAATTCGATTCTTCAACTGCCTGGTAGGAAGTAATAATTTCGATACATTATTTTTTTCAGCACGACTATCAGTAAAAGAATTTACATCGAATGAAATAGGCAGAAATGAAGTACTCAACTTGTAACGAAGTAAATCAAAACCAAAAGCTTTAACCTGAAGGGTTAGCTGCGAAGGAAGTTCATTTGTCAGCACCTTTTCCTTCGGAAAATTCATATAGTTAACGGGATAGCTAACAGTTGTGGTATACTCCTTACTTAAGGCATTCAAGAACCAAAAAATAGTAGCTACACCCACAAAAAAGGCATAGATCACCAATTTTTTATCGGCCTTAATTTTTTCTTTGTTGAAGTATTGCTTCAGTTGTTGGAGAAAAGAGGAATCCAAAACAGTACGATTTTAAAAAAATTGCGCCGCCCTAAAGCGACGCAAAAATATTCTTACTTTTGAGCAACATCGCTCATATCTTTAACAATAGCAGCCTTATCAACTTTAAGACGACTTCTGTCTTCCACTTCCATGATAATAACACGTTCCTGAATTTCTACGATTTTTCCGTAGATTCCTCCAGTGGTAACAATCTTATCCCCCTTCTTCAACTCATCACGAAATTTACGCATTTCCTTCTGCTTTTTCATCTGAGGGCGAATCATAAAGAAATAGAACACCACCACAATCATTACTAAAGGAAGAAAAGACATCAAAGGACTTTGTCCTTCCTGTGGTTGCCCCATCAACAAGACGCTCAATAAATTACTCATATTCATTCACTTTTAAGGTCCAGGACCAATTATTAAATTTATAAAAATTATTCTAGTTTACTTCTGCTGTAATTATCAATTCCTTCACTTTCTCCGGAATATTGGCAAATATGGAAACTGTTTTGTATTGTTTTCCATACCTCCCGGCCGAATTAAATTCTACCGAAATTTTGGCTTCCTTTCCCGGAGCCAATGGTTTTCGATCCCATTTTACGGCAGTACAACCACAACTGGTTTCAACATCGGAAATAATCAAAGCCTCACTACCGGAATTTTTATAGTAAAAATTACAAACAAGGATTTCCCCTTCACTAACGGCACCAAATTTATGGATTTCTTTAGTAAACTCAAATTTTGCACCATGCCTTTTCTCTACTTTACTTCCCTGCGACGGCCTCCCTTTGGAAGAGTTTTTGGCCCCATTATGCGAGCAAGCCAATAAGGCACATGAAACAAAAATCGAAATCAGTACAACACGATAATTCACCTCAATTTATTTTTAATAGATTGTAACATTTTCACATCCCCAAATTAACACAATATTCTGTTCTTTTTAAGGCATCGCAAAAAACAACGAATAAAAAAAGCGCCGAGAAAAATACGGCGCTTTTCCAAAATATAGCGTACTACTATTTTACTTCACCCATTAATCCGCGTCCTGCTTTCTTCAGCTTATCCTCCTGGCGGTATTTGGCGACAATTTTATCCAGTATTCCATTAATAAAGTTGGAACTGTTTTTGGTGCTATAATATTTCGCAATTTCCAAATATTCGTTAAAACTAACTTTAACAGGAATATTGGTGAATTCTACGATCTCGCTAAGGGCCACCTCCAGAATCAATACATCCATATAGGCAATCCGGTCAACATCCCAATTTTTAGTGTACCCCTTAATTAACTCCTGGTGCTCCTCATGCAGAATAATAGATTTGCGAAACAATTTTTTTGCAAACTCCTCATCCTCCGAATCCTTAAACAAGGGAAGCAGAGAAGCATATTCATTATCTCCCTTTTTGAATTTTTTAATGGTCTTCATCACCATACTCAGCATGAACTCCACATCATCGTTCCAGTAAATGCTTTTCTCCTCCAACAGAGAGTACAATTCCTCATCTGCAGCAAGAAGATGCGAAAAGAATTTTACCACAAACTTCTGATCCTTCTCATAGGAAGTTTCCTCTGCATGCATATAGTCATGATACAATTCGGAATTTACCAAGTTATCAAATGTTCGTTTGACAAACTCGGGATGATCATCCCACGAAATGGTGTTACTACTTGCATAGGCCAACAACTGCGAATTCTCAGCAAGCTGTCTGATCAGTTGATTGTCGATAAAACGGGTATTGGGATTCAAATCTTCACGGGAAGGAACCAGCTTATTACGCGCGGCATCAATTTTTTGCTCGGCCATATGCGCAACATCTACAATTAGTAGGAGAAATAAGTGGTATAAATCATAGGATTTTCCAATGCTGAAAAATAACTCCTTTTCGGCTCTGGCTAGAGAGCGGTCATCATTCTTGTAATAGGCGTACAGCACCTGCAACACCTTCACTCTGAGCAATCTTCTACTAATCATACTTGTAAAGAACTTGTTTTTGATATTATTTAAGCCACAAAATTAGAGAAAAAATCATTGGTTCCAAGTATCCAAAGAAAAATGCTCAATAAAAATCAAAAAAATAATTGCCCCATTCGTTTATTATTTTACATATTATAAGCTAGTAGGAATCAACACAATGCAAACGAAAAGGTTTGCATACTCATTTTAAATAAGATTTTTAAGCATAAAATATTTGTTATAATTCCCTCTTTAGTACGTTAAATTTTTTATTTTTGAGTTTCAATATGTACGAAATAAATAAAAAATTTATTTACAATGGAAGGTTACGATAAAAAAGAAGGATTTGAAAGAAACGATCGCGAGGAAATTTTCTCAAACGCGGTTAGAGCGGGGAAAAGAACATATTTTTTTGATGTAAAAGCAACCAGGAAAAATGATTATTATTTAACCATTACTGAAAGCAAAAAACGCTTTGATCAAGAAGGAAATTTTTCTTTCGAGAAACATAAAGTCTTTTTGTACAAGGAGGATTTCGACAAATTTTCCAATGGCTTACTGGAAGCAATTGATTTCATCAAAACAGCCAACCAGGGAATGATTGAAGAAGATGACCATTTTACCACACCAAGTTCCGAAATCACGGAAGGTCTTGAGGCAGAATCCTTCTCCAATGTAGAATTTGAAGATTTAGCAGAATAATTTACCAAAGCTGTTCTCCGGAACAGCTTTTTTCTCGTCCCCTGGATTTACAAGCATTAATTTCAGAAATATTATTCTAACTTTGCAGACAGACTTATGCTTATTTAGACTAAAATAAAAGATATTTTAGTCGCTAATTGTTACGCTTTGTTTGTTCTCTTGGGAAAATACCTACATATAGGGATTGTAAACAATGCATTTTTCCTATAGGTTTGAACGAAATTGATGAAAGTAATTGATGAAGCTTGCTGAATTAAAAGACAACCAAAAAGGGGTTATTATAAAAGTAAGAGGGTATGGTGCCTTTCGAAAACGGATTACCGAAATGGGATTTGTTAAAGGAAAGGAAGTAACAGTCATTAAAAATGCACCATTAAAAGACCCGGTTGAATATCAAATCATGGGCTATGATGTATCACTGAGAAGAAGTGAAGCAGCCCTTATTGATGTCATAACAAAAGAAGAAGCCAAAAATCTTAAAATAAACGGATTCGAGGGTGTCATAGACGAAGACATCCTAAAAACCTCTGCCCAGGAAAAGGGAAAGAACATTCACATTGCCCTGGTTGGAAACCCAAACGCCGGCAAAACCACCCTTTTCAACTTTGCTTCGGGTTCCAAAGAACACGTAGGCAACTACAGCGGGGTAACCGTAGACGCCAAACTGGCCAATTTTAAGCAGAATGGCTACAAATTTAATATTGCAGATCTCCCCGGCACCTACTCACTAACTGCTTACTCCCCGGAGGAACTGTACGTTCGAAAATACATCCTGGGAGAACATCCAGATGTAGTCGTAAACGTAGTGGACGCATCCAACCTGGAACGCAACCTCTATTTATCCACTCAGTTGATCGACATGGATATCAAAGTTGTAATTGCTTTGAACATGTACGATGAACTACAGCAGAAAGGGGCCAAATTTGACTACGAAGGCCTGGGAAAAATGTTGGGTATTCCGATCATTCCCACTGTAAGTTCCAAGGGGAAAGGAATCACCGAACTATTTGATAAGGTGATTGATGTTTACGAAGAGCGTGACCCTATTGTTCGACACATCCACATCAACTATGGCGAAATAGTAGAAAAATCCATTCGGGAAATACAGAACAAAATTCGGAAGGACAAACACCTGGCATCAAGAATCTCCCCACGATTTCTATCAATCAAATTATTGGAATCCGATAAAAGTGCCAACTTCACCATTAAACAATGCGACAACTACCTTGAAATAAAAGAAACCGTAAAAAAGGAGATCAAACGCATCGAAAACCAAATGAATGAGGTCTGTGAAACCACCATCACCGATGCCAAATATGGATTCATTGACGGTGCCCTAAAAGAAACCTATCGGGAAGGCCCCGTTAAACGACGACGGAAAACCACCATTATTGACACATTCATCACTCACAAACTTTTTGGCTTTCCAATCTTCCTTTTCTTCATGTTCATGACTTTTTATGCCACCTTCAACCTGGGGCAATACCCAATGGACTGGATTGATCAGGGAGTAGCGTTTATTGGTAACACCATGCAGCAACTAATGCCTGACGGCCCCCTTAAAGATTTGATTGTAGATGGGATCATCGGAGGTGTTGGTGGCGTTATTGTATTCCTGCCCAACATACTGATCCTTTTCTTCTTTATTTCTTTCATGGAGGATACGGGATACATGGCGCGAGCAGCATTCATCATGGACAAACTGATGCACAAAATAGGTTTACATGGTAAATCGTTTATACCACTCGTAATGGGGTTCGGATGCAATGTTCCTGCACTCATGGCCACTCGTACTCTCGAGAACCGGAACGATCGCATTCTAACCATGCTAATTACACCTTTTATGTCGTGTAGTGCACGTTTACCGGTATACATTCTTATTATCGGGACATTTTTCCCGGACCATGCAAGCACCGTCCTCTTTGGAATCTACATGCTGGGCATACTGCTTGCCATTATCTTTGCAAAAGTATTCAAAGCCGCTTTCTTCAAGGCTAAGGAAGCTCCATTTGTAATGGAACTCCCCCCTTACCGTATCCCAACCTTGAAAACCACCATTCGTCACATGTGGAGTAAAGGTGTTCAATATCTGAAAAAAATGGGTGGAGTAATCATGGTGGCTTCCATTATCATTTGGGCTCTTGGATACTTTCCAAGAGATATTGAATACTCAAAAAACTACGACGAGCTTTACACTCAAACAGAACAGCAATACAACACTCAACTATCCTCTCTCTCAAAAGACCAGGGAAAACAAATAGAAACACTGGAAACTGAGAAAGCGGAACAATTGGATGATATCCTAAACAAAAAACTGGAAGAACAACAAGAAAAATCCTACATAGGTCAACTAGGACATTATTTCGCCCCGGTACTTCAACCATTGGGATTCGACTGGAAAATGAGTGTAAGTATCATCACAGGAATTGCCGCTAAAGAGGTTGTTGTAAGCACCATGGGAGTACTATACCAGGAGGGAGCAAATACCGACGAAAGCAATGAAGGCTTGCGAAACAAACTAAAAAACCAAACCTTCTCCGGAGAATATCGAACCGGGGAAAAGGTATTTACGACTATCTCAGCCTTATCCTTTCTGATTTTTATCCTCATCTATTTCCCGTGCGTTGCAGTAATTGCTGCAGTTATAAGAGAAGCAAACTGGAAATGGGCGGTCTTTGTAATGTTCTACACAACAGCATTGGCTTGGCTATTATCCTTTATTGTATACCAAACAGGCAATATGCTATTCTAACAGCCAGAATATGGAAGTACAACTAATAATAACATTCACAACCATTCTAGGAGCGGTAGCCTATACCCTCTATCAATTGGTTAAACTCTGCCTTCCACAGAAAACGGCTTGCGGAAGTGGTACTTGTAGTGGATGTGACTTCAAACAGGAGTTGAGAAAAAGAAAACTCTCCCCTACTCATCAGAAATAATAGAAGAAGATTACCCCTGAAAATATTCACACAAAAGAGGCTGATTCACGCATTGAACAGCCTCTTTTCTTTTCAAAAAGTTAGCAGTTCTAACCTGGAACAACAATTCTAAACACCTTATCTCCACCTCCACACTTTCTTTGCATCAGGTCCGTATCAACTCCGTATTTAAACGGACTTAATACAGAGTTGATACAGATTCATTAAGAAGCAAGTTCAAACAAAACTTCAAAGAGAAAATCAAAGGAGCATGAATTGCCTAACCATATAAAAACAATGATCAACTTCAAAGGAATTACAATTATAACACCAAATGAAAACACATATTTGAAAACCAGAACACAATCCCAAAGAACTTTTCCTAAAAACGGAACAGATTAGAATCTCCCCGAAGAATTGGAACAATCTCCAAAAGAACTCATTTTATTAACATATTCTTTCTTTTACAAAAAACACGCATCTTAGCTATAGCAACAACAAAGCAGTTGCTTTATTAACATATTTCACAAAACATCACAACAAAAAAAGAGGCGATTCAAAAGAATCGCCTCTTCGCAATATTATATATCAGGGAATTATTTTCCCAAAGTAGCCACCATTACAGCTTTAATAGTGTGCAGACGGTTTTCAGCTTCGTCAAAAACGATAGATGCTGGAGATTCAAATACATCTTCAGTTACTTCAACACCATCAAGACCGAATTTCTGGAAAACTTGTTCTCCTACTTTAGTCTCTCTGTTGTGATAAGCTGGAAGACAGTGCATAAATTTACACTCAGCATTTTCAGTTGCAGCCATCAATTCTGCATTAACCTGGAAAGGCTTAAGAATACCAATTCTCTGCTCCCAAACTTCGTCTGGCTCTCCCATAGACACCCATACGTCAGTATAAAGGAAATCACAACCCTTAACACCTGCTTTGGCATCATCAGTAATAGTAATTGTAGCACCTGTTTCTTTAGCAATCTCCATACATTGAGCTACTAATTCTTCCTCTGGCTGAAGTCCCTTAGGACCTACAATTCTTACATCCATACCCATTTTAGCAGCACCTACCATCAATGAGTTGGCCATGTTGTTACGAGCATCTCCCAAATAAGCAAAAGAAACCTGGTTCAATGGCTTGTCGGTATGCTCCATCATGGTCAAGAAGTCAGCCAAAATTTGAGTTGGGTGGAACTCATCAGTCAAACCATTCCATACTGGAACACCAGCATGCTTAGCCAACTCCTCAACTACAGCCTGTCCAAAACCACGGTACTCAATACCATCATACATACGACCCAAAACACGAGCAGTATCAGCCATAGATTCTTTTACACCAATCTGAGAACCTGAAGGGCCCAAATAAGTTACATGTGCTCCCTGATCGTAAGCTGCAGTTTCGAAAGCACAACGAGTACGAGTAGATGATTTCTCGAAAATCAATGCAATATTCTTTCCCTTCATGGTTTGCACCTCAGTTCCAGCATATTTAGCTCTCTTAAGATCTCTTGCAAGATCTAACATATATTGCATCTCTTTTGGAGTAAAATCCAATAATTTCAGAAAATTTCTATTTCTAAGATTAAAAGCCATCGTAATTTATATTTTAAAGGATGAACATTAATAAAATTTATCAAAAATAGAATCTTGCAACGGCATTACAAAATTCCACAACAAGATTCTTATTAAAGAAACTAGTCTTCGTATTCCATGGTAATTTTACTACCATACTTTTTATCCTCAAGCTTAGTGGCTTCGGTAATTACCGACTTGTGACCACCCTTCTCGATAAAATTCAAACAGGCACGAATTTTAGGAGCCATACTACCTTCGGCGAATTGTCCATCTTTCAACAATTCCACAGTATCTTCATGGTTCAAAAACTCAAGAACCTCTTCATTGGGTTGTTTAAAGTTCTTATAAATATAAGGAACATCAGTCAACACATAGAACTCATCAGCTTTAATGCTTGCAGCAAGCAAAGAGTTTGCAAGATCCTTATCAATTACCGCTTCAGCTGGTTCAAGAACTCCTCCTTCACCGATAGTAACAGGAATACCACCCCCACCAGTAGCAATAACGACATTCCCCTGACGAGCCAAGGTCTCAACAATCTCCTGATTCATTACCCTTTCAGGCACTGGAGACGGTACAACACGACGCCATCCGGTTACTTCTTTTTTGGCTTCCTCTTTGAACACCCAACCTTTGGCCTCTGCCAATGCTTCCGCTTCCTCTATTGAATAGAATTTTCCTACTTTTTTAATAGGATTTTGGAAAGCCGGGTCATTCTTATCTACAACCACCTGAGTAACCAGAGTAACAACATTCTTCTCGATACCATGTTTGTTCAAAACATTTCGCAGAGATTTTTCAAGCATATAGCCAATTCCTCCCTGAGATTCAGCCACACAATAATCCAATGGCATTTGAGGAATACCATACTGACTATCACCACCATCATGTTGCAACAAAATATTTCCAACTTGAGGGCCATTTCCATGACTAATCACAACATCATACCCTTCTTTAATCAAGAATACCAAGTTCTCAAGTGTATCCAGAGTATTTTGCTCCTGCTCTTGGTAGGTACCTTTTTGGTTTCCTCTCAGCAATGCATTACCACCTAATGCAACAACAGCTAATTTGTTCATAGTTTTCCTATTTATGTTTTTCTACTTAGAGCTTACAAAGCTAAAACTTTTTCATTCAATTGGTAATAAAAAAATATTTTTTTCCAAAACATCAAATCACTGTATTGGTGTCTCTTACGAATATTATTATTATTTTTTTTTTTTGAACAACACCAAATTCGCCCTCAAAAACATCAATTTCACCCCCTCCCTGCAAGCGATTGCGATGACAAGATTAACAAACGCGCTTATGTTAACAGTACTCCTATTTGACAATATATTCAACAAGCCACTTGGAGATATATTTTTGTGTAATCTAAATTTTACACTTTCAATTTCAAGTTTCGTAAAAACATATAGTCCGTTCATGTAAGAAAACAAATAATTCACAATGAACTTAAGTATTTTTCCTACATTTAGAATTTCATACAGATTATATAATGGCCCGATATAGATTTCTATTACTCATTATTGTTACTTGTGGAGGACTCTGGAGTTGTAAAAACCACAATCCATCTACCCCGAAAATTAAAGAAGGAACAATTACTTATGAAGTAAAATACCTCTCAGATGAAAAGGAAAACCCAATGGTCACCCTTTTGCCTGCCACGGTAGATTTAAAATTTAAATCCAACAATATCTCCCTCTTCTCGGAAGGCTATCTTGGATTTTTTAGCACGCACTTTATATCTTCCTATAAAGGGAACGCCAGTCACCTACTACTAAAGGTTCTGAACAATCGTTTTGATTATGCATTTCCACAGGACGAAATCGCGTTTATCTACCAAAACCAACCTGAAATTCGGATTGAATACTGTGATTCTACTAAAAACATTGCAGGTTACAATTGCAAAATGGCTGTAATCCATTGCCCTGGAGCAAAAACGGAGAAAATAACTGCATTTTACACCCATGAAATAAGCATAAAAGACCCCAACCGCAACACACCTTTCAAAGACTTAAAAGGTGTTCTCATGGAATTTAAAACCTCCATTCACAATATTGAGACCCATTTTGTCGCCGTAAAAGTTTCGGATGAAAAGATAGCTGATGCGGAATTTACAGTTCCGGAAGAATACAAAAAAATATCAGAAGAAGAAATTAAAAAATTCTTACTTGATTTCAATTAATACTCAGCCCGAAGCTTCCACATTGTCCGCTTTTCCCATTTTTCCTCAGGAGGTTCCGAACCTTTTTATTACTTTTACATAACGAATCGCCTGGCGAACACAAAACTAAAACACAGGAAATCAATTAAATGGGAAGAAAAAAACAAACCAAACGAAAACCAGCATCAAAACGCAAACAAATACCGGAATTTTCCAAATTTCTTAAGGACGAAAGAGTACGATTTCTTCTAGGGATAACCTTCTCCTTACTCACTATATATTTAGGAATCGCATTCATTTCTTTCTTTTTTACAGGCGGAGCCGACCAAAGCAAGCTGGATATCCGATGGTTGGATCTTATTTTAGACTCCAATAACAGAGTAGAGAACTGGACTGGAAAAACCGGAGCCTACTTCTCCAATCTCTTTATAAACAAATGGTTTGGAATAGCATCCATTTCCTTTCTTTATGTATTGGTTGTTGTGGCTTTACGGTTCTTTTCCGTAAAAATTCATTCAATCAAAAAAACCATCACCCTGGTACTTGTATTCTGCATTTGGCTATCGGTTTGTTTGGCTTTTTTCTTTGTAAGTTCCTACAAGGACTCCTTCCTGTTTATGGGTGGAGCACATGGTTTTTTTATTAGCGAATGGCTAAACTCCCTAGTTGGAAAGGCGGGAACCCTACTCCTTTTAATTCTAAGTTTCTTTGCCATCACTGTTTTAAGCTTCAACAATGCCGTTCAGGTGTTCAAAAAGCCCTTTCAAAAAAGAAAATCTACTGAAACAAAAGAAGCACAAGTAAAAGACAACGAATCCGCCGACAAAGAGGAAGAAACGATCCTTTCAAAAAGCAATGGGCTTGATTCAATCATCAAGGCAGAACCCGATACAGAAGAAACACCTGAAGAAATTTTAACAGAAGAAGAACTACTTCTGGAGGAACCCACTCCCCAACCTGAACCTCAATTGAATCCTCAAAAAACTGACTCTTCCCAAAAAGTGAAGAAAAATGAGGAAGACGATTCACTGGAGCTTACCATTGAAAGTGAAAAAATACAGGAAGAAACTGTTGCTGTAAACCAGCTGGATCTTGAAGATTACGATCCTACACTGGATCTGTCCAACTATAAGTTTCCCTCTCTTGATTTGTTGGAGAATCACCAGTCAGAAAACTCCATCGTAAGCAAGGAAGAGTTGGAGACTAACAAGAATCGAATTGTAGAAACTCTTCGCAACTATAAAATTGAGATTGTTCAGATAAAAGCAACCATTGGGCCTACTGTAACCCTTTACGAAATTGTTCCTGCACCGGGGATCAGAATTTCCAAAATCAAAAACCTGGAAGATGACATCGCTCTAAGTCTTTCGGCCCTGGGTATTCGTATTATTGCCCCCATTCCGGGAAAAGGAACAATCGGTATTGAAGTCCCCAACCGAACTCCTGAAATAGTATCCATGCGAAGCATTATTTCTTCCAAGAAATTTCAGGAATCAAAACATGCATTGCCGGTGGCTTTGGGGAAAACCATTTCGAACGAAACCTTCACCCTGGATTTGGCTAAAATGCCTCACCTTCTGGTTGCGGGTGCTACCGGACAAGGAAAATCGGTTGGTTTGAATGCAATTATCACTTCTTTGCTGTACAAAAAACATCCATCTCAACTCAAATTTGTTTTGGTTGATCCCAAAAAAGTGGAGCTAAGTATATATTCCACCATAGAAAAACACTTCTTGGCCAAACTACCAGACGAGGAGGAACCCATCATCACAGATATTCACAAGGTAATTACTACCTTAAATTCGCTTTGTGTGGAAATGGATTCTCGCTACGACCTACTCAAGAAGGCTCATGCCCGCAATATCAAGGAGTACAATGCCAAATTCATCAAAAGAAAACTAAATCCGGAAAATGGCCATCGCTATCTGCCCTACATCGTAGTAATTATAGATGAGTTTGCTGATTTGATTATGACAGCCGGGAAAGAAGTGGAAACCCCAATTGCCCGAATTGCACAATTGGCACGTGCAATTGGTATTCACATGATTATTGCTACCCAAAGACCTTCTACCAATATCATTACGGGGGTAATTAAAGCCAACTTCCCTGCGCGAATCGCCTTCAAAGTTGCCTCAATGATTGATTCCAGAACAATTCTTGACAGTCCTGGTGCTAATCAATTGATCGGACGTGGGGATATGCTGGTATCGCTTGGCAGTGATTTAACACGTGTTCAGTGTGCTTTCGTAGACACCCCTGAGGTTGAGAATATTACGGAATCCATCTCACATCAACAAGCTTATCCTTCTGCCCTCCTTCTCCCCGAATTTATTGGAGAATCGTCCGAGGCATCCAATGATGTGGATCTTCAAAAAAGAGATCCGCTTTTCGAGGAAGCTGCCCGATTGGTCGTTGGATCACAGCAAGGTTCCACTTCGGCCATCCAGCGTCGATTCTCTATTGGTTACAATCGTGCCGGCAGAATCGTCGATCAGCTAGAAGCAGCTGGAGTGGTTGGTCCTTTCGAGGGAAGCAAGGCCCGCCAAGTACTTCTACAGGATGAGTATTCTCTGGAAAAACTATTGAACGAAATCGTAAGCTAAAAGTGGCACAATTGTTGCTTTTCTTGTAACACTGTATTTTAAAATGATAATAATGGAATACTCCCCAAGTTTAAAAATCTAAAATTGAATTTGGGAACCATTGAAATAACGAAATATAAAATTAGAACTATGAAGAGATTTTTTTGCATACTGATTCTTGCCGTTTCCTTTTTGCCACTTTCCGCACAGGAGGACACACAAGCCAAATCCATACTTGACCAGGTTTCAGAAAAAAACCGGAGCTACAAGAGCTTAATTGCTGAATTTTCCTTTTCCCTGGATAACAAAGAAGAAGATATCCACGAATTTTCCGAGGGAGTAATTATCCTGAAAGGGAACAAATACAGATTGGATCTCATGGAAACAGAAACCTATTTTGATGGAACCACCATATACACTTATCTCAAAGATGCCGAAGAGGTAAACATCAAAGAACCGGACGAAGAAGAGGAAGAAGTTCTTAACCCAGCCAAAATATTTTCGATCTACGAAAATGGATTCAAATACAAATACCTAAAGGATGAACAAGTCAATGGAAAAGATCTGCACGTTATCGATCTATTCCCTGTTGATCTCGATAAATCCTTCTCCCGGGTTCGCCTTAAGATAGATAAAAAAGAAATGCAAATCAGCAGCATGATCACTTTCGGAAAAGACGGCAACAACATTACAATCAAGGTTAATAAAATGACCCCAAACATTGAACTAAAAGACAACGATTTCATTTTTGACACCCAAGCTCACCCTAATGTTGAAGTAGTTGATATGCGCTAAATAATCAACACGAAATTTCTTCCTCCTCCGATTTTCGGACGGAGGATTTTTTTTGTTCTACATTCTGATCAGCCATAGGTAAAGTGAACCAAAAAATACTTCCCCGATCCACACGACTTCTCACTCCAATCCTCCCCTGATTCTTCTCTACGAACTCCTTGCTTAACACCAACCCCAACCCGGTTCCTTTCTCATTAGAAGTACCCTGAGTTGAAAAATTAGAATCCAACTTAAACAGCCTGCCCTGGTCTTCTTTGGAAATACCAACTCCATTATCTGCAACCTCACAAAAAACTTCTCCGTCGCCTTCTTTCAAATCGATTTTCACTACTCCTTTACTATGGGTAAATTTCAAAGCATTATTCCCTAAATTTCGCAAAACCGTTTGAATCATGTTCACATCGCCAAAAACCATGCTCGATTTGGAAACCGAGGTCAACAACTCTATGTCCTTTGATTTGGCTTTCTCCTGCAACTCTTCAATCATATCCTTTACCAACTGGCCTAAATCAAAAACCTGGGGAGTGTAATTAATTACCCCCATCTGTGAACGAGACCATTCCAACAGAGTTTCCAACAGATGCGTTCCCTGCAGAGATGACTTATGGATTATTTCCAAGTATTCCTTCCGAACCAAGTCATCCAATTCATCGTACCTGTCCAACAAAAGATCGGTAAACCCTTGCACCGCATTAAACGGATTTTTCAAATCGTGCGCCACTACAGATAAAAACTTATCTTTTGTGGTATTGCTCTCAGATAGCTTTTGATTTACCTCATAGATCGCTCTGCTTTTTTCCTTCAACAAACGATTGTGTTTTTTACGCAAGGAACTCAAATAGAAAGCATAAAATAAGAGAACAAGTACAAAACCACCGACACTCAGATAGTAAATACTATTTGACTTTTGCCGTTTAATCTTTAGCTCCTGGATGGTATTTTGCTGCCGTAATTTTTCAAACTCATTCTCCTTCTTTTCTATCTGATATAAAGTTTGCATTTCGGCAATAGCACGACTGTTTTGTTCGTTAAAAACACTGTCCTTAGCTTGGGTATAAAGCTTATGATACTTCAATCCCTCCCTGTAATTTCCCTTTTCTTCAAACAACCGGGTGAACAAGAAATAGGAATCCTTCTTCATCAAAATATTATTGGTCTTCTTTCCAACCATCAATCCTTCCTTCAAGTAATTGTAGGCTTTGTCATACTGCTTCAATTCCAGGTACACTTCCGCAAGACAATTGTTTATATTAGCCACCCCCCATAAATCATTTATCCTTTGCGACTCCTGTAAAGATCGGTTGAAATACACAATAGCCTTATCAAACTCTTTGTCTTCCAAATAAACATTGCCAACATTCCCCAAAGCAATAACAACGCCCATCCTATCCTTTCCATTCAAACCGATCTCTAGGGCTTTCATATAATTTGCCACAGCTTTTCCTGTCTCCTTCCGTGCATTCAGTATATTACCAATATTATTATAAATAATTGCAAGACCCACAGTATCATTAATTTCCTCTTTTATTATTTTAGATTGTTCATAAAAAGAATAAGCCTTGTCAAAATCCTCCAACACAAAATAGACATTTCCAATATTGTTAAGAGAACGCGAAACACCATCCTGATCATTCAACCGTTTCCGCAAAGACAAAGCCTTCAAATGGACATCCAGGGCACGTTGAAGATTACCCAGATTACTATAAATATTCCCAATGTAATTCAAAGTATTACTCAAACGCAAACTGTCTCTGGTTTCTTCAAAACCTTTTCGCGCCTCGGTTAGGTGAGGAAGAGCAGCATTTAAATCATTCTTTTTATAAAAACCCACCCCAAGGAGGTAATGAGCTTCTAATTTTTGAACTTCATTATTTCTAGCTTCTGCTAATGACAAAAGCTTACGGGAGTAATATATTGAGACCGGCAGAGAATTATCCTGATAATCAAGCGCTAGTTTTCTCAATTGCTCAAACGTAGCAGTGCCAATGACCGAATCCGTTCGATTTTCTTTTCGCCCAATATCATCATCGGCTACAACCAAATGATTCGCAAACACTAATAAAAGCAGGATGATCGAGTAAAATTTCCCCATACAAAAAGATTAAATAACACAAGAGCCTTCTAACAAATTTGTTAAATAATTATTAAATAACATAACCTATAAGAACTTTTTTTATTTCCCCGTATTCCTAACCTCAAAAAAAAAGTAGCGACAGTCCAAGACTGTCGCTACTTTCCATCCGATCGTAATATGTGTTTTAAAATTAGTCCTTCATCAACCTCTTATGCAACTTTCCGGGTTAAAACAAGCCATATAGCCCATAATACTCCCTAAAAAGTCCAAGCGAGGTGTAAAATTTTGGACTACTGGCAATAAGACTGAATAAATCCTATCAATTCTTCCCTGTTTGGAGAATAGCAATTTCTCACATAATATCCTGAAGTGAATACCCCCGTTGCGATACATTCCTCGGGACTTAAACCTTTCAACCAACCGTTACAGAATCCTGCATTAAAATTGTCTCCAGCTCCGGTAGTTAACATTGGAGTTTTTGTGTAAGGACCGGTCACCCAACAGGCTTCATTTGCTGTTGCTACGGCCGCTCCGTGCAAAGGATGGATCACCACATGAGAAATATTCAGCGCTTCACGGATCTTTTGGGCCCGTTCAACAACATCTTCCTCCTCAATATTCAGTAATCCTGCAACAATAAAGGATTCATTCTTGTTCATACTCAAAATCATCTGGGTTTGCTCGCCTAACTTACGAATCAACTCCAACACTCCCTTGATATCGTCATCAGTACGTTTTTGGGGGTCAGCCAAATCCACAAAAACACCTGGCTTCTGATCCAACTCACTCAAAATCTCCAGCATTCCTTCAATAATGGTATTCATCTCAGAAAGCATGGTCCAGTTGTTAAAGGTAATCAACCCCGATTTGCTCACCATTTGCTTCAATTCATCACGGGTGATCTTTTCCATCAATGAATTCCAATTCACTTCTGGCAATTTATTCATTTTTCCCATCATCAGCTTCCCATCCATAAATTCCAGTGCATCTGTATGGGCAGGATCAGTAACAGAAATTACTTTTTCACACTTAGAGGCAAAATCTTCAAATACATCATGAATTTTTGTCTTCCCCAGGGAACCAATATAACTAACCTTGAAATCCTGGGCAATCAAACCATTAGCCATAATAGGACCATTCCCTCCTAATTTCACCTGAACCGGTACCATCTCGATATTAGCACTCAATCCTGCTGCTCTGCCAATTCGTTCCGCGTACTCACCGATGGTTTTAATACGTTCGTATTCATCGGGATTTTTCCGTTGGTCTACAATATGAATAATCTCATCAACAAAACCGTCAAAACCTACCATCAAATGTTTGGGGGTAAAATTTTGTTGCAACTTATCGGCCAAAACAGCCAATAATTCCTTTTGATTCGTCTCTGTCATCTATATCTGTTTTATTTTGATTTTATCGTCCGGGCACAAATGTAAAATAATTTAGCAAGCTTAACGGTTAACTAAACTTTTTCTAATCAGGAAATTAATGCAAACGATTTCTGCAAACAACATCACCCCCTATTCTCCAATGAAATGGGGAAAATCTACCGATTCTATATATTTTCGCTATATTCGATTACCAAAATCAATTGCAATGAAGTTCAAAAACTTGTTTCAAAGATCTCTTCTTATTCTAGGGATACTCATTTTTAGTAATTTAGTTCCAAAAGCACAGACTCTATCCAACCAAGCCGAAATAAGTCTACTTACCTGTTCTCCCGGCGAAGAGTTGTATTCCCTCTTCGGTCATTCGGCCATACGGGTGAAGGATCCGAAAAAAAATATGGATTGGGTTTTCAATTACGGTACATTTAATTTCAGGACTCCGAATTTCTATATGAAATTTGCCCGAGGGAAACTGAACTACATGCTATCCGTTACCCAATTCAACCGTTTCAAACGAACTTACATTGCCGAAAACAGAAGTATTATAGAACAAAAACTAAACCTGGATTCCCTTTCCCGTCAGGAGTTGTTTATTGCATTAATTGACAACGCACAGGAAGCCAACAAGTATTACAAATACGATTTTCTTTTCGATAATTGTTCTACCCGTGTACGTGACATTGTTGAAAAGAATCCAAATTCCCCTGTTGCATTTAATTCTCAATTACAAAATTCGGCCAAAACTTTCTGGAACCTTTTGGATCCCTACATGGAGGATAGCCGCTGGATCTATCTGGGGATCCATCTTGCACTGGGACAGCCATGCGATCAAAAAGCTACTCCCTATCAATACATGTTCCTGCCGGATCATATGATGAACGCCTTTGCCATTGCAAAAATCAAGCAGAACGACACCCTAATTCCCCTGGCGCAAAAACCGGTAGTCCTTTACAACGCGCAACCAATTTCCAATCCCACTAAATGGTATCAACGGCCTTTGGTTCTTTTCTCCTGCCTTGCCCTTCTTCTTCTGTGGCTAACCGTTCGGATGATTCGGAAAAAGAAAGCCATATTCTGGCCGGACACTCTACTATTCGGCTTCATAGGCCTTTTGGGTTGGTTCATTTTCTTTCTTTGGTTTCTTACTGATCATTTGGCGACAGGCCCTAATTGGAGCATATTCTGGGCCTTCCCTCTTCACTTTCCCATCTCTCTTCTACTGCTGAGGAAAAAACGGAAGACATGGATCCGATACTATTTTCTAACACACTTTGTTGTTTTGATCTTAATAATTGGAGCCTGGCCCATTTTACCACAAACATTTCCAGTCGCCATACTTCCCATACTAGCAATAATGACACTACGCTGTTTGTTTATCTTTAAAAAATATCAACCTACACTATCATAAATGCAATGAAAATCAACAACCTGGCACAAAACTATTTTGAGGAGGAATTTCGAATTGGATCTTTTGAAATTGATTTACATGGAAACGCCAAACTATCGGCTTTGTGTAATTTCCTGCAGGAAATAGCAGGAAATCATGCCTCTTCAATGGAAAGCGGAATGCAGAATTTATTTGATCAAAACCTTGCCTGGGTACTATCTCGTCTGCAATTAAAAATTTACAATTCACCACGATGGAACGATAAAATCAGAATTCGAACATGGCCGGTAGGTATTGAGGGAGTTTTTGCCATACGGGATTTTCAAATTTTCAATACTGACAATGCAATCATTGCTGAGGCGAGCTCGGCCTGGCTTGTTATCAACCTGCTTAACCGTCGGCCTGTAAGACCACACTCCATCGTTGAAAAGATGAATTACCAAGGCAATCACAGGATATTTTCCGAATCAATTAAAAAAATTCCACCGGTTAATGTTTTGGATCCAGTAGACCAACTTACAGTTCGTTTCAGTGATTTGGACCTGAATCAGCACGTAAACAACGTAAAATACATCAAGTGGCTGGCAGACAGCTGTCCTCCGGAAGTTCTTATGCACCAGAGAATTTCCGAAGTAGAAATCAATTTTCTCCACGAATCAAAGCTGGGTGAAGAACTGGCCATCTTTCGGCATGCTCTTTCAACAAGCAGCTTTCACTGCTGCGTAAAGAACAATGACAAAAAAACTGACAATTGCCGGGCCATTATTAAATGGGCTGAAAAATAAATAATTTATGAATACATTACTACACTTTCTCGAAAACGCAGTTTTCTATCTTTTTTCTCTAAAAGCACTCGATCATATTCTGTTTCTTACCGTTTTCGGAATGGTATTTCAACTCCGCGAATGGAAGGGATTGCTCTTATTATGGTGCGCATTAGCAGTAGGATTCACCATTTCATTATTCCTTGCGGCCTATGGTGTAATAAATTTCAACTATGGTTTAACCCGACTTTTACTAGCCTCCTGTATCTTTTTAGGAGCCTTCACAGGCCTAATTCACAAAGGTCAATCGACCCCTAATGCCCTCCGCTACAACCTAACGGTACTAATGGGACTAATACAGGGACTTGGTTTCGCCATTCGGTACAAATCAATTGCAAAAGTAAACTTTCTGTCCCTGCTGGGATTCGATCTGGGTTTATGGATTGCCAGCTTATTGATTATATTGTTGGCCCTATGCCTATCAAGTCTTATCATCCTTGCTTTCCGCACCAACCGAAGGGATTTCAACCTCATCTTTTCCGGAATTGGCTTGGGGGTAGCACTGGTCCTGCTTTTCATTCGATATTAATTTTTTCCAATCATAAAAAAAGGCTGAGGAAAATCCTCAGCCTTTTTTCTGTTTCCTATTGAATTGATTATACTTTGTGAGTAAGATCTTTCACTTTACTGATTTCCATAAAAGAAACTCCTTTCATAGGACCAAAACTTCCCCCCAGGATTAGAACCTGATCGTCACTGGTAAAATAATGTTTGTCCATCAGAGTATACAAAGCCTCCTTTACAAACTCATCACGACTATCAAGAGCTTCCCGGTAATATCCTTCCACTCCGTAAGACAGAGCAAGCTCGCGCATTACACGCTTGTTGTAGCACATAGCATAAACCGGAAGTTTTCCCCGGAAAGCAGCCAAATAACGACAAGTCCTACCGGTTAGTGTATCCGACACCACCGCTTTAATAGGAAGTTGAGTCGAAGCTTTTACAGCAGCCCGGGCCAAAACTGCAGTAACCTCATTATTAATCCTAACTAAGTTTTGATCCACATCCGGATCCAAAGCTTTCTCCACTTCCTGAGCCACATTCGTCATCGTGCGTACAGCTTCGACCGGATAATCGCCATAGGCTGTTTCACCACTCAACATGATGGCATCGGTTCTGTTATAAATTGCATTGGCAATATCACTCACCTCAGCACGCGTTGGCCGTGGATTGTTGATCATGGTATGCAACATCTGGGTTGCAATGATAACAGGCTTTTTGCTTTCGATGCATTTTTTTACAATCATCCTTTGGATAACCGGAATTCTCTCGGCTGGAATCTCAATAGCCAGATCGCCTCGTGCCACCATTATCCCGTATACATGATCCAGAATTTCGTCAATGTTATCAACTCCTTCCTGATTCTCAATTTTTGCAATAATCTTAATAGGACTGTTTTTAGCATCCAATATCTCCTGAATCTCCATTACATCCTCCTTTTTACGCACAAAAGAATGGGCAATAAAATCCAGATCCTGTTCAATGGCAAATTGGATGAACTCACGATCTTTAGGACTCAATGAAGGAAGACTAATGCTTACTCCGGGAACGTTAATACTTTTGCGATCTTTAATAGGACCTTCATTTTTGGCTTCCGCAACCAGATATTCATCGGTTTTTTCAATCACAAGCAATTCCAACTCTCCATCGTCCACAAGGATTCGGTTCCCCACTTCCAGATCACGCACAAAATTGGGATAACTTACATACAACACTCCTTCCTCCGGAGTATCGGAATTTTTCCCTTTCACCCTAAGGGTATCCCCTTCCTTTAAATAAAATTCATTCGTCAAATCAACAGTTCGAATTTCCGGCCCTTTTGTGTCCAGAAGCAAGGCGATCTTTTCCGATACTTTCCGAACATTACGAATTACCTTCAAGGCATCCTCATGAGACTGATGTGCAGTATTCAACCGCACGACATTCATCCCTTCCTCAAACAGAGTCTTTAAAAACTCTACATCACACCGCTTATCCGAAATGGTTGCTATTATTTTCGTTTGCTTCTTCATGGACTAAAAATTTTATTTCGTAAATTTCACTATACAAAGTTAGGCATTTTTTAAAGGATCGAATTATGTTGCAATCGTTTGAGTTCTACCTTTCTGTAATATCTCTAATGTTTTCCAACACATAATCCACCTCCCTAGAAAAAAGTACTTTACAAAAAGTATCAAGCACTGATTTCCGCAACCAATGAACCTATTTCGATGCTTTATGATAGCCAATAAGACTCTCAACAGCCAATCGGTAAGAATCTAATCCAAACCCGGCAATACTGCCAACACACTGAGGTGCAATCATGGATACATGCCGAAATGATTCCCGGCGATGAATATTGGAAATGTGCACTTCGACCACCGGAGTATTAACTGCGGCAATGGCATCAGCTAGGGCAATTGAGGTGTGCGTATACCCACCAGCGTTTAAAATCACTCCGTCAAAGGAAAATCCAACTTCGTGGAGCTTATTAATTATTTCTCCCTCCACATTCGTCTGATAGTAGTCGATGTTAATTTTTTCATACATCTCCTTTATTTTCACAAGGTAATCTCCGAAGGAATCTTCTCCATATATAGATTTTTCGCGGATTCCAAGCAAATTTAGGTTGGGTCCATTAATGATCAAAAAATTCATTTCGTCAAAAAATATTAAAGTTTAACATAAAGGGCTGCAACAAAATATAAAATCTTACGTAATATTTTTTAAATTGCCACAAAGAATTATCATAAATTTTTGTATCTTTTATTTACGCTTAATAAAGCTACAAATATCTGAAAATTATTTACAACTATATTACATACTAAAAACTGGATAGAAATGGAATGGACAACAACAATTGAAAATTTTAAGACCTATCTGACCTTGGAGAAATCTCTTTCCAAGAATTCAGTAGATGCTTACATTAATGACATTACCAAGCTTACCACTTTCTTACGGGAGAAAAAAATGGAACTTAGCCCGGAACAAGTGGAGCTGCAAACTCTGAAGGATTTCGTTGCCTGGATTAACGATGCAGGGACTTCTCCCCGCACCCAAGCTCGAGTGATTTCCGGTATTAAGGCATTCTTTAAATATCTTCTTTTGGAAGAAATTATTGAAAAGAATCCTACCGCTCTGTTGGAAGCACCAAAAATTGGACGGAAGCTTCCTGATACCCTTACTGTAGAGGAGATTGATATTTTGGTGAAGGCTGTTGATATGAACAAAGCCGAAGGTCAAAGAAACCGTGCCATCCTGGAAACATTATATTCTTGTGGATTGCGTGTATCTGAATTAATCGACTTAAGAGTATCCAACCTGCATTTCCGCATGGGTTTCATTAAAATACACGGTAAAGGAAACAAGGAGCGTTTAATTCCAATTGGAAAAAGAGCCAAAAAGGAAATTAAACTATACCTTAAAAATTACAGAGGCAAACTGAACATCGACAAAGACAGTGAAGACATCCTGTTCTTGAACCGTCGTGGTCGTAAGCTTTCTCGTGTAATGATCTTTACTATTATTAAAAACCTTTCGAAGAAAGTTGGTTTGAAAAAGAACATCAGCCCACATACCTTCCGTCACTCATTCGCTTCTCACCTTGTTGAAGGTGGTGCTGATTTGAGAGCTGTACAGGAAATGTTGGGACACGAATCAATTCTTACCACAGAGATCTACACTCACCTGGATCGAGAGTACCTAAAGGAAACCATTAAAAATTTCCACCCAAGATCAAAAGATCAATAAAGATTATTAGTCTTAAACTATAGAAAAACGATCGGCCAAGCCGGTCGTTTTTTTTTGTCCAAAATCGAAAATGGCACATTGGAGAACTATTTCATCCATCCCATCCGGAACAAAATCTACAAAAGAACGCCCCATTGAAAAAATATCGAATTTGATAGCAACAAGAATAAATTGTGTTGCATAACACATTGTTGTTTTGAGAAATATGGGATTGACTGAAAGGAATAAACAAAAATCATAGCAGAATTTCACATCATGTGAACGATCTTCCCCACGGTAAAAGTAGTAAAACTTATTGAGAAATAATAAGATAAAAATTCAAAAAAAATATTCACATAGTAGGATTATTACATCTATCGTCATACTTTTGAAGTCCAAACCTATTATATTTTTTTTATGAACACTATTGATATTAATTTCATTGACGAATTAAAAACAGCTTTATTGAATCACGCAAACGTTTCCGAGAATCCTTCCAGAACGGAAATAATTGAAGAATCGATTCAAAACAAAGAAGCAATTACTACCAATAACGGAGCTTTGGCAACCTGGACTCCAAGTCACTCAACAGGAAGAAGCCCCAAGGATACTTATATTGTAAAAAATCCTGAAAGTCAACAATACATTGACTGGACCTCACCCAATAATATTGGTATGGACCCGCAAACGTTTGCAATGGTTTTTGAGGATGCCGTTAAAGTTTTAAGTGAAAAGGAAAGAATATATACTACCGATCGTGTAATCGGAGCAGATTCAAAACATGCGCTTCAGGTAAAAACCATTAGCGATAAAGCCTTGAATCAATTATTCGTTGATAACATGTTCCGTCCCGTACCTGAGGATATTGAGCAGTCTATCTTTAATGGGAAAGACTTCTACCTAATAGCCCTACCAAACGATTATCTGAACAAAGATCGTTACAAAGGGTTGGTACGTAACCTTCCTAACGGAGAAACATCCGATATTTGTGTAGTTGTTGATTTCGATCGTAGAATCGGTATTGTATACGGTTCTAAGTACATGGGTAGTATGAAGAAGTTGATGTTTACCGTTATGAATTACTACCTGCCGTTTGAGGGTGTATTGCCATTGCACTGCTCAGCAAATGAAGGCAAAAATGGGGACTCAGCATTATTACTTGGACTATCAGGCACCGGTAAAACAACTCTGTCTGCAGATCCAAACCGTTCCCTACTAGGTGATGATGAGCACGGATGGAATGATGATGGTATTTTCAATTTTGAGAATGGATGTTACGCCAAAATGATCGATATCACTCCTCAATCGGAACCAGAGATTTACGATGCAGTAATGCACAATGATGACTACAGAAAGCATGGGGCTATTATTGAAAATGCAATGATCTACCCCGACGGTACCATTGATTACTTTGATGATCGCTTCACACCTAATTCAAGAGCCTCTTACCCTCTGGAATTCCTGAAGAACATTAAGAAATCCTCAAAATCCGGGCATCCAAACACCATTCTATTCCTTACTGCCGATGCCTATGGAGTATTGCCTCCTGTATCCAAATTAAGTAAAGAACAAGCTATGCTTTGGTTTTTGATGGGATATACCTCAAAACTAGCCGGTACCGAAACCGGAGTAACTGAACCTCAGGCTACCTTCTCTCGTTTCTTTGGACAACCATTTATGCCAAGCAATCCGGATATCTACGCAGGAATGTTGGGTGAAAAAATGGAGAAACACAATACACAGGTTTTCCTAATCAATACCGGATGGAGCGGTGGTGCCTACGGAACCGGAGCCCGTATCAAACTAAAATACACCCGTGCTATGGTTGATGCAGCTTTGAAGGGAGAATTAAATGATGTTGAATACGTAAAGGATGAATTGTTCCACCTGAACGTTCCAACTTCATGTCCTAATGTTCCGGAAGAAATTCTAATTCCTGTGAACACTTGGGAAGATAAGAATGCTTACAAGGAAACTGCTGAAAAACTAGCAGGAAAATTTGCTGCGAATTTTGACAAAGCCTACGGAGATAAGAATATTGAAGAAAATATCGCCTGTCAATGTCCAGGAAAATAAACTATTGTATTCGAAATAAAAAAGCCCCTATTCGGGGCTTTTTTATTCTTCCATTCGAACCATTTTATTCCTGGGCACATTGAAATGGATTGGAAGAAAAGTTATCTTTTCGGTAAGAAAAATGGGAAATTTTGTCATTTAAAAGATCCTCGTAATACAATTCCAAGTGAGCATCTTCCCATTTTATGGATGTGATACTAACAGTCATCACTTTCCCATCTCTGTTCATGATTAAATCGTTCCTTTCGTCCCCACCCCCTCCATTATGATGAAATTCCAATATTGAATTCTGGGTTGATTCAAATTTTGTCTCCAACCAATCTTTAAACCAGGATTCCCTCTTTTTCCAAATATTTTGGGGATATAAAGTCGCTGAAGACCACATTCGCGGATCACTTTCCGGAAGTACCCGAAAATGAATGGAAGTTCCATCCCATCGAAGTTCTTGTAATTGAACCGAATTATCGTGTTTAACTACAATAAGAGTAAATGGCTCGATACCTTTAAAGTAATAATCCCTTATAAACTCAAGTGTATCGGAATAACCAAAATACTCCAAAGCCATTACTCCCCGGCTCTTTCTATATTTCATTTCTCGTTGATGACGCACGAAAGCGCCATTCAGCAAACAAATAGTGGTATTGCTGCCGTTGGAAGCCATCCAGGTGCCTGAAGCTTCCAAATCCCGGGGATAAAGTAAAACCTCCCCCTTATGATTGTAATACATAGGGGAAACGGTTGGACGCGAACCACTTTCATCACGATTGGTTGTCAGGATAAATCCATTACTCTTATAAGGAATATAAGTTAGCGTGCACATTGGTCATCCCTGAATTTTACAGTGGAATAGGCAATTCCAAAATTATTATCCACTTTAACTTTAACAAATTCTTGCTGCAGAGCAATTCGAATAATGGCCATATGGTGAATGGCATGTTCAATATTATAAACCAATTCACGCTCGACATTTGTATTCAACCTGTGCTTTTCCCCCTCCTGAGCGTAGCTTACTTGCATTTCAAGCACAGAATTATTTTGAATTCCACTCACCCATTGCGATAGTTCCTGCAATTTTTCGAGAGCAACATCTACTTTTGTTTCAAGAACCAGACTATGCTTTCGATGATCGTAGTTTACAATTCCGTTCTCCATTCCCAACATCAACCGATCATAAAATTCAATAATATGACGTATGTGTTTACCGATAGAGTTATCCAACAAAAGGGACAAATCTCTGGAATATTCTTCAGAAGTTAATTGAGAACAAAGATCTGAAAGCTGGTTCAGAATTTCATTAGTCGTATTTATCAATTGCATGGATTGAGGATTTGAACTTTCAATATACATCTGCTTTAATTGTTCCTTCTCCTATTCAAGATATTAAAATTATTTCTGAATTCATAAAAAGAACTTTGCCTTACCAACTATCCTTCAAATATTACACCACAAAAAAAGCATTGGTTTGCAGGGCTCTGCAGATAGACACCCTCATTTACTTACGATATTTCGTTATTCTTCCGGAATATTAACAAAAAATGTACTAAATTGAGTTATGAGGATTTCGATCTGGTAGAACAATCAACAAGAGTGATGGTAATGCGTTGATCCCAAAATCCATCAAATTTTTTGCTTGTTATCTTTAGAAACCTTAGCATTCCTGATCTGATTGTAATTTAAAATTAATCGATTATAGTTTATGCTTGGAAATATTGATGATTTTACGAAAACACTGAAGTTCTCTCACTTTACTATTGAGAATCTACATGACTCAATTCTGTGGATTGATGAAAAGGGAAGAATCATCCGGGGGAATCAATCGGCTTGTGATCTATACGCTTGCACAAAGGAAGAAATCCTCCAACTACACTTATGGGAGCTACTCTCTGCCATCAAGGAGGATGAATGGCCCACTCATTGGAAAAATTTGGCGCAGAGTAAGAAATTGATGTACGAATCAGATTTCTTCATAACAGAAGGAACCTCCTTCAAGGTGGAAGTCATCGAGAACTATCTCGAATTCGAAAAGGAAGGTTATGGTTGTTGCTTTATTCGTGATATTTCCAGGCTTAAATCATCAGAAACCCTCTTGCGAAAAATTACAAAAGGAACAGCCAATAAAATCGGAGAGGATTATTTCATTTCTCTGGTAAAAAACATTACCCAAACCATCGGTTCTCAATATGTGGCAGTAACAGAATGTTTAACTCCGGACCGAACCCGCCTGAGAACCCTCGCCTATGTAAAAAGTGAGAAAATTTTGGAGAACATTGAGTACGAAACCAAGGATACTCCCTGTGAGATCGTGATGGAAGGTAAGGACTTTGTGTGCTCCCAGGACCTAGAGAAGGAGTTTCCACGAGAAAAGGGGTTTCAATTCTATTTTGGAGTACCAATTTATGATTCTAAGAAGGAAGTTGTGGGACATATTGCCGGCTTTGATTCTCAACCTCGCAAATTAAGAAAGCACGAACTGGAAATCTTAAAAATTTTTGCTGCCCGTGCCGGAGCCGAGATTGAAAGGAAGAACGCTGAATTTCAACTTCACGAAGCACTCAAAGAGATCCAGGTATTGAAAGACAAGCTTCAGGCAGAAAACACCTACCTGCAGGAAGAGATCAAATTGGATCACAATTTTGACGAAATCATTACACAAAGCAAACTGTTTCGCAAAATCCTCAGCAAAGTAGAACAAGTAGCCTCCACCGATGCCACCGTTTTAATTCTGGGAGAAACAGGTACTGGAAAAGAATTGTTAGCCAGAGCCATTCACAATATATCCAAACGCAGAGATCGCGCCCTGGTCAAAGTAAACTGCGCAGCCTTGCCTTCTACTCTTATCGAAAGTGAACTTTTTGGGCACGAAAAGGGAGCTTTTACCGGTGCCCTTGCCAGGAAAATAGGGCGATTCGAATTGGCCAACGAAGGCACACTATTTCTGGATGAAATCGGTGAACTCCCTCTGGAACTTCAGAGTAAACTGCTTCGGGTTTTGCAAGAGGGAGAATTTGAACGATTGGGAAGCAGTAAAACTAAAAAAGTAAACGTACGCATCATCGCCGCCTCGAATCGCAACCTGGAAAAAGAGGTGGATAATAATAGTTTTCGATCCGATCTGTACTACCGCTTGAATGTTTTTCCCATCCAATCTCCAGCACTCAGAACCCGAAAAGAAGATATTCCTCTTCTGGTTCGTCATTTCGTACGAAAATTCGGTCAAAAAATGGGAAAATCAATCGATAAAATCCCACTAGCCATACTCCACAAACTGGATGCCTACAATTGGCCGGGAAATGTAAGAGAATTGGAAAATGTTATTGAAAGGGCAGTTATTCTCAGTCCTGGCAACACCCTTCAGTTGGATGATTGGTTACCTCCTCAATCACTGGACAAAATAGCTGAAGGAATTGGAAAACTGGATGATGCTATCCGACAACATATATGTAAAACCCTGGACCATTGCAATTGGAAGGTTAGTGGAAAAAACGGGGCTGCTCAACTACTGGGAATGAAACCAACTACCCTTGAATCGAAAATTAAAAAATTGGGCATCATCAAAAAAAAATAATGAGGATGTTTTTATCAGCTTCTCCTCTCCTCATTTACGAAATTTCGTAAAAACACGAAATAACAGGGTGCAACACACAGAGCAACATCATGCTAAACCGCTGCTTATCACCATTTTACAACCACCGGCATAGCTCTTGCTTTTACAATACATAAATGAAGTAATCATAGTAATATGTTTGTGGAAATGACTCAATACCCCAATATCATCTCAATTAAAGCTAGTAGCCTTAAAGAAATTCTCACGCAGGAAACTGCAGTAATAGTGGAATTTGGAACAATCTGGTCTGGAGCGTCGCATATTGTAGCTCCCATTTTAAACAATTTAATGAATGATTTTCCAGACATTAAAATGTTTCGATTGGATGTAGAAGAATCACCTGAAATTGCCCGGGATTATGGAATTTTTGAATTTCCGACCTATCTGTTTTTTAGGAATGGAATTCTTCAGGATCATGTTGTAGGCATTACATCCAGACAAATACTAAATGAAAAATTACAGGAACTAGCTCAAAACAAATAGGAAGCATATGAAATTCAAAGCAAAAACACCCCTCTTTCTGATAAAATGGTTCAATTACGAATATTGGCCCATGTGGTTGTTCTATGCCCCTATGTTTTTGTACGGTATTGTTCTGGCTATCCGGGCACGGTCCTTCACTTATTTCACTGCAGCCAATCCGGGTATGAAATATGGTGGCGCTTTCGATCTTCCCAAAATGAATCTTCTAAACCAACTCAAAGCTCAACATTACCCTCATAGTATTTTAATTCCCAAGGGAGAATCCTTGCCAGGAGTTCTCAAAAAGATCTATAGAGAAAAGATGGATTTTCCCCTCATCGGAAAGCCTAACATTGGTGAACGGGGAATTGATGTTGAGAAAATAAATAACGTAAAAGAGTTGAATGAATACCTGATCAACCGAAGATACGATACCATATTTCAAGAGTTTATTGATTTCCCGATAGAACTGGGCGTTTTTTATTACCGCTATCCGGATGGAACCGGTGATGGCATTTCATCAATTGTAAAGAAGGAATTCCTTTCCGTAACAGGCAATGGAAATTCAACTTTGGGAGCATTACTGCAAAAAAATACAAGAGCTCGCTTCCGGCTGGATTACCTGAAAAAAAAATACGAGAAACAATGGCACACTATCATTCCCAATGGAATTCTCATGAAAATAGAACCTATCGGAAACCATAACCGGGGAACCAAATTCCTTAATGGCAACCACCTAATCAGTGACCATTTACTGGAGGTTTTCCGTGAAATATCAGCCCCCCTTAAAGGCTTCTACTATGGACGATATGATTTGAAGGTCCCCTCTCTGAATGACTTAATCAATGGAAAGAATATCAAAATCATGGAACTAAACGGGGTGAATTCGGAACCGGCTCATATTTATGATCCCGCTTTAAGCATTTGGCATGCATACAAAACCGTAATTCAACACATGCATATTGCATTCAAAATAAGTCAACAAAACAGGAAAATGGGTGTGAAAACCTCACCTCTCCTTTCCCTCCTAAAGGACCTGTATTCACACCTTTACTATTCGAAAAGCAAAACCAATAAAGAAAAACAGGAATACAATACTATTCCTGAAACCATCGAATATCACAATTGATAAATCATTTCAAACATTAATAGTTATGAAAAACAAAAAAATCATATTAATTGCACGAATCGTGTTAGGCTTGGTACTTGTAGTATTCGGCCTCAACAAATTTATCGGGTTCATGCCAATGCCTCCCATGCCAGAGGCGGCAAGTAGTTTAATGGAGGCATTCGGGGCTGCGGGATACATTTTTCCCATGCTGGCCATTGTTGAGATAATTGTCGGGCTCATGCTTTTGATCAACCGGTTTGTGGCTATGGCCCTACTGTTCCTGTCTCCTTTAAGTGTGAATATCATTCTCTTTCACCTAGCTCTCGATCCCGCGGGAATTGGCGCAGGAGTCCTGGTTTTCTTGCTAAACCTCTACCTTTTGCTAGCAAACAAAGATAAATACGATCCTGTTCTAAAATCGCAATAGACAAAGAGTAGTGAAATAGCGCCCCATCCTGAACAAGTATCATATAAATAAAACAATGTTAGTAGTATTCTGATAAATAATTGATACCAAATCAAAACAGGAAGTATTATCTTTTGGGGAGCACCTCTTTTAAGAATTATTCCAACTCGTAAAAATTCACTGGGCTTCCGTCAAGTTAATTTTAAGATCCTCCAATTTTTCCGTATTTTATCTATGGACCAAAAACAAAAACCATGCAGGAAGCCAGAGTATTTATTGTAACAGGGAAAAAGGATTGCGGGAAAACCCAATTCATGGAAAATCTTTATTCCAAATTAAAAGATCAAGGATATTGCATTTCAGGAATTTTTGCACCAAAAATCACAACCCTGGAGGGAAAACCCGGTTACCGCTGGGTGCATCAACCTTCGGAACGAACCGAAAGACTGGCCGATCTGAAGCCTAGAGAAGGATGGCTAAAACAGGGAAAATTCTTTTTCTCTCCCGAAGCTTTCGATGTAGGATTTTCCATGCTACAGGTAATGGATTCCTGTATGGTACTATTGGATGAAGTTGGAAAATTAGAACTAAGTGGTTCAGGATGGGCACGTGCGATTGATTATCTCCTAACCCGTCCTGTGGTTCTGGTTCTCTCCATGCGTGAAACTGTGGTGGAGCGCATCCTCGATCATTGGAACATCACAAGTCTGGATGAGTTTTACCTCCCCGAAGCAAAGGTTGAGAAAGTTATACAGGAGATTATTCTTTTGGGAGAACCTGCCAAAAGATAACCCATAGAAATTACCTTCTTGATAATCTTTTACTAAAGTTATAATCAAAAAAAACTTTTTGGATATGAGCCAATACAAGAGAAGTTCTACATTACTGATCCTACTCACAAGCTCGCTGCATTTTCCCTGGGTGATGTATCCTATGATTTAAATGAACAAAATTCAGAGAGATATAATAAAGCTTCCCATACAGAAATTCAACAAACAGCAAAGCAAAGAGATTCGCATCTATCAATAGATGAACCACAAGGGAGTTAATGATTACCCTTCATCATCTCTTTATAGGAAATTAGTTTCGTGCACAGATTATTCGACACTATTTCTGAAAAAATAAGATCCGGATTGCTATATCATCAACGCAGAAAGCCATGTTTACCTTATTCATCAATAGTAAATGAGAAGGTCCCAATTTTTCAAACCATCTTCCTCCTTTAAGATCTTTTAACTTGGATTCCAATCTCCCACACCTTATCTTTAGATTGATTACAAATAACAACTTAAAATCAGATTACCATGAACAAGAAAACCATATTCCATTGGCTGCTAATGGTAATGCTGCCTTTTTATTCATCTGCAATAATACCTACAGCTATGCAAGAGAATAGATTACAAAAGCCTAAAAAACAAGAAAAAAAACTGGACCAAGCCACCTTTGGTGCCGGATGTTTCTGGTGCGTGGAAGCTGTTTTTCAGGAGCTCAAGGGAGTAGAAAAAGTAATCTCAGGATACACAGGCGGAGAAACCCGCAACCCTAGCTATAAGGAAATCTGTACAGGCTTAACAGGGCACGCCGAGGTTTGTCGAATTACATACGACCCACAACAAATTAGTTTTACTGAATTACTGGAAGTTTTTTGGCAAACACACGATCCCACAACTCTTAACCGACAAGGTGCCGACAGGGGCACTCAATATAGATCGGCTGTTTTTTACCACAATGAGGAACAAAAGCAACTTGCCGAAACCTATAAGAAAAAGTTAGACATTTCCGGTGCTTGGAAAAAACCAATTGTAACAGAAATTACTGCCCTGGGAACATTCTATCCAGCCGAAGAATATCACCAGGATTACTTCCAACAGAATTCACAACAACCCTATTGCACCTACGTAATCAAACCAAAAATGGAAAAATTCAGAAAGGTTTTTAGGGAAAAACTCAAATAAAACTAAGAAGCCCCTAAAAAAAGGGGCTTCTTTATCTAATAGTTGTCCAAATATACAGTATCCAACTCCAGAAAAACTACTCACATTTAATAGATTCTACCGGATTTTGATTTGCTGTTTTAAAAGACTGATAACTAATGGTAAAAACCGAGATAACTCCTACTACCAGAATCGGTAAAATAAACATCCAAACGGGAATATCCATTTTTTTGGCAAAACCATTCAACCAGTTATTCAACCCCCAGTAAAATAAGGGCAGTACAACCGCGGCAGCAATTCCCAACAGAATAATATACTCCTTGGACAACATCAAAAGAAGTCGCTGAACGCTAGCCCCCAAAACCTTTCGAACACCAATTTCTTTTCGCCGTTGGTTCGCACTAAATGCCGACAGACTCAGCAAGCCCAAAGAGGTAATTATCATCCCTAGAATGGCGAAAATCCCAAACACCTTACTAAATCTTTCATCCTCCTGATATTGGGCATCGTACGACTCATTCAGAAAATAGTAATCAAAAGGGTTGCCGGTAAAAAGCTGGTTGTATTTATCCTTAATCTGTCCCAATATTTCATTGGATGGCTTCCCTATTAACTTAACAGACAGGTAGCCATATAAGCCCGGTTGAATATGGAAAATTTCAGGCTCAAACTCCTCCTTTGGGGAACGATGAGCATAATTTCCAATCACTCCAATTATAGAGTGAAAATCACGGCCCATATGAATTCGACTTCCCACTGCATCCTCCGGCTTGGCAAAACCAAGATGAAGTGCAGCCTTTTCATTCACAACTACAGCTCCCTTATCTGAAGGATACTCCCTGGAAAAATTTCTCCCTTTCAGGAAAGTCATTCCATACAACTCCAGAAAATCATGATCAACCCGAACCAAACGATAATTTTTACTACTGGTTGGTTCATCTCCCTCCTTGTAAATACTTCCCAAATTAGAGACAATAGCTTTTCCCGGAACAATGGAAGAATAGGCCACGCCTTGTATTTCAGGACGCCTGGTCAGCTCACTTTTAAACGCCTCACGACGCGACAACAAGGTTGAATCACCAACCGTAGGAGTATTTAGGACAATTACATGATTTTTATCGAAACCCGGATTGGAATTCCTCATAAAATTCAATTGACGAACAACACTTAAAGTCCCGGCAATCAAAACAATTGAGATCACAAACTGAACCAAAACGAGACCTTTACGCAACAACAAACCGGTTCTACTTCCCTTAAAATCTCCTTTTAACATCTTATTCATGTCCGAAAATGTAAGTCCCCACACAGGGTACATACCAGAAACAAAAACTCCGACAAAAAGCATCCCTATCAAATTGATATACAACCAGGAATGATTCCAAATTCTGAAATTCTCAGGAATGGCAGTCAAGTTTCTAAAAAATGGCATCAAAAGCTCCAGTAGAATCAATGAAATCCCAATTGCAATAAGATTTATAATAACCGCTTCTAATAAAAACTGTCGAATAATCTGATAACGTGTGGCCCCAACAACTTTACGAAGTCCTACTTCACGAGCCCGTCGAATATAGCTGATTGTAGATAAGTTCAGAAAATTTACCCAGGCAATCAGAATAATGAAATAAGCAATTATGAAAAGAAAATTTATGGTCTTGCTATCTCCATTAGCATCTAACTCATGCATATAATGGGAAGTTAAGTGTATATCCTTAACCGGTTGCAAGAAAAAGGCCATCTCCAGTTGGTACTGCTTTAGAAGATCTCCAATTTTGTCCTGTAACAACTGGGGTATTCTTGCCTCAATCTGAGCCGGATCAGTTCCCTCTTTTAGCTGAATATAGGTATAGAAACCGCTATACAGCCACGAATGGTCAGCCCTTTGACCGATCATCCGAATAAAAGTTGGAAATGATATTAGTAAGTCTGTTTTGCAATGTACATTTTCGGGCCGGTCTTTAAAAACCCCGGTAACTTCCAATTTTAATCTCTGGTCGTAGCTTAGAAATTTACCTATAGGATCCTCATTCTTAAAATACTTTTTGGCAATACTTTCCGAAATCACAACTGTATTTTCTGCAACAAGGGCTTTGTCAGCATTTCCCTGAAGTAAATTATAGGATAATAATTTCAGATATTCATTTTCTGCCCAAAAGACATTTTCTTCCTGAAACACCTGTTCCCTATAGGAGAACACTCCTTTGGCCTTATAGGATCGGGCATGGTTCAGTACTTCAGGAAAAGTTTCCTGCAAAGTACGCCCTACAGCAGGACAGGCAGATGCAAAGCGGATTTCATCTCCTTTATCCGAATAACGCTCCCATCGAACACGATAGAGATCGTCCCCTTTTTCATAAAAATTATCGTAACTTTTTTGGTAGTTAACATACATGGAAATAAAGAGACAGGCCGTTATTCCTGTAGCCAATCCCAGAATATTTACCAGGCTGAATATTCTGTTTTTGATCAGATTGCGCAAAGCAATAAGAAAGTAATTTCGAAACATAGGGTTTAGTATTGGTTTTATCGTCCCTACCTTATCAATTCATGTGCCACTTCCTTTTTGTTATTATATGTTAAGCAATTATATTCAAAACATACTTTACAATACTTACAAAATATGTTCACTACCGAACAATTGGTGTACGATTCCGTAACAGATTTTAATCTGTACCTCTAAACCACAAATTACAAGCAACATATATGATGTTTCAATCAAGAACCCCCAATTATTTATGATTTCATCAGCTCCGCTATGGTAGCAGAACGTTGAACCTTCCCCGTAGCAGTCTCCGAAAAATTCTTGACGAAATAGATCTCCTTAGGCTGCTCATACTTTCCAAGTAATTCCTTTTGATTCGTATGGAATAATTTCATAGTTTCTTCCCCCCATACTTCATCTTCCACCACAAGAATCAACCGCTCTCCCAACTGAGCATCAGGAAGTCCGGTAAAGAAATAACGCACATTCATTATTCCGTCTATCTTTTGCTCCAACTTTTCAGGAATCAACTTCACTCCCCCACTATTTACAACATTGTCGTACCGTCCCAGCCATCGAAACTCCGTTTCCGATATCAATTCTACGATATCGTTGGTTACAAGGGCTTTCTCTAACAGATGAGCAGCATGAATCACAAGACAGCCTCTCTCATCCAGATTGAACCGAATCTTATCCATTGCCTGAAATGATGTTTTCCGATTCTCCCCGTTCAATCTTTGCAGCGCCACATGCGAAACCGTTTCAGTCATACCATAAGTAGAGTAGCATTCCGTTTCCAGATTCATTAAACGCAACCTCAGCGCCTCATCAACAGCACCTCCTCCTATAATCAACCGATTCACCCTGTCAAAACAGGAAGGATTCCTCATTGAATTGTATACCTGCAATGGGACCATGGCAGCAAAATCAATCTTCTCTTCAAGTCCATCAAGAGGATTTCCCCCGGGTTCTACTGCAATCAAATTTAAGCCCCAAACCATAGCCCGCACGATCATCATTTTTCCTGCAATATAGGCCGGGGAAAGACAAAGCATTGCAGTTTGCCCCGGACTAAAGTTAAAGAAACGACCGGTCAACCTAGCGGAATTGATCATGCTCTTTTTGCTCAACCGGATAGCTTTGGGTATTCCGGTTGAACCTGATGTTTTCGCTTCAATGTACTCCTCCTTATTCAACCATTCCAGGATAAAGGCGTATAGATCTCTTTCCCACTCCCGAGTGGATTCTATCATGCCTTTCCGGCAATGATCATGGATCTCTGCCAAATCATAACAAATTCCATTCAATGTGATATGAGAACAATGACACTTCATTTTTTTCTATTTGAACAGGTTCGTTTGAGTCAGAGCTTCAATATCCCAGCCTTCATTGGCTTTGAAATGCAACATTCCTTCAGAAACCTCCAGGGGAGAAGAAATATTATTGGTATAGAGCTGACCGGTTCCCAATCCCTGAGGCATTGGGTTATTTAAGGTATGAGTCCATTGCGCAATGGCATTTAAACCAATATTTGATTCCAATGCAGAGGTTATCCACCAGGGAATATCCCGATCCTCTGCCAAATCTATCCATTCCCGACTCCCAGCAAAACCACCAACCAAACTTGGCTTCAGAATTATGTATTGGGGACGAATGGTATCAATCAATCGCTCTTTTTCTTTTGAATCAAAAATTCCAATCAACTCCTCATCCAAAGCAATGGGCAAGGGTGTTTCAGCACATAAACGGGACATTTCATTCCACTGTCCGGCCTTAATGGGTTGTTCAATGGAATGCAGCTCCAATTCTGCCAATCGTTTTAATTTTGCCATAGCCTCATGGGGAGCAAATGCACCATTGGCATCCACACGCAATTCAATTTGATCGGCACTAAATTCTTTACGAATTCCTTTCAAGAGCTTTACTTCCTGCTCAAAGTCGATCGCACCAATCTTCAGTTTGATACAATTGAAACCGGCTTTTAGCTTCTCCCGAATTTGCTGCTGCATAAAATCGGCCTCCCCCATCCAAATCAATCCGTTGATATTAATGGCCTCATCTCCCTGAGTAAAAGGAGAAGGATAAAAAATACGTTGACCTTCATTCTTCAGATCGAGCAAAGCCATTTCCAAACCAAAATGAATGGATGGCCATTCCTGTAGGCCTTCCTCCAACCAGTACCAGTAATCTCCGATGTTTTCACACACCTCCTTTACCTTTTCCTCATAACCGGGTCGATCGTCCGCACTTAATCCTCTCAAAATTGCGCACTCTCCCAATCCTAAAACAGTTGGACTGGAATCCTCCCAAATCCTGATAAACCAGGATTCCTTCTCGGTTAACACTCCCCGACTCGTTCCGCTGGGACACTTAAAATTAAGTACGTATCGAATGGCTTCAGCTTTCAACATATAGTAGTGATTCTATTCCTGTTTAAAATAACATTCCCAAACCAAAGGTTAGGGAAAATAGTAGTGTTGTAAGAGCTAATTTTTTCAATTCCGGATCCAAATTCGCAGGTTTCTGATGCATGACCACTGTTTTCGAGTTCAATACTAAAAGAGGCAAAACCACCAGGAATATCAATTGCCATGGAGAACTCCAATTCATTGAGGCGTATAGAAGAGCAGCAAAAAAAGCCAATACCAGAATTGTCACATGATAGATAATAGCCTTCCGGGGACCCATTTTCACTACCAGGGTTCGCTTCCCGGTCCGAGCATCATTTTCCCGATCGCGTAAATTATTCAAATTAAGAACTCCTACACTTAGCAAGCCAACCGAGGTCGCTGGCAGAAGCAAATCGAGAGGTACACTTCCGGCATGCAAAAAATACACACCCAAAACTCCCGTCAAACCAAAAAACAGAAATACGAAGATATCACCAAAACCTGAATACCCATAGGGATTTTTTCCTACGGTATAATTAATAGCCGCGCCAATGGCTGCAATACCAAGTACCAGCATAATTAAACCGCTATTCAAGTCGATGTATTTGGTTCCCTCGTAAACCAACCAAATCCCGGTAAACAAAGACAAAACCACAAATACAACTACCATCCGTTTCATATCTCGAACGGAAATAACCCCACTCTGAACAGCACGTTCCGGCCCAATACGATCGGCATTATCAGCTCCGGATAGGGAATCTCCCAGATCGTTTGCCAAATTGGATAATATTTGCAAAAACAATGTGGTTAATACAGCCAGAATGAATACAGTCCAATTAAATAAATGGTGAGCTGCAGCAATTAAACTCCCCAGAAAAATACTGGAAAGAGACAAAGGTAAAGTCCGCAAGCGAAAGGCATGTATCCATGCTTTGGTTTTACTCATGACATCAAGAATTGATTCGATGAGCAAAATTAGCAAAAAACAGGAAAATTCGCACACTCAAATCTGTAGAATGGCCATTACTCCTGGGGAACGGCATCCTTAAACAGCTCTCTAATCAAACGATGCATCCGTAAAAAATGACTTCCCCTCCAAAAAATTCGTTTGCAATCGGGACAACGGAAAAATTCCTGATAGTAACGCATGGTTTGGGCATTCAACTGATCCTTCACTTCCTGTTTACTCACTTTCTCAAGCAATCCATTACATGGCAGACAACGTTTAAAAGCTTCAATTTGATCCCTCAGGTCGAAACGAATGATCACCTCCTTCAGCTGATCCCAGGGATAAGTAGCCCGAACAAAATATCCATGACTCACACCCCCTAATTTCAGCAGACCTACATCACGAGTTAGAATTATTCGTTGCTCCTCTCCTGCGATCCGTGCAATCTCCTTGTCCTCATAATCCTCCAGGCAGAGTGCATCAAAACCACTCATTCGAAGTAAACGAGCTAGTTTTCCCAAGTGAACATCCAAGATAAATCTGGGATGAAGAAGCGGGGTTACTCTCAATTGATTAGCCGTACCAATGTTCATACTTTCGAACACAGGATAAACGGCAATTCGATCCTCCTTTCCAAGAAGAGAATCAAAACCAACCGGAACACCATTCACCAAAATCAGGTCTACCTCAGAGTGAGGAACACCGATAGCTTCAATAGCATCTTTCACAGAAGGGGTGCCCCAGAAAGGATAGTTAAAAGTTTTCTGGCACTTGTCAGCCGGAAGAAAATCATTCAACTCGGCATAAAAACGAAATTGGGCAGTTTTTTGTGGCATAGTATAGAGGTTTAGGGTTTCTCAAAAAAGCCACGCAAGATCCTTCATCCTGAATATTCTACTTCACTTGGTTCTTTTGGTGTTTCCCATCATTTACAACCATAATTATTTTTCGAATTGAACCATCCCCACGAAAACTCATATTTCTGCATCGAGATTACCTACCAAAAGATTTGCGTCTTATTAAATATAAGAAAAAAATTTCTTTTTCGGAATTTCAACTTGAGAATCATTTTAGACGATTAAAATCCCCTAACCAAAACTGTTTCGAATATCAGAAACATACAGTAGGATGATTGAGATGGTCTTGCCTACAAAAAAAGATAAATTCTCTATCTTCTTCCTTCATAATAATAACATACCACTAAAAGCAACTGATAGTATCACATGCCCCTAAAGCAAGCATCAACGATCTCTCTTAAGAATTAAGCTTCCAAATCCGGTGTTATAGCATTTGCCAACCTCTTCGATAGCTTTATATATCTTTCTCTAAATTCCTCATGGTGGAGGCAGAGAGCTATATCCTCCTGCCAATTTTCGGCCTGAGCAGCCAATTCCATAATCCGATGCTTGTTGACTATATTATTACAATTCTTCTTTTCACTTTCTATTACTTCTACATACTGATCCACCCATACCTCGTATTTTGAAAGAAAGTTAATCTGTTTCTCAAAATTGGACTTTCTTTCAGCAGCAGCAAACGCGTCAGCTCCAATCAATGAAGTAGCTCCAACTGCCACTCCAAAATGTTTCAAAAATTTTCTTCGTGAACTATTTTTCTCCATTTAATCGCTTTTAGGATTTATGGATCCTATTTTACTAATTGTGGTTCAAATTTACAATACTCCTTCAGAAATCACTTTATTGAGAAACAAAAAATTAATATTTAACGAAAAGAAGTTCAGTCATCAAACCAGATCTAATAGTACTGAAATCCGACTCCTGTAAATCATTCTAATCATAAGTAAAAAAGAAATAGAACACATTATTTCATAAAAACATATACTTTTGCACCCCGAAACTACTTTCCGGAATCCTTTTTGCAGAACATAAACAATGAACAATCCCAAAGAAGACACTAAAAGTGTAGCTACTATCCTATTGGAAACAGGGGCCTTACTAATGAGTTGCGGTGCCAGCACCGGACGAATCCGCGTCACCATTAATCGAATCGCTCATGCACTGGGCTTCCAATCCGAACTGATGGTTACACACAGAGCTCTCATGCTAACCATTACCGACGAGGCGGGAGAACATCTGTTTAGCCGTATCAAGCGCACATCCCCTCATGGAGTCAATTTCAGAATTGTTTCGGGCATCAGCCACATGAGTTGGAACATAGACGAAGAAAACTGGACGATAGCTCAAATTGAGGAGGAACTACTCCGATTGAAAACCCTTCCCCACTACCCTCGTCTTCTTGTTCTAAGTCTTGTAAGTCTTGCAGGTTCAGCATTCTGTTACCTTTTTGGAGGAGGTATCATAGAATTAATGGTAACATTTGTTGCAACATTTGCCGGTCTGTTTATTAGGCAGGAAACCATGAAACGAAACTACAACCCTTATATCTGTGTATACCTGGCCGCCTTAACCGCTTCCCTCCTGTCCGGATTCGCAGCATTTTACGAAATCGGCAACCATCCCGACAAAGCATTTGCCACTTCTGTTCTATTCCTGGTTCCGGGAGTTCCTCTCATAAACTCCTTTACCGACCTGATCGATGGAAACATATTAAATGGCATTGTTCGGGGTGTAAACGGATTTCTGGTTGCCTTCGCCATTGCCTTGGGATTACTCACCGTAAAAATACTCCTGAAATTTTAAATTAGAAATGATGATTTTACTGGAACTATTGGAAAAAGCTATATGGGCCGGTCTGGCAGCCATGGGATTTGCCATCCTGTTTAATGTACCACGACGCACCCTTTTCGCAATTTGGGCCTTGGGAGCAGTCGGGGGACTCGTGAAATTCACCGCCCTCAACTGCAGTATTGACATTGTTTTGGCCTCCCTACTGGGAGCTTCGGCAATAGGAATTTTAAGTGTTCCCACTGCACACAAATGGTACAGCCCCCCATTGGTTTTTGCAATTCCTGCAGTCATCCCCATGGTACCCGGAGCTTTTGCCTACAACATGATGCTAGGCTTTATGGACCTGGCCACTACAAATGACAGTAAAATGTACGCCTCAATATTGATGGATACAGTTAGAAATGGTTCCAAAGCCTTATTCATCCTAATGTCACTGGCAACAGGGGTCGCGGTTCCGATGTTAGTCACACGCAAAGAATCAATAAAGAAGATAGAGCATCATAAGTAGTACCAAGCCTCCCTAAAACATACAATAGTCCCTAAGAAATAAAAAACTGGTTCTTCCAAAAACTGTTAAGGATCAACAAAACAGCCCCATCCTTACAGTAAAGTCATTCCGCAGACCAAGAGAAAAGGAAAAATACCTGCAAGAACAAATTCAGTTTGTTTTCCTTTTCCCCCTCTGAAGGAGACCAACAGCCATACCAGATTCGATCCATCACATTCTCTCCTGGCTTGTTCTCTTCTATTCCAAACCCTACTCACCCATCTGTAAAATTATCCCTTCTATAAGGCTCATTGCCTTTCTCTTCACAGATCCATTTCCCTATAGAAGAATATTTCTGTTGGAGTTTATTACCTTGATCATAACCGTCTCATGATTATTTTTTATTATCTTAATACAGAAAAACTTATTCCAACACAAAACCCAAACAAGCCTCCTAACCAGTAAACACCAGATATGCTTAAAAAGAAATTAATTGGTCTTTTTCTTCTGATTTTGCTCCCTATCGCAATCTTTTGTCAGAGCACGCACATCCGCTTCAAGCGTATCACCATAAACGATGGATTATCTCTTAGTTCTGTTTACTGCATTTTTCAAGACAGCAAAGGATTTCTCTGGTTTGGCACCGAAGACGGTTTGAATAAGTATGACGGAAAAAATTTCACCATCTACCGCCCTGATCATTCGACTCGAAATAGTATCTCTGACAAATGGATTGAGCAAATCTTTGAGGATAGCTCAGGAATTCTCTGGTTTGGCTCCCGAAAAGGCCTTACCCGATTTGACCCCAGAACCGAAAACTTCACCCAGTTTCTTCATAATAAAACCAATGATCAAAGCATCAGCAACGACACAATCACGACAATTGTACTGGATAAAAATAAACAGCTTTGGATTGGAACCAGGAAGGGGCTGAATCGGATCAACCCAAACACCCAAAAGATTGAACGAATTAGTAGTGACAGAAAAGATTTAAAAGGCTTATCTTCTCCAATAAACATATTAGTTTCGGATAAAAATGAAAAATTATGGATAGGAACAGACTACGGGGTATTAGTATTTGACAATGTTACTAGAAAATTCAGCAATCTTCTTCTTAGCAGCCAAATTCCAGACTCCATTAAAATCCAGGCTCTGATTGCAGAGAAAGAAAACCTATGGATCGGTTCAGAAACAGGATTAATCCTGTTTTCTACGACAAGCAACACATTTTCTCTCTACCCAATCCCGGATCTAAATGGAGAAAACCAAGCAATTGAAAGAATACATATCGATCAAAATCAGAGAATTTGGGTCCTCACCCCGAAAGGCTTGTACCAATTTGATCCATCGTCCCATAAGTACAAACGTATCATTAGGTCCATCGACTCCTCCAACAGTCTGGCAACAAATACTTCCAAACCATTCTACGAAGATAGCAAGGGTAATCTATGGTATGGGACCTTTGGCAACGGTTTGTATAAGATCACTCCATCCAAAATGCACATTACTCAATACCAAAACAGTGCAGCTGATCCGCAAAGCCTATCAGAAAACTCCATCAACTGCATCTACGAGGATAGAGGAGGTACCTTATGGATTGGAACCTTTGGTGCAGGAATCAGCATTTACGACCCCCGGGCCCACAAATTCGATCTACTCCGAAACAATGCCATGAATCCTCAAAGCCTATCAAGCAATTTTATTTGGTCGGTAATGGAAGCCCGGGATGGTTCTGTTTGGATTGGCACCAACGACAAAGGAATAAGCCGATACACGCCACAATCCGAAAGTTTTACCTTCTACGATGTAGATCCAAATGGAGCAGGTTCCCCTTTTTCCTATTCGGTACGTGAAATTTTTCAGGACAGTAGAGGTAGCATTTGGGTGGGGACAGATGGTGGAGGATTAAAAAAAATCAATCCCAAAACCGGCAAACTCAGCATTTTTGAATCTATTCCGAACGATCCCGGCAGCCTCTCCAATAATTCGGTACGTGTCATTTTTGAAGACAGAGAGGGATTCCTGTGGATTGGAACCCGAAATGGTCTCAATCGTTTCGATCCTCGAACTCAAAAATTCAAACGATATTTTCATAATGATAAGGATCCCAACAGCATCTCCCACAATTTCATATACTCCTGCATCCATCAGGACCGGGAAGGAAATCTGTGGATTGGAACTTATGGAGGTGGATTAAACAAAATGGACATCAAAAACGAAGGTTTTACCTCCTACCGTTATACCCCGGGAGATAAACAGGGATTATCCGATAACATTGTTTTCTCCCTGTTAGAGGACAAAAAGGGAATCCTCTGGGTTGGAACCAACAGTGGTCTGGATCGCCTGGATCCAAATACAGGAAAATTTAAACGCTTCGGCAGAAAAGAAGGCCTGCCCAATGAAGTAATCTATGGCATCCTTCCTGACGACAACGATAATATTTGGCTAAGTACCAACTACGGCATTGCCAAATTCAACCTTATCGATTACAGTATCAAAAGCTATGATGTCAACGACGGGCTGCAAAGCAATGAATTTAACGGAGGAGCCTTTCACAGGGGGATCAGCGGGAAACTCTATTTCGGCGGTGTTTACGGCTTAAATATTATCGATCCCGATAGAATTACACCATCCGGAAATGGCTCCGAGGTTGTTATCACCAAACTGGAAGTCCTGGGAAAGGAGGTACAGGTAGCCGATTCATCTTTAATAGAAGAAATTGAAAAAGAAAGCGGCAGAATTATCCTGGCAAACAATGAGTACTACCTCTCAGAAAACATCTCCTTCGCCCAGAAAATTGTTCTTGATTATGAGCACAGATTCTTCTCCTTAGAGTTTTCAGCCCTTAACAATCCCCTTCCTGAAAAAGTAGAGTATTCCTATAAAATAGACGAACTGGATAAAAATTGGAATTTTGCGGGGAACAGAAACTATGTTACCTACGCGAATATAAACCCAGGAGCATACACATTTCGGGTTAGGGCAAAAAACGCCAATGGACCATGGAGCATTACGCCAGCAAAATTACAAATTTCGATAACTCCGCCCTTTTGGAAAACCTGGTGGTTTCTTTTAATTGAACTTTTCCTGGCTTTTACTCTAACAATATTCATCTACCGCTATCTCTTAAAAGCAAAAACGAATAAGCTTTTAACCATACAAAATGAGAAAATCAGAATTACCAATCAGAAACTAACAGAATCGGAAAAAAACTTAAAAGAACTCAACGCAACAAAGGATAAATTTTTCTCTATCATCTCTCATGACCTGAAGAACCCTTTCAGCAGCTTACTTTCGATCAGTGAATCTTTATTTCAAAACTTTCCAACCATTGATGAACAGGAAAAACAATTTGGAATGGAAAAGATACATAACTCCGTAAAACATATCTACAACCTGCTTGAAAACCTTCTTACCTGGTCCAGATCACAGACAGGAAAACTACAATACCGACCAGTTTATTTCAATTTATCGGATATGATTCGAGAAAACATCAGCTTGTACAGATTACAGGCTGAAAAAAAGGATATCCACCTTTTCACTTCTGAACGGAAACAAATGAGGGCTTTCGGAGATCCGGAGATGATCAAAACGGTTATTCGAAACCTCCTAAATAACGCCATCAAATTTTCCAAAACCGGAGGATCTGTTTTTATTGATGCCCGAAAAGTTCAAAATCAATGGGAAGTTAGCATTCAGGACCAGGGTATAGGTATCTCTTCTGAAAACCAGGAAAAGCTATTCCGTCAGGATCTGAAATTCAAAAAACAAGGCACAAGTGGGGAGAAAGGAACAGGCTTGGGATTACTCCTTTGCAAAGAATTCATTCAAAAGAATGGGGGAACCATTAAAGTAAAAAGCCAACCCGGTGTAGGCAGTACCTTTAGCTTTTCAATTCCAATAAACGAAAACGATCACCCATAGAAGAATAAACAGCCAGGCATTGATTTCTTCGCCGGGAATACCTTTAAAAAAAAAAATTGTTTTTATTTTTTAATTCAATCCCCTAAATTAGTAAAACACACCAACCTAAAACAGCTGCTATTGATCAACGCAACAGCAAGGATTCAAAACTTTTTCGAAAATAATGAAAACCCTAAACCTCTCCATATTCTCAGCTGTAAAGAAATTTAGAGACAGACTCTTTATCTGCAGTTCAAAGCATTCTGATAATTCAGATGTCAACACAATCGGCTATCAAACCACCTTTTACAAAACCATAGAGCAAGTCCCCATTGAGATTTGGGATCAAATTGCAAACAAGGCAAATATCTATTTCAATAGAAATTTCCTTCGCGCAATGGAAGAAAGCAATACCGAATCCATTGAATCAAGCTACTTACTGCTTTTTAAAGAAAATAGTCCTATTGCAATTGCCTGCCTCCAAATTATGGATTTTAGCATACAAGGAATTGTCCATGATTGCGAGGCAAGCAAATGTTTTATCCGAAGTGTAGGTGATAAAAAAATTCTAGTTAAAGGGGGAAAACCGCTCCGAATTCTAATATGCGGAAATGCCTTCGTTAGTGGCGAACATGGTTTGTTCATAAAAGAGGAATACCGGAATAAACAAACGATTCAGGAACTGGCCCAATCGCTTGTGCTACTGCCTCAATCCCATCATTTGCAGAAACCTGTAAATGCCATCGTTGTTAAAGATTTCAATACACCTTCCCTTTCGGTTATGGGACATTTGAAACAATTTGGCTATCATGAATTTATGGTAGAGCCCAACATGGTATTGCACCTACACCCCTCATGGAATAGTTTTGAAAACTACCTGAGCTTTATGAAAACCAAATTCAGAACCAAAGCCAAAAGCGCCTTCAAAAAAAGCAAAGAACTTGAAATCAAAAACCTAACATCAGATGAGATCACTAGTCTCCATACACAACTCACCGATTTGTACCGAAGCGTAGAAAAAAAAGCAGAGTTCAATCTGGGGGTGCTTAACCTGGAATCCTATGCAAAGCTTAAACAACAATTCGGACCTGATTTTATCCTTCGGAGCTATTGGTTGAACAACGAAATGGTGGGCTTTCTTTCGGCCCTTGTGAACCATGGTGATTTAGATGCCCATTTCATAGGTTTGAATTACAAATTAAACAAGCAATATGCTATATACCAGCGAATATTATATGACTATGTAAACATTGGAATTGAGCGAAAACTCAGCAAAATAAACTTTGGGCGAACAGCTAGCGAAATAAAGAGTACCCTAGGGGCAACTCCTGAAGAATTAACCTGCTACGCCAGACACAAAAACCCGGTTTCCAACCGGTTGGTAAAACCCATTTTCAATTACCTTCGCCCCACTTCCTGGGAACAACGAATGCCCTTCAAAGAGGCAATGATGAAAACCTCATAAAAGGAGATGAGATCAAACTTAATACAGATAACAAACTTTAATAAAAAAGAGAGTGCCAACAATGACACTCTCCCATGATTCAAATCTTACCCCTTTTTACTGATTTGAATATTTTCATTTATTTCCAACCACCTCCTAGTGCTAGGTACAATTCCACTATTGCATTCAATTGCTGAAATCTGGAATCTATAGTATTTATCTCAGAAGAAAGCGCATTGCCTCTTGCTGTCAGTACTTCCAGGTAAGTGGTATTTGCATAACCACTATTCAAAAGTTCTTCAGAATAGCTAACAGCCTCAGTAAGTGCCTCTAGCTCCTGCTTCCGAATCTCGTACTTCGACTTTTCTGTTTGGTAAGTATACAAAGCATCCGATACCTCTTTTCCTGCAATTAACAAGGTCTTTTTGAAATTGTGCCGAGCCTCAGCTTGTTGTGCCTTGGCCACTTCATACTGGGTTCTGATTTTTCGCTTGTTGAAAAGAGGCTGAGCCAAATTTCCAATCACATTACTGAAAATGGAACCGGTATCGAACCAATCATCAAAGCTAATACTTTCGAAACCAGCAGTAGCACTAATACTAATACTTGGATAAAAGTTACTACGTGCCACATTGGTCATCTCAAAAGCATTCATCAAACCATATTCCGCAACCATTACATCCGGACGATTCCGCAACAGTTGAGCTGCAAATCCGGTATTCAGGTCCGCTACAATAGTCTGATCCTGCAATTTCCCACGCTCAATGGATCCTGCTTCTTTACCCAGTAAAAGACTGATGGTATTCTCCAAGAGCTCAACATTTTTCTGCAAATCCAAAAGAAGAATCTGAGTGGAATACAATTGGGCCTCAGTTTGCTTCACAGCTGCTTCGGTCACTCGGCCAGCAGCTTTCAAACTTCTCATCGTCTCCAAACTCTCTTTTCGAGTGGTAACCGTTTTTTCAGCCACATCAACCTGGGCATCTAATGCAATAAGCTGATAGTAAGCCGAAGCCATATTGGCCACCAGTGCACTCTCCACCGCTCTTCGTGAAGCTTCACTTCTCAGGTAGGAAGCCTGTGCTGCACGTTTGTTGCTTCTGATCTTGCCCCAGATATCTGCTTCCCATGATATGTTTCCATTCAATTGATAGTTTTCGTAACTGGGACCATTTCCCCCGGCTGAAATACCGGTCATACTATTGTCGGACGCCTCATAAGTACCAGCATTTGCTCCCAAACTAAGGGTGGGCAAATAACCCATTTTCCCTTGCTTGTAATATGCTTCTGCAGCATTCACTCTCTCTACAGTCATCAAAAGATCCAGATTCTCACTCAATGCGGTATTGATGAGCCCCTTCAATTGAAGATCCGTAAACAGTTCTTGCCAGGGCATTTCACCCAAAGTAGCCGAATCAGTTGTTGAAACATTCCGATACAAATCCTGAGTTTCCATCTCAGGGCGATGATATTGCTTGGCCACAAAACAAGACTGAAGACTTACTATAGCCACGGCCAACACCATTATTTTATATACTGTTTTTCTCATTTCCTTTCAAAATTATTCCTCACTCTCCAGTGCAATTTCCTCAACTTTTGGTGCACCACTAATTTTCTCCTGCAAAATCTGGAACACTACGTAGAATGCAGGGATTACAAACACTCCAAACAGGGTTCCAATCAACATCCCCCCTACGGCTCCCGTACCAATTGAACGGTTTCCAATCGCACCAGCTCCGCTGGACAGCATCAAAGGCATTAACCCAAGGATAAAGGCAAAGGAGGTCATCAAAATCGGGCGCAAACGAGCCTTAGCTCCTTCTACTGCAGCCTGGAAAATTGGCATTCCCTGTCGACGACGCTGCAAGGCAAACTCCACAATCAGGATCGCATTTTTCGCCAGCAAACCAATCAGCATAATCAAAGCCACCTGGAAGTAGATGTTGTTATCCAGTCCGGCCAGTTTCACAAAAAAGATACCTCCAAAAATCCCAATCGGCAATGAAAGCAGAATCGAGAAAGGCAGGATGTAACTCTCATACTGAGCAGACAGAAGGAAATACACAAAGATCAAACTCAATACAAACACAACAATAGCCTTGTTTCCAGCCTTCTGCTCTTCACGAGTCATTCCGGAAAATTCATAACCATAACTGGAAGGCAAGGTTGCAGCTGCAACTTCCTGAATAGCCTGAATAGCATCTCCTGTACTGTAACCGGGATTCACGTTTCCGTTTATTGTTGCTGAATTGAAAAGATTGAATCGATTCACCACATCCGGACCATTCACCTTTGTCAATGTAACAAACTGGCTAACCGCTACTAATTCCTCCCTTGCATTTCTAATGTAAATATTATTCAGAGATTCGGCAGTAGCGCGATCTTCCGGATCAGCTTGTATCATCACGCGATACTGTTTTCCAAACCGATTGAAATCGGCCGCATACCAACTTCCGTAATACCCCTGCAAAGTGGAGAACAAACTACTAACCGAAATTCCGGCTTCCTTCACCTTCTCAACATTTACTTCCATCTCATACTGAGGGAACCCCGTATTAAAGGAAGTAATCGCATACTGGATTTCTGGACGCTGATTCAAAGCTGCAAGAAATTTCCCGGCATTGGCCATCAAGCCATCAAAGCTACCATTGGTTTTATCCTGTAAGCGCATTTCAAATCCATCGGCATTTCCATACCCCATAACGGTTGGAGGAGTAAAGAACAAAATCTGGGCTTCACTGATCCCAGCAGTCTTCGCAAACAACTGTCCTACTACGGCTTTCACTTTCTCATGGTCCTCTTTCCGTTTGCTCCATTCGTGCAATTTAATCACACCAAAAGCTTTGGATCCACCAACAGTTCCACTCAACAAAGAGAAACCATTTACAAACATTCGTTCCTTTACAACCCCCATCTCTCGCACAATCTCATCCACTTTCTGGGAAACATCAGCTGTTCGGTCCAAAGTACTACCTGGAGGAAGAGTAATATCACAGAATATCATTCCCTGATCTTCATTGGGGATAAAGCCTGTAGGAGTAGTTTTAAAGAACCAGCCGGCCATTGCTACAAAAATTGCCAGAATAATACCAGCCAACCATTTTCTTTTGATCAGGAAACCAACAGACTTTCCATATCTTTCTGTTACAGCATCAAATCCTGTATTAAAAGCCGTGTAGAAACGACTCATCACACCTTTTTTATGTTCCTCTGTTGGATCATGAGGTTTCAAAAGCAGGGCACACAAAGCAGGACTTAAGGTCAAAGCATTGATTGCTGAAATTACAATTGCTACAGCAAGAGTCAATGCAAACTGCTGATAAAAAGCTCCTGTTGGTCCTTCCAAAAATGACACAGGAACAAATACAGCTGACATTACAAGGGTAATCGAAATGATTGCACCTGTAATCTCATTCATTGCCGAAACAGTTGCTTTTTTGGCACTTCTTACTCCATTGTCAAGCTTGGCATGCACCGCTTCTACCACAACAATAGCATCATCCACCACAATACCAATGGCCAGCACCAAAGCGAACAAAGTTAACATATTAATAGAAAACCCAAACAGCTGCAAAAAGAAAAAGGTTCCCACAATTGCCACAGGTACCGCGATAGCAGGAATCAGAGTGGAACGAAAATCCTGCAAGAAGATAAACACCACAAGGAATACCAACAGGAAGGCTTCAATCAAAGTTTGAACAACATGATCAATGGATGCATCCAAAAAATCGTTACTATTGAACGGAACCACATATTTAATTCCTGGAGGAAAATCTTTTTCTGCGTCCTCCAATACTTTTTCAACATCCTTAATAATTTGCTGGGCATTGGAGCCTGCCGTTTGATAAACGGCAAGAGCCACTGATGGATAACCTAAGGTTTTGTTCTGTGTGGAATAATTAAACGCCCCCAACTCTACCTTTGCCACATCCTTCAAACGAAGAAAATTACTATTCCCTTCAGATCGCAAAATGATATTCTCATACTCTTCCACTTTGGAAAGCTTGCCTTTGTATCGAATTACATATTCAAAAGACTGGGATGAATTCTCCCCAAATTTCCCTGGTGCTGCTTCAATATTCTGCTCATTAAGAGCATATACAATGTCCTGTGGCGACAATCCATAAACAGCCATTTTATCCGGTTTCAACCATATCCTCATGGAATAATCCTTGGATCCAAACACATTGGCGCTTCCTACCCCGTTGATTCGCTTAATTAAAGGAATCATATTGATTCGGGCGTAATTTTCGACAAAAGTTGCATCAAAATCATCATTCTCCGAATACATGGAAAGGAACATCAGAACACCATTTTGAACTTTTTCGGTAGTAACCCCTGATTGAACTACTTGCTGAGGCAATTTACTATTCACTGTGGCCACACGATTTTGAACCTTTACAGCAGCAATATCAGCATCCGTCCCCAACTCAAAGTACACATCAATGGTAGCTGCACCATCATTACTAGAACTGGAAGACATATAAGTCATCCCCTCCACTCCATTCACTGCCTCTTCAATTGGAACAACAACACTCTTCAAAACCGTTTCGGCATTTGCACCTGGATAACTGGCAGAAATCTGAACTGTTGGAGGTGCAATTTCCGGGAATTGTTGCACAGGAAGCGAAATTAAACCAAGCACCCCCAGAATAACAATCAGTATTGATATAACGGTCGACAGTACCGGCCGTTCGATAAATCTTCGTAACATTCTTCTATTTTTAGTGATACTATTCGAAAAACGAATTACTTATTGGATAGAACGCTCTTGTTCCGCCCCCCTGAGATATTTGAAGTCTTTTGAGGTACAATTTGCATTCCCTCGCGTAATTTGATCAGACCATCATTCACAATCAATTGTCCTTCCTCAATTCCGCCTTGCACGATAAAATCTTGTCCCACTACCTCAGAAACAATTACCTCTTTTGACGCAACCTTATTTTCATTTCCAACAACATACACAAAACGTTTTCCCTGTAATTCAAAAGTTGATTTCTGCGGTAGAAGAATTGCACTGCTAATTTGAGCAGGAAGTTTTACTTTACCGCTAATTCCACTTCTCAACAATTTATCAGGATTAGCAAATTTTGCCCGATAACTGATACTCCCGGTTCTGGGATTCACCATACCATTGATTGCTTCGATTCGTCCCTTGTACTCATAAAGACTTCCATCAGCAAGAATCAATTCCACCTCAGGCATCTGCTTAATTTTTTCCTCCGTATTATCCCCTCCCAAACGACGGTTAAATTCCAACAACTGCTTCTCGTTCAAAGAAAAGTAAGCGTAAACATTATTAATATTTGATACTGTAGTCAATGGTTGAGGCTCATTTCGCCCAACAAGGCTACCCACTTTGTAAGGAAGGCTCCCAACAATTCCATCCACTGGACTGGAAACCAAAGTATAGCCCAGATTCTCCTTGGCATTCATATAATCTGCATTAGCAGCATTCAATTGAGCTTTAGCTGCATTCAGATTACTTAAAGCGGTTTTCATCTCGATAGAACTGATTATTTTCTTCTCCACCAAAGGAGTAATCTTGTCAACTTCCACCTGGGCCTTCGCAACCTGGGCTTTCGCAACTTCGATATTGGCTTTGGCTGCATTCACCTGTTGGTTTAAAGTTTCCGCACTCAATTTGAATAACAGTTGCCCCTTTTTAACAGTAGCTCCTTCGTCGATGTAGATCTTTTCAATAAAACCATCCACCTTGGGACGAATTTCAATATTCTGCTCCCCTTCCACATTGGCCGCATATTCCTTGTAAATGGTCACATCCCCCTTTTCAACCGACTGAACCGGAAAAGGAGCCGGTCCATGAGCCATTGGCTGCTTTCCGGAATTATTACAGGCAGACAAGGCCAGTGCTGCCATGGCAAAAATTGAATAAAAATTGAATCTCTTCATGTTTGTATATGATTTTAGCGTGATTTTTATTTCGTTTAGTTCTCAACCAACCGAACCATGGTGAAACACCAATAATATTAGCTTCCTCGTTGGGAACATCTTATTTAGATTTTATCATTCAGGGAATGCACACCACAATTTGATTTTACATGCTCCCGAAGCTGCTCCAAAAGCGTAATGGTATTGGAAAGAAAATCCAGGTAAGGCGAGGGGTTTTTCAGTTCATATTTTTCCTCCTCCTTCTCAATCAGGTTATTGGCTTCTTCCTTGTATACAATTATTTCTTTTACGATCTGATACTCCGTTCTGTATTGAACGATTTCTTCCTCCACTCGAGATAAAAATGCAGCAGATGACAAGATAAAATACTTCTTCCGGTCTCCTGGTTTGGTGTAAAAGGTTACTATTCCAGCATTAGAAAGGTTCTGCAGGTTCGTTGAAATCGTACTCTTGCTGGCACCAAGAAATAAAACCAATTCTTCGAAAGTACTTCCCTTGGGACCACATATAAAAAGCGAAGCGAAAATACGTGCCGCAATGGGCGTCAATTTCTCTTGCCCCTCCATAAAAGCGCCAAACTTCTCAACAAGCTCCTTTTTTTTCTCTAACAGTTTATTATTCGTTATCATAGCTTTAGTCATTTCCCAATGCAAATATAAACTTAGTTCGGTTAGTACCGAACTAAAAAATGTTAAAGAAATTAAATAAACAAAAAAAACAGCTAATTTTTGTTAATTGTTAAGACCAGAGGAGAACACTAAAACAAACACAAAACACTCACCAACAACACCTTAATTTCATGCAAAACAAAAAAAACCAGACAACATTTACATGGGTTGTCTGGTTTCTTTTTATAGCTTTTTATTTATTGTAGTATCCTAGCCTGGAAATTTGGGGAATTTCTGGAATTCAGGGTCTCGTTTCTCAAGGAAAGCATTCTTTCCTTCCTGAGCTTCTTCCATTAAATAATACATCATGGTAGCATCACCGGCAAACTCCATCAAGCCGCGCTGACCGTCTAACTCCGCATTTAAACCACGTTTAATCATTCGCAATGCCATCGGGCTGCGCTGCATCATGATTTTACACCACTCCACAGTCTCGTTCTCCAATTCTTCCAATGGTACCACTTTATTCACCATACCCATTTCTTCAGCTTCGGCCGCGGTATACTGCTTGCAAAGAAACCAAATCTCACGAGCTTTCTTCTGGCCTACGTGTCGAGCCAGATAGGAAGAGCCGAACCCAGCATCAAAGCTACCCACTTTAGGACCAGTCTGACCAAATTTCGCATTCTCCGAAGCAATCGTCAAATCACAAACTACGTGCAATACATGACCTCCACCAATAGCATATCCATTTACCATAGCAACCACAGGCTTTGGAAGCGAACGAATTGCCTTGTGAAGATCCAGTACATTCAATCGAGGCACACCATGATCATCGATGTACCCTCCAACACCCTTTACATTTTGGTCTCCTCCTGAACAAAAAGCCTTGTCGCCTGTACCTGTTAGTACAACAACACCAATGTCACTTCTCTCGCGACAAATATCCATAGCATCCAACATATCAAAATTGGTTTGTGGACGAAAGGCATTGTATACATCAGGACGGTTTATGGTTATTTTTGCAATCCCTTCAAAGAACTCAAACTTGATGTCCTCGTACTCTTTTATCGTTGTCCAGTTTCTAGTAGTCATACTTCTGGTTTTAAATGTTTAAAATATTCTTTAAGTACTATATCATTAACTTTTCTAGGTGTTTTCACCTCCAAAATTACGGCATTTTCATGTTCTGCATAGAATTGAGGCAGAACTTCCTTCAGTTCCTCCGGCGAACCGGCACTAAAATAGTGTAAATCGTACGCTGTGGCTAATTTCTCTGCTTTTAAGTCCTGAGCTGCTTCAAAGAATTCATCCAACTCCTCCACATCAGAAGGCCCCGGAATAAACCGGAAGATGCCTCCGCCTCCGTTGCTAATAACTATGATGCGCAAATTTGGACTCAGATACTTATTCCACAAAGCATTTGAATCGTAAAAAAAACTAACATCCCCTGTTATTAGCGTTGTGGACCGTTCATTCACCCATGCAGCCCCCGCAGCCGTAGAGGTACATCCGTCAATTCCACTGGTTCCCCGATTGGAATTGTACCACAATGCTTTTGTAGGAGTAAACAGCTGCGCATACCGCACTACAGAACTATTACTCAATTGCAGGTTGTTACCTGCCGGAATATTCTGCAACAAAATCTCAAAAGCCTTTAGATCGGACCAGGAAACACTTTCCAGATAGTCGGTATGTCTTTCGATTGAGTGCTTATTACGGGCTTTCCAATTCCGACCAAATACACTCTCCTCGTTCTTAATCAAGGGAACCAATTGTCGGAAGAAATTCACCGGAGCAATATCTACATGAGCCGAAAGGTTTTGGAAAGTATCGATATGATCATCCCCTGTCCCCAAATACCAATGGTTTGCCGGAGAAAATTTACGCAAAAAGGTCTTCACCATCTTGGAGATCAAAGGGCCACCAAAACTAATCAGCAAATCAGGTTGAAAATCCTTGGCTTCGGCTTCCGAAATAGTGGAAACTATCCTGTCGATGCAGGGAATGAAGGCATCTCCCTGTAGATTGGCAATGTTCTCAGTAAGTACAACTACTTTTCCACATTGAGAGAGCTCTTTTAGTTTACCATTTAACTCCTCATTGAAAGGATGCAATCCGGCCAACACCAGCACTCCTTTACTGGAATTGAAACGGTCGGCGAAACGATGGATATCCTGTTCTGACATTTGAGGAACACAGGTCACCTTTTCCAGAATCCGGGCCTGATGTTTAGAATAGGATCGCAATCCATACAAAGGTTCACGCAATGGGATATTGATATGAACCGGCCCCATCCTACCGCTCAGAGCCTTGTTAAAAGCTTCGTTCACCATTCTGTTCAAATACCAACGATCATCCTTATGTTCGGTTTCCACCGGAACCTGATAGGAAGCCTTGATATAATTAGCAAAAACATTCTCCTGCCGGATAGCCTGACTATCATCCTGATCGATCCATTCTTCGGGTCGATCAGCAGAAATCACCACCAAGGGAATTCGCTGGTAGTAAGCCTCAGCAATTGCCGGTGCATAATTTAAAAGAGCAGTCCCGGATGTACAAACCAGACCAACTGGTTTTCCGGTTTGCTGCGCCATTCCCAAGGCAAAAAATGCCGCACTACGTTCATCAACAATCACCAAACTTTCAACACGAGAGTCCCTCGAAAATGAAATACTCAAGGGAGCATTACGGGAACCGGGTGAAATCACCACTCGTTCCATTCCCTTTGCGACACATATATCAATTAATTCTTTTACTCCTGTCTTATCGGAATATGTTTGATTCATCGTTATTTTTTGATCTTGCCATCGGGCAAGGTTTATCATTCGAATAGGATATTTCCTAAATTTTCTTCACTAATCTTTCAACGGCCGAATCACCTGCATTAATGTTTCGGCTTTCAGGCAGGTCTCCTTCCATTCCTCTTCAGGAATAGAATCGCAAGTAATTCCTCCCCCCACATAAAGAGCAATCTTATCCCTCATCAACTTCATACTCCTCAAATTCACGAAAAGAGAAAAATCTCCATTCCTATCAATCGGTCCTAAAAATCCGGCATAATACTCCCGGTCATGAAGTTCCAATTGCTGAATCATTCGAAAAGCATCCTTACGCGGCAATCCACAGACAGCTGGTGTAGGATGTAATGACCGAATAAAACCGGATAACTTATCACATGAAAGTTTATCATTAATCAAATAATCCGTTTTTAAATGAAACAGATTGCCAGCCCTGGATGTAAAGGGGCCATTCCTATGGATCTGTTCAAGACCAAATTTCTGAAATCGCTCCTCAATGTATTCACTTACAAATGCTTGTTCTTCAATATCCTTTCGTCCCCAAACAGCATCACTAACAGTGTGACCATTAATCGCCTGTGTTCCGGCCAATGCCATGGTAAACAGTTGCCCATTTCGCTTCTGTAGCAAAGTTTCCGGACTTGCCCCTAACCAACTCACCTTACCCGGAATATGAACCATAAACAGAAATGCATGGGAGTACTTTTCTGCCATTGCCAAAAAAATCTCAGGTGCATCCTGAAGAGAAAATTCTTCCTGAGTATCGATACGAGAGAGAATCGCCTTTCGGATTGCTCCCCCTTTCAATTCTTCCAGCAAGCGATTGATCTGCACAAAGTAATCATTTCGAGAACTTTCAACCGGCCCATGAGCAACTTCATCCAATTTAAAATGACAGTTCTCCAACCATTTTACCTGGTCGGCAGTAAATTTACCCTTTCTGATTTCAAAATCCGAACGTAAAAAATACGTAGGATGATTACTATCCACATCAAAGGGAGCCATTAAAAATCCGCTATTTTCAGGAAGTTCATTCAAATTCTCAAGCTGAGTAACCTCACTTCGTTTCTGAATTCCAAAAACAATTTCATGAGATTCCGGAAAACGATAGATATAGAATGGAATGTTATTTTGAATACAGGTTGTAAGTCCCCAAAATAGATTTTGGGAACGATCAGGCTCTAGATTCATCTGCTATAAAATTTTTCCTCAACTGTCACAAAAAACTTAGCAAGACCAAATAATACAACTCCAATACGAGTTAAAATGATTCGATCAAGGAAGTTTCATCAACTCACTTCTTAATAATCATATTGGTTAATCGGCATACCGAAACCAATTTCTCCATCTCATCCAACACGTTGATTTGAACAATGTGCGAATTTTTTCCTTTGTGAAGAAAATGAGCCTTGGCAATTACTTTACCCTTTTTCACACTTCTTAAATGATTGGCATTGATCTCCATCCCTTTTACATCAAACTGTGTTAGATTGGTGTGAATAACCGAAAGAGCACTCCCGACCGATTCGGCAAGAGCCATGGTAGCTCCCCCATGAAGAATTTTCATTGGTTGCCAGGTCGTTTGGTTCACTGGCATCTGAGCGATTAAGTAATCCTCTCCTACTTCAGTATATTCAATGCCCAAGTGCTCCATTAAGGTTTCTCTGCACATTGCATTCAATTGGTCCAATACATGATTCGTGTTCATCATCACACAAAGATAATACTATATCTTAATCTATAAACCATCTCAATCGTTCTCTGAGAAACCTGTAATTCCCTAACTCCACCAACCAATCATAAAATTAATTGCCTTTTTCCCAAAATTACAGGCACAAAAAAAGCTCAATAGATATTGAGCTTTAAATCTTTGGAAAAATATACCTGATATTTTTACTAGTCAACTTTTACATTAACAGCATTCAGTCCTTTTTTTCCTTCTACAACATCATAAGATACTACGTCTCCTTGATCAATTTTGTCGATCAAACCGGTTACGTGTACAAAAATGTCTTCTTGTGTTTCGTTGTTCTTAATGAATCCAAATCCCTTGGTTTCATTGAAAAATTTAACTGTACCTTTAGGCATTACTAAAAAATTTAAAATTAATTACTTGGTAAATGTAAGGAATATGATTTAATATTTAAACTATTTTATGCGAATTTCATGTTTTTTTTCAGGACACTTCATATGTCCCAATAACTACAAGATATTCAAACAAAAAGCCTCCTCAAAACCAATCATAAAGTAATAATTATTATTTTAAAAACAAAGCATCTTCTCAACTCTTTACCTACTCTACTATAATCAAATCATAAAAAATTTACATCCCCATTCCATCACCTAAAATTTATTTAGTAACCCCATTCTTAAAACATTATCCTAAAATCTATACACAAAACAACAATTGTCAAAACCACCAGAATAAAGGTGGTTATAAACAGCAATCTTCTATTACGAATGGAATACGTTCCCCACATTTTTTACAAATCTCTTTTTTAACTTTTCCCACTTCAAAAAATAAAGCAAAACCTCAATTTTATATAGCTTCTTCAGGAAACGTTTGAAAAACAATATACCTCAGAAATGTTTTGCTATAAAAAATAATAGTTCTATATTAGCGCTTACAAAGACAGAAGAAATGAAACAATTCCATAACACAAATAATTTTTTCAATAATTCTGTGAATAATAATTCACAGGAACAGGGAAGGTTATAGCTGTTAGGATAGATACGATATAGCAAAAAAGCCTTCCCCCAACCGGGAAGGCTTTTTTTTTGACCAACTTTTAATACTACACGATGGTACACTTCAATAATTTTAATAATAACAATAATAATTCTCCTCCCGGGTGAGAAGGGTACCTCTTGCATAATACTGTAAGCCTTTCTCACCAAGTGTGGGAAAGGCTTTTTTTGTAGTAACCATATAGATTACAAACAAATGACACGACCCACGAGAAGTACTATTCACCGAAGTGAGTTCATTGTAAAACAATAATATAAATTAAAAACATGAAAAAATTGATTATTCCGCAAGAGTACAAAAGTGTACTCGATCTGGAAAGTACGGAAAAAGCCATCAAGCTAATTAAGGATCAATTCCAACTGCATTTGTCTTCGGAATTAAAATTAAGAAGGGTGACCGCACCTATGATTGTATTAAAAGGCACTGGAATCAATGATGATTTGAACGGAGTTGAACGCCCGGTGGCATTCCCAATCAAGGGTATGGGAGAACAAACAGCGGAAGTGGTGCACTCATTGGCCAAATGGAAACGCTTCATGCTGGCCAAACTAAATATCCCAACAGGGAAAGGCTTGTATACAGACATGAACGCACTCCGTCCGGATGAAGAGTTGGGCAACCTTCATTCCATTTACGTAGACCAGTGGGATTGGGAAAAATCTATTCTCAAGGAGGAACGCAAGCTGGAGTTTCTAAAACAAACCGTTGAACAGGTCTATGATTCTTTGAAACGTACCGAATACATCCTGAATGAACACTATCCGGTTCTTCAACCTATTCTACCGGAAAAACTCACCTTTCTCCATTCGGAGGATCTTCTAGCCGAATACCCCCATTTGACTGTTAAGGAACGCGAAACAGAAGCAGCAAAAAAATATGGAGCCATCTTTATTATTGGTATTGGGAAAAATCTGGCCGACGGGGAACCTCATGACGGACGTGCCCCTGACTATGATGACTGGACAACCCCAACCATCAACGGTTATTCCGGTTTAAACGGAGACATCATCCTATGGAACCCCATTCTGCAATGCGCTTTCGAAATCTCCTCCATGGGAATTCGGGTGGACCGGGAAGCAATGCTGAAGCAGTTGGCACTAACCGGCAAGGAGGATCGTAAAGAGTTGATGTTCCATAAAAAGTTGTTGCAAGGAGAACTCCCGAACTCCATTGGTGGCGGTTTGGGTCAATCCAGAATTTGTATGTACCTTCTACGGAAAGCTCATATTGGTGAAGTTCAATCCAGTATTTGGCCGGAGGAGATGAAAAAAAGCTGTGCCAGCGGGGGCATTTACTTGCTGTAATAAAAAACTTTCAATCAATTTCAACAAAAAAGCATCGGAATAAAGTCTCATATTTGAGTCATCCTGTCCCGAAAAATATCGGGACAGGATCTCAATAGTGACATTAAAAAAACTCTGAATCATCCCGAAAGATTTCTGAATTGGAATCAGATGTAGCCTTCATCGGGTAAATTCAGATCAAAAAGGAAGAATAAAAGTTTCCTACACCACTTTCAAAATGGTTTCAGGCTTGGGATTCAGAGAATAAATCTCCACTTGATGGTCTTTTCCTTTTAGCTCCAGGTTGCCCAAAAATTCGTAATGTCCGTACATCTCAAAATCCACCAAGTGACGCAACACAGCTTCGGAAACCAGGAATCGTTTGCCAAAAGAGTTGCATAAACCCTGAATTCTTGAGGCGGTATTGATGGCATCCCCGTGGTAAGCAATTTCTCTTTTCAAATCCCCCACTTCTGCTACCGTAATCTTCCCACAATTAACACCTGCCTTAAACACCGGTACAATACCGTAGGTTTCCCGGTAATAATCGCTTCTCGCACTGATCACCTGCATAAATTCAAAATAAGTATTGATGCAACGTCCCTGATGTGTTCCGGTTTTCATGTTCCAGGTCAGGACTACCTCATCGCCAACATACTGGTATATTTGAGCTTTGTTCTTCATTGCCACCTGGGTTAAATCATGGAAACAATCCTGAATCAGACTGCTGTACTTCAAATGTCCCAATTGTTCTGCATAATAGGTGGACGATTTTAAATCCATGAACATAAAAATCCGTTCCTCCTCCCGAGGTTTATGGTACCGTCCTTTCATGAAGTTCCACAACACTCCGCTGCCCAGCTTTTGATCAATATCCATTACAAAATCAATAATCGAACTGATAAAAAACGTATATAGCAAAATCACAAAGAAGTTGGAGTCACTATAGAAGCCCATTATTTCATGAAAATCACTTTCTGTAAAAATACCGTTTGAAATGACCTTGGCCAGAAAGGAGACACAGAAAATCATACACCATGTACTTACTACCTGCACTAATGAAGTGATAAAAACCACCAGGGCGTGCGATGGAATGCGACCTCGATAGCTACGTAGCACTTTTTGAATGGTACCCCAACCAAGCCCTGTAATCACTGCTGCCGATACCAAGTTAAAAATACTGATATAATCTTTCCAAAAAGGACTTGCAATCGGATCGAATTGAAGAAAGAGAAGCAGAAAATAGGCTAAAATCCAGGTGAAGATTAAGCCCAGATAGTATCGACACCAATTGATAATTTTCTGTTGCATTGGTAATTTTTTTTGTTGTCAACTAGTCATATCTCTTCTGGTCAGAATCAGGAGATCGTACATTCTTTTGAAGTGAGAAATTCTACCAGTTCCTGCACCTCTTTTTCAGAGGTGATTACAAAGTCGTTTCCAACCTTTAAACTATAAACATGATGGAAAATCAAATTCTCAATCCAATTGTCCGCCCGTTCCAACATCAGCAGGGCAAATCGGTATAGATTATCCCGTTCTACAGGATCAATCGTTCTATTCGTCATAATGTCAAGTATTCCTATTTCTTAGGATGTTCTAAAAAGTATTTCCCTTATCCTGCGAATAGAGATCGGGAGCTTCAGATATGCAATTCGAATCCATTACCATAACAATTGATGCAAATCCATAACAGCTCCCAATCCCGGCCTATCAGCCGTTTCCCAATTCACCGATTGATTTCAAGAAGCTGGTTTCACTCGTTTTAAAATTAATTTTGGCATCAATCAATTCACTGTATGCTTGTTGCCAAAACGCTTGGGCGTCCAGCAGTTCAGTTGTGGTAGCCAAACCTTCATAGAAACTATCCTGAGTCAACCGTACATTCTCCTGAGCCTGATTCATTGCAATTTGTGCCATCTCGATCTGTTTGTGAGCCTCCTGCAATTTGTAGTAGGATTGCTTCACCTCCAAACTGATCAGATCCCGACTCCGCTCCAGCTGCAATTCACTTTTTCTGCGACGGGCCTTGGCGGCAGCTACCTGATGCTTTCGCTCCTTCCAGTGAAACACCGGAATGCGAAGGCTGGCCTGAACAGCCAACAAACCCTGATCGTCAACCATATCGTTGATTTCACCAGTATAATTGTAGCCAGCACCAACAGCCAATTGAGGCATAAAATCCGCATTGGTCATCTTCTCATCCTCTCCATTCAGGCGCACCTGCTTCTCCAGCATCATCAACTCAGGACGCTGAGCCAATGCTTTGTGCAAATGGTTCCCCAATTGGTAGTTGTTCTCCACCACAACAACCGAGTCTGCTACTTTCACTTGCTCATTCAAATCCTTACCAATCACCTGACAAAGCGCCATCATGGCCAGTTGGTTTCCATTCTCAGCCTTCAAAAGGCTAAGCTCCGCCTGGTTCAGTTGCACCTTGGCTTTGAGCACCTCATTCCTCGTGGTCAGTTCCAGCTGAAAGGCATTCTCAAGGTCTTCCACCAAGGCTTTCAACATCTCTTTGTATTGAGCGGCCAAAAGCACTTTTTCTTTCACCGAAACCAAATTCCAGTAGGCCTGATCGGTTTCCAACAATACTTCCGATTTCTGCAGTATTGTATTGTCATTTGAAATCGCTTCCCCAAGACGGGCCATTCTGTATCCGCTGCGAATCTTTCCCCCCATATACAAAGGCTGCATAACCGAAAGACTTAGGGTGTGATATTTGATATCCCCAAGTTTTACATTCATTCCGGGGAAATAGACATTACTTGTGCCATTGTAATTCCCCAGACGCCCCTGTATTTCATCCTCAGCAGTAGGCAAAAAGAAACCCGGAAAATTGATATCATCTACATCAAACATGTGATTGTATTCAGCCGAGCCTTCCAGTTTGGGTAAAAAATTGGTGAAGGCTGCTTTTTTTATAGATTGACTTTCCTGTACTCCTTCCTGTGCCATCTTAATCAGATGGTTATATTTCAAAGCCATTTCACGACTCTGCTCCAAGGTGAGCATCTCCTGGCTGTAGCTTTGGGATCCTGCAATGCAGAATCCCAAAATCAAACAAACTAATCTCATCATATTATTCATTCCCTATTGGAATTTACCAGATTAAACTTCTCGCACGGTTTTCACCGATACTTTAAAAAAGATGGAGTAAAGCAAAGGCACAATGATTAGGGTAATCAGCGTTCCTACCAGCAAACCAAACATGATGGCCACAGCCATTCCTCCAAACAAGTCATCACTAATCAAAGGAATCATCCCCAGAATTGTGGTAAAAGAGGCCATCACAACAGGACGCATCCTTGACACAGCCGAATCGATGATCGCCAGCAAAGGCGCTTTCCCTTCCTTGATCTCCAAATCAATCTGATCCAGAAGCACCACCGCATTCTTGATCATCATCCCCATCAAACCAAGGGCACCGACGATAGCCATGAAACCAAATTCTTTCCCGGTAATCAGTAAGCCAAAAGAGATACCGATAAATGCCAAAGGCAGAATCAAAGCAATGATCAAAGGTTGCTTAAAACCGTTAAACAAGGCGATGATGATCACACACATCAATAGCAGTGCTAGGGGTAGAAATTTGAACATATTCTCGTTGGCCTCGCTACTCGTCTTGTATTCACCCAGCCATTCCAGCTCATATCCTTCGGGCAGAGAAATCGCCTCCACCTGTGGCCTGATTTTGCCCAACACCTCGGGGGCATTGTAGCCGGGTGCCGGATCGCATTGTGCTTTGATCGCCCTTCGACGATCGTAACGCCAAACGATTGGATCCTCCCACTCAAGGGAGATATCGGAAACCACCTGCCGCAAAGGAATGCTGGAAGCATTGCTACCCCATATTGGCATATTCTCCAATGTTTCCACCCGCTGCTGATCATCCTCATCTGTTCGCAACAGAACCGGCAACTGGTTTTCTCCTTCATGATAAACTCCAATGGGCAGCCCTTCTGTTCCCATGGCCAATGCATTGGCCAAATCCCCACGGGTTACATTTAAGCGGCGGGCACGAGCCTGGTAGTAATCCGGATTCCAAACTTTCACCTGGTTTCTCCAATTGTTGGTAGCCATCTGAGCGGTCGATTCCTGCTCCATAATCTCCTGGGCTTGTTCAGCTAAATCTCTAAGTACGACAGGATCCGGACCTGAAAATTTAGCCTCTATCTGATACTCGCTGCTAATGGCATTGTAGTAACGAACCCGAGCCTTGGCTTGGGGATAGAATTCGGTTAGATAATCCTGTACTTCCTGTCCGAATCGTTTCACCGTTTCGTAATCCTCAGTATCTACAATCAACTCACCATAACACAAACTGGTATTGTTCATTGGACGTGCCAGGGTATAGCGTGCAGGTGTTGCTCCCAGGCTAGTGGTAACATTCAGCACTTCGGTTTGCTTCAACAGATAATTTTCGAGACTGTTAAGGTCATTCTGAACCTGCTTGCTATCGCTTCCTTCAGGCAGATAATACTCTACAATAAACTGATTGTAGGCCAGGTTCGGGAAGAACATCTGTTTCACATACTGGAAGGAAAAAAACGAAGCGACCAAAAGTACTACTGTCGCCAACATTGCCATTTTTCGGTAGTACAAAGCTGCCTTAATCAAACGTCGAAATCCTTGGTAGAACTTTCCGCCATAAGGATCGTTGGATTCCTCCCCTTTCTTCGATTTCACTTTCAGAAACAAATCACTGAAATAAGGTGTTTGTGTAAGAGCCAAAATCCAACTGACCATCAATGAAATGGCAATCACCTCAAACAGACTGGCACAAAATTCACCGGTTCCATCGGGTGACATGTAAATGGGTAAAAAGGCTAAAATTGCTACCACTGTTGCTCCTAACAGGGGCATAACCATTTTCTTCGATGTGCTACGGAGCGCATGCGGCCGGGACATCCCCTTCTTCAAATCCACCAGGATCCCGTCTGCTATCACAATAGCATTATCCACCAGCATTCCCATTGCGATAATAATAGCAGCCAGACTTACGCGCTGCAGGGTAATATCCATGGATAGCATCACAATAAAGGAAGCCAATATTGTTAGCAGCAAACCACTTCCGATTAGTAATCCACTTCGCAAGCCCATGGTCAACAACAATACGAAAACCACGATCAGCACCGACTCAATCAGGTTCACCATGAAATCGTTAATGGCAATCTGTACCCTTTCCGGCTGGTAGAAAACTTTATTCACCTTGATTCCCACAGGAATTTGCTCCATCAGCTCATCCAACCGAAGCTGTACAGCTTCGCCCAGCTCAATCACATTACCTCCACGTTCCATTGCAATGGACATTCCCAAAGCAGGTTCACGGTTGTAGCTCATCAATTGAGTTATTGGCTCCATATAGCCTTTTCGAATGGTGGCAATATCCTTCAAATGAACGGGAGCAGCATGCTGCCCTTGTATCAGTAGATTTTCCAGATCAGAAAGATCTTTAAAAGTTCCATTGGATGCGATACGGATCCGTTCGCTACCAACATTAAGGGCTCCGGGATAAACTGTTTTGTTCTGCTCATTCAATGTCTGTATTACCTGCCCGGGATGCACACCAAGGTGGGCCATTTTCTCGGAAGACAACTCAAGATACACACTGGCCTGACGTTCTCCGTAAATGTTGATGCGCTTCACTCCATCTACAAGCAGTAATTCCCGTTTCAGAAAACGGGCGTAATCCCGCAATTGCTCATAGCTGTACCCATCCGCACTTACGGCCAGGAATATCCCATACACATCTCCAAAATCATCCGCCACGATGGGGGGATAGGCTCCCTGAGGCAACATCCCGGAAGCATCGTATACCTTCTTCCTCAACACATCCCAAACCTGGGGCAAGGCGTTAGTTCGAATGGACGATTTTAGGTTTACTGTTATTTCAGAATATCCAGCCATCGAGCGGGATTCCAGGAAATCCACCCCTTCCATCGCCTGGATGGCCTTCTCCAAAGGCTCAGTAACCTGCAACTCCACTTCATGTGGGGAGGCTCCCGGGTACTGAGTGACAACCACTGCAGCTTTTACCGGAATCTCAGCATCTTCCAGTTTCCCCATCGCAAAGAATGAAAACACACCTCCTATCACAATTGCCACTATGGCAAAGAGCATCACTGCTCTTTGTTTCAGCGCAAATTCCGTCAGATTCATAACTGTCCCCCTATATTACTTTTGGATACCGATTTTAACAACCGCACTTTTTGTCCTTCCTTCAGACTGTGAACTCCCGCAGTAATCACCCAATCTCCTGCAGTTATTCCCTTCTTCACTTCCATTTTTCCCTGGGAGTTTAAATCCCCAGTTTGAATGGCTCTTCGGGTTACCACAGATTTCTTCTGATCGAAAACCCATACAAAGCTTTGTCCCTGCTTCCCAATCACCGATTCTACTGGCACGCAACACACCTGTTCTGTCGAAAGTGAGTTGAGGTTGACCTGCACTTCCGCCACCATTCCTGGCACCAACTTGTTCGCAGATTCGGTCAAAGGTTGCAAACGCATCTTATAGAATTGCCCATCCTGTGGTTTCTTATCAATATCAATCAGTTTGGCAAAAACACGTTCCCCTCCCAAACTTTCAAATCCACAGCGGAAATTCTCAAATCGCTGCGACATCAGGTAATCAGCCTCACTCAAGGAAACCAATACTTCCAGGTTATTCAGGTCCAGAAGAGATACAATGGGCTGTCCAGCTCCCACCTTTTCATGGTTTTCTACAAACTTGGTTTGCACGTAACCTGCAAAAGGAGCATAGATTTTGGTATCGCTTAGAGCATTCTCCGCAGCCTCTTTCTGGGCTCGGGCCAATTTGAAAGCTGCTTGCGTTTGATCGAAAACACTTTTGGAAGTACTCTTCTTCTTGTACAATGCCGCATACCGTTCTGCCTGCACCTTAGCCTGCTCATAATTGGCATTGGCAGACTCCAATTGAACCTCATAATCCCGGGCATCCAGAACGGCCAACATTTGTCCTTTTCTCACATACTGGCCTTCTTCTACCTTCAGGCCAACCAGTGATCCAGGGACCTGAAAAGCCAATTTTACTTCACGGCTCTCTTTTACCACACCGGTAAAAACCTTTGACTTACTACCCATACTGTGAACCTGGCAAGCCTTTACGCTCCGAATTCTTTCTTGTGCTTCCTGTTTCCCATTAGAACAGCCGGCGATCCCCATAGCAAAGAGCAAGGCTGCAATTGCTATCTTTTGCCTTTTCATACTAATTTTCTCCATCATTTCCGTCAACTTTTGTTAATCATACCCTTATTTCCTTCACTCTATTTCATTTTGAACTTTCTTGTTCATTTGGTTCATTTATGTGTCAAAAAAAAATGTTACTACAATTCAATGGCTATAGAACTTCCATCGTCCCACCTTTTATACTCTTCTGTTCATCAAGTTCATTTTAGATTAAAAAAAATGGAGGAATACGACCACAACTGTCAACTACCACTCTTTTTATACTTTCTCGTTCATCAAGTTCATTTTTAATCAAAAGTAAATGATTGATTGTTATATCAATCATTCAAAACCATCTCCCTTGCGTCTAAAAAATAGCCCCTTAGCTTACACCTTCAAACTATTCAGGAAGAATCTAAAGATCTCAAGGAGACTCTCAACCACCTTTTCATCTGATAGTTCACTCTTCACAAAATGGTCATTTATGGCTGCCATGGAAGTAACAATGTTTTCGGGTGAGATATCCTTACGAATTACCCCCTCCTGCTGCCATTGTTCAAATCGATCCCTAACGACTTTAATATCCTTCTGAAAATGCTCATCCAACAATGATTCAATCCCCGGATACTCCCGGTAAATCTGTTGTGTCAACACACGCTCATAGCCAGCACACAGATTCAAATAACGATCCAGAAAACAAGATATTATTTCATCATAATCTTCAAAAGCCCTAAATGGCTCCAATATTACCTTACTGTTCTGATTGAAAATCTCAAAAGCAATTTTTTGGATCAAATCCTCCTTGGTTCCAATAATTTTGTACAGAGTTCCCTTAGCAACCCCACACTCAGCTGCCAGGTCATTCATATTTAATCCTTTCACTCCATAATGTAGAACCATATTTTGGGCTACCTGAAAGATCTTCTCCTCAACCTCTTTCTTACCAACTTTTGCCATAATTGAACTCAATTAGTCTTTCGGGTACAAATTTAAGCTTTTTCTCAATTTTATACCCATTATTTTACATCTTTTAACTTTTTATCAAAATTTAACATCCTAGTCCTGAAATAGGCCCACACAATACTTTAAATGTCAAGACTTATTGGAAAAACAATTAGCCATTAGCTTTTGTCTGTCAACAAAAAACAATCATAATCTACTGTTGTATAGTCCAATTAGGACCACCCCTATGGCCTTTTGTTTTCGAATTGTTTAAAATTTCATCTGAAAGACTGTTCCTTTTCCGGGCTGCGATCGCATGGTAAGCGTTCCGCCATGCAAGCGCATAATTTGACGTGAAAGGCTCAAACCAATACCAGATCCCTTTTCCCGGGTAGTAAAGAAAGGAATAAATATTTTGTCACGAATATCGCTCTCGATTCCCTTTCCATTGTCTTTCACCTGAATTAGTGTCTGGTGACCATTGTACTGAACCGCTTCCAAAACCAATGTCTTTTCGTCTTTTCCTTCCATTGCCTGCATGCCATTTCGCACTAGGTTCAACAACACCTGCTCCAGCAATCCCTTATCAGCCTTCAAAATATGATCTTTCTTTTCCATAATCACCCGAAAATCGACCTTTTCCTCTCTTAACTGTTCTTCCATCAACACCTGGATACTCTTGAACAGTTCAACAATCGAAAAGCAGGTATATTCAGGTTGCGGAAGAACGGTAAGGTTACGGAAACGGGTAACAAAATCGAGCATTCCCCTGCTTCGCTCCTCTATGATGTGCAATCCGGTTACTGTATCCTCAATGGTCTCCTCATCTATTTCGGCCAAAGATTTGGCTTCTCCGGTTTCCTCCTGGGTTAAAAACTCGGACAAAGTGGATATAGTAGAATTAATAGGCCCAACCGAATTCATAATCTCATGAGTGAGAACCCGGATCAATTTCTGCCAGGAATCCAACTCCTTTTCGTCCAACTCATTTCTTATGTTCTGAAGAGATATCAGCTTCAGCTTCTCCTCCATAATTTTAATCTCGGTAGCTTTTACAGACAACTGAATCAACTCGTTGTTACGGTACAAGCTAACCAGTTTCTGCTCGGAAGGCTTCATTTCCTGCAAGAGCTGGCTCAATCCAGACTGAATGCAATCCAACTCCTGAACCCGGTACAAAGTTGGTTTGTTCACCAATTGCTTGGCAGCCTGGTTAAACAAACTTACTTTCCCTTTCTCGTTAAAGGTTAAAAGCCCCACCCCAACGTGTTCCACCAACACTTTGAAATACTGATTCTGGTTTTCGTTTTCAATTTTAATTCTCTGAATCTGGTGGTTCAAAAGATCAAACTGCTCGTACAATTTCAGGTAAGGAGAATTTTTTCGCCGATAGCTATAAATCATGCTGGAGTCATTGTTTCGCACGGAATTGAAAAAGTTTTCCAAATCAACATTAATACGATTCAAACCCCTTATCATAAAATAAATTTGTAACCCAAGGAAAACAAAGAGATTCATCTGAATCAACACATCATTCAAATGAATATAAGAATAGCTGATTAGAAAACAATTCAGAAGGATGAAACCGATCCGAATCAAAAGGTATACATAAAGTTTACGATATATCATATAGGAAGAGTCAAGTGACAAGAAACAAAGCTTAATATTAGATGCTGTACTTCTCTAATTTTCGATACAGGGTCTGCCGTCCGATGTTTAATTCTTTGGCTACTGAACTGATATTTCCCTGATGACGCTTCATGGCATTTCGAATCAGAACCTGCTCAGCTTCTTCCAAACTCATGGGCTGGCTTCCCAGATCGACTGCCGGTTCAGTGGAATTCAGGAAAAGATCCCCTGCCTCTATCTCCCTTCCGTCACTCAAAATCACTGCTCTCTCCATGCAATGCTTCAACTCTCTTACATTTCCAGGCCACGCATATTTTAGGATTTGAGCCTCGGCATCCCGACTTAGTTTCTGAAGAAGCTTCCCGTATCGCTCCGAAAACAAGCCAAGAAAATACCTGGCCAGCAATAATACATCCTGTTCTCTATCCCGCAGAGGTGGCAATTGAATCTGAATGGTATTGATACGATACAAAAGATCCTCACGAAAATCCCCTGCCCGCACCATTTCGACCAGTTTTTTGTTGGTCGCACACACCAAACGCACATCAATAGCTTCCGGTTTATTGGCTCCCAAGGGGGTTACCTCCCTATTCTGCAGAGCACTCAAAAGCTTGGCCTGCATAGCTGCCGACAAATTTCCAATTTCATCCAAAAACAGGGTTCCCCTTGATGCTGTTTGAAACCGCCCCTGACGATCCTCCTTCGCATCAGTAAAAGCGCCTTTACAATGGCCAAAGAGTTCGCTTTCAAAGAGAGATTCACTCAGAGCCCCCATGTCCACGCCCATAAAAATCCGTTTACTTCGTAACGAAAGCCGATGAATTTCCCTTGCCACCAGTTCCTTACCGGTTCCATTCTCTCCCAGAATCAGCACATTGGCATCGGTTTGAGCCACTTTTTGAATGGTCTGAAAGACTTTCCCCATGGCTGGTGAATTCCCAAGAAATGCATCAAACCCCTGGTTCAAATCCTTTTGCAATTGCTCTTGCTGCTGCTTCAAATCCTTCACCTCTTTCCTCGTCTGTCTTAAAGTGATTGCATTCTGAAGTGTAACCAGCAATTTTTTATTGTCCCATGGTTTCAGTACAAAATCGGTAGCTCCCTCCTTCATTGCATTAACTGCCAACTGCACATCTCCATAAGCTGTAATCAAAATTACCGGTACTTGAGGCGAAAGATTAAGAATTTCCTTCAACCAGAACAAACCTTCGTTACCGGAATTAGTACCAGCAGTAAAATTCATGTCCAGTAATACCACATCAAAATCTTCCTGAGCAAACAGAGCCGGAATTTGATTGGGATTACTACAAGTCGTAACTTTCTCAAATTTATGTTTAAGATAGAGACGTAAAGAGCTTAGTACACTTTTGTTATCATCAACAATCAGGATTCGGCCGTTCTTCTGCATTTGTTTTCTTGTTCTTTTATCGGTTGCATGAAACATCATAAATAAGAATCCTTCCAAACAGAGAATCAATTCTTATAAATGCTACATAAAATGTAGTAAAATGGATTTCAGCCTTAAAATTAGGTAAAATGGGATAACAACAAAACAACATGTCTCATTTTGGAACACCTGCTGGATGATTTTGTAACAATTCAAAAAAGGAAGCCCCTACACAACAAACAATAAACCATTAACGCATTGCATATTACAAGACTTGGCACAAAGATTGAAACCCATCCTATCAAACAAAATAAAAATCTTACACCATGCTAAAAACAGAAAACCTAAGAAAAGTATTCCAAACTGACGAAGTAGAAACAACAGCTTTAAATAATGTAAACATATCAATTGAAAAGGGAGAATTTGTAGCAATCATGGGACCCTCCGGTTGCGGGAAATCCACACTTTTGAACATCATTGGATTGTTGGACAATCCCAGTGAGGGAAAATTCCACTTTATCGACCATGAAGTTTCCGGCTATTCTGAAAAACAACGCACCAATTTACGAAAGTCGAACATCGGTTTTGTATTCCAAAGCTTTAACCTAATCGATGAACTTAGTGTTTTTGAAAACGTTGAGCTACCTCTAATCTATCAGAAAGTACCATCTTCCGAAAGGAAAAAAAGAGTTGAAAAGGTACTCGAGCGAGTACAGATTGCCCACAGAAGCAAGCACTTCCCTCAACAGCTTTCGGGTGGACAGCAACAAAGGGTAGCTATTGCCCGTGCAGTAGTATCCAATCCCAACCTCATTTTGGCGGATGAGCCTACCGGTAATCTTGACTCAGCCAACGGAAAGGAAGTGATGGATCTGCTTTGTGAATTGAACCAGGAGGGGACCACCATTGTTATGGTAACCCACTCACCCAAGGATGCCGATCGTGCCGATCGTATCATTCAGCTCTTCGACGGCCAGGTGGTAAGCGAAAATTTCAAACAAAAGGAAGCGGAATTAAAACTGGAAGCGGAGGCAATTCTCTAACGAAAACTGTTTCTGGTTCCTGGTTGAGGAAAAAGGAACCAGAAACAGATCCTTCGCTCTACACACTAGGATCCTTTTTAATACTAGGGAAAGAACATATCCTTTCCCAACAATAATTAATTTATCTCAAATCCCAAACTATGCACCTAACCAACCTCAAGATAACCTATCGAAACCTGGTACGAAACAAAGGCTATAGCTTTATCAATATATCCGGTCTCGCCATAGGGATGGCTTGTACCATCCTACTGCTGATGTGGGTAAACCATGAATTGAGCTACGACAAATTCCACAAGGATAAGGACAAATTGTACAAGATTGTCAATTGGCAGCACTACAACAATTCAACTCATGCCATGCCCAACCTTCCCGGAAGACTAGTTGACCTGATCAAAGAGAAAATTCCAGAAGTGAAGTATGCAACCAATTACAATGCTTTTGGGGATCGATTGTTGGTCAACTTCGAAAACAAAAAGCAATACCATAAAATAAAGTATGCCGATCCCGATTTCCTGAGAATGTTCTCCTTCCCTCTTGTTAAGGGGAATTCGGAAACTGCTTTGAATGACCCCTATTCCATGGTTCTGACCGAAAAGGCAGCCAAAAAACTTTTTGGGGACAAGGATCCCATTGGGCAAATCGTAAAAGTGAACGACAAATACAATATTAAGGTAACTGGTGTAGTGAAAGACCTGCCTTCCAATAGTGTATTTGATTTTGAATTCCTGCTCCCCTTCGAGCTTTACAAGAAGGACAATCTCTACTGGAAGAACTGGGGAAGCAACTACCATTACGGCTATGTAAAATTGGACGAACATGCCAATCCGGAGCAAACAAGGGAAAAGTTAAGAACCATTCTACAGGATCATGCTGAAGAGGATCGAAAAAATACGGTAGGCATCTCCCCACTTACCAAATGTCACCTATACAACTTGGATGGTAGTGATAACCGGATCAAGACTGTTAGACTATTCCTGATCATTGCATTATTCATCCTGTTGATTGCCTGCTTCAATTTCATGAACTTGTCCACCGCTCGTGCTGCCAAACGCGCTAAGGAAATTGGACTCAAGAAATCCCTGGGTGCCAGCAAATTTCAATTGATTTGGCAATTCCTGGGCGAATCCATTCTGATTACTTTCATCGCCATCAACTTTGCACTAATTATGGTGCGTCTGTTCGTACCCGAATTCAACAATCTATTACAACAAGAATTACAGATAAATTACACCGATTGGGAATTTATCCTAGGTGTGCTTGGAGTAATTGTAGTGACTGGCCTACTTGCAGGCGCCTATCCAGCCTTCTACTTAACTTCATACAATACCATCCTGGTATTGAAAGGCATCACCCAATCGGGAAAAAAAGGAAACATCTTCCGAAAAATATTGGTTGTGGTTCAGTTTTCACTTTCCGTTCTGCTCTTAATCGGAACCCTGGTAGTTGCACTGCAAACCAAATTCATGCAGGATATGGATCTGGGTTTGGACAAAGAGGATATCATCTATGTTCCGCTCACAGGACAACTTGCAGAGAAACGGGATGTCATTAAAAGAGAATTAACAGCTGATCCTTCCATCGAAACAGCCTGCTTCTCTTCGCATCTTCCCATGTCCGTTTTCTCCAATGGTTGGGGGCCCACCTGGGAAGGGAAAGACCCTGCCTCGAAGCCACTAATTACATTCCTCCGGGTAGATCCCGATCACTTAAGCACCTTCAAGATTGAATTGAATGAAGGAAAATTCTACAACCAGCAAACTACCTCCACCGATTCCAATTGTATTGTAATCAACGAAAAGTTTGCCAAATTAATCTCCAATGAATCGGTCGTGGGGAAAACTATTCAATATGGAAATCAAGATCTACAGATTATCGGGGTAACCAAGGATTTCCATTACACCCCTGTAGATCGTAAGATTGGTCCTTTAATGATGTATCTGGACAAAAACTTCAATTACTTGTTTGTACGACACAATCCGCACAATACCAGTCGGGCAATTGAACACATTCAAAAGGTCTGTTCCAAATACAATCCGGAATTTCCCACGGAAACCAATTTCCTGGATGCAATGTATGCCAAGCTCTTCCAAGACGAGGAAAGTACCATGGCTATCCTGAAGTATTTCTCCCTTCTGGCCATTATCATCTCCTGCCTGGGATTGTTCGGCCTGGCCTCCTTTATGGCGGAGGAACGGACCAAGGAAATTGGTGTGAGAAAGGTATTGGGTGCATCAGTTGGTAAACTTGTAAGCATCTTCTCAAGAGAGTTCACCAAATGGGTACTGCTCTCTAACCTCATCGCCTGGCCCATTGCCTGGTACTTCCTGAACAAGTGGTTGAGCAACTTTGCCTATCGCATCGACATGCCGATTTGGGTATTTGCTGCTGTAGCCCTTCTGGTTCTTGTAATTGCTTTCGTAACCGTAGGCTACCAAAGCTGGAAATCGGCCACCAGAAATCCGATTAAAAGCCTGAAATATGAATAAAAACTCTGTCCAATAACTTGGACAGGACATATAGAGGGCACGGACGGGACATGTCCCGTCCCTTCCTATGACTTTAAACTCGACGAACAAACCTATGCTTCTCAACAATTTAAAAATCGCATTCCGCAACCTACTCCGGAACAAAACATACAGCTTTATCAATATTTCCGGACTGGCCATTGGAATGGCATGTACCATCCTTCTTTTGATGTGGGTTGATCATGAAACGAGCTATGACTCATTTCATACCGATACCAATCATCTGTACCAAGTGGGGACCATTCTAAACTTCAACGGAAAAGAAGCCAATGCCCCCAACCTTCCTGGCATGCTAATCGATGCACTGAAAGAGAAAATCCCCGAATTTCAGTATATCACTAATTACGATGACTTTGGCCAGAAAAGACTACTCGAATTTGCAGGAAAAAAGCAGTACCAAACGATTAATCATGCAGATCCTGACTTTCTCAAAATGTTCGATTTCCCTTTGCTAAAAGGGAATATGGAGACAGCCTTAAACGATCCTTATTCGATAGTACTTACCGAAAAAGGTGCGAAAAAAATTTTTGGTTCAGAAGATCCTATGGGAAAGCTGATTCGAATGGACAATAAGCATGAGTTAAAGGTTACGGGGCTCCTAAAAAATCCTCCTTCCAACACCACTTTCGATTTCGATTACCTAATGCCATTTGAGTTCTTGAAAAAAGAAAGTGATTTTTGGAAACATTGGGGTACCATAATGTATTATGGGTACGCTCAAATTTCCAAAAATTCAAATTCAGAAGTGGTAAATGAGAAATTGAGACATTTTTACCAAGACCATGTGGATAAAGAAATGAAAAACAAACTTTTCATTTTCCCACTGAGAAAAACACATTTATATGACTTGGACGGTCAGGAAACAAAAATGCAGAATGTTCGACTTTTTCTTATAATTGCTCTATTCATTCTATTGATTGCATGTTTCAATTTCATGAACCTTTCTACAGCCAGAGCCTCCAAACGTGCCAAAGAGATTGGTTTAAAAAAAGCCATAGGAGCACACAAAGGCAATCTGATTCGACAATTTCTGGGCGAATCCATACTAGTCTCTTTTATTGCAATCAATTTTGCCCTCATTTTAGTCCGTTTGTTCCTTCCCGAATTCAACAATTTGTTACAAGAACAGCTTCACCTAAATTACACCGATTGGCGATTCCTTAGCGGATTAGTCAGTGTAATTCTAGTAACCGGACTTCTGGCAGGAGCCTATCCTGCGTTCTATCTCACAGCCTTCAAACCTGTACTTGTGCTAAAAGGTATACTCCAAAAGGGCAAAAAGGGCAACCTTTTTCGAAAAATTTTGGTTGTACTTCAGTTTAGCATATCCATCATTCTGTTGATTTCTACTCTTGTGGTTGGTCTTCAGATTCATCACATGAAAAACAAGGACCTGGGCTTAAACAAGGATAACATTGTGTACATTCCTTTAACGGGTGAAATGGCAAAGAAAAGTGAAATCATCAAAAGGGAGATCACTGCTGAACCTACAGTTGAAAATGTCACCTTCTCCTCTCATATTCCTAATCAGGTATACCGAAATGGCTGGGGTTTGGATTGGGAAGGAAAAGATCCGCAAGTAAACCCTATGGTCACCTTTCTCACGGTTGATGGAGATTACCACCACACCTTTAAACTAAAGTTAATTGATGGAAAATTCTTCAAAAAGGAAGCAACTTCAGTTGACTCCAACAGTGTAGTAATTAATGAAAAATTTGCCAAAATTATCTCAAAAGAATCTGTCGTTGGAAAAATCATCAAGGATGATGGTTTCGACCTGAAAATCATAGGTGTGGTAAAGGATTTCAATTTCACCCACATCAATCGAAAAATTGGTCCTCTAATGATGGATATCGCCAGCGGACACAACTACCTGTTTGCACGGATTCATCCAGAGAACACTCAGCGAGCCATCGATCACATTCGGAAGGTTTGCTCCCAATACAATCCAGAATTCCCTGTCGAAAACTATTTTTTGGACGATAAATATTCAGCAATGTATCGCAGCCAGGAGAGTACCATGTCCATTCTAAACTATTTCTCCATTTTGGCCATTATCATCTCCTGCTTGGGGCTGTTTGGTCTTACCTCCTTTATGGCCGAAGAACGCACAAAAGAAATCGGGGTGCGAAAAGTATTGGGAGCCTCTGTAATCAAACTGGTTGGTATCTTCTCCCGTGAATTCACCAAATGGGTACTCCTCTCAAACCTGATTGCCTGGCCCATTTCCTGGTATCTTCTGAAGGAATGGCTACAAAACTTTGCCTATCGAATCGATATGCCAATTTGGGTATTCGCTGCCGTAGCACTGTTGGTTCTCCTCATTGCTTTCGCGACGGTGGGCTATCAGAGTTTAAAATCGGCCACCCGAAATCCGATTGAGAGCCTGAAATATGAATAGTATATTTTTTATTAATTGTAAGGCGAGGACATGTCCTCTCCTTACAATAAATCCAAAAACAACAAACAATAATGCTTTTCAATAATTTAAAAATCGCCTTCCGAAACCTGATCCGAAACAAAGGATATAGCTTCATCAATATTTTTGGTCTTGCGTTAGGAATGGCCTGCACCATTTTGATACTACTATGGATCAACCACGAAACCAGTTACGATAGTTTTCACAAAAAGAAAGACCGTATTTTCAGAGTATGCGAATCCCTCCGATTGAACGGCAGAGAATTTAATGTAGCAACTACTCCTGCTCCTACGGCCGAAACAATGGTAGCCGAATTCCCTGAAATTGAGGAATCCGTTCGTTTCTACACTATGTGGAAGGCAGAATTTAAATACAACAAGAAAATAGTAAAAATCAATAATTGGGCCTACGTAGATTCAACACTACTGGATATCTTTTCGATCGAATTGGTAAAGGGAAATCCCAAGAACATTCTTCGAAATCCCGGCAGTATCATTCTGAGTGAAACAACTTCAAAAAAAATATTTGGAAACCAAAACCCCATTGGTCAGGTTCTTACAATGAATGAAGATTCACTGGTAACAGTAGAAGGCGTATACAAAGATCTTCCCAACAATAGCCATTTCCGGTTCAATTTTATGGCACCCATGAGCGCATGGCCAAATAGTCGGGAAACTTCGTGGTTAAATGTTGAATACTACACCTACCTTTTGCTAAAACCAAACACAGATGTGAAACGCCTTAAGTCCAAATTTGAAAACTTTGCATACAAACATTTTGGTCCTGAAGTAGAAAAACTTTACGGAAAAACCATCGAAGAACTAGCAAAAGGAGGTGATGGTGCAGAATTTATTCTTCAACCTCTGGAGAAAATTTACCTTCACTCCCACAAAACCGATGAAATAGGAAAAACAGGAGATATCCGTCATTTATTCATTATGGGGGCAATCGGATTGTTCATCTTAATTATTGCCTGCATTAATTTTATGAATCTTTCCACAGCTCAATCGCTAAAACGCGCGAAAGAAGTAGGCCTAAAAAAAACATTAGGAGCCTCCAGAAGAAAAGTAATGATTCAATTTTTTGGAGAATCACTACTACTTGCTTTTATCAGCCTTAATTTTGCATTGGTCATCGCCAAGCTGCTGCTTCCAACCTTTAACCATCTGGCACAAAAAGAACTAATTCTTGATTATAGTAACACAAAAATAATTCTGGAATTACTAGCCATTGTGTTTTTAACCGGTCTCTTTGCAGGTAGCTATCCAGCCGTTTACCTTTCCTCCTTTGAACCAATTAAAACCCTAAAAGGAATATCGATGTCGGACAGGAAAGCTCGAATTTTCCGAAGCATCCTGGTGATTTTCCAATTCTCAGCCTCCATTATCTTAATAGTGGCTACCACGACCGTATTCCGACAATTGAACTATGTAAACAAAAAAGACTTAGGATACAACAAAGAAAACATTCTGATAATAAAAAACTGTGATAATCTTGGAAATAGTATTAGGAGTTTCCGTGATGAACTTTTGAAAAACCCGGAAATCCAAAATGCAACCATTTCGGGATTTCTGCCGGTTCCCTCCTACAATAGTACTACCAATGTTTTTACCGGAGAACACTCATCCAAGGAGGATTACTTCCTTGTGAATCTTTGGCGGGTAGATCACAACTACGTCCCCACCCTAAACATTGAAATGGTAGAGGGACGAAACTTTAACCCTCTTCTCGCCAGCGACTCAACTGCAGCCATCATCAACGAGACGGCTCTACGAAAATTTGGATGGACAACATTTGAAGGAAGAAACATATCCAGAATGACCGACCTGCACGGAGGTACCAAGCCTCTCAAAATTATCGGTGTTTTTAAAGACTTCCACTTTCAATCACTGCACCGACAAATTGAACCTCTGGTACTGTATCATGGTGAGCACAATGCAACAATATCCTTACGCTACAACTCTACAGATACTAAAAAAACGATAAGCTATGTAAAATCATTATGGAAGCAATTCCTTCCAACCAAAGAATTCCAGTACAGCTTTTTGGACGAACGGTTTGCCCAAATGTACGACAAGGAGCAACGTTCAGGAACCATCTTTTCCATTTTTACTCTCATCTCCATTTTCGTTGCCTGCCTTGGTTTATGGGGATTGGCCAGCTATACCGCTGAACAAAAAGTTAAGGAACTTGGCGTTCGAAAGGTATTGGGAGCTTCCATTCAAAATCTTATTTTCCTTCTTATCAAACAATTCTCGCAATGGGTTCTACTGGCCTCCGTCATATCCATACCAGTGGCTTACCTGTTTATGAACAAATGGTTGGAATCCTTCGCTTTTCACACCAACCTGCCGTGGTGGATTTTTGTTATGGGAGCTTTAATAGCCTTGCTAATCGCAGCAGCTACCACATCATACCAAGCCTGGCGGTCGGCTACACGCAACCCGATAGAAAGTCTCAAATACGAATAAAAATACGGACGGGACATGTCCCGTCCTACTAATTGAAAGATAACATACAAAAATGCTTCTCAACAATCTAAAAATCGCGTTTCGAAACCTGATCCGAAACAAAGCCTACAGTTTCATCAATATTTCTGGATTGGCCATAGGTATGGCTTGTACTATTTTTATCGCTTTGTGGGTCAATCATGAAACCAGTTATGACTCACATCACGAAAAAGCCGATAGAATCTACCGGGTATGTGAGAGTATTAACCTTAATGGCCGCCCCCTAAAATCGGCTATCACTCCTCCTCTATTGGCTGAAACCATGGTACAGGAATTCCCCGAAGTAGAAAATGCAGTTCGATTCTATAAACCGGGGACCTCAATTATTATTAATTATCAGAAACAGACGATTTGGGAGCCCAGTTGGGCCTATGCTGATTCAACCTTGCTGGATGTCTTCACCCTTCCTTTGCTTAAGGGAAATCCGAAGAAAGTACTAAGGGCCCCCAACACCATCTTATTAAGTAAGAAAATTTCGAAGAAAATTTTTAAAGACCAAGATCCAATTGGCCAACTTATTGAGCTCAAAAACCGAGGTCATTATGTGGTCGAGGGAGTTTACCAGGACATCCCCTCCAACAGTCATTTCCAATTTGGTTTTATCGCCTCCCTTTCCAGCTTGCCTAGCAGTAGAGAAACAAACTGGCTATACAACGATTTCCAGACCTACATATTATTGCATCCCAAAACCAATGTGAGTAAGTTAACAGCTAAATTTGATGATTTTATACTCCGTCATTTGAGAGCAGATGCTGAACAAATGTTGGGCAAATCCGTCGAGGAAATAGCCAAAGGTGGAAGTAAACTGACTTTTTTCCTTCAACCGCTTCGAAAAATCTACTTGAATTCAGATCTGGAAAGGGAAATTGGACCAACCGGCGATATCCGCTACATCTATGTAATGCTGGCCATTGGATTATTCATCCTGATTATTGCCTGCATCAACTTCATGAATCTATCCACCGCACAATCATTAAAAAGAGCCAGAGAAGTGGGCATACGGAAAACATTAGGTGCAAAAAGGGCACGACTCATGCTCCAATTTTTTGGAGAATCACTGCTTCTCTCCTTTATCGGATTAAATTTTGCCCTTGTTATCACCCAACTCACACTCCCCTTCTTCAACTCACTGGCTCAGAAAGATCTACGCCTGGACTACACCAACATTACCCTAATAATTGAAATGGTTGGGATTGTTGGTATCACAGGTATCTTTGCAGGATTGTATCCCGCCACTTATCTCTCCTCCTTTCAGCCCATCAAAACTCTAAAAGGATTACTACAATCGAATAAAAAAGCGGGTATTTTTCGAAGTTCCCTGGTTATCTTCCAATTTTCGGCCTCAATCATCCTAATCATTGCAACTCTTGTGGTTTTGGGGCAATTGAATTTCATTAGAAATAAGAAGTTGGGCTACAACCGGGAAAACGTACTTATCCTGTACAATACGAAAGACTTGGGCAATAGCATAAAAAGCTTCCGGCAGGAACTCCTTAACAATCCACAAATTAAAAATGTCACAATTACCGGATACCTCCCCACTCCTTCAGAACGAGGTTCAACCAACGTTTTCATTGGGAAACACTCTGCAAAAGAAGATTTCGAATTTGTAAACACCTGGCCCGTAGACATGGATTACACCGAAACGCTGGGGCTTGAAATTATTCATGGACGAAACTTCTCCAAAGATTTGGCCTCGGATTCCACAGCAGCCCTCATCAACGAGGCAGCCTACAAGAAATTTGGATGGACCAACTTTGAAGAAAGAATACTTTCCCGCATGACAGATAATGAGGGTACAACCAAACCTATGAAAATCATTGGCGTAGTTAAGAATTTCCATTACGAAACACTTCATAAAACAATTGTTCCCCTGGTTCTTTACTTTGGAGATAACAAAGCGATGATGGCCATCCGGTATAAAACTAAAGATCTGCCGGCACTAATAGAAAACGTTAATAAAACATGGAAGAAATTCTCGCCCAACCAAAGAATGAGCTACAACTTTATGGATGATGCATTTGAATATACCTACAATCAGGAAAAACGTACCGCATCCATCTTTGGGATTTTCACCCTGCTCTCCATCCTGATTGCCTGCATGGGCCTTTTCGGATTGGCAGCTTTCACCGCCGAAAGAAAAATAAAAGAAATCGGAGTACGAAGAGTATTGGGAGCTTCTATAGGAAATTTGATTATCATGCTAGTACAGCAATTCTCTAAATGGGTTTTGATCGCCTCTGTAATTTCCTGTCCCATTGCTTACCTCCTCATGGGAAAATGGTTAGAAAATTTTAAATACCACACCCAATTATCCTGGTGGCATTTTGCTCTTGGAAGCCTATCCGCTCTTTTGATAGCAGTAGGTACAACCACATACCAAGCCTGGCGATCTGCCACCCGAAATCCGGTAGAGAGTCTCAAATGCGAATAATAAACAAATGATAATATGGCCAGGACAATTCCTGGCCCAACCATTAGCTACATATTAACCACAAAACCAATTACAATGAAAAAAATCCTACTCACTCTAATTATTACAACCACCCTATTTGTCGGTATTGCTCAACAGATCCCCAAGGCTAGTTTGGAAAAGGACATTAAGCAAATGGCCAAAATTCTGGATGAAACGCACCCGGATCCCTTCTCTGCTTATGGAAACAGAATTGAATTCTACCGTGAAGTAAATCATCTAATAAAAGGAATTCCGGAAAATGGAATGGATACATTGGAGTTTTTCAAATATTTAGCTCCCCTTCTCTCCAAACTGGAAGACGGTCATACCAATTTGAAATTACCAAAATCTAAATTGTACAACCAAAGGGGATACCGACTTCCTATCCGGTTCAAAGTGGCTGACGACTGCATATTTGTATCGGAAACTACAAAAGAATACCAACATCTAATTGGTCAAAAATTGACCAAAATCAATGGGGAAAGTCTTGAAACCTTCACTAATAGATTAAAAGCCTTAAGGCCTCTTGAAAATAAATTTCACGAGAGATTGACCGTATCCAGCTACATACAGCAATACGCCAGAATAAAATCCTATCTCCCGGATATTCAATTTAACATTCAACTTGAATTGGCAAACGCCCAAGACCAACACAAGCAGTACGAGATGGAATACTTTGATCCCAAAGGCAAAAAAATCAATTGGATCAAAAAGGATCAAAAGGGAATGCACGATGACGAAAAAATGATTGCATGGAAGTTTGCTGATGAAGAAAAAAAAACTGCCTATCTGCAAATTGATATGATGGCAACCAGAGAAGCTCTGGAACAATTTCCCGTAGAATCTCCAATTTTTAGAGCGTATGCAGGTTATTGGTGCAAGAAATTGGACATGGAGTTAACGGACCAGAAGCAAGATATTCTGGAAAAGATACCATCCCTTACTGAAATGTCGCATGAGCTTTTGCAGCAGATGAAAAAGAACAAATCTACCCACCTGGTAATTGATCTCAGAAAAAATGGGGGTGGAAATACCGATTGCTATAAGCCCCTCATGTACATGATGTATGGGGACAATATTTTTAAAGACACGGTTTCCCGAGAAATTGTTACTAAAGTTTCAAAACTTCTTTTGAACAGAAGTAAAATCTCGATTGAAGAGTACAACAAACGAAATGACAGCAAGTATGAATATGGAGATCTGAAATTTTGGTCCTCACAAATGAGTGCGGAAGAAACGGAAGAAGAAGCAAGAAAAGATAAAGAGTCCTATTTCGAACGCTTAGCCGAGGCAAAAACATCAACTTATGATATCGTTGCCGGAATGAAAGGAAAACCTTTGTACTCCCCTAAAATAATACTTCTTGTATCACCCAATACCTTTAGTGCCGCTTACAGCATGCTTTACAAACTCTTACCCTATGGTGCTACAGCGGTAGGTGTAACACCCGGTCAGGCCGGAAATACCTACATGGATGGCATCAGATTCACGCTCCCTGAATCCGGCTTGAAAGGAGTAGTGTCCAAATGCAAACAGATCTACTTCCCCTACGATGCAAAAAAGGGGAAAGAATTAACGCCTGACTTTGTCATGCAATGGTCCGATTTCAAGAAGTATGACTTTGACACCAATGCGGAATTGCAGTATGTACTGGATCTGATTGAATCAGGAGCACTATAATCCCGAATCTTTGAAAAAAAGAGTAGTACAAACGATACAATTGTTTTTCCAAACATAAAAAAGAAAGGGACTGTCGAAAAAATATCGACAGCCCCTTTCATACATACTAACTAAATGGAATGGTTATTGTTTATTATTCACTATCCTTTACCAAGCGAATAGAATATCGACTCGTTTTCGACAAACTCTTCCGGTAAATTCCTTTTTTTTCATTATCAAATGCACGCATTTTAGCAAAATAAGAAGTCGATGTACTTGTCCAGAAGTATGCTCTTTCTCCAAATTTGTAATCAGATCCCATTGGAAAACCATCTTTCCAAGAACCAGCTGGTAAAATATTCAAACCTAACTCATCAGTTCCTGGAACTGCCCACTCTGTTTTCGCTTTAAATTTGGCAGCTGTTGAACCACGATATGTTTTGTCAATATTAATTTCATCATCAGTCATACCACTAAGCTTTTCCAAGGCTTGCCATTCTTCTTCTGTTGCCACGTGCCATCCATCAGGAACCACATCTTCTAAAATATCCCAAGAGTATAGCACTCCATATTTTGTAAAGTTTTCGTGCGCTTTGGCTGCTTCAACACCATCATTAATATTTACCCCAATCACAGAACATCTTTTCTTCGGATTATCGTCATTGATCACATATGGAATGTAGGCAAAATTCTCGGCCAACCAGGTTTTGCCGTTAATCACAACTGTCTTGTAAACGTGTCCATCTCTGGAATCGGTAAAGATATTTTTAGGAGCTGGTTTTACATATTCCTTAGAGGTAAATGAGAAAACATCACTCTCAGCCACTCCTCCATAATTGTCTTTCCCTACAATTTTCAGCTTGTAATCAGTAGAAGGGTTTAAGGTGGTCACCTCTAATTCTGTAGCATCCAAACCAGACCGCACTAAATCCGAATCAACAAATTTGTCATTTTTAGTAATAAACAGGTCGTAGGTTACTGCATCCTTATCTGCATCTTCACTAGCTGTCCATTTCACAACAACGGATAATTTATCTTCGGTAACTTCCTGAACTACCTCCTTAACAACAGGCTTGGATGGTGCTGCATTTATCGTTGAAAAGCTATACACTTCACTTGCGACACTTGCCCCCTCTGAATCCAATGCTACCACTTTCCAAAAATACCAGGTATGTGCTTTAAGATCTTTGATCTCAAATTCTGTCACCTCCAACTCTTTACCCACAACATCCTCTTGGGTAAACGTATTCTTCTCCGCCAAATAAAGGTTGTACTTTACCACATCCTTATCCTCATCAACAGATGCGGTCCATTGCAATTTCACGACTTTGGCAACATCTGTTGCCTCATTAACAGGGGCTACCGCCTTAACCTGTCCGGGAAGAGTATTTTGGGTTGTAAAGCTGTAAACATCACTTTCACTACTTGCACCTTCGGAATCTTTGGTTACCACCTTCCAAAAGTATTGGGTGTGCCCTTCCAGGTTTTCAACTTTAAATTCATTGGTTTCCAAACCGTCGCCGGTCAAATCCGCATCGGTAAACTCCGCTTGTTTTGCCAGATAAAGAAAGTACTTCATTTCATCCCTATCCGCATCGGTTGAGGCTGCCCATTTAAAGGTCAAGGTTTTCTCAACATCAGCCGCTTTATCTTCAGGAAAAGATACTACTGCTTTGTTTGGAGCACTATTCTCGGTAGTAAAACTATTCACCTTACTCTCCGCATTATTACCAGCATCATCTTTGGCAATAACTTTCCAATAGTAAGTAACATGACCTTGCAAAAATAGTGTATATTCTGTTTTCGCCTGATCTTTGGCTTTGATATCCTCATCGGTTAGTTCTTCCTTTGTCCCGAAGTAAAGATCATATTTCACATCTCCTTTTTCAGGATCTGTAGAAGCATTCCATTTCAAAGTAATCTCCTTTGCAACGTCCTTGGCTTTATCAGCAGGCAAAGCAATGGAAGGTACAGATGGTTCCTGATTCTTTGCAATGTCATCATCGGAACAGGAAACAATACTCAATATCCCTATGGTAAACAGGGCAATTTTTAGAACTTCTTTCATAATTACGGTTAAATTTTGGTATTAGAAAAAAGTGTAGCATAACCTATACTCACATAGTTTATGCTACACTATGTAAAGTCATTTTTGGCAATCTAAATCAACTAGCAGAGTTGGATTGCGATCAGTCTTCTGCCTTTGTAAACTCCAGATATTCGGTTACAAAACGGTACTCGGGCTTGGCAACACTAATTAGCACCACCACCTGATAGGGCTGATTGTTATACTTGGAATAATAAACATCGGGTAACAGGTAAAAACCTTCTTTATCCGTCAAAAGAGTAATTAATTCTTCCGCACTTTCCGGAGAAATCAGATCGATATGTTCAATTTCTTTTCTAAAAGCTTTTCGATAATCATCTTTGAGCTTGAAAATAACCCGGGTATTCTTTTCACGAACTACCTCTACTGGAATATCAACGATAATATTGGAATAACCATAAGGAGGATTCACCTTCTTCCAATACTTCAAAGAAATTGTTGTGGAACACCCACTAGGATTCTTCTCATTGTTCATATAGAAATCTATATTCTTCAGTCCATCCGCAATTCGAACCTTGGAGCATAAATCGTAGAACTCTTGTGAAACAACACCTTTAAAACCATTCATCACGGAATAATCCATTGTACAATCCACTTTCTTCCCATCCTTGAACCCCCACTCATCAACAAAAGGGAAGTAAATGATTCCAGGAACATTGGAATATTGAATTGAAGTTTTTACTCCGCCATCGTTGGATTCAAACACATCTGCCTCTTTGTTGTAAACGAAGGAAGCAATCTTCAATTGATCATTGATCTTTAATGAATCCAGTAAAACAAAACCTTGAGAGGTAATTGCAATGCGGTGCTTGCTACTCTTGATTTCGGTTCCGTCCAGATGATCGAAGGTTGCAATGCGAAACTCTTCATCCACTCTGAACTGACCGAAATAATCCACTCCCTCAACTTTTACATTTCGAAAGAAATCTTTAGAGGTAAAACCATCCTTTATCATGTTTTTCATCTCCTCCAACTTTTCCTTCTCAAAAATCCAATCCTCAGCGGCAGCTTTTTTTAGAATCAGGGTGGATTTAGGCTCCTCCTTATCGGTTAAACTCTCAAGCACTACTCTATCTGTAGTTGCCGATTTGATGACAAATTGAAACTCACCGCCACCCAAAGGAACGGTGACAGTTCCTCCATTGGATGCAGGTTTGTTTACCTTTAATCCATGCCAAATATTAAATATGCATGAAGATTCGAAAACCAGTTTTGTGGTTTGCGTAGTATTTACATTGTAAGTTAATTCGGAGGTAAAACCACTTAAGGGAATAATACCGATACTATCGCTCTTAATTTTCACCCAGTTATCGTCGGTAAATCTCATCGCAACAGCCCAACCTCCAACATTCTCTACTGATCCATAATAACCTAACCATCCATGTTCGGACCCGACCAGGATGTCCTTAAAAGATTGATTGGTTAAAGCCACTCTCTCTTCCGGACTTTTATCAAATACATTTTCGAACTCATCATCAGAACAAGCAGAAAACAAGACTACAAAAAGCAGCAATCCGGTATATAACAATTTATTCATTCTCTATTCCTCCTATTTTTGAGCGTTTACAATTTTCTCCTGCACCAGATTTCTCAGGTTCACCAAATCAACATTAAAGTTCTTTTGATAGTACCCGATGGTCATGTTCAATTTCTCCATAATAATTGCTTTCCCTTGGTTCAGGGCTTTCAACTCTTCGGATTTTTCAACACTTTTGGTGATGGCGTAATTTAATACTGCCAGGTCACCTGCTTTTTTAGCTTCTTCGTAGGTCTTTCCTTCATCCAAAGCCTTCTTCAGCGCATTATATTGAATCGTAAACACCTCTTCGGTCTTTACTGCAAGGATGTCATTGTATACTTTCAACACCTCCGCCTCAATCTCAGCCTGGGCTTTGGGCGCATACAACTCCTCAAACTCTTGCTTATCGGTAACGATGTAGTTGGAAACCAATTCGGCAAAATCCTCATACTCATTGGTGGTTCCATAAGCCGTAGTTACTCCTCGCATAATCGCCTGGGAATGATCAAAAATCGGCTCATGATCTTCATCCCGCAAAACATTGCCATTTTCGTCCTTTTGATACTGAACCAAAGTTGTCCAAGAATTACCGGTATAGCTTGAGCCTGATATTTTCTCAAAACCTACAGGCAATTGATAGGTTTGGTGTACAATGTGAGTGAACTCATGATGAATGGTATGCAACTGAGTTTGCAACCATTTTTTGTTCTTCAGGTTGTATTGATCCAACTCTGTCAGCGTAATTCGAACACCCGCCTCGGCAAACCCCAAGGTTTCAGTTCCATTCTCGTTCAAGATTTCGGAACCCACAAATACAATTTCGGGTGGAAAATTGGTTTCTATAAAGGCTTTCCCTCCAGCCGAACATTCAACAAATGGTTCGATCCAGAAATTTTCGATCATTTCGGCAGTGGGGATAACCACGTCTCTCATCGGAGGAGATACATAGTAGTCGATAGAAACAAACTTATCGTCCCATTTCCAACGGATGGCACAATTGAATTTGTCCAAAAAATGCTCCTTCATGAATGCATCAATCCGGTCATTCGATTTCGTTATCTCTCTTTTCTCATAATTTAATTCATCCTCTTCGGAGCAAGAAGTTGCAATATTCAGGATGATTGCTAAAATGAAAAATATTCTTACACTTATCTTCATCGTATATTGTTTTACCCGATCTATACCGGGAATACTACTCTATTTAGTTTCACCAGTTTTGCTGCAACAGGAGCAGGCTCTTCTATAGCATTTCCCTCAATCCCATTAATCAGGGCCGCATTGGGAATCTGTAAAACCTTGCGCGAATCATCCGCTTTTAAGACTTTGGTCTCTCCGGCAAGATTCACATGGGTCACCTCCAACTTCAAACGTCTGATGTCGAACCATCTTAAACCTTCCTCTGCAAACTCACGTCTTCTTTCTTCCATTATCAGTCGATACAAAATTCTTCTGTTATCCTGATAAATTTTCTCATCCGCTTCCTTCTTCACTTCCGGATCGAAATATTTGTTGGGTGTTCCATCTTTATTGAATTCCTTGTAACCTCTCTCTTTGGTATAATCCGGATAGTCTTTGGAATATAAACTGCGGTAGAAATTAATGAACACATCAAAGAAGTAGGTATCATCCTCTGCCGTTGTCGGATCATTAGCAGGTCCATTGTACCGATCAATCAGAAACATATTCAGGGATAACTTCATTTCACGATCCGCCTCAATTTGCAGGGCCCGCTCCTCCTGAAGACTTGCCAATTGATATTGTGATTCCAACTGATTAAAGAACACTTCCTCTCCTCTTAATACCGGCTGAATGGTATAAGGACGACCGGAAGTAGCTGTTGAAGATTCCCGTTTAATCAGAGATTCAAACTTTGATTGGTAAATAGCAGACTGATCGGCATTTCCACTCCACATGTTATTGGATCGACTATCCCCAAAGTAGATTTCCGAAGATTTCTTTTGCGTCATTCGATAGCCGAACTGATAGTACAACTGGTAGGACAATTCCTTACGAATCAACAACAGATTGCTCTGATCCGAAGCAGATGAAAAGCGCTGTGCTCTACCTTTCGGTCCCTGACCTGCCAACACAGCCTTGTAGTCTTTTATAAAAGCAGGATTGTAATTCTCACCCAACAATTGCTGGCTGTATTTTAAACAGGTGGCATAATCTCCTTTGTACAAATAAAAGCGGGAAGCAAAAGCCAAAGCAGCTTCTCTTGTGAAATGATATTTACTGGCCTTCGCATAAAACTTATTGGAAACTTTCGCCAAACCTTCCAATAGATCGTTCTCAATCAACTGGTAAGTTTTCTCAACAGTTTCTCTCTTATAGGAAACCACCAAATTAACTTCCGGTTCGGTAATGTAAGGAACACCCAAATCGCCTGCTGCAGTTGCCGGATCGTAGTGTTTCGCAAATAGATTTACCAACATAAAGTGAGAGTAGGCTCTAACCAGCAGGGCCTCCGCCTCAATGGCATCCTTCCGGCTTTTATCTCCTTCGATGGTTTTGAGCGATTTCAAAGCCTGGTTGGCATGAGCAATTCCGTTGTAGGCATTGGACCAGTAGTAGGAAGGAGTGTCCTGATCCTCCATGCTAATGTTTTCCCAATTGTAGGCTTCCTCCATCTTTGTAAGCTGCATATTGCTAGGCACAGCCCCCACATTATCAGTCATTGTTTCCAAAAACAGGTAACTACCATCAGGATAAGCATTGGTTAACAACTGAGACACCTCATCCAAATTATCCAATTCAATTCGGCTGTCAGGTACCTCACTAAAAAAATCTTCACAACTTGAGAATATAAACAAGCTAAGTAGAGGGATAAATATTTTTAACGTATTTGTCATAGCTATTCCGTATTAAAAACCAAGATTTAAAGTAAAAGTGTACATTCTTGATACAGGCATGGATACACCACCTGAAGAATAGAATTCAGGATCGATGCCATTCAGCTTGTCATCAGAATAGAGTAACCAAAGATTGGTTGCCTGAAGAGATAAAGAACCGGACTTAAGCTTCATTTTCTCAAGAGCTTTAGGCCCCAATCGATAGCTTAAGGTCACATCCTTTAATCTTATGAAATCGCCTTTGGCAACTCTTTCGGTACTTTTATTGTAAAGCTCGTAAGCGTTTTTCCCTCCCAAATTGTCGTAAGTTCTCTTGTCGAGAATGGCTGGGATGTTGGTGCGTTTTTCATCACCCGGTACCATCCAACGATTGGCCAATTCTTTTGAGAAAGAATCAAAATCGGTATAGTAAGGCTTAAAGGCATCATCCAAACGGATCACATTTCCCCACTTGTACACGATACCGATATTTACCCCAAAGTTTTTATAATTGAAATTGTTCGTGAATCCACCATAAAACTTGGGAGCCAGAGAACCTTCATGCTTCAACACGGAAGTAATATTTTCACGATCCTGAAGATTCATATCATAAACGATTTCGTCATTCTTGCCATAAAAGGTTGGCACACCGTTACTATCCAATCCTGCAAAGCGAACCGAAAATAAAGAACGATGAGAGTATCCCTTTAATGGCACCCCTGTATTGGAAACTGCCTGTCCAATATTAGCCGAATCCTCCAACTTGGTAATTTCACTGGTATGGTAATTGATATTGAAGCTAGAGGTCCATGAGAAATCATTCAGTCTCAAGTTGGTTGTATTCAACATGAACTCCCAACCATGAGATTCCATATCACCTACATTACCATATTTGTATTGATATCCTCCTACTCCGGCAGTGGTTACAATATCAATCAAATCGATTGATTTTCGGTTGTAGTACCCGATTTCACCTGAGATTCTTTGATTGAACATTCCAAATTCCATCCCAAGATTCAACTCATACATTTTCTCCCATGTCAGATCTTCATTGTCCAGGGCAGCAATGTAAATGTATGTTTCGTTATCGGTAGGACGAATGGACTGGTCGGAGAACATTGCCAAAGCAGCTGATGTATTGGGTCCCATAATACCATTGTATCCGTAGGATGCTTTGGCTTTCAGATGATCGAATACTTTTGAATCGGCAAGGAATGATTCCGCATGCAGATTCCAGGCTCCGGACAATGTCCAGGATGGAAGGTATCGGGCAGAACGACTCTCTCCCAACTGGTTGGATCCATCGTAACGGAAGGACGCATTGGCAATGTATTTTCCCTGGTAGGTGTAAGCCGCAGTAGTAAATACCGAAGCTCTTCTATCGTGGTATTCACTAGTAGGGAAATTTCCCTGTCCCAGAGAGTTTAAATACCGCTGTAAAGCATCGTGTGTGGAAACCACACCTCCTTTATCGAAGGAAATCCCCCAAATATCATCCTCAAAATCATCTCGGTCGGTAATATTCACTTCATTCCCCAAAAAGAAATTCACAATATGGTTATCTCCTAAATAGGGGCTCCAATCGATACTATTTCTGATATAGTAATGCGACAAATTGTTGGTGGTGGTATTTAACAAACCTCCCTCAGGCAAGATGGAATAGGCATTTGAGTTAGGCGACAAAGGATCTTTAAACAGTAGTTTATTGGCATCGATAATCGATTGAGTTCCTGCTGCTCTGTAAGCCTCAGCCTGATTCGAAGTTTCGTGTATTCTGTGCTTACGTTCGGTTGTTGCCCGACGCATTTGAAAAGTAGATCGGATATTCAGTTTTTTGGTCAGGGCATATTCCAAATCGGTCTGGAAAGTAAGGTCCTTCACTGCAATATCCACATAGTTATTATTCAACTCGTGAATAATATTGAACGGGGCATAACTTCTTCTAAAGAATTCCAAATTTCCGTTCTCATTCCGAGCTCTCATACTACGACTGGTATTCAGTGCGTAGGAGAAAGGGTTGATGTCAAAATCCCGGGTATACTCCCCTGTAACCAAATCGTAGGAACGGTTCTTTGTTCCCGGTACCTTCTGGTCTCTAACATTTGCCGATAATTTTACCCCAATTGATAATTTGTCGACCGGCTTGAATTGCAAACGCAAGGATGCAGTATATTTATCCACATTATCAGCAATGGTATAACCGTGGTCTTTGTAATACGACATTGAGGCATAATAGGAACTGTTTTTAGTTCCGCCCGAAAGACTGAGGGAATGCTGCTGAGTAATTCCGGTTTTAAACAGCTCGTCGAACCAATTGGTATTTGCATTGCCGTAAGGTTCCAAAAAATCCTCATTTAAAGATCCATTTGGCCCCCATTTCACAGTTCCTTCCTGAATGCCATTGTACATTTTTCCCAAGACACCATAGTTTTCAGCACGGGCTACGGTGGTCATATCAACCCAACCATAATCGGATAGCTGACGGTAAACAGACATTTCGGAACCGGAATCCATAATATCGAAATCAGAATAGCGGGGTTTGTCCTTAATAGAAGTACTACCACTGTAGTTTACCGAAAGTTTCCCCTCTTTTCCTTGTTTGGTTGTAATAACAATTACCCCATTCATCGCTTTTGCACCATAAAGGGCTGTCGCTGAAACATCCTTCAGAATTTGAAAATCGGCAATATCGTCAGGATTTAAGCCAGCAACTCCCGAGCTAAGCAGAGTGGATAAATTCCCTGAAGTCAGGTCATCGGCACTTACGTTCACCAAATCTTCCAACTCAACACCATCCACAACCCAAAGAGGCTTGTTGGTACCATTGATTGAGGAGTTACCACGAATGGTAATCACTGGAGCAGAACCAAAAGTAGAGGAAACATTGCTCACCTGAACCCCGGTAGCTTTTCCCTGTAAAGAGGCAGTAACATCAGGCATCCCTTCCACCATCACTTCTTTCGCAGACAGTTTTTGCGCCGAACCGGTAAATAACTTGCGATCGATTTTCTGATAACCTGTAGTCACCACAATTTCTTCCAACTGTTCCGAAGAGGAGGTCAAAACAACATCCACCACCTTCTGATCAGTGACCACAATCTCCTGGGGTTCCATTCCTATAAAGGAAAACACCAAAGTAACCTGGCCGTTATCTGGAATACTCAAAGCATATTTCCCATCGAAATCGGTAGAGACACCGTTGGTGGTGCCTTTTATAATTACAGAAACACCAGGCAATGGCAATTTGGTATCATCCAGCACAGTACCTGTAACGGTTCGTTTCTCCTGTTGAGTATTATTTCCGGATGATTTGGGGCGTTCGGAAATAATAATCACATCATCATCCAATTGGTAATCCAAACCTCGTGAATGAAGTACATCATCAAAAAGAACCTTCAATTTTTCATGAGCTACCTCCACATTCACCTTTTCTTTACTCATCACCAATTGATGATTGTATAGAAAATCGTATTCTGTTTGATTTTTCACTGCTGAAAAGAATTCCACCAGGGTCGCATCCTGAAGCGTCATGCTAACCTCCGCATTCTGTCCCTTCACATTTGCTGAAAGCTGAAAAACACATAGCAGCATCAGCATTGCAAGCAATTTCATACGCATAAACGTTTTCGTCCACCTCCTTTTCAAAGAAAAAAAGGCGATTCCATAAGAAATTTTCATAAATTTGTAGTATTGTAGTTACACATAGTACTCATCGCTCTACTTCCACACAGAAGATGAATACTGTAATTATTGAACTCCAGGTTTGTTGGCGCAAATCTGGAGTTTTTTTTCCTATTTATTTACTCCTTCCAGGAGTATATTTTCTCCACACCAATAGCTTTTCCGTTTATGACAAACCGGACGTCATTGGTTTTTTCAATCATTGTTAACAGGCGCTCCAAATTATCGTAACGTTTTAAGCCTCCGGTAAACCGAATCTCTTTTGCTTCGTTGTTTAGGTAAAACACTTTTACATCGTACCAGCGAGCTACCTGGTCCATTAGCTGTTCGAGACTGGTATTTTCGAAAACAAACCGTCCCTCCTTCCAGGAGGTATACAATTCCACGTTTACCTTTTCCTTCCTTAACTCGCCATTGCCCTTACTATATTGGGCCTGGTATCCGGGCTCCAGCATCATCCTGCTTTCATCCTGCTTCCGATCAATTATTTCAACACTTCCTTCGACCAGGGTGGTTAGGATCTGTTCCTTTTCGTAATAGGATGATACATTAAAGGATGTTCCCAACACTCTTACATCCACACCCTGCGTTTTCACAATAAAAGGGCGGGCTTTGTCCTTACTCACCTCGAAATAAGCTTCTCCCTCCAACAATACAGTCCGCTGATTAGCGGCAAAGCGGGTGGGATAACGCAATCGGCTTTCGGAGTTGATCCATACCTTGGTTCCGTCTTCCAACACCAATTGATATTCACCTCCCCTGGGAACCACCAAACTATTATAGGATGGTGCTGTTAGTTTACTTTTTTGCCCGGCACCATAGATCAATGATTTACCGGTGTTCCGAATCTGTGTTCCATCATTGGTCTCAATTTGCTCTTCCTTTTCCTCCAGATTCATCACTTCACCATTGGCAAGAACCAATTCCGCCTTTTGGGACCCCGGGGCTACCTCGGCCAACCATTGCTCTTCCGGATGAATGACCTCAGTATGACGACTCACATAGAACATCACAGCCGAAACCGAAACCACGATTAATAGTATTGCTGCATATCGCATCATTGTATGAAGTAAAAGAGTACGCTTTTTTGCCTGCGCATTTTTCACCCGCATCAAATGCTTTTGATAAGCTTGCTCCACATTCATTTGAGAGGTTGATTCCACCTCTTTGGCGTGGCTGTGAAATTCTTCAAGTTTATGAAAGAACCTTTTATTCCCGGATTCCTTTAACCAGGCTTCCCAGAGCTGACGCTCCTCTTCGTTAAGAGTTTTGCCAGTAATGCTCTTTGCCAAGATTTCGTTGCTATCTCGTTCCATTAACTTTTTTCTAATTCAGATCTGATTTATTGTATACAGCTATAAGGCAAACATAAATCCAAATGATGTGACAAGAATTTCTATTTTTTTTATAAAAAACCAACCCCACCATACTAACCCCCTTTCCTTCAGACAACAACACAAGTGAAAAAAGTTAAAAAAAAGACATACTGTTTGGTAGTCGGTAGGGAAATGAGGACTAGTGGTTACTATTTGGGTCCAGATGGTTCATCGTGGGTGCTTTTCGTTCGAAGTAATTCCTAATGTTATTTTTTCGTCCTTTAGCCGGACGGGCTTTTCTTTTGTTTTGATACAAAAGAAACAAAAAATCAAGGCTACGGCACTCGGAGACCCATCACGACTCGAAGGCTAAACAGAATGAACTCACCTCGTTCCTCGGCTCAAACAGCATTCTGTTCTTAACGCCTTTTTCGTCTATGGGGCCCCTCCTACGTTGCCAATGCCGAAGCGCTTCGATTAAGGTTTATGTGATCTGGAACAGAATTAAATGTGTAAATATTCTATAAGCAAAACACAATTCCGTTTTACCCACTAAAAATCAGATAGAGTCTGTGATTTTGTTTTGATTGGCTGCCTAAAAAGCGGTATGGAATCGGCTTCCATGCAATTCCTGTCTTTTACATAGAACTGCAATTGAAAAAACTGCATCCATAAATATGTGAACGATCAATTAATGGGAAGAATTACCGGAATGGAAGAACAACAAATTAAACAAGTAGGGAGATCTCAACTTTTCTCTCAGAAATTTAAAGGCACGAGTCATTTGGGTACGGACCGTATTTAAGGAAATTCCAAGATCTTCTGCTGCTTCGTTATAGGTATGTCCATGCACACAACAAAGCATAAACACCTCTTTGCACTTTTCGGGCAATTGATTAATAGCTGAATAGATCTCCTGATTGGAATCCAAAACTTCCGGATCGGCCTTCGGTGCAAAAGCTTCCCTATCCAAATGCTCAATATCCCGTAGGAGTTTACTCTCCCTTTGCAAATAGTTTAAGCAGGAATTCTTTACAGCACGGAAGATATAGGAATGGAGATTGGTTTGAATGTGCTGATATCTTTTTTTCTGCCAAAAATCCAGGAAAAATTCCTGCACCACATCCTCTGCAGCAACCTCATCCTTTAGGATACTATGCGCCCAAAGGAAAAGATCCTGATAGTATCCTTTAAAAAAAGCCTCAAAAGACTTTCGGCTACCATCGCAAAGCTGCTCAAGAATGGCTTCTTTGGCATTTTTCATGAGTAAGGTTAAGTAGGTTAGAGCAAGCAAAAATAGAAGAATTTTCGAAACAGTAAAATTTCATAGAATCAGTAACTCCAATAATTTCCCATGAAATAATAATATCCATTATCGATAATTATCACACCAAAGGACATTTTACAAAAGATATAAATTCCTTCAATCCCCCCCGTTTTTTATGTAGTCTAATTCTTAACCCACCAAATGGAACACTTTAGATTCCAGTGTCATTACAGCATCCCTTATTGAAAACCCCTTCCCCGAATCATCAAGCAATTAAATACATTACCAATTATTACTACAACAGAGATTGATGGGAAATAATTGGGCCATAAATGCGGGATGTAAAAAAAATATTTTTTTTACAATAAAACCACTAAAAAAATCCTAATTGAATATTGATCACCGCAACATTTCTATAGATAACCAATCTCAAGCCTCCTTAACTTTTGGCCAAACAAGAAATAAATGCAATAGTAAAAACGGAAAATAAATACTTTGGGTCTTGCTAATGCTGTTAAATAAAAAATGGTTCTTTATAAATCAAAGTATATCCTTCAATATCAACGCAATTCGTTATGATTTTATCCTTTTAAACAGAATTGTACTTTTTTCATGAAAAAAAAGTACCAAAAATTCTAGGCTACGACACTCGTTGACCCATCACGACTCAAAGGCTAAACAGAATGAACTCACCTCGTCCCTCGGCTCAAACAGCATTCTGTTCTAAACGCCTTTTTCGTCTATGGGGCCCCACCTACGTTGCCAATGCCGATGCGCTTCGATTAAAGTTAATGAGATCCGGAACAGGGAATTTGGAGGAATAAATATTCAATGAACAGAACAATACCCATTTTCACCTACTAAAAATCATATCAATCCTTTAAATTTACCATTCAAAATAACTTGGCCCCTTATCAAAAGGACTTTTGGTCGAGCTAGCATTTTTGATTTTACAAAACCAACAATCCATGCTCTCTCAGAGCATTAAGAGGTTTGGAGTACCAGAACAACTCAAAGTCATCAAAATGGTTTTCGAAGTCTGACTTTAATTTGGCGAAGGTGCAGAGGTTCTCCTCCTCGAAGGATAAGTTTTTCAAAACATCCAGCAACCATTCCCCTGTGTCTTTGTCCATAGACACTTCAAGACTTCCGACTTTATCGTAAAAGGTCATTTGGAGGGTATGGCGAGTTACCCCTCTTTTGGTTTTGGTATGGTGTAACACGGTAGGTTCTCCTCCCAACCATATTATTTTAGCAGATGGCTTAGTCATGAAATACTCATCCGCCTCAATAGCTTCCAATATAAAATCTTCCGGAACCTTGGTTGCGGGAATTTTAAAATCGAACCAATCCTGCAAGGGCAAATCGAAACCAATGCCATTCATAAAATTGAATAGAGATTTCTTCAAACCGAAGCTAAATTGATCGTGTTCAATTCCTGTTTTATCGTAAAATTCAATATCGTTATTGGCAAAGGAGATTTCTTTGTAATCGGGCACAATGCCGTAAGCTTCCGTATTATGCCCAATGGGGCTATGGGCGGTTAAGGCAAACTGATGCCAGAAACCGGATTGCAGAATGCCGGTTTCAAACATTTGCCTCACCATTTCGAGACTATCCACAGTTTCCTGAACTGTCTGGGATGGATAACCATACATCAAATAGGCATGCACCATCACACCTTCCTCGGTAAAGTTACGCGTCACCCGGGCTACCTGTTCCACTGTTACCCCTTTGTTGATTAGGGCCAGTAAGCGATCTGAAGCCACCTCCAGCCCACCGGAAACAGCTATACAGCCGGATTCTTTCAGCAATCGGCAAAGATCCCGGGTAAAACTTTTCTCGAATCGAATATTTGTCCACCAGGTAAGCCTCAGCTTTCGCTTCAGAATTTCAAGGGCAAGGGCCCTCATCAGTGCAGGTGGGGCTGCTTCATCCACAAAATGGAATCCTGTTTCGCCGGTTTGCGCAATCAGCTGTTCCATCCGGTCCACCAGGATTTTTGCCTCGTTTGGAACGTAACTCCCAATGTAATCCAGAGTAACATCACAAAAGGTACATTTGCCCCAATAGCAACCATGAGCCATGGTGAGTTTGTTCCATCGGCCATCACTCCAAAGGCTATGCATGGGGTTTGCAATTTCGATCACCGAAATGTATTTATCGAGTAGTAAACCGGAATAATCGGGGGTTCCCAATTCACTCTGTTTGTAGTCGCTTCGGGAGGAAAGGTTGTTGTATATGACCTCAGCATCTTCCCGGTAAAAGGTTCTCTTGAATTTTTTCGGCCCGGTTTTATCCTCTCCTGTTGCCGATTCCTGATCTAACAAACTATTGACCAACAATTCTACAGGCAATTCTCCATCATCCAGGGTAATGTAATCAACAAATTCGAATACCCTGGGATCGGAAAGGCTACGCAACTCTGTTGTTGGGAAACCGCCTCCCATAAATATTTTTATACCGGGATGGTTTTTCCTGATAAATTGAGCGCAACGAAATGCGCTGTACAAATTCCCCGGAAATGGTACCGACAGACCAACAATTTTGGGCTGAATCTCAACCAGCCGATCCTCCAAAATCCCTAAGGCTATTTCATCAAAATAGGTTGTTGGGGTTTGCAATTGGGCATACAAATCATCGAATTGATTGGCACTTTTCCCCAATCGTTCGGCATAGCGGCTAAAACCGAAATTGGGATCTACACATTCAACAATATAATCCGAAAGATCTTCCAGATATAAAGTGGCCAGATGTTTGGCCTTATCCTGAAATCCCATGGTCCCAAAAGCCCATTCCACATCCTCAATCTGTTCAAATCGGGAAGCCTGGGGCAAAAACTGCTCCATACAAATCTGCCGCGCAAAAGTGTGATTCTTGCCCTGAAGAAAAGCAATCACCTCTTCGATGGATTCCAGATAGGCATCCCTTAGGGCATAAATGCGCCGGGAATTATCGGATAGGATATTGTTCTTTAGAAAACTGTAATCGAACATTTTCTGTAAACCTTCCCGGGTAAAGAGGTCCAGAATTACTTCGAGCCCTAAATCCATTTGAAAAGAGCTGATATTTTTTGTATTGAGAAAGCCTTTTAGATAGGCGGTTGCCGGATAGGGTGTATTTAACTGGGTAAAGGGAGGTGTAACAAGAAAGATATCCTTCAAAACTATATTAATTTATGTATAACATTTACGTGTAATTCTTTAGGCAATCATCCTGTAATTCTGATTGCGCAGGACAGGATGAATGACCATCGATTCGGAGATATATTGATCCACAATCGCACTGCGGCAAGCTAAGCATTTTTCCTATTAATTTCGGTTACACTCCACACAAAATTAAATTCTTTTTTTACTCCTTAGGGAGATTCTCCATTGCCCCCTCTCCTTACGAAAGGGGCAAAGCCGATATCTCGGGAAGATATTCCTCGTTGAAAAAAAAGATCCCTTTGTCCCCCCGGGAAAACACCTGTTATAGATAACAACATCCCCTATTCTTCCTGCTTTAGGCCCTAAACATCTCTATTCGATACTCCACTTCCAAAATACATATCTTTGTATTTTGCATTGCTATTTTCGGTAGTATGCACTACTATCCTCGATAGTATGCAATGCTATCCTCGATAGTATGCACTACTATCCTCGATAGTATGCAATGCTATCCTCGGTAGTATGCACTACTATCCTCGATAGTATGCAATGCTATCCTCGGTAGTATGCACTACTATCCTCGGTAGTATGCACTGCTATCCTCGGTAGTATGCACTACTATCCTCGATAGTATGCAATGCTATCCTCGATAGTTGCAACTGCTATCCTCGATAGTCGCAACTGCAATCCTCGATAGTCGCAACTGCAATCCTCGATAGTCGCAACTGCAATCCTCGATAGTCGCAACTGTAATCCCCGATAGTTGCAACTACTATCCTCGATAGTCACAACTGCAATCCTCGATAGTCGATACCACAACCCTCGGTAGTCGATACCACAACCCTCGATAGTCGCAACTGCAATCATCGGTAGTTGCAACTGTAAACCTCCTGAGGCTACTAAGTTAAATATGTATTATATAGGTGTTATAAGGTAAGAAATAAATGGGAGATCGTAATGTTTTGTAATTATTCTTCTTTATGGGGATGATTACAAATTATTTGCATGACATTGCGACGGGGGTAAGGACCTGCCTTTGGATTGCCAACTGCACCGTCGCTTTAAATCTACAAATAATTCCCGGGGAGTTACCCCGGGCTGAAATCACTTGACCTTTCAGGCCAACTTCAATTACTAATTGCTGGAAGTTATTTAATTAAACTGAAATGAATATCATTAAAATGGAAGGTTATTTTCTGAGGTCATTTCGATGCCTTTACAACCGGGGTATGGACCTACTTTGGAATTGCCAACTGCACCGTCGCTTTAAATCTACAAATAATTCCCGGGGAGTTACCCCGGGCTGAAATCACTTGGCCTTTCAGGCCAACTTCAATTACTAATTGCTGGAAGTTATTTTATAAAACTGAAATGAATATCATTAAAAAGCAAGGTTATTTTCAGAGGTCATTTCGATGCCTTTACGACCGGGGTATGGACCTACTTTGAGATTGCCAACTGCACCGTCGTATTAAAACTACATATAATTCGAGTTACACCGAGCTTGGTTCTTTAGGCCCTGCAGCCCCATATCTATTGTCCAACGCGGTTCTCTTTTTCAATAGGGAAAAAGGAGTTTCACCCTATTAGGGACAAAAACACAAAATAAGGCTACATACAATTAAACACAAAGCAACCATTGCAACGCTCCATGTTTGGTAAAAAAGACTTTCGTGTGACAATTTTTTATATTGTTTTCATAATCCAACATCATAGCATAAGCAGTTTGCATTGGAGTTTCCCGTAACATAGCATATCTAAGGGATAAAAACTTTTTTGATTGTATTTCCAACAATTCTCTTACATACCAGGAATCTTCAATATCAAAACAAAAATCAGCACTGGTAGCATCCTCAATTATTCTCAGCTGACGAGGCAGTGAATTATCCGATAAAATTTTATCAAGGAACTCCATGATCTCATAAAGCTGTATCCTTCCACTCATCTCAATACAGAAAAGATTCATACCCTCATCGTACTCTCTAAAGATAATCATAAGCTTCTTTTATTATCCATGCTAATTAAAAAAACAACAGCCTATTGTAACTTGATATATCCCCTTTTAAGGATGAGTACTTTTAAAAGGCAATCTAACTTTTTAGAAAAAGAGTCTCTCCGTATATGGATAAATCCACACAGAAAGACTCTCAACCTACTAACTAGTCATTGCTTTGAAAGACAGGATAAATAACAAATGTTACTATCATTCGTTATTTAGGGGACATCACTGTCACTATATTTTAAGGCTAAGGAGACTTTCTCTCCCATAAATTATATTGTTCCAGATAAAATGTTCAGGTGATATTCCATTCAAAAAAGATATTGATAAAGGAGAGAGTTTCCCGGTTTCGGGAAAAGCTGAAGCGGGAAACTCTCAAGTTACTAACGAACTATTGCCCTTTAAGACAAGAAAAACAAGTGCAATAATCGTTAGTTTCTTACATTACTTTTATAAATCTACCTCTTAAAAACAGGCCTTACTAGCACTCCAAAACTCTCTTTACTAAAACCCTACAAAAACAAAGCATTAATTATAATGGGCCAGAGTTTTCCCTTTCAGGTAAAAGAATTACGCCTGGTACCATTTCAAGTTTTAACAATAAGTAAGTTTGAAGTTTATTTGTTGGCTTGTGAAATATTCAATTTACTCTAACGAATACTAAAAGAGGAAATAGACTTATTTAAGTAAAAATTAGTTGTAAATAAGGTTTTATGTAACCTCTCCGAATTGAATCGGAGAGGTTGCTTTTTGATTCTATCAGATAATTGTACCTAAAGACAGGTTAAGTATAGTCCTACCAAAAGCTTCCCATGTATTCGATTTGATTGGATGGATTGGCAACATTGTAGAATACACAATCGTAGTGAGTGGAACCACCTTCCAATGTAATCACGTCACAACCAATCATCCAGCCCTGTGGCTCGAGAACCAGATCCAAAATAGCTTTGATATTGGTCCCGTTGGCAATTTTTTCCTCAGCTCCCTCAATATTGGTTACAACGTCTCCATTGCGTTCGAACTTGATGTGATTCTCTCCCACCTTGATCATTTTCAATGGAAGAAAGGCAAAATCCGTATCATTGGATTGACGGAATACGACCCCTGCACCCAGGTCCTGACCATCTGGAGAAACATATTTATTCTTGATATTAACACGCTGCAATCGTGGCGCATCATAGCTATACAGATGATCTCTCATTATATTCGCCAATGGGCCTTTACATCCCCACGGATCAAGGGCCAAACAATATTCACGGCTGAAGAAATCATCGATAAACAGATCCACGATACCTGGTGTGGCAACCATTGGTAAATCAGAAGGCAACACCTTGCCCTTAATACCATCGTTACCAATTTGCCATTCCTTCAGGTCGTCGTTGTAAACAAGGTTCGAAATGGTATCCTGCCCTAACACCAATGGATCGGAAAACACGATGCCATCATGGGTGAATATGTAGGTGGCAGCATTGGTTCTGGTTCTTTTGCCGTTGAAGATGTATTTAAAATCGTAGAACTTTTGCTTCAATTCCTCCTCAAAATATTGAGAGTAGTAAGGACTTTCGATCTGAATGTAGAGAGGATTCTGCTCCGAAGTTCCCTCAACCCCACCGGTAATACAAAGGAAGTGGAAGTTTTTGGTTCTTGTTTCCTGGAAGCTCGCATGATGGGCTGCAAGGGCAGACATATCCCAATCGGACTCCTTCGCTTTTTCCAAAACCATTTGGCCTTTGGTCTCTTTTCCGGAGAAGTAAAGTTTCCCATCTTCCTCCTTCATAAAAATGTACTCCAAATCGGCACCATAACCAACAGGTTCTCTATAATCCGGATTGGTTAACCAAAAGAAAACATCATTTGGGGTTACAAATTTCAGTAAGGTACCTGCCTCATGGCTAATGGCGTATTCAGAGTCTGCCTGGCCATTTGCATTGGCAACAGTAACGATCCCATCGTTTGCTCCTTCGCTTCTATCAAACTTGAAAACGAAGAAATCTCCAACTATTGGCTCCTTTCCTACGATCAAGGTTGTCTTCCATCCAAACTCGGAATCGGACAGTAAGCTGGCAAGATTTTCATTGGCCTCCGCTTTTCTCTCGGTCGGTGTTTTATCGAATGTATGCTCAAAATCATCATCACAGGATGAGAGGATAGTAAGCATCATAAAAACATATAGTAATCTTTTCATGAGTTTTGATTTTATTTGTAACTGCCACATGGAAATCGCCATCAACGTCCTTCCGTATATCTATTCATATACTCGTGGCTCATTTCATTGTGGTGTAATTTTAAAGCTCTAATGCATTCACAGCTGATTCAATTCGTTTCTGCAAGCTGTACAGATCAATTCCCCATTTCTCCTTGTAATAGGTGGTAACAATATCCACCTTGGCAGCAAACTTATCGTAGCCTTCCCTGGCTTCGGGAGTTTGCACATAGTAGGATTGCCAGTTTTCGTCATACTTAGTCGTAAAGGACCAGGAATACAAGTAGGCTTCCCACTCTGACAAATAAAGATCTCCCTTTTCCCTAGTCAGATTGCCCTTATCATCTTTCAACTGAGTATTGATCAGTTTGGGCTCGTTGCTGTTTTTCACTTTGTCAAGCATAGCTGCCACAATCTCCACAAAGTCCTCATTCTCATTCAGCATGGAGTAAGGGGTAATAAACCCCTTCAATTCCGCCTCACTAGCAGGCACGTCCATCCAGTTCCCGGTATAATTCCCCTTACAAATTTCTTTGAATTCGTCGGTATAAAATTTGGTCTGGTGCATAATGTGAGCGAACTCGTGGTGCAGGGTATGAAAAGCAGTAAATATGGCATTTCTCTTTCTTTGTGCAATTTGCTCCGGTGTATCCCATGCGTTCTCAGACACCTCTGCAAATTGATCCACATTAAAAATGGTCACTTTCTTCCCACCTTCAGCAAGTCCAAGAGTCATGGTTCCATCACCGTTGTATTGTGGAGATCCCACCAGCACCAGGAGTTTGGGCATGTATTTCTTCAGGAAATCCGGATTTCCGCCTGCTACTGCCTCATCATCATAAGTTTTGATCCAAACGTTCAGATAGGCTTCCAGAAAATCTTTGGCCTTCTGCATTTTGGGAGGGGTAACATGAAACTTATTGTCTACTTCCCCATCGTCCCACTTGTATTTCACCTCTACATTGAAAGGCATCGTCAGGTTCTCGTGAATCCATTTGTCCAACTCGTTCTGGCTGTTCTTTTCCACAGCGACAACCGATTCGTCCATCAGACTGTCCTCCTTATCACAGGCGTATACAGAGAACAATACTGCTGATATTATAAGTAGTTTATATAAATTGTTCATAATTGTAAAATTTATCGATTGTTAGGTTCCAGTCCGAATTGTTGAGCCGTAACTGGAATTTGCAATACTTTTCTGGCATCATCTTCCTGCAGTTCAATAGGAGAACCGTCTTCGACTTTGTGTACCACTTTCATGTTGAAACGTCGGATATCGAACCATCTCATCCCATTGTAGATAAATTCTCTTCTGCGAGTATCGATCACACAATTCAGGTAGGTCCTGGTTTTCTCATCCAGGGAATACCATGGATTCAAAGGAGAATCCGCATTGGTGTTATCCTGGTAATGAGCGGTAATTTTCTCTTCCGTCACCTTATTGTCCTCTGCATAATCTATAATTCTTTTCTCAAAGTAAAGATTCAGATCGTTCTCCGCCTCTGTATAGTTTTTCAACATGATGTTGGCTTCAATTCTGTTGAACAAAGCTTCTTCGGCAACAACAGTAGGAGTCATAGCGTAGTAGTATCCCACATCGGCATTCACACTCGTCTTTTTGAAGAAATAGCCCCATTTCAAAACGATAATGTCATCTCCGCCATAGTTGGCTGAAGATTGTGCCCATTCCTTATCGCCCAAAACAAAGTTGTTGTTGAATACTTGCTTCTTAATGTTATTGCTGTAGGTATATCTCAGAGAGGCTTGAAAATAGCTAAACCAAAGCGTAATATTACTGCAAAGCAAAAAGTTAGCACTCTCACTTGCCTTGGAATATTCTGCTTCTTGCTCGTTCAACCCCATTTGGGCATACTTTCCGGAAAGATCTCTCAAACGAACGGAAGGATTGGCCCCCAGAGCTGCGGTTGAATAACCCAGTACTTTTTTCCAATCCCCTTTGTACAAATAGAAACGGGAAGCGAAAGTATTGGCCGCAGACCGATTGAAATGATACTTAGGAACATCATAGGCATCATCCTGGATGTACTGGATTCCTTCAACCAAATCCTTCTCGATCAGCTCATACACCTTGGCAACAGTCTCTCTCCTATAATCCTTGAACACCACATTTTCCACTTCGGTAACATAAGGAACCCCCAAATCGGTAGCTGCAGTTGCCGGATTGTAATGCTTTCCCCATAAGTTTACCATCATAAAATGGCAGTAGGCTCTGATGAGAAGAGCTTCTCCATAGTAGGGCAAATACTCGGTAGGAATCTCTCCATCAACTTTATTACTTTCAATATAAGCAAGTGCCTGGTTGGCATGTGCTATCGACTGGTAGCAAGCATCCCAATAACCTGCAGGAGAATCCTGAGTGACTGAGGAAAACTCCTCCCAGGCATATCCCTGGTCGTTGTTAATATCGGTGTTGTGTCCCATTCCTTTGTCATCGGCATTATCAGCCATGGAGAAACAAAACATAGCGTATCCCAACTCAGGATAGGCAGAGGTCAACAATTCCTTCACTTTCTCCTCCGAATCCATTACGGTTCGGTTATCAGGAGTGGTATCCAGATATTCATCACAGGAGGAAAAACTTAATGCAGTGATGATTGTCAGTATATATAATAAATTCTTATGCATCTTCTTCAATTTTAGAATCCTAATTTAAGCGAGAATGTATATTGTTTGGGCACAGGAAGAGCCACACCACCGGTTCCGAAGAACTCAGGATCCTGACCATTCAAGGCACTATCGGAATACAATAAGAATAAGTTGGTTCCCTGAGCCTTAAGAGAAGCACTGGTTAATCCGACTCTATCCAGGAATGTTTGAGGAATTTTGTACTCCAAAGAAATTTCTTTCAGACGAATAAAATCTCCCTTCGCAACCCGCTGATCGGAATAGTTATAGGCATTGTAGGTAGATTCCAGTTCATAACCATACTCATCGTAAATACGCTTGCTGGCTATGGTTGGGATATTGGTATATTTCTCATCGCCTGGCAACATCCAACGGTTTCTCATATCCTTGGTAACGGCGTCCATATCGCTGTAGGAAGCATGAAAAGAAGGATACAAACGAATCATGTTTCCAAACTGGTAGCTGCAGAATACATTCAGTTTCCAATTCTTGTAGTTGATTGCATTGGAGAATCCACCGGTAATTTTAGGATCAATTGAACCTTCGTACTTCAAATGGCTGATATTAGCATCCTGAAAATACACATCACTGGTGATGTTTCCATCCTTGTCGTAGAACTGTGGCAAACCTAATTCACTCAAGCCAGCAAAAGGGATAGAATACAATCCGCGAACGGGACCGCCTTGCAAAGCACCACCTTCAGCTCTCACCAAATCGTATATGATAGGTCTGTTTTTCAGGTTGGTGATCTCATTTTTGTTGTAGGCAAAGGTCAAATTGGATGTCCAGTTGAAATCTTTGCTTTCGATATTTTTTGTTCCCAAACTGAATTCGATCCCTTTGGAAGTCATATCAGCATAGTTGGCATATTTCCAACCTTCACCACCAATTCCTGAGGTTCTTACTCTTGCGATCAGATCGAAACCTTTTCTTTGGTAAGCATCAACACTCAGGGAGATTCTGTTGAACAAGCCGAAATCAAAACCAAGGTTGGTTTCGTACTGCTTCTCCCAGGTCAACTCTGAATTCTCCAAAGATTCGATGTACATTGCATTCTGTTTTTCCGAATCGTAAGGAGTAGTAGTAATTCTATTGCGATAAACAATAGAAGCATTGTTGGCCGGTCCCATGGTAGCAGTCAATCCATAAGTACCTCTGAATGACAAGTTGGACAACCAATCTACATCGGTTAAAAATGCTTCCTCTTTAGCATTCCATTTTCCTGAAAAGTTCCAGGTTGGCAAATACCTTGCACTTCGGGATTGTCCCAATTGGTTGGAACCATCAACACGAGCCGTACCATTAAAGGTATATTTCCCTTTGTAGGAATAAGCCACGTTTGCAAAAGCTGCAACAAAGCGATCTCTGAACTCTTCCATTCCGTAATAGGAAAAACCTGATTCGTTGGTCGCTTTAATCATGTTGGGATCGGTAAAGGCTACACCACCTTTTCCATACTGGTAACCATACCCGTTGAAGAAGTCGTACTGTCTGTTCACATACTTCAGTTCCTGTCCCAACATTACATTAACAGAATGAATCTCATCAAAAGTTCTGTTGTAGTTCAACATGTTTCTGAAGTAATAGTTCTCCAAAGAGTTGGCCTCTTTGTTGTAGAAACCACCATAAGGAAGCACCGATATCTCTCGTGAGTTGGGAAGAGAAACATCTTTCCAGAGGTATTTGTTGGAAGTGGCAATTACCGGATCATCCACACCCGCATTGTAGGCTGCAACTACATTGGATCCTTCCTTAATCTTGTGCTCGTTGGAGGACTTTACATATCGCAAGGAACCTGTAAACTTGTAGTCTAAATATTTGTTGAACTTATACCCTAAATCTCCCTGAATGGATAAGTCCAGAACATTCAAATTGATATAGTTGTTCTGATACTCCTCCAAAATATTAAAAGGAGCATAGTTCATTCGTACATATTCCAGATTGCCATTCTCATCGTAAGGAGTGATAGTTCTACTGGTATTCAATGCATAGGAGAATGGGTTGATGTCGAACTCTCTGGAGTAGTTTCCGTTTACTGCATCGTTGGTACGGTTAAATGTACCCGGAGTTTTTTGCTGACGAATAGACCCCTTGGTTTGCAGACCTACGGATAGCTTATCGGTTACATCAAAATCACCTCTCATGTTTACAGTGTAGCGGTCTACCTTATCGGCAATGGTCCATCCCTCATCGTTCAACCATGAGGTTGACACATAAAATCTTGAAGATTCCGAGCCCCCTGAAAAAGATACGGAATGATTCTGCTGCAATGAATTTCGGAACAGGATATCAAACCAATCGGTATTGGCTCTTTCGTATCTACGCAGGAAGTTCGCTCTGGCCTCGGGCGTATTTTCCAATCCAAACTTCCCATTCTCATAGGAGTTGATTAGTTCATACATTTTAAAGAAGACACCCCCGTCTTTGGAACGCATCATGTCGGCATGGTTCAGCCATTCCTTGTCCTGCATCTCCAGAAACATCTCCATCTGCTCCTGAGAGTTCATTATATCGTAATTGGAATAGCTAGGCTTCATCTTCATGGTAAACTCGGAAGTCACCCGGATGGAGTTTTTACCGGCATGTCCTTTCTTGGTTGTAATTACAATTACCCCGTTCATGGCTCGTGCACCGTACAATGCTGTTGCAGATGCATCCTTCAGAATCTGAAAACTTTCGATATCGTCAGCATTCAAGCCGGCAACAGAAGAAGAGATCAAGGTAGATGCATCCCCCGAAGACAGCTGGTCTGGTGAAATATCCACTACATCTTCCAGAACAACCCCATCAACAACCCACAAAGGTTTGGTATCACCGTAAATGGAAGAGGCACCACGCACACGGATTTTGGGAGCAGCTCCAAAAGTTCCGGATACATTCTGCACAGAAACACCTGCAACTTTCCCTTCCAGCATACGACCCACATCGGCAACACCAGCCACTTTAGCCTCTTCGGCTTTTAAAACGGCAGCAGAACCAGTAAACAATTTGCGGTCAATTTTCTGATAACCGGTAGTTACCACAACTTCCTCCAACTGCTCTGAAGAAGATTTCAAAACAACATTTACTACCTCCTGATTGGTAACAACCACTTCCTGAGGTTCCATTCCGATAAAGGAGAACACCAGGGTAACTTGCCCGTTGCCGGGAAGTTTCAAAGAGTATTTTCCGTCAAAATCGGTGGATACACCATTGGTGGTACCTTTTACCAAAACAGAAACACCAGGTAAGGATAATTTGCTTTCGTCGGTTACGGTTCCCGTAATAGTTCTTTTCTCCTGTTGCTGAATGGGTTGGGCCTTTTCCGACAAGGGTTTAATCAGAATGGTTTTGTACTCCACTTCGAAACCAAGACCGGTATTTTCCAAGGCCTTATGCAACACATTTTCCACTGATTCGTTCTGAACACTTACCGAAATTGGTTTCACTTCTCTCAAGTGGGAAGCATCATACAAAAAGCCCAAGTCGGTCTGCTCTTCAATCACTTTAATAAGATCTTCGATGCTAGAATTTTTTAATTCCACATCAATCCGACTCTGAGAGAAAATGCTTGCATTCGCCTGAAATCCAAACACCAACAACATCACAATCACATTTCTCATAGTGCGTAACATTCTCATCCACCTTATAAAAAAGGTGAATGTGTTCTGAAAAAAGATTTTTTTCATAGATTTGTAAATCGATAGTTAAACATTGAATACCCTCCACGGTATTCTTTATCTGTATTTGAATCGGAAGATGTTGGCGCATTTTCCGATTCTTGGTTAGTACTTATTTATTCACGGAAATCACCACCGCATTTTTATTCTTATTAATTTCTACTCCTGATATCTTTTCAAGCATATTTGCTATCACATTAAAATCTGAAAAACGATATAGTTTTCCTGTTAATCGTTTGTTTTTCAATGCTGGATTCTGATAAAACACCTTGATGTTGTACCACCTGGAAATATTCCGCATCAAATCCTCCAGACGCTGATCCTCAAATCTGAAATAGCCCTCGATCCAACTTGTATACAATTCTGTCTCTACCTCCCTGCTTTCCAAGGCTCCGGTTTCCTTGTTCCAACTGGCTTGTTTGCCAGGTTCCAGAAAAACGCTTTTGGTTTCAGTGACTCCTTCCTCTTGAACATTTACCTTCACCTTCCCGCTCACCAGGGTTGTTTGGATAGATCCCTCCTCTTTGTAAGCCATCACATTGAAACGGGTTCCCAGAACTTCAACCTCCATATCGTCCACATCCACAATAAAGGGCTGTCCATTCTTAGTTACCTCGAAAAAGGCTTCCCCTTTCAATTCAACTCTTCGCTCTCCTTCTCCAAAACTAACGGGGTATCTCAATTCCGAATCACAGTTCAAATAAACTGTAGTTCCATCGGCAAGTTCCAATATGTATTCACCTCCTTTAGCTGTTTTTAGGGTATTGTAAACCAACTTGCGTCCCTTTACCGGCGCTTTCTTCTCATATTTCAACCCAGCCTTTAGGTACTTGTGAATTTTCACCCCCTCCTCCTCTTCAATGGGTTGCTCAATACCTGTTTCCAACTCGTAGGTTTTACCTGTAGAAGTAATTAATACAGCCTGTTCACGAGCCGGCTCTACTACATCAACCAAAGTATTATCGGCCAAATCCTGCCTGATATCATTATTGGAATAGAACCACAAAGTTGCTCCAACAAGTAGTGGCAAAAAGATAACAGCAGCATATTGCAAAACCCTACGCAACTGTACAACTCTGGATTTTCGATCCAACTTTTTCATGAAATCGGCAGTCGTATCCGGCACCAAATCCAAATCAAGTTCTTCAACCGATTTTTCGGAGTAAAGTTTGATCCGCCTATAATAATCCCTATGGTTAGCAGAAGCTGCCAACCACGACTTCAATTGCTCTTCCTCCCTTACGGTTGTTTTACCGTTTAATTTTCTATGGATAATGTCTAAATCTATTTTCTCCATTTTTGTTTCTATCCTCATTTCAATTTATCAAAGTCTCATTTTTAGGGGATTTTGCTCTTAAGACGGTAAAAAGAGGAAAGGGTTAACAAGTTTTTTGATTTTTTTTCAAAAATTTACAATTCGGCTAGAAGCTCTGTAAAAGAAGGGATAGTTTCAATTGAAAAGAAGTATAATTGGAGAGGAAAAAAAAACTATTTTACCACAAAGGTGCACTAAGGAGAGCACAAAGGTAGTATGCTTGAAAATAGAACACAGATTACACGGATGGGACGATTTTCGCAGATAGTAATAATCTGTGGGAATCTGATAATCCCAATAGTTATTGGGGTGTGGTGAGTTAAAGAAAATGATGGAAGGATTAGCTTTGCCCCTTTTTCAAGTAGTAAAAACTGGAAAACAGAACAAGAAATTCGCGAAGGGAGTACAATTTTTCGCGTAAACTCTTTTTTGCACGGAACACCTGCACTTTTACTGCATTCAGGGAAATATCAAGCTCTTCGGCAATTTCGGCATGCTTCAATCCATCATATACCGACATACGGTATACCTGTTGGCATTGCTCGGGTAATTCCGCAACAGCTTCTTTTATTTTCAGGCTTACCTCCTCGTCCAGTTCCAAGTCAACCGAATCGGATAGTATCTGAGCTTCCATAAGCTTTTTCCGTTTCTTATCCTCAACCTGCAGGGAGCGCAAATGATCGATGCAACGGTTACGCACCATCAAAAATAGGTAAGCTTGTAAAGATTTGGAAATACGTGTATGAGGATTCTCCCACAATTTGACGAACACCTCTTGAACGATGTCTTCGGAAAGCCCGGGGCAACAAACATAGGTTTCGGCAAAACGAAACAAGGGAGCATGATAGGTCTCGTAAAGCAACCCGAAAGTTCTTCTGTCCCTCTTCGCCAAACCTCTAATCAACGTTTTCTCCTGGTCTTCCATAGTCTGTGCAATCAGTTTCTCTGGTTTCAAGCCCCCATCCGAGATGTGCGAATGTAAAAAAATATTTCAAACCAAAAAAAAAGAGGGTTAGATGTGAAATAAAGCACCAATCTGTTCAAAAGTTAACAATATCATCAGCTTCTCTTTTCAAACCATTGCAACGATATCAATTCAATTCCAAAGCTCTCACAGAAATAACAATATCTAAGACTTCGTTTATTAGAAAGAAAAAGCGACCCAATGCTTAAAATAATTAATTGCTTTCCTACCGGAATCGCTTTCCTGTCCCGTATTAATTTACCATACTTTGTCAGGATTCTACCATTCCACTACTCTCGTTCTATCAAAAAAAGATCTTTCATTCCATGAATTACATTATGTACCCCAACGTCAAGAATCCAATGGCTGAAAGCAATCCACACAGTAATGCATAAGGAATTTGGGTTTTCACATGCTCCATTACCGGAATTTCGGCAATCATTGAGGAGAGGATGGTTGAATCTGAAATGGGAGAACAATGATCGCCAAACACAGCACTAGAGATGATGGCGCCCAAAATTAAAGAGATGTTGGCATCTAACCCTGCAGCTAGGGGTATAGTAATGGGTATCAATATGGCTACTGTTCCTCCACTGGTTCCTGTGGCAAAAGAGATGATTGCCCCTACCAGAAAAACGATGAGAGGAAGTAATGCAACATCCACTTCCCTACACAAATTGGCTATATAAATCCCTGTTTCCAACGATTTGATCACATTACTCAGTGCAAAGGCAAGTGCAAGTATCACCACGATATTCAAAAAACCAGACATTCCATGAAGGCACCATTTGATATATTTCCCAAAATTTGAAATTCGCTGAATCCAATAGAAGATGCCCGTCAAAAGTATAGTAATACTGCCACTTAAAACCAGGGATGTTGCCCCATCTCCTTTGAACAAATTTCCATTACCTGAAATACACAATATTACAAAATTAAGCCCTACAAGAAGTAGCAAAGGCAACAACATGTTTTTTGATTTTGGTCTGACTCCAAAAGGTAAATCTGTTTTAAAAACCACAGGTTTATTGTTCTTCGTACTTTTAAAAGAAGAATAAGTTTTCATGTCACCTATTTCTTTCCCTGAAAAAATGCCAAAACCCACAACCAGAATCGATAGTATTCCATAGAGTTGAAAAGGCACTGCAGATAAAATGTAACCAAATGAATCACCTTTAATCACATTGGAAGAGATCTGCCCTCCTACCATTACCATCAGAAAAGCACCTGCCGCATTTATTGGAAACAACCAGGCTACGGGAGAAGAGGTAGAATCAATGATATACGCCAGTTTGTGCCGGGATACATTTAATTTGTCGAATAAGGGACGACCCGAAACACCCGCCACTACAATCGAACTAACCCCGTCAATAAACAGTAGCAATCCGATTCCATAGGTCAGCAATTGAGCGGCAAACCCCGATGTCACCAAGCGCTTCTTCTCGGTCAGAAAATTCACCAGCCCTTCTACCCCACCGGATGCATCGATAACATAAACGAATGCACCAATCAGAAAGCAGAAAAGAATTGATTTCAAGGACCAATCGTTGGAGAACACATCTGTTAGACATTTGATTCCAACAGCCATACTTTCCTCCTTAAAACTTAAAAGCGCCACACCAGCAATCGTACCTGCCAATAACGCCACCAAGACCTTTCTGGTGACAAAGGCCATCACAAACACCAACACAACCGGAAGCAGGGATAAGTAACCGAATTCCATTATTAATATGAATTATGATTTAACCACAGAGTTTCACAAAGAGAATAAATAAACATCCCTTATGATACTCTGTGGTTTATATTTTTTTCATTGAAGAAAGGGGCAAAATCGATGTTCCCGATCGCCCCTTTTAATACCGGTTACATTTCAAATGAATCTTCAAATTCGCTACGCTCTTTCAAGCTCTTTGAATTGAAGCGAAGCAGAAATCGACAAAGTCAAATTGTCCCGGCATCATACCATCTCTCATTTTTCTAATAAATGGTATGACATGCAAACCTAAGTTTTAGAATTTCCCATTGGTATTTTTCCACTGAGCTTCCGGCAGGATGGTTTCCAGCACATCCCAGTGTTCAGCAATTTTTCCATTCTCTACTCTGAATAGATCGTAATAGGAAGTATGAGCGCCACCAAAAGCACCTTCACTCACCACCAAAACAAAATTACCTTCACCCATCACCATGTGAATCTTATTATAGATCATTGAAATACCCATTTTACCAAGTTCCTCCAATGCTTTTCCCAGTCCGGACAAACCGTCGGCAATACCTGAGTTGTGCTGGATGTAGTTGTCACCATCGAAATAGTTCCCCAATTGATCCATTTTTCCTTGCACCAGAATGGTGTTAACAAAATCTTTCACCAATGCTTTATTGGCTTCGGTTTTTTCACGATCCTTAATTTCGGTTGCCCCATCAAATTGAGTTCTACCGCTGGGATTTGGTTTAGTAATAGCAGTTAAATTATCCCAATGCTCAACAATTTTCCCCTCTTCGAAACGGAAAATATCAAAACCGGCTTTGGGTCCGAAGAAGTTGTACTCAGTATGGGTAAAAACGAAATCTCCATCTTCAAATGCGCGAACCACATTCACCTTTGCACTTCCCTCAGGCAACTGTTGCAAAGCCGCTCCAAAACCAGCCAAACCATCTGCTATTCCAAGGTTGTGTTGCTTATAATTTTCCGGATTGATGTATGCAATAGCAGTCTGGTCTCCGCTTTCAATACTATTCAAAACTGCCGTGGCTTTCTCCTTATTACTCAAAACCAAGTCATTGCCATCAGACGAACTGCAAGCTGTTAAGCTTAAAAACATTCCCAGTGTAACTAAAACTGTCTTCATTTTTTAAGTGCTTTAATAGTTAAAAGATTATGCTGCAAATGTAGAATGAACATAGTGACACATAAAGGTGAATTAAAGCCTTAAAATGGTAAATGTGTGTTATGAGAGATTTATTCACTCAACTGACTCCGGAATGTTTTCGGGGAAACTCCCGTGTGTGATTTAAAGTACTTCACAAAATTGGTAGGTTCATCAAACCCCATTGAATAGGAGATTTCCTTAATTGGTAGGCCGGGTTGAAACAACTTTCGCTTTGCCTCTAGAATCACAAATCCATCAATAACAGCTTTGGCTGTCTTTTGGGTAAATTCTTTACAAAGGTTATTTAAGTGCCTGTAGCTTATATTGAGTAATACTGCATAAAACTTAGCATCGCGACTTTTCATAAATTCCTCTGTCAACAATTTATGGAAAGCCACAAAAGTCTTGAATTCCGAAGATTGTGGTTGCTGTATGGAATGTCTTGCAGTTCTTTCCGCCAGAAGCAACACGATCTTGAGCACACTACGAATGATCTCCTCCCGGGCAAAATCATCGTCCCGGTTGAATTCGTGTATCATGGAATGAATCATTGGAAGCAGCTCCTTTAGTTCCGAATCATCAAAACGAATTATAGGAGGATATTTACTCAACGAAAAGAAACGATAAAAGGCAAAATAATCACTTTGGGAAAGGTTTCGGTTCAGAAACTGATCTGTAAAAAGGATTACATATCCTTCCCGGTTCGTCTTTTGACCAAAAGCATGTACCTGCTCCTTTGTTACGAACAGCAAATCCCCAACTGCAACCTCATAAGACTCAAAATCAACAATGTGTTTTGCCTTGCCTTCAGTGATCAGCATCAGTTGATGAAATCGAATCCTGTGTAGCTCATAAATTGGGAAATCCAAAGCTTCTGATCGCTCCAAAAGTCCTTGCAAAGGCATAATTTCGAATCCTATTTCCGTATTTTTCTTTTCTCTAAATGTGATATTCGGAATTTGTTCCATACTGTTCAAACTTATGATTCACCTCAGATTTCAGATTCCACTTAATCCTTTTCTCACACACAACATTACCAACACTCCTTCTTTAAACCTTCTTCGGCGGAATAGCCTTAAACCGACTCTGAAATTCCTTGGGCGTCAACTGTATATGTTTTCTGAAAAATTTAATAAAATAGGAATCATCATTAAAACCAAGTTGTTCGGAAATTTCATTGTTTCTAAGATTTGTATATGAAAGCAGGCGCTTGGCTTCAAGAACAATTCGCTCCTCAATGATTTTCCCCGGTGATTTCCCGGTAAATTTCTTGGTTAATCGATGCAGCTTTCGTTCGGAAATGGCCAATAAAGAACTGTAATCTGAAATTTGCTTCTTCTCTGCAAAAAATCGATCCACCTGCTCACGAAATTGAAAATACAATTGAAAATCGTGTTGATTGGAGATCTCCAAAGGCATCTGACTTCGATTTAAGTATACAATTAATGCATTTAACAAGTGCTCCTGAACCTGAAGTGTATCAACTTCTGCCTTTTTATATTCCTCACAAATTAACGCAATCAAAGATTTAATTGAGTTTCCCCATTCGCTATCATCCAATTCACAAACAAAATAGGGTAGAAAAAGAGAACTCAAGTTATGAATAAAATCTGCAGAGAACATGATTACAATTCCTTCCACATCCTGAACCTCTTCAAGCCAGTAAACCGGTTCCTGAGAAATATAGATGATCTTATCAGTACATATTTCATGACTTTTAAAATCAATATTCATCGTTCCGGTTCCTTTCTCAAAGTAAAAGATCTTATAAAAATCACTTTTATGGGGCTTAAAGACAATATTCCTTGCCTTTTGGATGACTTTACCAATGGAATTTACATCCAAATCCCTAAACTGAAAGAAACTATTCTCAAAGGAAACTGTGGGCAACATAATGTTTTATTATTAAATCATCTGCAATTTGGCAGAATACTACCATCCATTTTCTAAAAACAACCATCCTCTCTCTACAAAGGTGCGTAATTTTACCAATAAAAACCAGAAAGCATGATTGAAGGACTACAAATCGTATTAACGGGATTGTTTCTACTTGCAGGAATCGCAAAATTATTCCGAGCAAAACCATTGCAAGAACAGTTTGTGGAGTTCGGATTTGCCAACCATTTCATTCTGATTGTTGGAGCTTTGGAGATATTGGGAGCAATCGCTCTGCAAATTAAAACCCTTGAGCTATGGGCCAGCTTGGGCTTGACAATCCTGATGCTTGGAGCAATTCATCAACACGTAAAAGTGAAACATCCTTTAAGTAAAAGCGCACCGGCAGGAGTGCTACTTCTGCTGCTTATTTTGAACAAACTTTTGTCTATCGGCATTGTTTAAAAGAAGTAAAATCTTTTAAAATAATCCGATCTACCTAAATCTTCTGCCCCAACCAAACAATACACCACACTTATTCAATTAAGGCCTAATACAAAAACATGTCTTACAATGGGAATCACTGAAATCATACTACTTTGCGCATTGCAAACTTTGGGTTTGCTCTTTATCCTGTCGCAAAAGAAATTCAAATCGGCCCCCAACTCCATGCTAAAAGTAATTCTACTCTCCATGCTGGTGTACTATGGCTATTACTATTTCTTTTTTAGTACTACAGCCCTGCAAAACTATGCACACTTCTTTCTTGGCTTCAGTTTGATCTCACCACCGGCTATTTTCTTCTACGGCTATTCGGTGATGAGAGGAAAATTACCCTCCTTTCAGGAAGTGTTTCCACATCTATTACTTCCCCTTTGTTCCTCCGGTTTGGTTGCAATCATCTATCACTTCGGAAACTCCATAACCCAGGACATTACACTGAAAACTTTGCTAATAATCATTGCAATTGCACATGTGATTTATCCCCTGTTCATCATCAAGAAATTGGGAAACATCTACCAATTGAAAGGAATAGCCGTTCTTAGGATTTTCCGATACAATCGGGACAAAACCAGTATGATTAAGCTTTTTGTAAGTATGATGCTTTTTCATTCCACAATCCTTTTGGGCAAGGCTACCATCTACCTTTACACCCAGGACTATTGGAACCTTTTGGAAATAATGAACCTGGTTTTCCTACTCGTATTGAGCTACCTCATTGCCTATGTGATCATCACACAGCCAGCTGCCATCCACCTCTCCAAAAAGAAACAGGCCATTATCGGATTCAAGAAGTACGAAAAATCAAGACTGGAACATGAGGATGCAGTGGAAATTGCCAAAAAGATGAATGAGTATTTCGAAAAAGAGAAAGTTTATCTTCAGCCGGACATTCACTTACACCATGTGAGTGAAAGTCTGAATATCCCTCCCCACCATATTACCGAAACTTTAAACGGTCTTTTAGGGCAAAGTTTTAATGAGTTCACCAACAATTACAGGGTAGAAGAATTCAAACGCCTGCTGGAGCATCCAAAATTTCAAAATTACTCCATTTTAGCCCTGGCCTTTGAAGTTGGCTTCAACTCCAAAGCCACTTTCAACGCTTCCTTCAAAAAAATCACCAACCAAACACCATCTGAATACAAAAAACAATACCTCTCTGATTTAATGACAAATAAAAAGTATTCCCAGAATATTAAGACGTCTTAATATTCTGGCTTTGTCGATTCGGAACCTCTTCCCTGCTAGTTTCGCTAAGGTTTCCTAACGCATTACAAAAAGGAAACAAGATCCACCCGACACACGAAACTTAAACTAAACGATAATCGCTGATGGAGAAGAAAGAACTTGACAAATCAAAAGCATTAAACAGAAGAAATTTTCTGAAACTGGGAGCTGCAGGAGCCGCTCTGGGAGCAATCTCCCTCCCCTCCAAGGCCAGGGAAGCTGTTGCAAGTAAGATTGATGAGAAAACAGCCGGAGATTTTATCAAAACCCACGATGATTTCCCTCATGAAATTAGGGATGATTACCAACCCCATTCCAACAAAGATCTCATCTTTACCGGCTCATTCTGGGGATTTCATCCTGAAGACAAAGAAATCGCCAAAGCAGGCAGAGCATTTCAGGCTAAAACCTTTATGCATTTTGAGGAAAAGAAAGGTTTCGATCAACTGGCAAAAGCTTTAAGTGCAGGAGCCTGGTCACTACATAATACGGTCACCCCTATGAGTTCTCAGGGTATTTCACAGGAAGGAATTTTTAAATGGGAACAAGTCCGAAAGAAGGAGGGAGAATTTCTACCCCATCACGACTGGGTGAACCAACATAAGTATAAATTCAACAGTAAAAAACAAGCTGCCGATACCATCAAGCGAGCAGCCCGCTTGTACGGCGCCGATCTTGTAGGCATCACACATCGTGATAAACGATGGGATTACAAAGACTTTGTTGATCCACATGCCATTATGGAAGGCCGAAGAGACGAAGCTGTCTACGGTTGGGAAAAGTTCCCTTTCGAACCCAAATCGGTAATTGTAATGGCCTTCGAAATGGATTATGAAGGAATCGCCACCGCCCCTACTGATGTGGAAGGTGCTGCCGCCGGAACCATGTATTCACAGATGACCAAGGTGGCCTACCAGGTATCTATTTTCCTAAAACAATTGGGCTACCAGGCTGTTCCTGCGGGAAATGATATGGGACTCAGTATTCCCTACGCCATTGCTGCCGGATTGGGCGAAGGATCAAGAATGGGGAATCTTATTACCTACAAATACGGACCTCGCGTTCGAATCGCTAAAGTTTACACCGATTTCGATTTTGTGGAATACGACAAGCCCATTGAATTTGGGGCCATGGATTTCTGTAAGAATTGCATGCGCTGCGCTGATGCTTGCCCTGGCAAAGCCATCTCTTTTGACAAGGAGCCAACCTTTGAACCTACCTACAAGGGAGATACCTGGTACAATGCAAAAGGAGTTAAGAAATACTACATGGATGCTAAAAAATGTTTCAAAACCTGGGCGGAATTTGGTACGGATTGCGGCTCCTGTATGGCCTCTTGTCCCTACAACAAACCGGACTTCTGGCATCACAGACTGGTTGATAAAATAACTGCAGCCATGCCTGGTCCCGTACACGATTTTATGCGTGAAATGGATATTGCTTTTGGATACGGAGACGTTGACAATCCGGAAAAGATTGATCTGTTCTTTGATCCCAAAGGCAGAAGTTACAATGGTCAGTAAGTAAAAAAGGCTTTTGAACTACAAGTTAGCTAATTGGATATCGGATATTTAACAGTTCAATTTGATAAGAATAAAAGTATTAAGATACAAGACGCAAGTATCAAGTAAAACTTACATTTTATTATTCAGATCTTGACTGTTTTATAACCAGAATGCAAATTAAGGACTTGTATTAACTCACACTCAGGTTCAATTAAATTAAAACTACACAAGATGATTTTTACAGGAATAGAAATATTATTTTTCACACTAGGCTTGCTAACAGCTATTTTCATTGGTGCCTTAATAATATACAATCGAGAATTAAAATTCGATAAATGGAGTTGGCTGACTCTTTCCCTGGGTGGCTTTCTGGGATTGTTTTGCATTGCATGGTCGGTTAGTTCCGTTTTGGAAGGAGTTCCCCGGGCATCAAGCATGGGACTGGTGGTCTTCGGAATCCCTTCCATTGTCTTACTATTACTGGGCCGTAGAATAGCTTTAAAAAAGAAGTAAATGCAACAAAACAAATTGCAAAAAAAACTAATAAACGGGTTCGCAATTGTGAGCCTGTTTATTGCTTTTTATATAGGTCAATCGAATAACGCGAAAGTAAATCAGCTTTCAAATTCAGAACTATTAAAGAAGTACCACATCACCAATGTTTGTGAGAGAAATGGAGTATTGAATGCATATCATGATAACCAATTGGTGGGATATGTGGCAACAGGTACGGCTCAGGGATACGGAGGCCCACTGGAAGTTCTCGTTTTGTCGGATACCCTTGGGAAAGTGGAAGCAATTGATCTAATCCACAACACCGAAACACACGCCTACATAACAAAACTAAAAAACAAGCACTACTTCGATCAATACGGAAGTAAAAACACCAATGACAGGTACCTGATTCATGAAGACATCTCTGCAGTATCAGGAGCTACAATAAGCTCCAATGCAATTGCTCTGGCTAGTAGAGAGGCTGCCTGGAAAATTGCCGATGATGAATTCTCCCTGTCCCTGCCCGATGTTGGAATATCCTGGAAGTATGGTCTGCCGGAATTTCTGGCCACAGCCATATTTCTAATGGCATTTGTGGCTGTTTGGTGGAAAAAGAAAACCCTGCGCTATGCAGCTCTTTTCAGCTCATTTGTTGCACTGGGATTCATGTTCAACGCTTCAATTTCTCTATCACACATCGGCCGAACCATCCTGGGCTACATTCCCGATATCAGGCAACATTTTGTGTGGTGGCTGTTGATGTATGGAAACATTGCCGTAATCATCATTCTGGGAAAAAACATCTACTGCACTTCGGCATGCCCCTTTCATGCAGGGCAAATTCTTTTGAATAAGATATCGGGGTTGAATCTAAAAATAGCGCCAAAACTGAGCCAAATTCTGATTAACACACCAAAATTCCTACTTTGGCTCTCTTTGTTTTTAATTCTGATTTCCAGAAACCCAACCCTTGCTTCCTATGAACCTTTTGCCATGTTTTTTTCATTGGAAGGAATTGGCATTCAATGGTACATTCTACCGGCAGCCCTAATCGGTTCCCTGTTCATTTCCGATTTTTTCTGCCACTATTTCTGCCCGGTAGGTGCAAGTTTCAAGCTCCTACTTAGCTATCGCAAAAGTATTATCAACCGTATAAACAAAAACAATGGGAAAGAGTAAGCAAAGCAGGATAGCAGCCTTACTGATTTATAGCATGATGCTGATCGCAGTTTTGGCCTTTCTGACCAAAAGCATAAATCATTTAATCCTATAATAAAAACGATTTTAAGCAAACAGTTAACACCGATCAATTCATTTTTTATTAAATTAATTGCAGGTAAATTCTGACTTGAAAACATAGAACCATGAAATTAGAAGAAATATATAAGTACGCAGATAGAATTGGCGTTTTGGTATTTTCAACCATATACAACAACGAAGTGCACTCACGTGTAGCCCATTTCAACGGATTTGATGAAGAGGGAATATACTTTAGAACAATGGCTAATAAACCATTTGGCAGGCAATTGGAAGAAACCGGTAAAGTAACTGTTTGCGGTGTTTCAGATACCCGTATATTGGAACACCTCCCCGATGGCACACCGGTTTTTCCAACAGGATACAGCTTCCGGATTATTGGTGAAGTAAAAAAAGTCCCCGCTGAAGTGATCAAAGAAAAGGCAAAATTCAATGCTGAATTAAGAGCAGCCGCAACCGATATAGAAAAATATCCTGCGATGGCAGAAGGCAACTTTGTAATATACAAAGCCAAAGGCGAAATATTCGACTTTGATTTTGAATGCAAAAATCGCGACCATAAAATTCTACGAACTCGTTTTGCTTTTGGAGGAGCAACCTATAATCCGGCGGGGGTACGCATTAACGATAACTGTATCGAATGCGGAACCTGTAAAGAGGTTTGTTCATTCAAAGCCATTGAGGAAGGGAGCCCCTACCGAGTGAACCCCAATCGCTGTGACGACTGTGGCAGTTGCATGTTGGAATGTCCGGTGGGTACAATTGAGGAATCATTGGTCCTGTAAACCTTCATTGATGGCCACATTTGAACTATTGTAAGCTTATAACCATCTAAGCATAAAAACAGGAATACCAGAAAAACTCACACGTTAATTATCAACTAAAAGAACTTGCTTCCGAATAGAATATTCAGAGCAGGTTCTTTTTATATACCTCCCCTACAAACTCCCCAATAGATCTATACTTGATCGTTCTACTTCCAATGAATTCCAAACATTTTACCGGTCTACAAAAGCTTTTATCTCCATCAAACCAGCAAAATCAGCACAAGAATCATCATCCCCTTAATCCCTAAAAAAACACTATTTACTTATCGATTCCATCCATTCATGGTAAAAAAAACATTTTATTTTTACAGAAAAGCGACTTCCAATCCTTGCTTCTCCAACGATTTTTGATAGTTTTGTTTAGTAGGGTTTATCCCCAATTATTTATGATAACAAAATCGTTCTTCATACTTCTTATTCAAACCAATAGAAGAACACGAATTACAGAATATCTAATATTCAACTTTTTATTAGTTGTGTTCTAATCATAACCTAACTATATGTCGCAATCAATCTTTAAATTCAGGAACTGGAGAATCAAATACAGACTCCTATTTTTAACAGTGATTACCATTTTTAGTATTTTGATTCTGGGTTTTTCTGCCAATTATTTTTTCAAAACCAGTAAAGTTCTGGGCATTATACTAAACGCAGAACGGGTACACAACAATACCTTTCAGGAAGGGGTGGATGATTATTACAATTTTGTTATCACCAAAGAGAGTGACTACTATGCCTCGGCCATACTCAAAATAGAGGAAGCAAACCAAATGGCCTTACTCTTTGGACAATTGGAAGAAAAAGCCAGGGAACTAAATCAGGAAGAGTTAGCCGAAATACTTTTTGCTACCTACAAAGAGGCCTACTATAACGACAAAGAAATGGCCCGACTCATGGCCAATCGTCTTCGTCTGTTTTCTCACCTTAAGAATCCCCAGTTTTTGGCGAGCCAGAAAGTAGCCACAAAGGGATATGAACTGGGAACCATAATTAAGAACAAAATTCTAAGCCACAAACAAGCCGAGATTGACAAGGCGCTCCATGACGATCTGCATCAAATGCGAATCTTCTACAAAGAGTTTGCCTCCAACATTGGAGAGATCATTAACTACATCAACAACCTGCTTTTAATCACCATTTTCATAATACTCATCGGATTAGGAGCTTTTATTTCCTGGTTCTTCTATTTGATTTCCAAATCCATCACCACACCGGTATTGGAATTGGTGAAAAGCTTTAAAATCATTGCTTCCGGAAATCTGCAAACTAAAATTTCCATTACCGGAAACAATGAAATGAGCGAGTTGGCCCGCTCCTTCATTCGCATTCAAAACGGATTGCAAAACGTAATTCAATACACTCAAAAAGTTGCAGAAGGAGATTTTAGTAAAAAACTAAACCCAAAATCAAAAAAGGATGAATTGACCCTGGCCCTGAACCGAATGACCGAACAACTAGAGCTTTCTCACATTAAGAATCAACAGGAAAATTGGTTTAAGGATGGCCTAAATGAACTCAACAAAAGACTAAAAGGCAATCTCACCCCCGACTCCATTGCCCAAAATACAATGGATTTTCTCAATCACTTTTTGGAAGTAGAACTGGGAGCCTTGTATATATTGAACAGAGATACCCAACACCTCGAAATGAAGGCTTCCATCGGGCTGAGTAAAGCAGACAGAAATAGAAGCATTCATGTTACTGATGGTATTTTGGGACAGGTTATAAAAACAAAAACAATAAAACAAATCGCTGAAATTCCGGCGGACTACTTCAAAATAAGCACAGGAATGGGGGAAATGCTTCCTACGGATCTTCTTATCCTTCCTCTGCTGTTTCAAAATGAGGTTTGGGGGACTATTGAATTGGCTTCTGTAAAAAAAATGGACGAGATAAAAGTTGACTTTTTAAATACTGTAAACGAAACCATCACAATAGCTATTGCCTCTTCCATGTCTCGTTCAAAGGTTCAGGAATTACTGGAAAAAACGCAGGATCAGGCCAGCGAATTGCAAGTGCAGCAGGAAGAGCTGCGAGTGGCCAACGAAGAACTTTCGGAACAAACCAAATCTTTAACCGAAAATGAGAAGAAACTCCAGGTTCAACAGGAGGAATTGAGAGTAACCAACGAAGAACTTGAGGAACGCACCAGGCAACTGGAAATGCAGAAAGAGGAGATCGAGGAAAAGAACAGGAAATTGTTGCAGGCGCATGAATCTTTGGAGAAAAAAGCTGTGGAATTGGAGCAATCGAGCAGTTACAAATCGGAATTTCTGGCCAATATGTCACACGAACTCCGAACCCCCCTCAACAGTTTACTCATTCTTTCGGGCGTACTGGCAAAAAACAAGGAGGGAAATCTCTCTCCAGATCAGATAGAATCTGCCGAAATTATTCACCGAAGCGGAACTGATTTGCTTCAATTGATCAATGAAATTCTTGATCTGTCAAAGATTGAAGCAGGCAAAATGGACCTCTACTTCCAGAACATTAGGGCAGAAGAGCTGCGTGAGGATATTTTCCGAAACTTCAAACACCAGGCCGAAGAGAAAAAACTGGATCTGATTGTAGAGATCAGCGATAAATTCCCGGAAACCCTGCGGACGGATATGCAACGAATCTCCCAGATTCTAAAGAACCTGCTCTCCAATGCCTTCAAGTTCACTCAATCGGGAAGTATTTCTGTATTGCTCGAAAAAGAAGAGAACACTTCCCATTTGATGCGAAAAGATTTGCAACAGACCGAAATCTATTCCATCTCTGTAAAAGACACAGGTGTAGGAATTCCGGATGAGAAAAAAGAAGCCATATTCGAAGCCTTTCAACAGGCAGACGGAAGCATTTCCCGCCAATATGGTGGAACCGGATTGGGCCTTTCCATCTCCAAAGAGCTATCCCGAATGCTTGGCGGGGAAATACATCTTGAAAGTGAACTGAATCACGGATCTACCTTTACGGTATATCTTCCTCTTCTCCCTGAAGATCAAACAAAGGAGGAAAAAACTGCTTCCCCAATATCAGAAGATCAAACCATCGAAAATACCCCTGCTACACTTCCTCAGTTCATTGAGGACGATCGCAACAATCCCGGTCCAAATCCCCTGGTAATCCTTATTCATCCGGATAAACAGGAAGCAGGATTAATGTATGATCAAATTCATCAGATGCAATTCAATGCGGTAGTAGCCTCCAATATTACCGAAGCCATTGCCCTGATTGAAGCCTATCATCCGGTGGCAATCATAATGAGTATTGCGACCACTCTGCACGAAGAGAGACAAATGATGGAACTATTGAAGGAGAATCCATTAGCTGGGAAACTGCCCCTCCACCTTTTAAATCCCATCGAAGGAATTCAAGAATGGGAATTAGAACAACTCCCAACCGCAGAAGGTATGCCCTTCGAAAAGGTAGTTGCCAAAATTAAGAAACAGCTGTATTCCGAAACCAAACGCATCCTCATTGTTGAAGACAACCATGTAACCCGAAAAATAATCAGGGATCTAATCGTTGAGACAGATGCTACGATAGATGAAGCAGGATCTGCAGCTATGGCCTTTGATCTAATACAGAAACAAAAATACGATTGTGTGATTCTGGATTTGGGCTTACCGGACTATTCAGGAGAACAATTGCTGGATCAACTGGCCCTGCAAAAAACTCCAATTCCCAACACAATTATCTATACCGGCAAATCACTCTCCAGAGAGGAGCACAGAAAACTGAGTAAATACACCAACTCGATTATTCTAAAAGGATTAAAATCGGATGAAAGATTGATGGATGAAGTAACCCTCTTCCTCCACCAGGTTGCCAATGAAATCCCGGAGAAACAGCAAATCAACATCAATCAAATTGACGATTCCATTTTTAAAGGAAAAAAGATTCTGGTAGTGGATGACGAAATCCGAAATGTTTTTGCCCTTGGTAAAATTCTGGAGGAAAAAGACATTGAAGTTTTGGAAGCCGAAAATGGAAGAATTGCCATAGATGTTCTAAAGGAGAATAAGGAAATAGACCTGGTACTGATGGATGTTATGATGCCCGAAATGGATGGCTACGAAGCAATGACAACCATTCGCCAAACATCGGGAATAATGGATGTTCCTATCATTTGCCTGACGGCAAAAGCCATGAAAGAGGATTATGAAAAAGCCATCAGCAGCGGAGCAAACGATTATCTGCCCAAACCCGTTGATGAGAACAAACTATTTTCTATGTTGAAAATATGGCTCTACAATTAAAGGTTTGGATTTGAAGCGTTGCTTTTAATACCGCACTGAAAGGAGAAAGCAATCCGGAGAACACAGACACTTCGAAGAGCATGCTCCAATGGCGGGTTTCGCCTCCCCAATCGTATAAACAATACAATTGGGAGGGCCAACATAAAAAGTTTGGAACAGATGAAACAAGCAGGATTAAAATAATTATTACTCCGATAACTATCGGGAACACACGGCAACGATGCTTGCGAGCTCAGAAACGGTAATAATTATTTTACAGCATGTAATTCCATCTGATCTTAACAAGAAAATTGTAACAGATGAAAAAAGAAAAAATATTAATAGTCGATGATAAACAGGAGAACCTGATCAGTCTGGAAACCATTCTGAACGATTTTAACCTGGAGTTTGTGAGAGCCTATTCGGGAGAGGAAGCTTTGAAACAAACTCTCAAGGAAGAGTTCGCCCTGGCCATTCTGGACGTTCAAATGCCCGGCATGGATGGCTATGAAACGCTGGAACTGATGCGGCACCGAAAGAAAACCAAATACCTTCCGGTCATCTTCGTTTCTGCCATTCATCAAAGCGACCTACACATTATCAAAGGAATTGAAACAGGAGCGGTGGATTTTATCCCCAAACCCATTATTCCTGAAATTCTGAGAGGTAAGGTTAAGGTATTTCTTGACCTTTATCGTCAAAAACAAGAATTGAATCAACTCCTAAAATATGTTGAAAGCAAAAACGAAGAATTAGTCATCGCCCGAAACAAAGCAGAGGATGCCACCCGAACCAAATCCCTTTTTCTGGCCAACATGTCCCACGAAATCCGTTCCCCGATGAATGGAATACTTGGCTTGTCAAGACTTCTTTTGAAATCGGAATTGAATCAGGACCAAAAAGAGATGCTATCCGCAATGGCTACTTCCGGCGAACATCTGTTGCAGATAATTAATGACATCCTGGATTACTCAAAAATAGAGGCCCGTCAAATCGATTTCGAACACATCGATTTTGATCTCAGAAAAGTCACAAATACCATCTACCAACTGCTGCATTTTAAAGCAATTGAAAAAGGTCTTGACTTCATCATCAAAATCGATGAAGACATTCCTCAACTTGTAAATGGAGATCATTACCGAATCAACCAGATATTAATGAATCTTGTAAACAATGCCCTCAAATTCACAGCCAAAGGCTTCGTAAAATTGAGAGTCAGCATACTGGAAAAGGACGACGAAGCAATAAACCTCCTGTTTTCGGTAAAAGATTCAGGCATAGGCATCTCGGGAGATGCTCAAAAGAAACTTTTTCAGGAATTTACCCAGTCCGAATCATCCACCACCCGACGATTTGGAGGAACCGGTTTGGGACTGGCCATCTCCAAAAACCTGGTACAATTAATGGGAGGAACAATTGGAGTGAGCAGTGAAGTAGGCGAAGGTTCCAATTTCTGGTTTAAACTGAAATTGGCCCATAGCTCCCAACAGAATCAACAAGTAAAAGAAAATACCATGGAAATCCCTTCCGATATCTCCATTTTGGTAGCAGAGGATAACCCGCTCAATAGAAAAGTGGCCCAGTTAACACTGAAGCACATGGGCCTTCAATGCGATTTTGCAACCAACGGACAGGAAGCCTTTGAACAATATAAAGACAAGCGTCATCAATTGATCCTGATGGACATGCAAATGCCCATTATCGATGGAATTGAGGCAACCGAAATGATTCGTCGTTTCGAGAAGGAAGAAAACATCAATCCGAGCTGTTGCATTGTTGCACTTACAGCCAATGCTTTTATCGAAGATCGTCAAAGATGTATTGAATCAGGCATGAACGATTTTATCTCCAAACCTTTCAAGGAGGAAGACATTCAAAAAGTCTTGTATGAAACAGCCAAGGAATTGGAAAACCAGTCACTCTCATTTAGCTAGATCAAACCATGAATCAACTGGAGAACCTGGACATAGAATTACCCCTTCTGCTGGAGGCCATTTATCAAAAATATGGTTACGACTTCAGGAACTATTCGCGGGCTCATGTCAAAAGAAGGTTAATTCACCGGCTTCATATCAGCCAGTTTGAGAGTTTGTCTCAAATACAGGATAAAGTACTGCGAGATAAGAACTTCTTTTTCGAACTATTGGAGGATCTTTCGATCAATGTAACCGAAATGTTTCGTGATCCTGATTTCTACCTGTCCTTCCGCAGAAATGTAGTGCCCATTCTCCAAACCTATCCTTTTATAAAGGTCTGGCATGCCGGTTGTTCAACAGGTGAGGAGGTCTACTCCCTGGTCATCCTCCTGAAGGAGGAAGGCTTGCTGGACCGTACCCGAATCTACGCAACGGATTTCAACCGGAAGGTTTTGGAAACAGCCCGCCAGGGGATTTACCCTTTGTCCGGGTTCGAACTGTTTCAGCGAAACTATAAAAAAGCTGGGGGACACGATAAATTATCGAACCACTATACCTCAAAATATGGATCGGTTAAGTTTGATCAATCCCTCTCCCAAAAAATTGTTTTTGCTGATCACAACCTGGTGGTGGATGATGTATTTGCTGAAGTCAACCTGATTCTTTGCCGAAATGTGTTAATCTATTTCAATCGGGAACTCCAGAACAAAGTAATTGGATTGTTCCATAGAAGTCTTTCCTCCAGTGGTTACATGTGCCTGGGAACAAAAGAGAGCCTTCAATTTACTGAACACGAACAACATTTCAATGTGATAGACGGCCCCAACAAAATATTTAAAAAGAAAATCCGGTAACATGTACAAGGCTGTTGTCATCGGCACCTCATTCGGAGGTTTGGAGGCATTACAAACCATCCTCCCGGAATTTCCAAAAGAATTTCCACTGGCAATTCTGGTTGTATTGCACATAGGAGAGCACTCCAACGATTCCTTCATTCAGCACCTGAATCGGATTTGTCACATGAAGGTAAAAGAAGCCGAAGACAAGGAAGCCATACAGCCCGGCACCATCTATTTTGCTCCACCCAATTACCATCTAATGGTGAATGAGGATTTCACCTGCAGCCTTTCCACCGATCTCAAAGTCAATTACTCCCGACCTGCAATTGATGTACTCTTTGAAACGGCGGCCTGGACCTACAAAACTACCCTGATAGGAGCAATTCTTTGTGGCTTGAACTCGGATGGAGCCAAAGGGCTATTGGAAGTGAAAAAAATGGGCGGCTATACCATGGTAGAAAACCCCAAGACTTATTCAGCTTCCATAATGCCAAACGAAGCCTTCAAACTGGCTAAACCGCACATTCGACTGCAGCAGGAAAAAATAGCTGCAAAGATTCTGGATCTTTTGCAATAGCTCCGGTAAAACAGAATCGAAAGCCCAAACTCCAACTCCGAAGAGATTTAGGAGCATCTCAATCCGAAGATCAAATGATCGCGAACATCTTCCGAACTTACATTCACTACCTTCGGCAACCTGCCCCAAAGTTCAAAACCAAACTTATTCATCAACCGGATGCTGCCTTCATTTCCATCAATAATGAAAGTAATTAGAACCTCGGCACCCACCTCCGGTGCCATTTTAATCGATTTTTCAATCAGACTACTGGCCACTCCTTTTTCCCGGTAATCCTCATGAATATAGTAGGAGATTTCCCGAACCTGAGCTACAGCTTTTCTCCCCTCACGATAATAGGAAAACGAGAGCCAACCAACCACAACTCCGTTGTTTTCAGCAACCAAAATCGGATTTCCATTCCTTTGATGCTCCTCAAACCACACTTTTCGCCGGGAAAGAGGAACCTGTTCCATATCTGCGGTAGCAGCAATTAGCGGAACCGCCTGATTATAGATTGTATTAATTGCAGAAAGATCTACCCCCTCTGCCCTTCTTATAATATATTCCATAGCTTACTTATTTTGCCATCGTTCCAATTTGGGAATCCCTTTACACATCCATCCGGCAATAAAACCGGGAAATCCCATTTCCTTCAGTTTTCCTTTCACAAAAACCTGCATTTCTTTTGCAGTGATGTTCGGTTGTAGAAACTCACCATTTTCATAACAGTAACTGCAATACATAACGGATTTTGTTCCGTCGGCATTGGAGCCCCCACCTTGTGGATCTTTCTTCAAAGGCATCATACAACTTTGACAATTCTTGTGATCTTTTTTCATTATGATTCTTTTTAATAAAGGTAAGATTTCTTTTTCAAATCGCAGGTACTTTTATTTTTCACAAAACAGCTAGTGAGGATTTGCCTCCGTTTCTCTCCCACTTTTTCGATCTACAGAATGTCTTTTTCACAAAAAATCAGTAATTTAATAAGCACAACTAAAATTCATTGCTATGAAAATACTTCTTTATATTCTTATAGGTATTGCCATTATAATTGCTGCCCTTCATCTAATGGGCCCAAAAAGTTTTCATGTTTCCCGTACAATCGTTGTTAACCAGAGTCCCGATCTGGTTTTCAAAAGTCTCTGTTCCTTGAAAGAGCAAGACCTTTGGTCGCCCTGGTCCAAACGCGATCCGGAAATCAAAATCGAATACCATGGAACCGACGGTGAAGTTGGCTCCTATTCTCACTGGTCCGGGAACAAAGAAGTTGGAGAAGGAGAACAGGAGATCACACTTATTAAAGCCCCTGGTCGTATCGAAACGGAGTTACGATTCCTGAAACCATGGAAAGCCACCAACAAGGGATACTTTGACCTTAAACCCTCCGGCGAAGGAACCGAAATCACCTGGGGATTCTCCGGGGAAAATAAGTTCCCCTTTACTATTATGATGCTTTTTATGAACATGGACAAAGCCATTGGTAAGGATTTTGAGGAAGGGCTGTCTAATTTTAAGAATTACATCGAAAAGTAAAGTATTCCTAATATAAATTCGACCTCCGGAACAATAGACAGTTTGTTGTTCCGGCCAATATTTTTCTATTATGAGAATGAGAGCTCTTAAAATTTCTGCCTTCCTGATCTTTCTTTTACTGGGGATATTCTTCCTTGTTGGATTTCTGAATCCTCAACTCAACTACCAGGTTTCCATAAAAATTGATCGCCCTCTGAATTACACCTTCTCCCTTTTCAATAACAACGAAAGGATCACTGAATGGCTACCAGACGTAAAGGAAATTACACCAATACAAGAAACACCCGATAAAGTGGGTAGCCGGTACAAAATGGTTATCGTTAACGAGGAAGAGGAAATGATCATTGAGGAAACCCTGCTTCAGTACAAAAAAAACCAACTGGTGGAATTGGAATTCAGTGCGGGATGGATGCACAAAATCAATCGCTTCGAGTTTTCGAAGACAAATGGAGGTACTATGATAATTGCCTCCCACACTATTGAGGGGCAAAATCCAGTAGCATGCTCCCTGTTTGCCCTCTTCAAATCTACCTTCCAGGATATTGACGGGGAAACCTTGAATAAATTTAAAAAATTCGCAGAAAAACAACCTCTTCCTGAAAATGATTAGTACTTTTCAATTTGAACGAAACTCAATATTCAAATGCTCAACTTAATTCCCCTGGGCTCATCGGGTTGGATTCCAACCGATACCAGATCCACCTCCTCCTTTTTATGTCATACCCCCAATATCTTAATTCTATTGGATGCGGGAACAGGACTTCACAAACTTCGCAATTACACCAGTCTTTTAGATCAATACGATGAGATTCATCTAATTCTGAGTCATTACCATTTGGATCATATCATTGGACTTTCCTACCTGCCACGGTTTGTTGCCAACAAAACCCTTCACCTGTATGGTCCGGGAAAACCCTATTACCCGGAAGGTTGTAAAGAACTACTGTGCCGATTTACTTCGCCTCCCTATTTTGCCCGTACAATTGATACCTTTGCCCGTGAAGTATATTTCCATGATTACAATGTAGCCGGATTTCAAATCGGTAAACTTGAAATCGGAATAGAAGTCCAACAACATTCCCATCCCTCCTTCGGAATTACCCTGGGCCATTATTTGCATTATGCCACCGACACAAATGCAAACCATAGTACCTTTCAAAAAAAGGTTCAGCTCCTGCTGCACGAATGCTGGGAACTGAAAAAAGAAAATGCAGAGGAACACTCTTCCCTGGAAGAAATCCTGAATATGGCAAAGCATTCCGATATTCCACGAATTGGGCTGATACATCTGAATCCCTTTTACTCCGAAAATCAACTAACGGAATTCCAAACACAAAATGTTTTTAATGTAGAGGAAGGAAAAGTGATTCTTTTGAACGAATAAGCTATTTCAAACTACTGCAAACAAAAACTACAAAACACTTTACCCAATTGCCAGGTTTTGAATTAATTCATATTTTCTATAGCTATTAAATAATTTTAGTTCTGATTTTTTTTTCATAGCTTAGATTCTACAGACTAACAGATATTCAATTCCTAAAATCAATAATACCATGAAATTAAAGCTACCGGTCCTCATCCTCGCCCTTTCTATTGGTTTTGCAGCCTGCCAATCGACTTCAAACAAAAAAAATCAGACCAATGAAAACGCAAGAACTGTACTCGAAGTACTGCAGGCCAATTCCTACACCTATCTAAACCTAAAAGAAAGTAACAAAACCTACTGGGTAGCCATTCCAAAAAAGGAAGTAAAAGTTGGGGATAAGGTATACCATGAACAAGGTTTGGAAATGACAAATTTTAAAAGTAAAGACCTGCAAAGAACCTTTGCCTCCATCTATTTTCTGCAAGGGGTTAGTTCCACTCCTGTACAAAGTCCTTCTAAATACCCTGAAGCAATGATGCACGCAAAAAAATCAGGCACTTCCAAAAAAAATATAAGCATTGATGTAGCCCCGGAAGGGATATCCATTGCCGAACTCTACGCCAACCGGAACAAATATGCCAATAAAACAGTAAAAATTCGGGGCCAGGTGGTTAAGTTCAATTCAGGAATTATGGGAAAAAACTGGGCCCATTTACAGGATGGCACCGATAGCAAAGGCAATTACGATATCACTGTTACCACCAACGAAATGGTAAAGGTAGACGAAATTGTTACTTTTAAAGGACGAATTACCCTAAACAAAGATTTCGGAGCCGGCTACTCCTACGAGGTTATTATGGAGGAGGCATCCAAGCTGAATTAATAGGGTATTCGCCTCTTTAACATTCAGAAACCTTTCGATAAAAAAACTCTAAGAGGATACAAACAGCCTGGGAGAACACATCCCAGGCTAACCTATCCCAGTCTTCCACATCAACCGAAAAATGTTATGCACAACTAAAACACCCGTGCCATAGAATATCGAATATACCTACGATTTGGTTCGATGCTTGTGCGGTTTAGTTCAATCGTTCCGCGACGAGACTGTTCATAACTCTGTGTCAGGGTGAATTGATAAAGCATATATCTTAGCACCATGACAAAGAAATTCAACTATGATTCGTTTAAGGAAAAAGCGATCCAAGGTATACTGGAGGG